>JANMPU010000053.1:0-26741 GCA_031369985.1 Sphingomonas sp. | reverse complement strand
TAGTCGTTGGGCGGTTGCGATTTCCGCTTATGGGGGGTGGAAAACCGGCGATACCAGTCGGGATCGGCCCGACGGAGCGCCGTTGCGGAGCTTGGATCGGGACGAAAGTGCAACAGCACGAGCGCCGGCGGTCTCCACTTCGTCCACTGCTTCACGCTGGTTGCGGGTCGGACGAAGCGCCGCAGCCATGCCGTCGCGGGGCTCGCAACAGTCATCCCCTCATAGCCCGGACGCGCGACAACTGCAATCGGAACCAGCTTTGCAATCTTCCGCCAATCCCGCCAAAAGTGGAACTGGCCGAGATTGTCCGCGCCCATGATCCACACGAAGCGCCGTTTGGGATAACGGCGGACGAGCTTTGCAAGGGTATCGACTGTATAGCGCGTGCCGAGTTTGGTCTCGATGTCGGAGGCCCTGATGATGCTCCGCCGCGCCAACTTCCGCGCCGATGCCAGCCGCGCGGGATAGGGGGCCATGCCCTCAACGGGCTTGAGCGGATTGCCCGGCGAGACCAGCCACCAAACTTCGTCAAGCCCCATCGCGTCGGCCACGAACAGACTGATCCGCCGATGCCCGCGATGCGCCGGATTGAACGATCCGCCGAGGATGCCGGTGGGGGTCAGGGTCGCACTTGCCCCGTGCCGCGGACGAGCCACTTGTATGTCGTCAGCCCTTCAAGCGCGACCGGGCCGCGGGCGTGGAGGCGACCTGTTGCGATGCCGATTTCCGCGCCGAGCCCGAATTCGCCCCCGTCGGCAAATTGCGACGAAGCATTCCACATGACAATGGCTGAATCCACGGCGTTAAGGAAAGTTTCAGCGGTAGCGCTGTCTTCGGTGATGATCGCATCGGTATGGTGCGAGGCATGCGCGGCGATGTGGGCGAGGGCACCGTCAAGACCGTCGACGATCCGCACAGCGCAAACGGGCTCGAGATACTCCGTGTCCCAGTCGTCTGGTGACGCTGCTTTGACGCGGGCATCAAGTGCTTGTGCTGCGTCATCACCGCGAAGCTCGCAGCCGCTGTCGACCATGGCGGCGACGACAGATTTGGCCTCGGCAAACCTCCGGTCGATCAGTAAAGTCTCCATCGCCCCGCAAATGCCGGGGCGGCGCATCTTGGCGTTGACAGCGATTGCGCGTGCCTTGACCGGGTCAGCGGCGGCATCGATATAAGTATGATTGATCCCGTCGAGGTGCGCGAGGACGGGCACGCGCGCATCGGCCTGAACCCGCGCCACAAGCGTCTTGCCGCCGCGCGGAATGATCACGTCGATCTTGCCATGCGCGGCGAGCATTGCGCCGACGATGGCCCGGTCAGTCGTCGGTACCAGCTGGATGGCATCGGCAGGCAAACCCGATTCCGCCAAGCCATCGATCAGCGCCGCATGGATGGCACGGTTGGTGTTCACCGCTTCGGAACCGCCACGCAGGATGGCGGCATTGCCCGACATGACGCACAGCATGCCGGCATCTGCCGTCACATTGGGGCGGCTTTCATAAATGATCCCGATGACGCCCAGCGGCACACGGACGCGCGAGAGTTTCAGGCCGTTGGGGCGCGCGCTTTCCTCGATCACGGCACCAACAGGATCGGGCAGCGCGGCAATGGCATCAACGGCGTCGGCAATCGCCTCAACGCGCGCGGTATCGACGGTCAGCCGGTCAATCATTGCGGTCGCCATGCCGTTTGCGTGCGCTGCCGTCATATCAAGAGCATTCGCCGCGATGATGGCAACCGATGACGCGCGCAGCTTGGCCGCCGCCGTTTTCAGCCCTGCCGCTTTCTTGCCGGTCGGCATCGACGCAAGCTGTTGCGAGGCCACCCGCGCCCGCACCGCCATCTCGTCAATCAGCGCGACCGGATCCATCAGAAATCGACCTTGTCATAATCGGCGGGCGGCGCGATGACGCCCATTCGCTCGGCCAGCAACGGGCGGAAACTGGGCCGCGATTTCAGGCCCGAATACCAGTTGCGCGTCTGTTCATGTGCGCGCCAGTCAATGCCGCCCAGATAGTCCGCCACCGAGATATGCGCAGCCGCTGTCAGGTCGGCCAGACTGAGCGTTGCACCGCCGAGCCAATTACGATGATCGAGAAGATAGTCGGCATAATCGAGCATGTTGTTCGCCGCTTTCATCGCCTCGCGCAGCGCCGTTGTGTCGGGCGTTGCGCGATGGACGAGACGTTTGAGCATGCGCTCCATCATCAACGGCGCAACAACGGCACCGTGAAACTGCTCATCAAACCAGGCCGATAGACGGCGGATTTCGGCGCGGTTGATGGCGGTACCCGAAATCATCGGCGCTTGTTCGACGGTTTCCTCAAGATATTCGCAAATCGCGGCCGAGTTGATGAGCGTGATGCCTTTTTCATCTTCAACCAGCACTGGCGTCTGTCCGGCGGGATTCAAGTCGACAAATTCGTCACGCCGTTCCCACGGATGTTCGCGCACCAGTTCATAACCGACGCCCTTTTCGCCCATCAACAAGCGCACTTTGCGCGAAAAGGGGCAGAGCGGGAATTGATGAAGCAGCCACATGCCACCCGCGATAGGGCAGACGCCTGCGAATCGGAAGTGCGTTTAGGCGGGTTCGTGCACGCGGAGCATCGCGAGTGCCGCCATCCCCATTGCCAACGCTGCGCACAGCATCGTCCACAACGGTGCGTCGGGGAAAAACAGGTTAATGACTGCCCCCATTATCGTCGCAATCAGCAATTGCGGCAGCACGATGAAGAAATTGAAGATACCCATATAAATGCCCAGCTTGTGCTGCGGAAGGACATTGGCGAGGATCACATAGGGCATGGTCAGGATCGATGCCCAGGCAATGCCAACCCCCACCATCGGGAGCAAAAGCATGTTCGGGTCGCGGACAACAAGCAGGCTCGCGTAACTGATCGCGCCCACGAGCAAGCACAGCGCATGTGTCTTTACGGCACCAATCCGCCGGACAAGCCCTGGCAACCCAAAGGCCGCCAAGGCCGCGACGCCATTGTAAACGCCGAACATGATTCCGACCCAATCGGCCCCGTCATTATAGAGCTTGCTCGATGTATCGGTCGATCCAAACGCATATTGAGTGACGACTGGCGTGGTATAAATCCACATGATGAACAAGCCGATCCAGCTGAAAAACTGGACGACGGCCAAGCGGCGCATCTGGTCGGGCATTTGCGACAGGTCGCTCAGGATTTCGCGCACTGCCGTGCCTGCGCTCGCATATTGGTTGGCAAGCTGAAGCAGACCGAATGCAGCGAGGCCGCCGCCGAGGACATAAAGCTGCTTGTCCAATCCGAATTGCCACACCGACGCGAGCGCGGCGAGACCGACGCCTAGCCAGATCAACCCGGCCTTCGGCACGACCATTGTTTCGTTTGCGGCGTTCGTTCTGCCAGTATCACCGCTCTGAAATGCGGCCATTTCGTCGGGCGAATATTCGCGGACGCGCAACACTGTAAAGCTGACCGCTGCGAGGATCGCAACGCCGCCCAGATAGAGCGCATAACGCACTGAGTCCGGTATCTCGCCCGTCGGCGCGACGTTCGAGACGCCGAGCATCGTGAAGGCCTTGGGCGCAAGCGATCCCATCACCGCGCCGATGCCGATCAGGATCGTCTGCACCGAATAGCCGGCTGCACGCTCGTCGGGCCGCGTCATGTCACCGACAAAAGCGCGGAATGGTTCCATCGAAATGTTGAGCGACGCATCGAGCAGCCACAGGAAAATCGCACCCACCAATAATGTGTGGGCAAAAGGAAAACCGAACAGCGCCAACGCAGCGAGCAACGCGCCCGCAAAGAAGAACGGGCGGCGGCGGCCAAAGCGCCCCCAATGCCGGTCGCTGAAATGCCCGATCAGCGGTTGGACGACCAAGCCGGTCACTGGTCCCGCCATCCAAAGGAACGCGAGCGTATCAATCTCGCTGCCTAGTGACTGGAAAATGCGGCTGACATTGCCGTTCTGAAGCGCGAAGGCGAATTGGATGCCGAGGAATCCGAACGAGATGTTCCACAGGCCCCAAAAGCCCTGACGCGGTTTTTCCTGGGCTTGCCCGTTCATCCTAAACCCCTTTTGTCTTTATCGATTGAAGCGTTGCATGCGACGGCGCGGGCGGCAAACGCTGTGCATACGAATACATTAGCCGGCGGAGGATCGACGCACGACAACGCGGGCGGGGATCATGCGGCTTTCGGCGGGCTCCTTACGGACCAGTTTCAACAAGGTATCAACCAGCATGGCACCTGCCTCACCCGGTTGTTGCGTCACTGTCGTGAGCGGCGGATTGGCAAGACCCGCCGACAGGATGTCATCAAAGCCGGTAATGGCAACGTCGCCGGGAACGCTGCGCCCCGCTTCCTGCAAAGCCCGCATGGCCCCCAGCGCGATCAGGTCGCTGGCGCAGACAATGGCGTCAAAAGGTTCGCCGCGCGCTATCAGCCGTTTCGCCGCGTCATAGCCATCGGCTTCAGAACTCAACGCATCGACATGAAGCGTCAAGCTGCGCACCAATCCCGCCGCTTCGAGCGCGCGGGCATAGCCCGTATGGCGGTCGAGAAATTCAGGCGTCGCGTCGGTCGCAGTGCCGATGAAGGCGATTTGCTTGCGCCCCTGCGCGACCAGATGCGCAGTCACGTCGCGCCCGCCCTGCACATTGTTGCAACCCACCACCGTTTCGGGCGCGTTGGGCCGCACCGATCCCCAGCGGACAAAATGTGTCCCCTGCTCCACCAGCTGCGCCATGCGCGGCGCGTAAACATTATAATCGCCATAACCGAGCAGGATGAGGCCATCGGCTTTGCGACTGTCTTCGTAATCAACATGCCAGTCGCCCGAAAGCTGCTGAAACGAAATCAGCAGATCATAGCCACGCGACGCACATGTCCGCGTGATCGACCCGAGCATCGACAGAAAGAATGGATTAATTAGCGAGTCGTCGGGCGTGGGGTCTTCAAACAGGAGCAACGCCAGCGTATTCGAATGGCCGCTGCGCAGGTTCGTGGCGTTCTTGTCCACCTTGTAATTCAGCTGCTTGGCAATCGCCTCAATCCGTTTGCGCGTGGCTTCGCTGACAGTCGTGCTCCCGCGCAGCGCACGCGACACCGTGGGCTGCGACACGCCCGCAAGCTGTGCGATATCAAAGGATGTGGCCTTGTCCTGCATGGCCGCGCGACGCTCTCTCCCCTGTGACGGGCATTGATCGCTGTTGCTCGCGCCTGATGCCCGAGATTTGGTTACCCGACTGCGCGCCAGACAGCAACATCAGCGGGAGCAAGGGTTGCGCCGCCGATCAGGTAGTTGTGGGCTTCGTCGAGGGTCAGCGTTTCGGGACCATAGTTGAAGGCGAAAATCAAATCACCGAGACGACGAGTGCGCAGATCGGGGGGGAGTTTTTGGGTGGCCAGGCCCGCTTCGTTTGCCATGTCGGACAGAACCGCCGCGAGTTCATCAGGCGCGGGCCAGTGGTCGAGATAGCGGATATTGTCCTTACGCCAGATACCGCCGCTTTCAGTTACGCCATCACTGGCTTCGACCGTTTCGCGCCAACGCGGTTCGTCACGGCGCGATTCAACGCGGGTGACGCGGATGGGGAGACGAGATTGCAGTGGTCCGGGCGGGAGATTTTCGGAAATGCCGTAGTTGGGCGTGCGGCTGCCCGTGCGCGGGCCAAAGAGGATTGGGGCCGTGATATCGACCAACTTCCGGTTGAGTGTGGGTTGAGTGGGCACGACGACCATCGGGTAGCTCGACAAGTCGGCATCGGGTGCCACAATGTCGACGTTCAAGCCTAATCGCCGCAGCGCCGTGTAGAACGCGAAGATCAACTTCAGATAAGTGAAATTCGCACCCTGCGGCTGGGCGGCAATTGCCCAATCGGCTTCGTAGGAGAAGATGAGGGCCACCGGCTGCGCGGAACCGTGAGCCCTTAGCCCCGCAATCTCCGCCGCCACCGTCCGCACTTCCTTCGCTGCAACGTCATTAGTTCGGTCGAGACGCAAAAGCCCGCTATGGAATTGCTCCTGCGCCTGCGGAAATTGCCGCCAGCGGAAATAGCTGACCAGCTCCGCGCCATGCGCCATCGCCTCAAGCGTCCACAGCCGCACCATGCCGGGCAGCGGCGCGGGGTTGAACCGCGCCCAATTCACTGGCCCCGGCTGCTGCTCCATCACCCACCAGCGCCCGGTCATCCCGCGATAGAGATCATGGTGGAAGGCCGCGATGTCGGGATGCCCCTGCGCCACATATCGCGCTTTCTCGTCCGCGCTGAACAAGTCGAATTGTTCGAGAAAGCCGAGCGGATAACTGTCCCAAGTCGCCACATCGAGGTCGCGCGAAACCGCGTGATGATCAAACTGCGTGAAGAAGCCCATATAATTATGGACGATGTCGCGCCCCGGTGATTTTGCCCGCAGGATATCGGCCTGCACCCGGTTAAACGCCACAACCTGATCCGACGAAAAGCGCCGCCAATCGAGGACGTGCGCAGCGTTGGGTTCGGTGACGGTCAGGTTGGGCGGGTCAATCTGATCAAACCTGCTGTAATCCATCGACCAGAAGACATTGCCCCATGCCGCATTAAGCGCGGCGACATCGCCATATTTCGCTGCGAGCCATGTGCGGAACCCCGTGGCCGCAGCATCCGAATAACTGATCGCGGTATCGTGACAGCCATATTCATTATCGGTCTGCCACGCGATGATGGCGGGGTGCGCGCCATAGCGTTCGGCCATCAGCGATGTGATGCGCGCCGACTCTTCGCGATACCCCAAATGCGAAAAGCAATAATGCCGTCGCGATCCGAACTTGCGCGGTCGGCCCGCCGCGTCAACGGCCAGCATGTCGGGATGCTTGTCGAGCATCCAGCGTGGCGGGGTTGCAGTGGGCGTCCCCATGATGATGTTCAGTCCCGCTGCGTGCAGCACTTCCACCGCGCGGTCGAGCCAGCCCCAGTCAAACTGCCCCGGTGCGGGCTCGATCCGGCTCCACGCAAACTCCCCGATGCGCACCCGCGACAAGCCCATCGCGACCATCCGCCGCGCATCATCCGCCCACCAGTCCTCAGGCCAATGTTCAGGGTAATAGCAGACGCCGAGGTGCATTTGGGACGCATAGATCGGCAGCTTTGCAACGTCCATTGCAATCGATTGTTGCAATCGGCCCCATGCCTGTTAGCCTTAGGCAAAATATGCTGCCGCAACGACGGTGTTGCGTGTGAGGGGATGAGTGATGAGTGCAACCGGCCTGAAACCGCATCTGTCGTGGAGCCGCATTCTCCAGATGAACCTGGGCTTCTTGGGCCTGCAATTCTCGTTTGGCCTGCAACAGGCGAATATGACGCCGATCTGGGCCTATCTTGGGGCGGAAGAGTCGAGCTTTCCGTGGCTGGGCATTGCGGGACCGCTGACGGGCCTCATCGTTCAGCCGATCATCGGCGTCATGTCGGACCGGACATTGTCGAAATGGGGGCGGCGGACGCCCTATTTCCTGATCGGTGCGATCATGTGCACGTTCGGGCTGTTCTTCATGCCGCTGTCGCAAAGCATCATCATGGCGTTTTCGATCCTGTTCATTCTCGACCTCGGCAACAATGTGACGATGGAGCCCTATCGCGCCTATGTGAATGACCGGCTGAACGAGGATCAACGGGGATTCGGTTTCCTCAGCCAGAGCGCGTTTACCGGCCTTGCCCAATGCCTCGCCTATGCCAGCCCGTTCATTCTGGTCACATGGTTTGGCATTTCGAAGGATGCGGCACCGGGGCAGATCCCTGAATACACCCGCATCGCCTTCATCATTGGGGCGGTGCTGTCGATCGCGACGATCCTGTGGTCGATCCTGCGTGTTCCCGAGCTGAAATTGTCCGACGAGGAGAAGGCGCGCATTGCCGCCTTGCCCAAATCCTTTGCATCGACCTTCACCGAAATTGGCGATGCCATCCGCGAGATGCCATCGGCGATGCGGACGATGGCGTGGATGAGCGTGTTCCAATGGTATGCGATGTGTTGTTACTGGGCGTATCGCGTGCCCGCCGTGTCAAAGGCGTTGTTCGGCACCTCCGACGCCAGCACCGCGCAGTTTCGCGAGGCCGATTTGCTGTCGGGGCCAATGGGCGCATTCTATAATCTCGTGGCGTTCGGCACTGCGTTTGCGATGGTCCCGCTCGCCAAGAAAATGGGCGCGTCGAAACTGCATGGCTGGGCGCTGGTGATGGCGGGGCTGGGCATGATCCTGCTGCCGCAAACCAGCAATGTTGCGGTCATGTGGTTTACGATGGCGCTGATGGGGTTGGGCTGGGGGTCGATCATGGGCAATCCCTATATCGTGCTTGCCAATTCAATCCCGCCCGAACGCACTGGTGTTTACATGGGCATTTTCAACATGATGATCTGTGCGCCGATGCTGCTTTTCGCGGCGACCATGACGTTTATGTATCAACCGCTGCTTGGCGGTGATCCGCGCAATGTGCTGCGGTTCGGCGGATTGCTGATGATTTGCGCCGCGATTGCGGTGTGGCGGGTCAAGCAGGATCGGCCAGTCGCCGAAACATTTGCTTAAAGAGCATTTTGCAATCGATTGTTGAAATTAACATTTGCATCGCTAGAACGCGTTGCGACAACGGATAGGGAATGTGGTTTTGGCCGACGCGCGGCACTTCGAACAAGCTGCGCGCTGGTCAGCGGCGGATGTCGCGCGCATTGCCGATGCGCCGACGATCCCCGTCATTACAGTCAAGGATGTTCGCACGCTGATTCCGGGTCTCGACCTTTGGGATTCATGGCCCATCCAGACCCGCGGCGGACGCACGGCCAATATCGGCGGCGCGACACTGTGGATGATGCTGTCGTCGCGTGCCCTTCCCGATCCAGCGCTGCGCCACGGCGAAGCACGCATCAGGCTGATCGCACAGATCGGGGGCAATTGGGTCGATTGCGGCAATCTGCTTCCCGATGGTTTTGGCCCCGGAACGCGCGAATGGGCAGGTTCAGCGATCCTCGATGATGATGGCCGAACAGTGACGCTTTACTACACGGCATCCGGTCGCCCGGGCGAACCGTTTTCCTTCGAGCAACGCCTGTTCGAAACGACCGGAACCCTCCGCGACGACAACCGCGCCATCGAAGGCTGGTCCGAACCAACCGAAATCGTTGCCAGCGATGGCCATCATTACGTTGACACCTACGCGCACCAAGGCGTGCCTGGCCTAATCAAGGGCTTCCGCGATCCCGGCTATTTTCATGATCCAGCAGATAATTGCGAGTATCTGGTGTTTACCGGATCTGACGGTCGTGACGATCACATATACAACGGCGTCGTCGGCCTGATTGCGCGCGGTGCGGACGGCTGGGTGCTGGCAACGCCGATCTATTCGGCAACGGCTTTGTGTAATGAGCTTGAACGGCCGCACATTATCCACCGCGACGGGCTTTACTACCTCTTCTGGTCCACGCAGCGCCATGTATTTGCACCGGACGGACCAACCGGACCAAATGGACTTTATGGTGCGGCGGCGGAGTCATTGCGCGGTCCTTATCGCCCCCTCAATGGCACGGGCCTTGTTGCGGCGTGTCCCGCCAGTGAACCAACGCAAAGCTACAGCTGGCTGGTGCTTGACACACTCGAGGTTGTCAGCTTCGTCGATTATTGGGGCATGGGCGGACGAGCGCTGGCTGATCATCCCGATCTTGTCCGGTCAAATTTCGGCGGGACCGTAGCCCCGCTGTTCCGTATCGCGCTCGATGGCGATATGTCCCGGATTATCGCTTAGACTTGCCGACGCGGTTTTTACGTGCCGCATATTTGGCGTCACGAATGGCCTTTTGCTCTTCCTCGCTCAGCACCTGCGGCACGGGTGTTGCCGCAATCCGCTCGGCTTTTTCGGCTTCCTTCCGGGCTTTCTCGAGTTCGCGGGCCGCCAGCTTTCCCTCGCGCGCGATTTTTGCTGCCGCTTCGCGGGCCAGTGCCGCTGCGCGCCGCTCGGCAAGCATCGCTTCATCGACGGGTGGTTTGGCACGCAGCTTTTCCAGTGCCGCCTGCTTGGCTTTGGCGGCGAGCGCGGTGCGCTCCTGAAAGGTCGGCTGTTTGAACGAAGGCATAATAAAGACAATTTCCAATAGTGGGTGGGATTGGCGTGAGAATGATCACGTCATAGGGCCGATATGGCACCGGCGCTATGGCGGTCAATGCGGAGATGACCGACATGAAACCACGGACCCTGATCGCGACCGCACAAATACCCGGTGGCGACGAGCTTTGTCTGTTTCAGCGCGGCGATGATTTCATGATTGTGCTTGACCGCAACGAGTTGATGAACAGCCGGATGAGCGGGTCCGAAGAAGCGCTGGCGGTGATGACGTGCGAACGGCTGATGGGGCGAGCCGCGCCGCACGTGCTTGTTGGCGGTTATGGCATGGGCTTTACGCTACGGGCGGCACTTGCCGTGATGCCACCGAAGTCGCGCGTGACGGTGGTCGAGCTTGTGCCCGAGATCATTGATTGGGCGCGCGGGCCAATGGTGGCGCTGGCGGCGGGGTGCCTTGATGACCGCCGTGTCGATCTGGTGACAGGCGATGTCGGCACCGTCATTGCGGCTGGCAAAAGTTATTACGACGCGATCCTGCTCGACGTCGATAACGGTCCCGACGGCCTTTCGCGCGCAGCCAATGACGGGCTGTATTCGATGCATGGCCTTGCGGTGGCGAAGGCGGCGCTGAAGCCCGGCGGCGTCTTGGCTGTGTGGTCGGCAGCCCCTGATACAGCGTTCGCGCGCCGCTTGAGCGATACTGGCTTTGCTGTCGATGAAGTCAGTGTTCGTGCGCGCAGCAATGGCAAAGGGCCAAAGCATGTCATCTGGTTTGCGACCAAAACCTAGCTTGAAAGACGAACGACCAGTTCGGGTTGCATGACAACCGACGCCGGAACTTCGCCTGCAATGCGCCGGAACAGCAGGTCAACAAGATGGGCAGCACCACTGCCAAAATCCTGCCGGACGGTGCTAAGGCGCGGGATCGTTTGGAGCGCAATCGGCAGATCGTCATAGCCGACGACGCGCACTTGATCCGGCACGGCAACGCCGCGTTCGGTCAGGGCATTGATAACGCTCATGCCGACAACATCCGACACGGCCACAATCCCCTGTGGTCGCCCGTCGCTTTCACTCAAAAAGGTCGCAATATTAGGATGCGCATCATCGGCGGTCAGGTGCGCGGGAAAAATGCGTAGTCCATCAGACAATCCCGCGCGCGCCATCGCCGCTTTGCATCCGGCCAGTCGCTGTTCGATCTCGCGCGCGCGGTCATCGCCAAAGAATGCGATATGGCGACATCCACGTTCGATCAGATGCGTCGTTGCGACATCCCCGCCAAGCTGATTATCGGTACCGACCGAGCAATGGACCTGCCCCGGCTCGTGCCCGCCCCACACGACAAGCGGACGATAGCGCGCGGCCACGCGGTCGAGCGTCGCGGCTTGATCGGACTGGCCAATCATGATGACGCCATCGACACGCCCTGAATCCACAATCCGGTCGAGCCAGTCGCTCCCTTGCGGAATGACGCGCGACAGGAGCAAATCATAACCGCGCTCAGTGAGGGCATCGGCCAGATGCCCCAGCATCGTCATGAAAAACGGATCGGAGATATGCTGCCCGACTTCATGACCCAGCGGAATGATGACGCCAATGGCACCCGTGCGCTGAATGCGGAGATTGCGCGCCATCGCATTGGGCGTGAAGTCATGGTCGCGCGCCAGCGCTTGAATCCGTTCGCGGGTTTTGGCGCTGATCAGGCCCGCGCCACTCAGCGCCCGGGATACCGTTCCTGCGGATACGCCAGCGATTTCCGCGAGCTCGGCAATGTTGCGAATGCGTTTCGGCGGCCCCGCCCCGGCGTCTTGTGTCATATTTGCCATAGTGATCGAAAATTGTGCATTGACGCAAGCCATGCTGCAAAAAGAAACAGAAATCGATTGCAAAATTACTTGCAATCGATTGTCGTAGGGATATGTAGCAGACTGGCACGGGCAATCGCCCACCAGAATAAACACCCTCGGGGAGGAATTTATGACTGTTTCTGCATATCGCGCTGGCGTGTCCGCGGCCGCACTTGGCCTTGCGCTTGTTGTTGCAACCCCTGCATTTGCGCAGACTCAGGCGCCTGCTGCGGAAGCCGAAACCGGTGGTCTCGACGAAATCGTTGTGACGGCATCGGGCGGTAACCGTACGCTGATCGACAGCGCGATTGCGGTCACCAGCGTCTCGGCAGAAACCATCGCCAATTTCAAGCCGACGTCCGAATCCGAAGTTTTCCGCCTCATCCCCGGCATCCAGGCAGCGGGCACGGCGGGTCCGGGTGGTAACGCGAACATCGCAGTGCGCGGCCTTCCCGTCGCAACAGGCGGTTCGCCCTTCGTCCAGCTTCAGGAAGATGGCCTGCCCACCGTCCTGTTCGGCGACATCCAATTCGGCAACAACGACTATTGGACGCGCTATGACGCGAGCGTCGAGCGCCTTGAATCAGTTCGCGGCGGTGGGGCCACAACCTTTGCGTCGCAGGCACCGGGTGCTGTCATCAACTATATCAGCAACACCGGCAAAAAGGCGGGTGGCTATATCCAGTTGAACCAGGGCATCGATGCCAAGGAAGCCCGCGTTGATTTCCGTTATGGCGCGCCGATCGGTGAATCGACCCGTTTCCACATTGGTGGTTTCTACAAAGTTGGTAACGGCCCGCTGAACAATTTCCGCGTGTCGAACAGCGTTCAGATTAAAGCAAACCTCACGCAGGAATTTAACGAAGGAAAGGGCTTTGTCCGCTTCCTCGTGAAATTCGCCGATACGCAGGATCCGAACTACACGGGTTCGCCCGCTCTTGCGACACGTAGCGGTAACACGATCAGTAACATCACGCCGTTCCCCGGGTTCGATGGGCGCAGCGACAACAACTACTCGATTTATAACCGCACCGGCCTGTTCCTGAACCGTGCCGGCACTGCGCTTGAGCGTCGCAACATCGACGGGATCACGACCAGCCAGATTTCACTCGGCGCGCAGTTCCATTATGACTTCAGCGACAATCTGATGATCGACAACAACTTCCGCTGGAGCGACATGAGTGGTGCCTTTGCAGCACCGTTCCTCAACCTGACGCGACGAAGCAATATCATCGGCTCGACAGTCAACGGACAGACGGTTGCGACAATCCGCTATGCCGCAGGACCGAAAGCGGGGCAGGTCTACACCGACACTTATGTCGACAATAACGTCAACGTCCGCACCAATATCCGCGACGTCGGCAGTGTGGCGAACAACCTCGCGCTTGCCGGTAAATTTGATGCGGGCGCTGCCAAGATTACGGCACGTGCGGGCTTTTTCTATATGAAGCAGAACATTGGCATGGATTGGCACGTTAACCAGTCGAATCGCGAAGTGAATGGTAATAATCCGTCGCAGCTTGACCTGTTCAGCGCGACCGGCACGAAGCTGACGCAGGAAGGCATTTCGGGGTATAACAATAATTGGGGCACATGCTGTGCGCGCGACTACGACCTCAGCTACACCAACACGGCGCCTTATCTATCGCTCGAACTCGACAGTGACAGCTTCGGGCTCGACGGCAGCGTCCGGTTCGAAAATGTGAAGGCAAAGGGCGGCGGCACGCAGGGCGGCACGAGTATCACGGTCAATTCGGGCGGCGTTCTCCTCCCCGCTTTGCTCAGCAACAGTGCACGTGAAGTCGTGAATTACAGCCGCAGCTATGTCAGCTGGACGGCAGGCGGGCTTTACAAAGTCAGCCCCGATTTGAGCCTGTTTGTCCGTGCGTCGCGCGGTGGCCGCTTCAACGGTGACCGTCAGACCTTCGGCGGCAAGTTCACGACGACGGGCGCGCTTTGCACCAGTGCGCAAGCAAAGACACCGGGCACGACCGGTTGCACCGCGGACGGCGTCACGCCTTCAGTCGATTTCGTCAACCAATATGAAATCGGTGTGAAAAACCGTGGCCAGATTGGTGGCGGGCGTTATTCGGTCGAGTTCTCGTTGCTGAAAGCGAACTTCAAACAGAGCACGTTCGAACTGTCGGCAACCCGTTGTGGTGGTGCTGCCGGTGGTTGCATCATCGACTCAAAATACCGGTCGACCGGTGCGGAGTTTTTTGGAACGCTGGCGTTTGGTGGCTTCTCGCTCGTTGCCAACGCAACCTATTCAGACTCACAGCAGCTAGACGGGGCGAATTATCGCCGTGCTTCTTATCTGCCGAGTCTGACTTATACATTGTCCACAAACTATGACATTGGTGACATCGTGACGCTGGGCGTTGCGGCGACGGGTCAAAGCAGCGTCCGCGACGATCCGGGCAATGTCTATCCGGGCAGCACGATCTTCAACGCCAACGTCGCGGTTCGTCCGGTCGAAAATCTTGAGCTCGGCCTGTCGGTCTACAACCTGTTCAATAAGCTGGACTTCCGCGGCAACGGCAACAATGTTGCCGACGCAACAGTCAATCCGCTTGTGATCACGGGCACACCGGTCATCGGACAGACATTTACGGGATCGCTGAAATACAAATTCTAAAGGGATAACTCCCGACCGGGTCGCAACGGTCTCCTTCGGGTGCGCACTGCAAAATGCAGGCGCACCCGATTTCTTTTGTGGCGCAACAAAAGCCGCTATGGCGCGGCGATGGAGACGGACATGGAAAAGCCGGATCGGGCGATCCGTAGCATCATCATTGTCGGCGGCGGGTCGGCGGGGTGGATGGCGGCGGCGGCGCTGTCGAACAGCCTGACCGATGGCTGCATGATCACGCTCATTGAATCCGAAGACATTGGCACGGTTGGCGTCGGCGAAGCGACCATCCCACCGATCAAGACTTTCAATCAATCGCTCGGCATTGACGAGCGCGAATTCGTGGCGCGCACGCAGGGGTCATTTAAGCTGGGCATCCAGTTTGTCGACTGGGCGAAACTCGGGAACAGCTATTTCCACCCCTTTGGCACTTATGGCCGCCCGTTCGACATGCTGCCCGTGCATCAGCATTGGCTGCACCACCGCCATGAAGCAGCCCCACTCGACGATCATTGCATGGCGTGGGCAGCGGCGAAGCGCGGGCGATTCGCGCCACCATCGCCCGATCAGCGCAGCGTGCTTTCCACGCACGAATATGCCTATCATTTCGATGCCGGGCTCTATGCCAAATTCCTGCGCGCCTATTCGGAGGAGCGCGGCGTCACGCGCATCGAGGGGAAAGTTGCCGACGTCAGCGTGAACGGTGAAACCGGCCATGTCGCCAGTGTGACAATGGACGACGGCCGCATGCTGGCGGCGGATTTGTTCGTCGATTGCTCGGGCTTTCGCGGGCTTCTGATCGAAGGGGCACTGAAGACGGGTTATGACGACTGGACGCACTGGCTGCCCTGCGACCGGGCGATGGCCGTGCCTTGTGCCTCAACGCCCGATTTCACGCCCTATACGCGGTCAACCGCGCGCGAGGCGGGGTGGCAATGGCGCATTCCGCTGCAACACCGCACGGGCAATGGCTATGTCTATTCGAGCCAGCAGATCAGCGATGACCGCGCGGCGGAAACTTTGCTCGCCAATCTCGACGGCAAGGCACTCGCCGACCCGCGCCCGTTGCGGTTTACGACGGGCATGCGCCGCAAATTCTGGAACAAGAATGTCGTCGCCATCGGTCTCGCAAGCGGCTTCATGGAGCCGCTGGAGTCGACCAGTATCCATCTGATTCAGGCAGGCATTGCCAAGCTGCTCGCGCTGTTCCCCGACCGCGATTTCGATCCGCTGGTGACCGATGAATATAACCGCATCGCAACCAATGAATATGAACGCATCCGCGATTTCCTGATCCTCCATTACAAACTCACGACCCGCGATGACGCAGAGTTGTGGCGTTATTGCGCGGCGATGAGCATTCCCGACACGCTGCAATGGAAGATTGACCATTTCCGCCGTTACGGTCGTTTGCTCGCGCGCGACGCCGATCTGTTTGGCGAGGCAAGCTGGCTGGCGGTGCATGTCGGCCAGCATAATTTCCCCGAACGCGGTGATCCGCTGATCGATTATCGCGCGCCAAAGGGTCGTGAGTGGCTGGGTAAGCTGAGTGCGGCGATGGCGGCAGAAGCCGACAAGATGCCGACGCACAAGGCGTTCATTGATCAGCATTGCAAGGCGACCCCCTGAGCGACCCTTTCCAAACCGCATTGGCACAGCGCGCGGCGCAGGATCTGGAGGCGGCCTATGCGGCGATCCGGCAAGGCGATCCGAATGACCCGCGCGTGGCTTTTCTCATGGCGCAGATCGCGCTCGAAACCGGGCGACCGGCGGCGGAATTGTTCGAGGGCGCCCGTGCGCTTGATCCGGGCAATCCCACGCTGATCCGCAATCATGCGGCGGCACTGTGCGACGTGGGTGACCGACCGGGCGCAGTGGCACTGCTCCAAACAACGCTTGCCCAACATCCAGCGTGGCTCGACGGCCACCGCTTGCTCGCCAACCTGCGCATCACCGGCGGGGAAGGTACGCGGGCAGCGGAGAGCTATGCAGCGGCGTCCGCGAAGGATCCGGCGAACCTTTCGATTCGTCTCGCGTGGTTCCAAACACTGGCCATGCAGCGCGATTGGGATGCTGCGCGGGCGGTCGTTGGTCCGAAGTATGGCGACACCGCCGGTCTGCGCAGCGCGCGCGTCTATATTGAAAGCGAATCGGGTGCAGACGCGACGGACGCTGCATTGTTCGATGCCGTTGCTGACATCGCGGACGTCGGTCTCGACATCGCCCGCGTCCGCCATGCCTTGCGGTTGGGCAACATCCCCCGCGCCGCCGCTGTTGCCGAAGCGCATATCGGCTCAGCCTCGATTCCCGCCTTTTGGCCCTATCTGTCGATCATCTGGCGTTTGACCGATGACCCGCGCGCCGCATGGCTTGATGGTGATTCGCCGCCAGTCAAAGCGTTCGATCTCGATTTCGCGCCCGGTGAACTGGCGACACTGGCAGGAACATTGCGCACGCTCCACCGCGCTAAGGCACCCTATCCCGAACAATCGGTGCGCGGCGGCACACAAACCAGTGGCCAGCTTTTCTTTCATCATGACCCCGCCATTCAGGCTGTCCGCGGCAAAGTGACGGCAGCGGTCGCCCATTACATCGCTACCTTACCTAAACCTGACACTGCCCATCCGTTGCTTGTCCCAGCCCGGGACCAACCCATTCGATTCGAAGGCAGCTGGTCAGTCCGACTCGCCGCGCAAGGATTTCACAGCGTCCATACCCACACACGCGGGTGGATCAGTTCGGCGCTTTACATCGCATTGCCCGACGCTATGGGTCCCGCCCCCGCCGGCTGGATCGAATTTGGCAAATCACCGCCCGAGCTCGACCTCGGCCTGACGGCCTACACTCAAGCCGAACCAAAACGCGGTCGCCTCGTCCTGTTCCCATCAACGCTCTGGCACGGCACTGTCCCATTTGATGATGGCGAACGGCTGACCATCGCGTTCGACGTCGCAGTCCCTAAATCAGGCCCGCCGCGCGCAGGCTGAACCGGCGTTTGTCACCAATGATGACATGATCATGCACGCAGATATCGAGCGCCCGCGCTGCGCGCATCAATTGTTGTGTTGCTCTGATGTCGGCGCGGCTCGGCGTCGGATCGCCCGACGGATGATTGTGTGAAAGCAGCAATCCCGACGAGCCGAGTCGCAAGGCATCGGCGATGATCGTCCGCAACGGCATGACAACTTGCGTCGCGTTGCCAAGATATTCGGCAATGCTGAGGATGCGCCGATCACGGTCGAAATGGATAACGCGAAGTGTCTCAATAAGGCTCACGCCCGATAAACTGCCGTTTTTCGGAAACCGCGCCCACTTGAATTTAAGCCAGATTCACTCCGTAACGGATGAAACCCCGCGCGGTGCGCGCACACCGGCGCGACCGCGCGCTTGAAGTTCGGCCTTCAAATCTTCGGGCTTTGATGCGATCAGAAAGCCGAAGCTCACCGTTCCGTCCTTTGTTTCCACGACATGGTGAATGCGGTGCGCCTGAACGATCCGCTTCATGTACGACCAGCGCGCGACATAGCCACTGTCCCAGCGTTTGTGCACAATGATGTCATGAAAGCCGAGGTAGATCGCGCCATAAGCCGCAATGCCGGCCCCGACCCAGATTGCCCAAACGTCCCAATAACCACTCGTCCCCGCAATCAGCAGCGCAATCGACGGCAGCGCATACATCACGAAATACCAGTCGTTCATTTCCCAAAAGCCGGTGCGCGCCTCGTGGTGGCTTTTGTGCAGGAACCAGCCCGGCCCGTGCATGACCCAGCGGTGCGAAACATAGGCCACGCCCTCCATGAAGGCGACGGTGGCGAGGAAAAGAAGAAATCCGGTCAATATCGACATAACGTGCATATAGTGCCGTTCAGCTTTCCGTCACCCTAATTTTTGCTAGACATACGCAGAATGCCGGAGATTTTTCATGCGCCTTGTTCTTGCTTTTGCTTCGCTCCTCGCCGTCACGGCCTGCGCCACACCCGAAACGCGCGTGCGCACCGCGTTGATGGATGCGGGATTGTCCAAACCTGTTTCCACCTGCATGGCTGAACGCATGGTGGACCGGTTGAGCCTCGGTCAGCTTCAGAAACTTTCGCGCCTCGGTGCGTTGCGCGACACGAAAATCCGCAACCTGACGGTCGGCGAGTTCCTGAAACAGACTCGCGCGCTGGGCGATCCCGAAATTTTGAGCGTGGTGACGAGGGCGGGCGTCGGTTGCGCAATTGCGTCCTGACGCCTGACATGCTTTAGGGCCGCATCCTTTTTTGTCGGAGCGGCTCCAGTGAACATCCACGAATATCAAGCGAAAGAGTTGCTGGCGAAATTCGGCGTGCCGGTGCCCGCGGGCTATGCTGCGATGTCGGTCGATGAAGCTGTCGCTGCGGCGGCGAAGCTCCCCGGGCCGCTTTATGTCGTGAAGGCGCAGATTCACGCAGGTGGTCGGGGCAAGGGCAAGTTCAAGGAACTCGGCCCCGATGCAAAGGGCGGCGTCCGCCTCGCGCGTTCCGCCGACGAGGTTCGCGCGGCGGCAACGGACATGCTGGGCAATACGCTGGTCACGATCCAGACCGGCGATGCGGGCAAGCAAGTCAACCGGCTCTATGTGACGGACGGCGTCGACATTGCGCAGGAATTCTACCTCGCGCTGCTCGTCAACCGCGCGTCGGGGCGGATCGGTATGGTCGTTTCGACCGAAGGCGGCATGGACATCGAAGCGGTTGCGCACGACACGCCCGAAAAAATCCAGACGCTCGACATCGATCCCGCAACCGGTTTCATGCCACATCACGGGCGCGCTGTCGCGGCGGCACTCGGCCTGACCGGCGATCTCGCCAAGCAAGCCGCAAATGTCGCATCGAAACTGTACGACGCTTTTCTCGGTACGGATGCCGAACAGATTGAAATCAATCCGCTCGCCGTCACGGATGATGGCAGATTGCTCGTTCTCGACGCCAAGGTCGCGTTCGACGGCAATGCCATGTTCCGTCACAAGGATTTGATGGAACTGCGCGACCTGACCGAGGAAGACGCTGCCGAAGTCGAAGCGTCGAAATACGACCTCGCCTACATCAAGCTCGATGGCAATATCGGCTGCATGGTCAACGGCGCGGGCCTTGCCATGGCGACGATGGACATCATCAAGCTGAACGGTGAGTTCCCCGCCAACTTCCTCGACGTCGGCGGCGGCGCGTCGAAGGAAAAAGTGACGGCCGCGTTCAAGATCATCCTGAAAGATCCTGCGGTCAAAGGCATCCTCGTCAACATCTTTGGCGGGATCATGAAATGCGACATCATCGCTGACGGCATTGTCGCGGCGGCCAAGGAAGTGAACTTATCGGTGCCGTTGGTGGTTCGGCTTGAAGGCACGAATGTGGCGGAAGGGAAGGCCATCCTCGCGAATTCGGGCCTGCCGATTGTGGCAGCGAACGATCTGGGCGATGCGGCGAAGAAAATTGTCGCGGAAGTGCGGGCGGCATGATGTCAAAGCGCGTGGCTATTGATAGCTTTGGCCTCCTACCGCTCGCTATTTTAACGGGATTAACCAGCACGGCCATTGCGAAGCCAGCCTCCTGCGAACTCCACGTTTGGGCGACCGACTACAAGCCGCAGCCTCAACTTGCCCAAAAATCGAACGCTTTCATCAAGATCGTTCCATTTTCTGATGAGCCTCGATCAGTTGGCTGGCTCATGGAACCGTTCGGTCGGATTGCGGATAACGATGACGCTACACTGATCTCCGCCTTGACTTTGCCAGAGGACACCAGAGTCATGCGCCATGGTGACGGCGACATGCGCACGGTCAAAAAATCCAAAACTCGACTCGTTTCAGGCAATTCTGACTGTTACGCCGATCTGTTATTTGAAGTATTGGCATATTGGCCCGGTCGTACGCAGGTTGACAACAAGGATCGCCTGACGGGAAAATTTTACTTCCGTCGGTTCGATACTGGTCTCGATCCTCAGATCAACGTCAAAATCGGTGTGGCTGCAGTCTTGACGAAGTCTTACGAAGACAAGTCGTTAAGTGACGCGGAAGCGCGCGCTGTGGCGCGACAAGCTGGACTGGATTTGGTTGCCGATTTCAGCCAGGCGCTCGTACGCAAGACTGCAGTTAGAAATTGAATGACAGGGCTACCGTCGAGCAAGCGCAGTTGGTTGCGTGTTGGGATGGATGCTGAAACAAGTTCAGCATGACGGCTTTTGGGATTGATATTTCGCAGTATTTTGTGCACTGCACACTTAATTGACGTTAACGTAAAGCGATTCTCAGGAGCAAACATGAAAATCCTCGTCCCCGTCAAGCGGGTCATTGATTACAACGTTAAGCCCCGCGTGAAGGCGGACGGCACCGGCGTCGACCTTGCCAACGTCAAGATGAGCATGAACCCGTTCGACGAGATCGCCGTCGAAGAAGCGATCCGCCTGAAGGAAAAAGGCGTTGCGACCGAAATCATCGCGGTCAGCATCGGCGAACAGAAATGTCAGGAAACGCTGCGCACCGCGCTGGCCATGGGGGCCGACCGCGCGATCCTGATCGTCAGCGAAACCGACGTTGAACCGCTGGGCGTCGCCAAACTGCTCGCGGCCGTCGTCGCAGAAGAGCAGCCGGGCCTCGTGATCCTCGGCAAGCAGGCCATCGACGACGACTCGAACCAGACCGGTCAGATGCTCGCAGCGCTGACGGGCCGTCCGCAGGGCACGTTCGCGAGCGCAGTTACCGTCGAAGGTGATGCCGTCACCGTGACCCGCGAAGTGGATGGTGGGCTTGAAACGATTACGCTCAAGACGCCCGCGATTATAACGACCGATCTTCGCCTCAACGAGCCGCGCTATGCCTCGCTGCCCAACATCATGAAAGCAAAGACCAAACCAATGGCACAGAAAACGCCTGCTGATTACGGGGTTGATGTTGCCGCGCGCCTGACCACGCTCAAGGTTGTCGAGCCCGCCAAACGCAGCGCGGGGATCAAGGTCGCCGACGTTGATGCGTTGGTCGCAAAACTCAAGGACATGGGAGTCGCCGCATGAAGACGCTCGTTTGGGTCGAATATGACGCCGCTGGCATCAAGGACGCCACGTTGTCGGCCATCACTGCCGCCTCGCAACTTGGCGAAGTCCATCTGATCGTCGCGGGCAAGGGCGTCGCTGGCGTGGCTGGCGATGCCGCCAAAATTGCGGGCGTGGCCAAGGTCCATGTCGCCGACGATGCCGCGTTCGACCATGCGCTTGCCGAAAATGTTGCGCCGTTGATCGTCGAACTGATGGGCCATCATGACGCGTTCGTCGCGCCCGCCACCGCCAACGGCAAGAATATCGCGCCGCGCGTTGCAGCGTTGCTCGATGTCATGCAGATCAGCGAAATTCTGTCGGTCGAAAGCGCTGATACCTTCACGCGCCCGACCTATGCCGGTAACGCCATCGCGACGGTCAAATCATCCGACGCGAAGAAGGTCATCACTGTGCGCGGCACCGCCTTTGCCAAGGCCGCGCGTGACGGCGGCAGTGCGTCAGTCGAAGCGGTTGCTTCGACCGGCGACAAGGCGATATCATCGTTTGTCAGCGCGGAACTTTCAAAGTCCGACCGCCCCGAACTGGCGAGCGCCAAGATCATCGTCTCGGGCGGCCGCGCGCTTCAGAACTCGGAGAATTTCCACGCCTTCATTGATCCGCTCGCCGACAAACTCGGTGCGGGCGTCGGCGCGAGCCGTGCGGCGGTCGACGCGGGCTATGTCCCCAACGACTATCAGGTCGGCCAGACCGGGAAGATCGTCGCCCCCGAAGTCTATATCGCGGTCGGCATCTCCGGCGCGATCCAGCATCTCGCCGGGATGAAAGACAGCAAAACAATCATCGCAATCAATAAAGACGAAGATGCGCCAATTTTTCAGGTGGCGGATATCGGCTTGGTTGGTGACCTGTTCAAACTCGTGCCGGAGTTGACCGAGAAGCTCTGACACGACAGCGGGGGGCAGCATGGCAGACAAAACCCACGACCGTTTTCAGCTTGAGCGCATGGCGTTTTTCAGCGACGCCGTTTTCGCGATTGCGATCACGCTGCTCGTCATCGAAATTCGCCTTCCTGAAGTTGAGAGTCATAGCAGCCAAGCGCTTGGGCAGGCATTGCTGGGTCTGTTCCCGCATTATCTGGGCTTCATCATCAGCTTTTTTGTGATCGGCCGTTTCTGGATCGGCCATCACCGCGTCATCGGTCACTTGCGAACGTGCGATGATGGCCTGATCTGGCGCAATCTGCTGTTTCTGCTCACCATCGCCTTCATGCCATTCCCGACCGCAGTGATCAGTGAATATGGCGACACGACGATGGGTGTTGCCGTTTATGCGGGTTGGTTGATGGTCGCAGGACTGCTCTATCGCGTCATGCTGGTCTACGGATTACGAAACGAACCTCTCGTCAATGCGCATGACTCGGCCGTTGCGCGCGAAGCCATTATTCATGCGGCATTGGCACCGATCATCGTGAGCGGTCTGGCGTTGGCGTTGTGCTTTTTCAGCCCCATTCTCGCGCTAATTCCGCTCCTCGCCAGCCCATTGATCGTCCGACTGGTTAATTGGATTAGTAACCGCAAAGTGAAAGCGACGGCCTAGCTTCGCTTCGTCTCCGCAAACCGCAGCACCAATATCCCGGCCACGGCACTCAATAACGACCCCGTCAACACACCGATCTTCACCGCGTCGCTTTCGGGCGCGTTCGGGAACGCGAGCCCGCCGATAAACAAGCTCATTGTAAAACCAATGCCGCAGAGCAGCGAGATGCCGTAAACCTGCGCCCAGCTGGCCTTGGCGGGGCGAGTGGCGATGCCTGCTTTGACGGCCAGCCAGACGCTCCCGAACACCCCGATCTGCTTGCCGAGGAACAGGCCGAGCGCAATGCCAAGCGGAAGCGGGGTAAAGGCACTCACGCCGCCGCTCAACGCCACTCCGGCATTCGCAAAGCCAAAGATCGGCACAATCCCGAACGCGACCCACGGGTGCAGCGCATGCTCCATCCGGTGCAGCGTCGAATCCTCGGCATCGGGCGCGGCGGGGGTGAGCTTGATCGGCACGGCCATCGCCGCCAGAACGCCCGCCACTGTCGCATGCACACCCGACAGCAGTTCGAAATACCAAAGCACGATAAACGCTGCGAAATACCACGCCGGGTGCTTCACCCCTGCACGGTTCATGACGAACATGCCGCCGAGCACTGCAAACGACGCGGTGAGCGCGATCAGGTTCAACTTGGCCGTGTAGAAAATCGCGATAATCACCACTGCACCAACATCATCGACAATCGCAACCGTGGTCAGGAACAGCTTGAGCGACGTCGGCGCACGCTTGCCGAGCAACGCGAGCAATCCGAGCGCAAAAGCAATGTCGGTCGCCGCCGGAATCGCCCAGCCGCGCGACAAGCCCGCCGCGCCGCCCGTGACGGCCAGATAGACAATCGCCGGCACTGCCATTCCTGCTGCTGCCGCGATGAAGGGGAGTCGCCGGTCGGCCCAGGTCGACAAATGCCCGTCCAGAAACTCGCGCTTGATCTCAAGGCCGACGAGCAGGAAAAACACACTCATCAACCCGTCATTGATCCACAGATGCGGCGTCATCGGCCCCAGCTTGGCGCTGAGGACCGGTCCGGTTTCGAGCTCGAGCGCGTGAAAATAAGTCCAAGCAAGCGGCGAATTGGCAATAATCATCGCCAGCACTGCTGCCGCAATCAGCGACAGCCCGCCCGCGCTTTCCTTCGCCAGAAATGCGCGCATAGCGGAACGGGGACGGCGTGTAATCTGATGAAGCATAAACTGGCGATACAGACGGTTTAGCGGACGGTGAAGCGAATCCGGTCAATCACGCGCCCGCTGGGATCAAGCAGGGCAAGTTGGTGCGTCCCCGGTCCCGCGAGAACTTGCGGCCGTGCGCCCGCATCGCCCAGATCGCGGCGATCAAGCACCAACCGGTGCCCCTCGACCGCGCCGGTTACCGTCACGGCCATCCGTTGCCGGTCAATAGGAATATCGGGGTCGAGCGCATAGACACTGCCCGACAACGGATTTGTGATGCGCGGGCGGCGCGCGGTGGCGGGGGCAAAGGCCTGAGCGGATTGCCCGGTGCCGGTCAGGAACCAGTCGCTGCGCGGCGGCTCGACATTGTTCGTAAAGGAGACGCGGCGCGATTCCACGCCTGCGGGGCGCGGCGGTGCTTTGCCGGGGGCGTCGCGGTGCAGCGCCATCATGACGTCGCGCCACACGGGCGCCGCGCCGCTTGTGCCCGACACCGCTTTCATGCTGTCGCCTTCGAGGTTCCCGACCCAGACCGCCACGGTGTAGCGATCAGTAAAGCCGATGCACCAATTGTCGCGCATTGCCTTTGAGGTGCCAGTTTTGACGGCTGCCCAGAAGGGGAGCTGGAGCGCGCTGTCGACACCAAATGCCGCCGCGCGCGCCGACGGGTCGGCCATGATGTCACTGACGATCCACGCGGCTTGGGGGCTCAAGATTTGCCTGAACTCGCCCAACATGTCGGCGTCACGCAATCGCACCGGCGCAAACCGTCCCGCATTGGCAAGGCTCCGATACGCATTGGCCTGTTCAAGCAACGTCACTTCCGCCGACCCGAGCGCCAGCGAAAAGCCATAATATTGCCCGTCCTCGGTCAACCCTTTGTAGCCCGTGTCCCACAACCGATCGCGAAACGCCTCGACTCCGCCAACCAGCAAGGCACGCACGGCGGGCACATTGAGCGACCCCGCCAGCGCCGACCGCACGCTGACTGGCCCCTTGAAACTGCGGTCATAATTTTGCGGCACGTAAAGCCCCGATGCCGTGTCGAGTTGCACCGGCGAATCGTCTAGGATCGACGCCGGCGTCATCCAGCCCTTCTCGATCACCTGCGCATAAAGGAAGGGCTTCAGCGTCGATCCCGCTTGCCGATAGGCACTCGCGCCATCGACCGCCGCGGCCGTCGAGCCGAGGCCCACGCCGCCGACATAAGCGAGCACGTCGCCGCTCGCATTATCCAGCACGATAACCGCCCCGTCGCGCGCCCGCGATGCGCCGAGGCCCTGCAACTGTCGTTTCAGTGCGGTCGCCGCGATGCTCTGCACTTGCGCGTCAATTGTCGTGGTGACATGCATTCCCGCTTTGTCGAACATCCTTGCTGCGAGATGTGGGGCAAGGCCCGGGTCTAACGCCCGTGCTCGTTCGGTGGAGAGGGCAGTTGCGGTGGCTTGTTTGACGGGTGCGCATTCTAAAGCCCCCCTCCCCTTCAGGGGAGGGGTTGGGGGTGGGGACTGTTCACTGGAACCGTTAACATTGGCTCGCGCTAACATTCCCCACCCCAACTCCTCCCCTGAAGGGGAGGGGCTAGACAGTCGGCACGCCCGCGCCGCCACTTCGCCGATGCTCGCGCGCGGATCGGGGAGCAGGGCTGCGATGATCGCGGCGTCCTGCCGCCCGAGCGCAGACGGTGGTTTCCCGAACAAACTCTGCGCCGCCGCGCCAATGCCCTGCGCCTCCCCGCGAAACCCGGCAAGATTCAGATAGGCTTCAAGAATTTCATCCTTCGACCAATTGCTCTCCAGCGCCAAACCGCCACGCATCTGCCGCATCTTGTCGCGCCACGACCGCCGCCCCGGTGGCGCGAGGTCCGGCGACAAAAACGCCGCGACCTGCATTGAAATCGTCGATGCCCCGCGCGATTTCGCCCCGTCAAAGCGCGCGCGGATCGCACTGCCAATCGCCAGCCAATCGACGCCGCCATGCGCGCGGAAGCGTTTGTCTTCTGCTGCGACCACTGTCTCACCAACGACTGGCGCAATGTCGGGCAGTCTCACCCACGCCATCCGCCGCGCCTTGAAATCAACCCGCTCGCTGTCAATCAGGCGACCATTTCGGCCATACAACCACGATTCACTCGGATGCCATGCCGCCACGACACGCGCATGGCTGGGCAATAGCGGGGGGAATGTCGCGATGTAGAGGGTGAGGAGAATTGCGAGAGAAACGACCAGCGCGATTTTCCAAATTCCCTCCCCCTTGAGGGGGAGGCGACTCGCCGGGAGCGAGCGGGTGGGGGTGGACTGCACCCCAATATCGAGTGCCGACGCGCGCAAGGGCGCGCTCCCCCTCCCCGACCCTCCCCGACGGGGAAGGAGGAAGTAGGGTCAGTGATGGTTTTTGTGTGTCAG
>JANMPU010000057.1:0-22932 GCA_031369985.1 Sphingomonas sp. | reverse complement strand
TGCGGTCTTCGAGGCGGGTCACTTTGCCGGTCAGCTGCTCGTTTTCATTGCTGAGCAGCTCGATCTTGCGGGCCGCCTTCGGATCGTCCTTGTTGATCGTCCCGCCCCATTCCCCTTCGACAGGGTAGCCGTGTCTGGCACGGATCCAGCTGGTGGCGATCCATCCGATTGTCGACATCGCAATGATGGCTAGGACGAAGTCGGGTCCATGAAAGTCCATGATAAATCTCCCTGTTCGCAGCGCTTATTTGAGGTTGTCGATCTCGTTGGCGAGGCTCGAATTGCGGCTGGTGTAATAGGTTTCGACGTCGGCAAGGCGGCGATCGATGTCGCGGAACTTGGCTTTGACATCGCGGCTGCTGCGGCTTGGCGACTGGCGGACGCCCTGCCAGAACTTTGCGTCCTCTGGGCTGTCATACAGGCCAAGTGGCTTCGGATTGGCGACCCATGCCGTGACCCAATAGGCGATCAGCGTCCATGGAAAGCCACCCATGATGGTGAGGACGACAGCGGCAACGCGAACCCAGGTCCGGTCGATCCCGGTGTAGTCGGCGATCCCGGCGCAAACGCCCAGCCATTTGGCATTCTGTTTGTCGAGGTAGTAGTCAGTGCGACGAGCGGTCATTGCAGGTCTCCTTGGGGAAAGGGGTTAGTTGCCGTTTTTCCAGTTGGGGTTATCGGCTGTCATGATGCGTTCGATGGTGACCAAGCGGTCTTCCAGGCGTCGTGCGGTTTCGTGAACATCATCGAGCAGCCGTTCATCATCGACAGTAAGCGTCTTCGCTTGTTTCCACTTCGTGATGTAGTGAAACACCAGCCACGGTAGCCCGATGAAGAGCATTCCCACGACCATGATCGGGACGAGAACTTCTTCCATCGTATCAACCTTTCTTGCTTGCCGATTTCATCTTGGCCTTCATGGCCTCGAGCTCCGCATCGATTTTCTTGTCGGTGCGCAGTTCGGCGATTTCCTCGTCGAGTGTTTTGACGTTGCCCATGCCCATCGCATCGGCGCGGCCCTCGGCAAGGTCGGCTTCGCGTTCGAGAATGTCGAAGCGCGAGAAGGCGTCCTTGGTCCGTTCGCCGGCATAGGCTTCGCGCATCTTGAAGCGTTGGTTCGCGCTGTCGATGCGGGTTTCGATGCCGCTTTGGCGGGTGCGGGCTTCGCGTAACTTGGTCTGCAGCTTGGCGATGTCGGCTTCCGACGCGCGCAGGGCATCGTCGAGAACCTTGATCTGCGTCGCCATCTGATCGGCCATGTCCGTCGCCTTCGCCTTTTCGACGAGCGCGGCTTTGGCCAGATCTTCGCGGCCTTTCGACAGCGCGAGTTCGGCTTTTTCCTGCCAGTTGCTCTCAAGCGTGGCGAGTTTGTCGATATGACGCCGCATTTCCTTTTGATCGGCAATGGTGCGGGCGGCGCCTGCACGAACCTCGACCAGCGTTTCCTCCATTTCGAGGATGATGATGCGGATCATCTTGGCCGGGTCTTCCGCGCGATCGAGCATGTCGGTCATGTTGGCTGCGATAATATCGCGGGTGCGCGAGAAAATGCCCATTATTGATACTCCTGAGTGGAACCTTAGATCGTTCGCCGGGGCGGTCCTAGCAAGGGGGCGGACCGCCCCGGACACGATGCGCATCAGATTTAGGCCTGTGCGGTCGTCTGGGTTGCTGCAACCGCAGCATAAGCAGTGGGTTTCAGCGTCGAGTCGAGACCGGCGAAGCTGAAAAGAACGATGCCGAAAGCGAGAGCGGCGGCAGTGGTTTTGCGAACTGTGTTTACGTTGGTCATTTCAAATCTCCTTGGTTGGAGTGGGTAATTTTTCCTCCCGTCGGACCATCCGGCGGGAACATGAACAGTTTTGCAGGAACCGTGCCAATTTGAAAAATGACAGAAATGTGGGAAAAATGAAAATTAGCATGATTTAGTATTTGCGAATTATTAGTAGATATTGCTAATAATCAGGATATGGAGCGAACGCAGCAGATTGTTGGGCAGTCCTATGCCTTTCTCGACAGTATCGAGCGGGCATCAGGCGCGGCAGGGTTGAACAGGCCCGTGCTGGTGATCGGCGAGCGCGGGACGGGCAAGGAGCTGATTGCCGAGCGCCTTCATCGGTTGAGTCCGCGTTGGGCTGGCCCGCTGGTAACGATGAACTGTGCTGCGCTGGCCGAAACGCTGATTGAGGCAGAATTGTTTGGTCATGAAGCGGGGGCCTTCACCGGGGCAACGAAAGCGCGGGCAGGACGGTTTGAGGAGGCGGATGGGGGCACGCTGTTTCTTGACGAGTTGGCGACGTTGTCAGCCGGTGCGCAGGAGCGCCTGCTGCGCGCCGTCGAATATGGTGAAGTCACGCGCATCGGCACCAACAAGCCGCTGCAGGTCGATGTGCGGATTGTTGCGGCAACGAACGAGCACCTCCCTGAACTTGTCGAGAAGGGTCGTTTTCGCGCTGACCTGCTCGACCGGCTTGCGTTTGAAGTCGTGACGCTTCCCCCATTGCGAGTGCGCGATGGCGACATTCCGGTGCTTGCTGATCATTTCGGTCGGCGGATGGCATCGGAAATTGGTTGGGCGACTTGGCTGGGGTTCTCGGCGGCAATTGCTGCGCGGATGGCGGAATATGAATGGCCGGGAAATGTGCGGGAGTTGAAGAATGTTGTTGAGCGATCCGTCTATCGCTGGACCAACGAAGAGGCACCGATTGATCGGATCGAGTTTGATCCCTTTGCGTCGCCGTGGAGGCCCGCGACTGTTAGCCCCTCTCCTTCAGGAGTTTCGCCCAGCTTGTCCTCTGGACAAACTGAGACGGGCGAAACTGGGTTGGGGGGGGGATTGTCGGCGCGAATCAATGACAGAAGTTCGGGTGAACAGTCCCCACCCCCAACCGCTGCCCTGAAGGGGAGGGGCTTAGACGAGGTTACCGACCTTCGCGCTTCGGTAGATGCGCATGAGAAGGCGATACTGGAGGCGACCCTGTCACGTTGTCGTTTTAACCAGCGCGAGGCCGCGAAGGCACTGTCGCTGTCTTATGATCAATTGCGCCACTGCATGCGCAGGCATGGGATGCTGGAAAAGCGCGCTGCTTAGTCGGCCGGTTTGTCGCTGTTTGGCTCTTCGCCAAAGCCATGTTTGGTTAGGACCGGAATGTTGGCCATCGCAAACAAGAAGGACAGGATCGTCAGGCCCCAGACTTTGACCGTTAACCACGTCCCGAAATCGAGCATGGAGACAAGGACTTGATTGAGTACGGCCATCGCCGCGAAGAAGATCGCCCAATTGCGCGAGAGGATCATCCAACCTCGGTCGGTTAATCCATCATACCCTGCTTCCAGCACATATTTGAGGAGTGGGCGGCCCATGAAGAGGCCCGCGAACAAGAGACCTGAAAGCAGCGCATAGACGATTGTCGGTTTGAGCTGGATAAACTTTGGATCATGGAGCCAGATCGTCAGCCCGCCAAAGCCAATGACCAAAATCGCCGATAGCCAAAGCATTGGCGACACGCGACCAAGCCACCATTTCGAAACCGCTAAAGCAATAGCGATGGCGACCATGAACACACCAGTACCCGTGAAAACACCGCCGAATTTATAGCCAATGAAAAAGGCGATCAGTGGGCCATAGTCGAGCGCAAGGCTCCAGCCAGGATGTGGTTTCGGCTTGGACTCAATGTCGTTCAACGACCAACTCCTGCTATGGCGCGCGCCAGTTCGTCGGCTTCGAAGGGGCGAAGGTCATCCAAAGTTTCACCGACGCCGACGGCATGGATCGGTAGCCCAAATTTTTCAGCCGCCGCAACGAGAACACCGCCGCGCGCGCTGCCGTCGAGCTTGGTCATGACGAGGCCGGTCACGCCGGCAACTTCCTTGAACACTTCGATTTGGCTGAGCGCATTCTGGCCAGTGGTTGCGTCGAGGACGAGAACTACATCATGCGGTGACGCGGGATTGATCCGGCCTAAAACACGTCGAACTTTTGCAAGCTCATCCATAAGCTCGCGCTTGTTCTGGAGGCGGCCGGCCGTGTCGACGATGAGGACGTCGATGCCGGTTTCGGTCGCTTGCTTGACCGCATCGAAGACAATGCCGGCCGCGTCGCCGCCTTCGGGACCGCTGACAATCGGGACGCCCAGACGCTCGGCCCAGACTTTAAGCTGGCCAATGGCGGCCGCCCGAAACGTATCCCCCGCTGCGAGCATGACACCATAATCCTGCTCAAGGAACAGGTGCGCGAGTTTGGCGATGGTCGTGGTTTTGCCCGAGCCGTTGACGCCGATCACGAGAATGACTTGCGGACGGGGAAAGGCGTCGATCTCGATGGGCTTGGCGACCGGGCGGAGGACTTTGGCGATCTCATCGGCCATAATCGCGCGTACGCCCTGCGCATCAACGCCGCGTTCGAATTTGGTATTGGCGAGGCGGTCGCGGATGGTTTTCGCGGTCGCGGGGCCGAGGTCGGAAGCGACGAGGGCGTCCTCAACTTCGTCGAGCGATCGCGCGTCGAGCGTCGTGCTGCCGCCCGTTAAGCCGCCCAGATTTTCACCAATGCGGTCGGATGTGCGACGCATCCCGCCGAACAGGCGCTGCGTCCAAGAAGACTTTTTAATCATGCTGCGACTGCCAATGCCTCAGCGATCAGCTTTTCGCCAGACCTCGCGGCGATGCGGACGGTTTGAATGGTGCCGGGTGAGGAAAGAGGCACCGAAACCTGCGCGAAGTTTTCGGCATGACCGCTGATGCCATCGCGTTCGACCAGGACTTTGGCGGTGCTACCGATCTGGCGGTCGAGCCAATCGGCTTTGCGGGTGCCGGCCGCCTCGCGGAGGATGGCGGCGCGCGCCTTCGCGATGGCGGGCGCGACGGGCGGCATGTTGGCTGCGGCGGTCCCGGGACGGGGCGAATAAGGGAAGATATGGCCGAAGATAATGTCGCAATCTTCGATAATTGCGCGACTATTTGCGAACATGTCGTCAGTCTCCGTTGGGAAGCCTGCGATCAGGTCGGCGCCAATGGCGATTTTGGGGCTGGCCGCTTTCAGGCGCTGGACGAGATCGACGGCTTGGGTGCGGCTGTGGCGGCGCTTCATGCGCTTCAGGATCATGTCGTCGCCTGATTGAAGTGACAGGTGAACGTGCGGCATGATGCGCGGTTCATTGGTTAGGAGTCCGAACAGTGGTGCGTCGACTTCGGCGGGGTCAAGCGACGAAAGGCGGAGACGGGCGAGAGCTGGAACCCCGTCCAAGATGCGCCGGACGAGCGTCGCAAGGCCGCCTTCATAGCTGGTCAGATCAACGCCGGTCAGGATAACTTCCTGCTTTCCCGCATCGACAACCGCCTGAATTGTTTCGATCACCATGTCCGGCGCAATCGACCGCGATGGGCCGCGTGCAATGCGGGTGACGCAGAAGGTGCAATCATGGTCGCAACCATTTTGAACTTCGACAAAAGCGCGGGCGTGGCGCGTGCCTGAAACGGCGGGGCGGGCGCTTTGGCGCATCGGGAGGACTGTTGCCAGCTCGCTCCATTTGCCTGGATCGAGCCGGACAGCGCAGCCCGTCGCGAACACTGCCTTGCCCGACTTCGCCGCGCGACGGACGGCTTGACGGGCTTGGCGTTCGGCCTCCGCGGTGACGGCGCAGCTGTTGACGATGGTGCCGTCCCCGCCCGTCCACCCGGCGCGGATGGTTTCGCCCTCGGCAATGTTGAGGCGGCACCCGAAGTTGATGACTTCGACGGTCATAGGCCGAACTGGTCCCAATTCGTCTCGCCAGTGAAAACATGCGTCGCTGGACCAGTCATGCGGATGTTGTCGCCGGGTGCCCATGCGATTTCGAGGTCGCCACCGGGCAGCGAAACGGTGACCGGCGATTGGACGAGCTTGCGGCGTATTGCGGCGACAGCGGTCGCGCAGGCCCCCGTGCCGCATGCACGGGTCAGGCCAGCGCCGCGTTCCCAAACGCGGAGTGTGAGCGTTGATGGCCCCGTGACCTGCGCGACGTTGACGTTGACGCGCTCGGGAAAGAGCGGGTCGTTTTCGATCAGCGGTCCCAAGCGCTTAAGGTCGATGGAGTGCGCATCGTCCATAAAGAAGATAATATGTGGGTTGCCGACATTGATGGCGGCGGGGTTGTCGAGGGTTTCCCAACCAACAGGCATGGAAAAGGTGTCCATCGCGTAGGCAAGCGGGATGGCGCCCCAATCGAATATGGGCGGCCCCATATCGACGGTCGCACTTGAGCCTTGAGGTTCGACATGGACGGGGCTGCTCGCGGTCTCGAGCGTCGCGGCTTTGCCCAGCAATAGGGCAACAGCGCGTGTCGCATTGCCGCAGATTTCGACTTCACCCCCGTCGGCATTCCATGTGCGCATGCGAACGTCGGCGGTTGATGACGGCTCAAGCAAGATAAGCTGATCACAGCCAATGCCGATCTGGCGATCCGCAATTGCGCGGGCACGGTTTGCGCTCATCGGCACAGGCGCCTCGCGCGCATCGATGACGACGAAATCGTTGCCCAATCCGTGCATTTTATGAAAGCGACCAGTCATGCTGGCTGCGATCTAGGGACGCGTTGCCCCGACGTCTAGTTAGGCAATGCGGCGCTGTGGCAGATCGTCGATCTCGACCTCTGGCGAGTCCGCAACTTCAGGGGCGACAATCGCTTGAGCCTCGGACATCCGCGCGTAAGAAAGCAGATTGCGTTCGGCGAGTAACGTGCGCGCCGCAGCCATCGGCAGCGGACGACCGTAAAGCCAACCCTGACCCTTATGGCAGCCAAGCTGACGCAAGCGTTCTTCGATCTCGGCTGTCTCGATGCCTTCCGCCGTAACGGGAAGCCCGAGACTTTCGCCAAGGCGCGTGATTGCAGCAACAATTGCCGCGCTTTCGGCATTTTCGCAAATTGTCGTGACGAAGCTCTTGTCGATCTTGATCCGGTCAAATGGCAAAGCGCGAAGATGCGCGAGCGATGAATAGCCGGTCCCGAAATCGTCCAGTGCAATGCGGATGCCCTGATTCTTCAAGCTGCCAACGATCGATTGCGCGAGTGCCAAATTGTCAAACAGCGAGGTTTCAGTAATTTCAACTTCGAGCCGCGTGGCGGGGAAGCCAGTTTCAGTGAGTAATTTGACCAGCTTTTGCGCAAGCCACGGGTCTTTCAACTGTGTCGGCGAAATGTTGACCGACAAGCTAACCGAGGGATCCCAGTTACGCGCCTCGACAAAGGCCTGACGCATGACCGAGAATGACAGATCCGAAATCGCGCCGGTTTCCTCGGCAATGCTGATAAAGCTGTCGGGCATGACGAGCCCGCGGGTTGGATGGTCCCAGCGCGCCAGCATCTCAAAGCCGTGCAGGCGGTTCGTCGTCAGATCAATCTGTTGTTCGAAATAGGGGACGAACTCGCCCTTTGGAATGCCGATGCGCAAACCCTGTTCGGTTTCGTTGCGCGCTTGTAATTCGCGCTCCATCGAAACGTCGAACCAAGCGAAGCGGTTACGCCCTTGATGCTTTGCCGCATACATCGCGATGTCGGCACGGCGCATCAGCGCGTCCATGCTGCCGCAGTCGGCGGCAGAATGCGCAATGCCAACCGAGGCCGAGATATGGACGAATGTGCCAGCGGCATCAAAGGGCTGGCCAAGACGCGCGACAATGGCTTGTACGATGCGCTCCACAATTTCGGGATTGCCCGCATCATAAGCGAAGGCGCAGGCAAATTCGTCGCCGCCCAGTCGCGCCGACATGGACGATGGAGGCACAAGCGCACTGACTTCAGCGGCAACGCTTTTCAACAAAGCGTCACCCACCGCATGACCGTGAACATCATTGACGTTCTTGAAGTGATCAAGGTCTAGCATCAGGACCGCAAGCGTCTTTTGTCGCTTCACCGTTCGATTCAAAAGTGCGGCACCATCTTCTGAAAGTGCACGGCGATTGAGAAAGCCGGTCAAGGGATCACGCGACGCGAGCACCTGTGCCCGTTGTTCGGCTTCGGTGCGCTCGACGATTTCGTTGGACAGATCTTTATACCGACGCCATCCAAACAGGATGAGCGCAATGTTAAGTAGGAGCGCGACCGACAGCGTCTTATCGACGCCGCCGCCGACACCCAATAATGTGTCGACAACGCTACCCATCACTTTGCCGCCGGTCCCGACAAACATTATGATAGCGGCAACGATGATGCCACCCGTTAGAACGTCGTTCCGCGCGTTTAGAACGCGCGACCGATTCTTTGACATTTCGCCTTCAATTCGCACTGAATCGAGCCCCACAATTACGCGATAGAAAGGATGGGTAGCAGCGAAGGGGTGAAAAAGAACTTAAGCAGTTGACGATTTGACGCGTCGGCGCTTTCGCCCTAATAACGCCGTCAATCAGAACGCATCAAACGATGCGCGCCAGCCGACGAGGTTTCGTCCGCTGGCTCTTTTTGTGTTGGAGTTTAGGGACTTATGTTTGATTCACTGAGTGATCGTTTGGGCGGGGTATTCGACCGTCTGCGCGGGCGCGGTGCGTTGAACGAAGCCGATGTCCGTGCGGCGATGCGCGAAGTGCGGATTGAGTTGCTTGAGGCCGATGTGGCGTTGCCAGTTGTCCGTTCATTTGTCGATAGCGTGACCGAAAAGGCCATAGGGCAGAATGTCCTGCGCTCGATCACGCCGGGGCAACAGGTCGTCAAGATCGTCAGCGATGCGTTGACCGAAATGCTCGGTTCGGAAGCGGCGGACCTCGATCTCGATGTTAATCCACCTGCGATCATCATGATGGTCGGCCTGCAAGGCTCGGGTAAGACGACGACGACGGCCAAGATCGCCAAGCGCCTGACCGAGAAGGACCGTAAAAAAGTCCTGATGGCGTCGTTGGACGTCAACCGTCCGGCGGCGCAGGAACAGTTGGCGGTCTTGGGCACGCAGATAAGCGTGACGACGTTGCCGATTGTAGCGGGACAGCAGCCGGTTGAGATTGCGCGGCGGGCGCTGAACGCGGCGAAGTTGCAGGGTTATGACGTCCTGATGCTCGATACTGCCGGACGGTTGCATGTCGATCAGGCGCTGATGGCCGAAATGGCGGCGGTGGCCGAGGTTTCAGTGCCGACCGAAGTACTGCTCGTGGTCGATGCGTTGACGGGCCAGGACGCGGTCAATGTCGCCAAAAGCTTTACCGATCAGGTTGCGCTGACCGGCGTAATTCTGTCGCGGATGGACGGCGATGCGCGCGGCGGTGCGGCGCTGTCGATGCGCGCGGTTACGGGCAAACCGATCAAGTTTGTGGGGACGGGCGAAAAGCTCGACGGGCTGGAAGCGTTTCACCCGAGCCGTGTGGCGGGCCGTATTCTCGGCATGGGCGATGTCGTTTCGCTGGTCGAGCGCGCTGCCGAGAATATCCAGGTCGAAGATGCCGAAGCCATGGCGGCCAAAATGGCAAAGGGTCAGTTCGATATGAACGACCTGCGTCAGCAGCTGAAGCAGATGCAGAATATGGGCGGGCTTGGCGCGCTGGCGGGGATGATCCCGGGCATGAAAAAGGCGCAGCAAGCCATGGCGTCGGGCGCGGTGGATGACCGTCTGCTGGTGCGCATGGATGCGATGATCGGATCGATGACGGCCAAGGAGCGCGCCAAGCCTGAACTGCTTCAGGCCAAACGCAAGATCCGCATTGCAAAGGGATCGGGCACGACTGTTCAGGACGTCAACAAGCTGCTGAAAATGCACCAAGAAATGGCCGGCGCGATGAAGAAGCTCAAGAAAATGGGCGGCATGAAAGCGCTTATGGGCATGATGGGCGGCGGCGGCGGTGGCCTCGAAAAGATGATGGGGGGCATGGGAATGCCGCCTGGAATGTTCAAGAAATAACTGAAATCAAAGAAGGAAAATTAAATGGCAGTTGCAATTCGTTTGTCGCGTGGTGGTTCGAAGAAGCGCCCTTATTACAAGATCGTCGTCGCCGACGAGCGCAGTGCGCGCGACGGCAAGTTCATTGAGCGCATCGGCAGCTATAATCCGCTGCTCGCCAAGGATGACGAAAAGCGCGTCGTCCTCGACAGCGACCGTGCGAAGCATTGGCTGAGCGTTGGTGCACAGCCAACAGATCGTGTCGCTCGTTTCCTCGATGCCGCTGGTGTCCGCGAACGTGCCGCGCGCAGTAACCCGAACAAGGGCAAGCCCGGCGAGAAAGCCGTCGAGCGCAAGGAAGAGCAGGAAAAGCGCGTTGCTGACGCAGCAGAAGCGGCAGCGGCGGCCGCAGCGGCTCCAGCGCCCGAGCCTGAAGTTGTTGAGGAAGTGGTAGCGGCGGAAGACGCGCCCGCCGAGCAGGTTGTCGCTGAAGAAACGCCTGCAGCAGCCCCCGCCGAACAGGCACAAGCGGAAGAAATAGTCGCAGAAGAAGCACCGGTTGAACAGGCGCAGGCAGAAGAAGTTCAGGCTGAAGAAGCCCCAGTCGAACAGGCGCAGGCCGAGGAAGCTCCGGCCGCCGAAGAAGCGCAGCCAGAAGAAGAAAAGCAGGCCGACGCCTGAACATGACAAATTCCCGCCCCGTCACGCTCGCCGTCATCATCGGCGCGCATGGCGTGGGCGGGGAAGTGCGGCTGAAAGTCTTTGCCGAAAGCATCGGCGGACTCAAGGCGCACAAGAGTTTCAACGACGGCGCGCTGACTTTGGAATCACTGCGCGATGGCAACAATATCATCGCGCGCTTCGCCGAAATCTCGGACCGCACGACGGCCGAACGGATGCGCGGCACCGAAGTCACCGTCCCGCGCGACGCGCTGCCGCCGCTGGGCGAGGGCGAATATTATCACGCTGATTTGATCGGGCTGCCCGCGGTGTCGACGGCGGGCGATGATCTTGGCAGTGTGGTTGCCGTCGAGAATTTCGGGGCAGGTGATGTCCTCGAGATCAAGCAGCTTGACGGCAAGCGGTTCATGGTGCCGATGACGGCGGAGGCCGTGCCCGAATGGGGTGATCGAGTGGTGATTGACGCAGAGTTTGTTGGGTAGTATATACATTGCGTGTATACGGAGAATCGTGATGACAGAAGAACGCGTGGAATGGGAAGGCAAAACGTTCAAGTCAGGTAATTCAGTGGCACTGCGCCTGCCAAAAGGGTTGGGCGTACCTGAAGGCACAGAAGTCCGCATGGTCAGGGAGGCGCCGATGTCGTTCAGAGTCGAACCCGTCGCCGCGCTCAAGCGCAAGATCAATGTATCGAAATTCGCAGGCAAGGCCCCTTGGCTCGAAGAACTGCCGCGCGACGACTTCGACGATGCGCCGCGCGACTGGCACCTGCTTGACGGGCTGGATGACAAGGAGTGAGATTTTCACTCGACGCGAACAGCATCATTCATTTGCTGAGCGGTGCCTTTCCAGTGTTAACGGCGCGGATCGCCGATACCGATAAAGGTGCCGTCGTGATTTCATCGATTGCTTTTGCTGAGGTGGCGCTTGGCAGCGTGAACGGCAGGCCACCGCCACTGGAATTGCTCAACAATTTTGTCGAGGAAATTCCAATTGTCGTTTTTGATGAGGCGGCGTCGCGCGCCTATGCGACGTTACCGTTTAGGCGCGGCAGTTTCGACCGGCTTATCGCGGCGCATGCGTTAAGCCTGGGGCTGACCATCATATCGCGCAACACGAAAGACTTCGCCGATGTGCCGGGGTTGAAGGTCGAGAATTGGACGATTTGATGTTGGTCGCACTTGCTCTCTTAGCCATTCCACTGGCGGTGATCGTGTCGGTCGCATTTTGGATCGCGCTAAACCTGATGCGCCCGTTTACTCGGCTGGCTGCCGCTATAGCGTGTGGGATGGCGATGCCAGTCGTATTTGCAATGGCGTTTCTAGTGGCTGACCACGTCGCAAGTGATAGCTGCGCGGACCTCCTCCAGATTTCTGGGATTTATCTTGGGGTGAGTGTTGCTACATGCTTGATGGCAATCGGCGGCTCATGGTTGGTTATCGCGCTACGCTCAAGATGACCTTCCACACCCAAATTCTGACCCTTTATCCCGAGATGTTTCCCGGGCCGCTCGGCGTGTCGCTGGCGGGGCGGGCGTTGGGGGAGGGGATCTGGTCTTGTGATCCCATTCAAATTCGCGACTTTGCGACCGACAAGCATCGGTCGGTGGATGATACGCCTGCGGGCGGCGGTGCGGGGATGGTTTTGCGGGCAGATGTGCTTGCGGCGGCGGTGGATCATTCGATTGCCAAGCAGCCGGATGCCCCAATTCTCGCCATGACCCCGCGTGGCTCACCGCTTACCCAATCCCGCATTCGCGAAATCGCCGCGGGCCCCGGCGTAACGATCCTCTGCGGGCGCTTTGAAGGATTTGATGAGCGCATTTTTGAGGCGCGGCCGCAGATCGAGCAGGTCAGCATCGGTGACTATATATTGTCGGGCGGCGAGCTTGGCGCGATGGTCATTCTCGATGCTTGCATTCGGCTGCTCCCCGGCGTAATGGGCGCGGCTTCAAGTGGCGTGGACGAGAGCTTCGAAACGGGGCTTCTCGAATATCCGCAATTTACCCGACCTGCTTTATGGGAAGGGCGTGCGATCCCGCAAGTGTTGCGATCGGGGGATCACGCGGCGGTTGAGGCGTGGCGGAAGTCACAGGCCGAAACCGACACACGGTTACGCAGACCGGACCTTTGGGAGCGTCATATCGGCGCTCGGGTCCAGCCTGCCTCTGGCGCGCGACAAAGAATGAAGGACGAATGAGATGAATCTCATCCAGACGATTGAAGCCGAAAACATTGCCAAGCTGCTGGCCAAGCGCGCCATTCCCGATTTCCGCCCCGGCGACACGCTGAAAGTTGGCGTGAAAGTCGTCGAAGGCGAGCGCACCCGCGTCCAGAATTATGAAGGCGTCTGCATCGCCCGTGCCAATCGCGGCATGGGATCGAGCTTCACGGTTCGCAAAATTTCATTTGGTGAAGGCGTGGAACGTGTGTTCCCGCTTTACTCGCCGAACATCGACAGCATCGAAGTCGTCCGCAAGGGTGCCGTGCGTCGTGCGAAACTCTATTACCTGCGCGGTCGTCGCGGCAAATCGGCGCGTATCGCCGAACGTCGCGATACGCGCGGCGATGTGAAGTCGACGCCGGCCGAGTAAATTTTTCGCCGTAATGCGAGCGAAAGCTGGCATCCCGCGTTAGTCGTGTGCAATGTAATTTCATGAGATCTCGGCATCCGCCGGGATGACGGGGTTGGCTGTGCATGAAGAAACTCGTTTGGGCTGCGCTGGCGGTCATCGTAACACCCGCCATGGCTGAAGAAGCACCTGTACAAAAACTGACGCTCGAACGTGTGTTTGCCAGTCCCAATCTGGGCGGACCCGCACCGCGCGCGCTGAAGCTGTCGCCTGATGGGTCGTTGCTCACGAGCTTGCGACCGCGTGCCGACGATCGCGAGCGGTTCGATCTATGGGCGGTGGATACAGCAACGGGTGACGCGCGCATGCTGGTCGATTCAACCAAATTCGGCGGCGGCGAGATTTCCGAAGCCGAAAAGATGCAGCGTGAGCGAGCACGGATCGGCGGGACCAAGGGTATCGTCACATATGATTGGGCACCCGATGGCAAATCGCTGCTCGTGCCACTCGATGGCGATTTGTTTGTTGCCAGTCTCGACGGGGCGACCAAGCGGTTGACGACCACGCCACAGGGCGAACTCGACGCGACGGTCAGCCCCAAGGGCGGCTACGTGTCGTTCGTTCGTGACCAGAATTTGTTCGTGGTGGACACGATCAGCGGCACCGAACGCCGCCTGACGCGCGACGGTGGCGGCACGTTGAGCTGGGGTGTGGCCGAGTTCGTTGCACAGGAAGAAATGGACCGGACCAAGGGGCATTGGTGGTCACCCGACGATAGCCGCATCGCCGTCGCACGCGTCGATGAATCGGGCGTCGCCATTGTCAGCCGTGCCGCGATTGGTGCGGAAGGGACGCAGGTTTTTAACCAGCGCTATCCGCGCGCTGGGGCCGCTAATGCCGTGGTCGATCTTTATGTGATGAAAAATGATGGCGGCGGGATCGTGAAAGTCGATCTGGGCAAGAATCCCGACGTCTATCTGGCGCGTGTTGATTGGGCCGCAGATGGCAAGGCGCTCTTCGTTCAGCGCCAGAGTCGCGACCAGAAGACGTTGGATCTGTTGCGGGTCAATCCGGAAACTGGCGCGTCGTCGATAGTGTTTAGCGAAACGTCGAAGACATGGTTGAACCTGCACGACAATTTTCGAGCGTTGAAGGATGGCAGCATATTGTGGTCGTCGGAACGCGATGGCTTTTCACATCTTTATCGCTTTGATGCGGGCAAATGGACGCAGCTGACGAGCGGCAAATGGAATGTGCGCGCTGTGCTTGGCGTCAATCATGATGCGGGGCTGGTGACGTTTACGGGCAATCGCGAGACGCCGCTTGAGCAGAATATCTATCGTGTCCCGATTAACGGTGGCGCGGACACTGTGCTTGGCGAAGCGGGTTGGTGGAACACGGCGACGATGAATCGTGACGCCTCGAAAATGATCGTGTCCCGCTCGAACGCAGTGCAGCCCGATCAGAGCTTTCTCGCTGATGCCGATGGCGTTCGGCAAAGCTGGATCGAAGAAAACAAAGTCGAAGGTGCGCATCCCTATGCCGGCTTCATGGCAGGACATGTGAAGCCCGAATTCGGAACGATGAAAGCCGCAGATGGTACTGTTTTACACTACAAACTGCTCAAGCCGAAACTGGCCGAAGGTCAAAAAGCGCCGGTCTTCGTGCAGGTTTACGGCGGTCCGGGCGGCGGACGGCAGGTGATGAACAACTGGGGTGGCGCACTCCAGCAATATCTGGTCCAGCAGGGTTGGGTGGTGTTCTCTGTCGATGGGCGCGGGTCGCCAGATCGCGGCAAGGCGTTCGAAGATGCCATCTATCGGTCGATGTCGGGGGTCGAGGTCGATGACCAACTCGTCGGCGTCAACTGGTTGAAAAAGAAGAGTTTCGTCGATCCCAAGCGGATCGCGGTTTATGGTTGGTCATACGGCGGTTACATGACGCTGCGCTTGCTCCAGCGCGCGCCGGTTGTGTTCGCGGCGGGCGTATCGGGCGCGCCGGTTACAAAGTGGGAACTTTACGACACGCATTACACCGAGCGTTATATGGGCACGCCGCAAGCGGATGCCGCCGCTTATAAAAAATCGAGCGCGCTTGAGACGGCAACGGCAATGGCCGACCCGCTGCTGCTGATCCACGGCATGGCCGATGACAATGTCGTGTTTGAAAACACGACAGCGTTGATGGCCAAGCTCCAGCAGGGGGCCAAACCGTTCGAAACGATGGTCTATCCGGGGCAAACGCACCGCGTTGCCGGGCCGGGGGTGAGTGTGCATTTGTGGCGGACGATCCTCAACTTCCTCGACAGGACGGTCGTCAAAAAGAATGACTGAGACGGTCGTAACGGCGCACAATCGTGCGGTTGCGCTGCGTGTTGATGAGCAGTTTGACGAGGCTTTGGCAGCGATTGAAACGGCGCTGAAGCTGGGACCGCCCCGCCCTGAAACACGTCTGATGCGCGCACATATACTTAGTGATCTGGGGCGGTTTGACGAAGCCGTTGCCGATTATCGCGCGTTATTGGCGGACCATCCCGATGTCCTCGACGGACATGAGACGCTGGCGGCTCTGTTGCCGCAGATTGGTCGCGCATCGGAAGCGGTCGACAGTTACCGCTCGGCGCTGTTGAAACGGCCTGATATCGGCATGCTGTGGGTCTCGGCACTCGCTACGGCGCGGGGTCATTCCGATTGGGCGGCGCTGCTTGGGTTGGCACGTGATGCCGAAGTGCGCTTCGGCAAAGATACGATGATCGCAGTTTATCTCGCGCTGGCATTGTCGGGTCTCGACCGTGACGCCGAAGCGCGCGATATACTGGTTGATGCTCTTGCCGTTGAACCCGGCTATGCCCCGGCACGGACAACACTCGCGCATGTGTTGATCCGGCTTGGTGACTATCCGGCGGCCGAAGCCGAAGCGTTGCAGGCGACGGCACTGACGCCGCAAGATCAAGCGGCTTGGGCGTTGCTGACGGCAATCTGGCGAATTCGGTCCGATCCACGCGAAGCGTGGCTGGCGGACTATGACCGGCACGTCATGCCGATGGATGTTGAGACGGTCGATTGGGTGGCGCTAAGCACTACCCTCAAGCAGCGGCACCGGACTCTTGCAGCCCCCGGTGAGCAATCATTGCGTGGCGGTACGCAGACGCGCGGCACGTTGTTTAACAGCCCTGATCCCGCCATCCAGCATTTGAAATGCGCAATCGCGACGGCGGCATCTGCGGCACTTCGGCAATTGCCAAAAGACCCGGCGCATCCATTCCTGTCGCGCAGTTCCGGAACGATAGACTTTGTCGGATCGTGGTCCGTGCGTCTGCGGTCGCAGGGTTTTCACATCAGTCACATCCATCCCGAGGGGTGGTTGAGCAGTGCGCTTTATGTCGATTTGCCGCCCGAAGTTGGCGGGGACGGCAATGCGGGAGCACTCGCTTTTGGGGTGCCCGATGCTGCGTTAAAACTGACTCTGGAGCCGCGCCGTGTTGTTCGCCCAAGCGTGGGCCAACTCGTTCTTTTCCCGTCCTATTTCTGGCATGGCACTTTGCCATTTGAAAGTGCGCAGGACCGGCTGACCGTGGCCTTTGATGCGCTTCCCGTAGCGGCGGGGTAGACAGTCAAGATTTGCGCGCTATGCCGCAGCGCAGCAGGAGATAATCATGGGTTACCGGATCGTGGTCGCAGGGGCGACGGGCAATGTCGGGCGCGAGATGCTCAACATTTTGGCGGAGCGCGAGTTTCCGGCGGACGAAATTGCAGTGCTGGCGTCGTCGCGGAGCCAAGGGTTGACGGTTGATTATGGCGACACCGGCAAGACACTGAAGGTCCAGAATATCGACAATTTCGATCCGACGGGTTGGGATATGGCGCTATTCGCGATCGGATCGACCGCGACCAAAATCCATGCGCCGCGCTTTGCCGCTGCGGGTTGCACAGTGATTGACAACTCGTCGCACTACCGGATGGACCCCGATGTCCCGCTGATCGTGCCCGAGGTAAATCCCGAAGCAATCAATAGCTATATGAAGAAAAATATCATCGCGAATCCGAACTGTTCGACGGCTCAGATGGTCGTCGCGCTCAAGCCGCTGCATGATTATGCGGTCATCAAACGCGTTGTCGTTGCCACATATCAGTCAGTGTCGGGCGCGGGCAAGGAAGGCATGGATGAGCTGTTCGAGCAATCGCGCAATATCTTTGTCGGCGACAGTGCGGAAGCCAAGAAGTTTACCAAACAGATCGCGTTCAACGTGATCCCGCATATTGACGATTTCCTTGACGATGGATCGACCAAGGAAGAGTGGAAGATGGTCGTCGAGACCAAGAAGATTCTCGATCCCAAGATAAAGATCAGCGCGACGTGCGTGCGCGTGCCGGTGTTCGTCGGCCATTCGGAAGCAATCAACATCGAGTTCGAACGAGAGATTTCGGCGAAGAAAGCCCAGTCAATCCTGCGCGAGGCTCCGGGCATCATGCTGGTCGATAAACGCGAGGATGGTGGCTACGTCACGCCGGTGGAATGCGTCGGCGATTATGCGACGTTCATCAGCCGCGTGCGCGAAGACCCGACGGTGGACAGCGGGCTGTCGCTGTGGTGCGTGAGTGACAATTTGCGCAAAGGCGCGGCGCTTAACGCAGTGCAGATTGCGGAATTGCTGGGGCGGCGGCATTTGAAGAAGGCGGCCTAGGCGCGGTGAAAACGACGCTCACGCCTTGCGCGGGGGAAGCAGAACTCGCGGATCCCGCAGTGACCGGGCAGTTTGCGAGCGAGATGGTAGCGGTGGCAGCAATGCCGCATGTGCCGCCGTGGTGCGGGTATATCGGTCGGCGCGACGGTTATCCGGTCGGTTTTGGCGGGTTCAAAAGTGCACCGGTGGATGGTGTGGTCGAGCTCGGATATCTGACGTTTCCGGCTCATGAAGGCACCGGCGTGGCAACTGATGTGACGATGCTGATGCTCGACGTTGCGCGCAATGGCGGTGTCTTATATGTGCTTGCCCACACACTGCCCGAGGAGAACGCCTCGACCAGAGTTTTGCACAAATGCGGTTTCGTCCAGACGGGTCAGGCCGATGATCCCGACGAAGGAGTCGTGTGGCGGTGGGAGTTCGCGTTGTGAGCCTAAACGCGGCCTTGGTGATGCAGCACTTCACTTCATTCGACGGCACCGAACTGGCGTGGCGCGAGATGGGCGCGGGCAGGGCGCTTGTCCTGCTCCACGGCTATTTTTCCGATGCACAGACCAACTGGATCAAATATGGCCATGCAGCGGCTCTGGCGGAAGCGGGGTTTCGGGTTATCATGCCCGATCTCCGCGCGCATGGGGAAAGTGCAAAGCCGCATGATACCGCTGCCTATCCCAAGGACGTGCTCGCGGACGACGGCTTTGCCCTGATCGCGCATCTGGGGCTGACCGATTACGACCTTGGCGGCTATTCGCTCGGCGGGCGGACGGTGGCGCGGATGCTGGTGCGCGGAGCGACTCCGCGGCGCGCGATCATATCGGGGATGGGGTTGATGGGGCTGACCGATACGCAGGCGCGGATCGACCATTTTGCGGGCGTGTTTGCGGGGCTGGGCACGCATCCTCAGGGGTCGCCAGAATGGATGGCGGAGGCTTTCCTGAAAACGACAGGTGGCGATCCGGTGGCATTGGAGCATCTGCTTTACACGTCGGTCGATACGCCTGCTGATGCGTTGGCAGCGCTGACATTACCTGTTGGCATCGTTTGCGGCGTCGACGACAACGATAATGGATCGGCGGCGGCGCTGGCTGAACTTATGCCGAATGCGACCCTGATCGAAGTTCCCGGCAACCACATGAGCGCCGTTGCCAAACCTGACCTCGGCATTGCCTTCCGGGATTTTTTAGTTGCACATTAAGACGCAAGCCTTATGTTACTTACATGGGTGTCATTAGTCAGATGATCGAAAATCGGTACCAGCCGATGGTTGCGCTTGACGCGATCCGTCAGCTGATCCGCGATAAGGAGGACACCAAGCAGGTGTTTCGCCTGCTTGTGGCGCTGCGCGGCATGTCGTTTGTCAACAATGTGAAGCGTTTTGCGAAAACACCGCTAGGCGGACGCGTGAATGCGAACAAGATCGATCTGGTCGATACATTGGTGAACCGTGCGTACCTTGAGGGGCTGCCTACCGGGAGCCTTGGACGTGAGTTTATCGCGTTCATGGATCATTGCGGGATTACGCCCGAAGGCTTGAGCGAAGCGGCGACCGAAGCGGGGCTCGACGAATATGAGCTGACCGAAAACGAGCGTCGTTATGAAATGCGGGTCCGCGTCCAGCATGATTTGTGGCATGTCGTCGGCGGCTATGGCTGCGACGGGTTTGGCGAGGTCTGCAACGTCGCGTTTTCCTATCCGCATACCAAGAACATCGGTTTCATGGTGATCGCGATTGCGGGTGCCTGGAATTACCGCAAGGCATTCCCGGGCGAACCGATCATGAGCGCAATGTGGCAGGGGCTGCGGCGCGGCTATGCGGCAAAATGGCTGCCCGAAACTGATTGGGAAGCGATGCTGCCGCTGCCGCTCGCTGACGTTCGCAAGGCGCTCAACATTACCGACTTGCCGACCAAATATCTGGCGGCCCCGCGCGCTATCGAGCAGTCCTATACGGCGTCGCCAATAACTGCCTGAAGCCCGTTGACCTGACCGGATTGCGCGTCCAATCTGTGCGCAACAATATTACAGGCTGAGGGTTTCCAATGAAGATATTCGTTTCCGCAATCGCGCTTGCCGTCGCCATGCCTGCGCTTGCCCAGAGTGCTCCGCCGACCATTGCCGACGCCGATGCCTTTATCGTGAAGGTCGAGAAAGAATATGCCGATTTCGGGATTTATGGCGCGCAAGTCGCGTGGGTCAACAACACGTATATCACCGAGGATACCGATGCGCTCAGTGCGCGCGTGGGCACGCAAGGGACCGAAATGGGCGTGCGCTTTGCAAAGCAGGCAGCGATCTTCGCGAAAGTGCCGGGCCTTTCCTATGACACGAAGCGCAAGCTCGATTTTCTGCGCGCTGGACTGGTGCTGCCAGCGCCATCGACCGATGGGGCTGCGGCCGAGCTGAACGTTATCGCGACGCGGCTTAATTCGTCTTACGGCAAGGGTAAGGGGACGCTGAAAGGCGTTGAGACCAACGGGTCGGACATCGAAGCGGCGATGGGCACGAACCGCAATCCGGCCGAATTGGCAGAGATGTGGACCAGCTGGCACACCAATGTCGGCAAGCCAATGAAAGCCGATTATGCGCGAATGGTCGAGATTGCCAACCAGGGCGCGCGCGAACTCGGCTATGCGGACACTGGCGCGATGTGGCGGTCGGGCTATGACATGGATCCCGATGCGTTTGCGGCACTGACAGATAAAATGTGGGGCGAAGTGAAGCCGCTTTATGATGCGCTGCATTGCTTCACACGCGCGAAGCTAAATGCAAAATATGGCGACGCGGTGCAGAAGGCGACAGGGCCGATCCGTGCCGATTTGCTCGGCAACATGTGGGCGCAAGAATGGGGCGATATTTATGATCTTGTCGCACCCGCGGGAGCGGGGGACATCGGTTATGAAATCGGTGACTTGCTAAAAGCCAAGGGCTTTGTCGATACCGATCCGAAGGAAACAGACCCTGCCAAGCGCGGCAAATGGGAAAAGGAAGTCTTCAAGATCGGCGAGGGGTTCTTCTCTTCACTCGGCTTTGAAGCGCTGCCCAAAACCTTTTGGGAACGGACGCAGTTTATCAAGCCGCTCGACCGTGATGTGATTTGCCATGCAAGCGCGTGGAACCTTGATTCGAAAGATGACCTGCGCGTCAAGATGTGCACGAAGATCAACACCGGCGATTTCGTGACGGTGCATCATGAGCTCGGCCATAATTATTACCAGCGCGCGTATAAGGCGAAGTCGGTTTTGTATCAGAACGGCGCGAATGACGGGTTCCATGAAGCGATCGGGGATACCGTCGCGCTGAGCATTACGCCGCAATATCTGGTGCAGATCGGATTGCTGGGTGCGGACAAAGTGCCGAGCGCGGACAAGGATGTCGGCTTGCTGTTGCGCCAGGCGATGGACAAGGTGGCGTTCCTGCCGTTCGGTTTGCTGGTCGACAAATGGCGCTGGCAAGTGTTTTCGGGCAAGATCACGCCGGCTAATTACAACAAGGGCTGGACTGATCTTCGCCTCCAATATCAGGGGATTACGCCGCCAGTTGCGCGTGACGAGGCCAATTTCGACCCTGGGGCCAAATATCATATTCCGGGCAACACGCCGTACACTCGCTACTTCCTGGCGCGGCTTCTCCAGTTCCAGTTTTATGAAGCCGCGTGCAAGCAGGCCGGGTGGAAAGGGCCGCTGCATCGTTGCTCGTTCTACGGCAACAAAGAAGTTGGCAAGCGCTTTAATGCCATGCTCGAAATGGGCGCGTCGAAGCCGTGGCCCGACGCGTTGCAGGCCTATACCGGCAGCCGCGAGATGAGCGGCAAGTCGATGGTCGCTTATTTCAAGCCGCTGATGACGTGGCTGGGCAAGCAGAATGCGGGCAAGCAGTGCGGTTGGTAGGCAATAGCGGGCGAGAGGTTAGCACAAGCTAACCGCCGACTCCGTGAACGCCCGGCCAGCGTCGCTTGCGACGACTGACGACGCAGCTTTGCTGCGGAGGGCTGGTTGCGCTCACTCGCCCTGTCCACCATATAGCCGTTATGAGCATCACATATCCCGTCCTTCCCCTGCGCGACATTGTCGTGTTTCCGCAGATGATTGTTCCCCTGTTCGTCGGTCGCGACAAATCCGTATCGGCGCTGGAAGCGGCGATGGCGGCGGACAAGGAGATTTTCCTTGTCGCGCAGCTCGACCCGGCGAATGATGATCCGGGTCGTGATGACCTTTACGATTTGGGCGTTATCGCGACTGTGATGCAGCTGCTCAAGCTGCCAGACGGCACCGTCCGGGTGTTGGTCGAGGGGCAGCGGCGTGCGACGCTGGCGAGCCTTAGCCGCGACGGTGAGCATCTGAGCGCTACCGTTGATGAGGTGGCCGATGTCGAAGCCGCTGGAAACGAAACCGAAGCGCTGATGCGTTCGGTGGTCGACCAGTTCGACAATTATGCCAAACTCAACAAGAAGTTGCCCGCCGAGACGTCGATGCAACTGGCTGACATCGAGGATCCCGCACGGCTTGCGGATGCGGTTGCTGCCAATATTTCGGTCAAGGTTGCCGACAAGCAGGCGCTGCTTGCCGAGGCTGATCCTGGCAAGCGGCTCGAGATGGTCTTTGCTTTCATGGAAGGCGAGCTTGGCGTTTTGCAGGTCGAAAAGAAAATCCGCAGCCGTGTGAAGCGGCAGATGGAAAAGACTCAGCGCGAATATTATCTGAACGAGCAGCTGAAAGCGATCCAGCGCGAACTGGGTAATGAAGGCGAAGACGGCGAAGGCGATGAAGTGGCGGAATATGCCGCCAAGATTGCCAAGCTGAAACTGTCGAAGGAGGCAAAGAGCAAGGCGACGGTCGAGCTGAAAAAGCTCAAGACGATGGCGCCGATGTCCGCCGAATCGACAGTGGTGCTCAATTATCTCGACATATTGCTCGGCCTGCCGTGGGGCAAAAAGTCGAAGCTGAAGAAGGACTTGGTCGCAGCACAGGCCGTACTCGACGACGACCATTATGCGCTCGACAAGGTAAAAGACCGGATTGTGGAATATCTCGCGGTGCAGTCGCGCACGGGTAAGCTGAAAGGCCCGATCCTGTGCCTCGTCGGGCCGCCGGGTGTCGGCAAGACGTCGCTGGGCAAAAGCATCGCCAAGGCGACGGGGCGCGAGTTTATCCGCCAGTCG
>JANMPU010000056.1:0-25228 GCA_031369985.1 Sphingomonas sp. | reverse complement strand
CCGGCGGAGGCCGGGGCCGCTACGTATGGAGCGCCCTCGTAAGAAGGGCGGCCCCGGCCTCCGCCGGGGCGACGACTACCCGTTCAACAAAGCCTTCAGCGTCACCCCTAGTTCGGACGGCGACGGCGAAACTTTAATCCCCGCCGCTTCCATCGCTGCAATCTTATCTTCGGCGCCGCCTTTGCCGCCTGAAACGATCGCGCCCGCATGGCCCATGCGGCGGCCCGGTGGTGCGGTCAGGCCGGCGATAAACCCGACCATCGGTTTCCTCCGCCCGCGCTTGGCCTCGTCGATCAGGAACTGTGCGCCCTGCTCTTCGGCATCGCCGCCGATTTCGCCGATCATGATGATCGACTTGGTGGCCTCATCAGCCATGAACAGTTCGAGGACGTCGACGAAATTGGTGCCATTGACCGGATCGCCGCCAATGCCGACAGCAGTCGTCTGGCCCAGTCCCTCGGCCGTCGTCTGGAACACCGCTTCATAGGTCAGCGTGCCCGAACGCGAGACGACGCCGACCGAGCCTTTCGAAAAAATGCTGCCCGGCATGATGCCGATCTTGCACTCGCCGGGCGTCAGCACGCCGGGGCAGTTCGGCCCGATCAGCCGCGACTTGGACCCCGACAGCGCGCGCTTGACCTTGACCATGTCGAGCACCGGAATGCCTTCGGTGATGCACACGATCAGCGGCACTTCGGCATCGATCGCCTCAAGAATCGAGTCCGCAGCGAACGGCGGCGGGACATAAACAACGCTCGCGGTCGCTTGTGTCTTCGCAACCGCCTCGGCCACCGTGTTGAACACCGGCAGCCCGATATGCGTCGAACCGCCTTTGCCCGGCGTCACCCCGCCAACCATCTGCGTGCCGTAAGCCAGCGCTTGCTCGGTATGGAACGTGCCGGTCTCGCCGGTCATTCCCTGCGTGATAACGCGGGTGTTTTTATTGACGAGGATGCTCATGCGCGTCGCGCTCCTGCGAAAGCAGGAGCCGTGCAGATTTGAGTGCTCAGTTCCACTGCGTGGTCTCGAACAGGTCGCGCCATTCCAGATTTTCCTTCTCGATAAGTTCGATTTTCCAAGGTCGTTTCCATTTCTTCATCTGCAACTCCCGGTGTCGGGCATCGTGAATGTCGTCGAATGTTTCAAACCAGACCAGCAACTTGCATTCATGCTCAGTTGCATATTCCGATCCGACCCCGTTGCGATGCTCCCAAACCCGTTTCGCCAGATCGCTCGTCACACCCAGATATGTTCGTCCTCGCCGATGGTTCGCCATGAGGTAGACATATCCCGGTCTATTCACTTCACCGGCCTCCTGCGAAAGCAGGAGCCTTGGAGATTGCGAACGAACCTCATTGCCCTTCACTCTCCAACGCTCCGGCTTTCGCCGGAGCACAGTTTTAGTTCAAACTCCCATCAATCGCCCGGCACGCCACCAGCAATTCCTTCACCGCATCGACCGAGACCGTCAGCCCCGCTTTGTCGTCCGCATCCAGTTCGATCTCGACAATCTTCTCCACACCGCCCGCCCCGATCTGGACGGGAACGCCGACATATAAATCCTTCACGCCATATTGGCCGGTGACATAGGCGGCGCAGGGCAGGATGCGCTTCTGGTCGTTCAGGAACGCTTCGGCCATCGCGATGCCTGAAGCGGCTGGCGCGTAGAAGGCCGAGCCGTTGCCGAGCAATGCGACGATCTCGCCGCCGCCGCCGCGCGTGCGCTTGACGATGGCGTCGATCTTGTCCTGCGACGACAGCCCCATCTTGACCAGATCGGGCACCGGAATGCCGTTGACTGTCGAATAGCGCACGACGGGGACCATCGTGTCGCCGTGCCCGCCCAGCACGAACGTGTTCACGTCGCGGACCGACACGGCGAATTCGTCGGCGATGAAATGGCTGAACCGCGCGCTGTCGAGCACGCCCGCCATGCCGACAACCATATGGTGCGGCAGGCCGGAGAATTCGCGCAAGGCCCAGACCATCGCGTCGAGCGGGTTGGTGATGCAGATCACGAATGCGCCGGGCGCATTGGCCTTGATGCCTTCGCCGACCGCTTTCATCACCTTCAGGTTGATGCCGAGCAGGTCGTCGCGGCTCATCCCCGCCTTGCGCGGCACGCCAGCCGTGACGATGATGACGTCGGCCCCAGCAATGTCGGCATAATCATTGGTGCCGGTGATCTTGGCATCGAACCCTTCAACGGGGCCGCACTGGCTGAGGTCAAGAGCCTTGCCCTGCGGCACGCCTTCAACGACATCGAACAGGACGATGTCGCCCAGTTCCTTCTGCGCCGCGAGGTGGGCGAGCGTGCCGCCGATATTGCCAGCGCCAATCAGCGCGATTTTCTTGCGAGCCATGAGGACGCGATCCTTCCCAGTTGCGTAACGGAATTGGGCGCGGCCTTAGGCGCAGAAAGTTGCCGCTTCAACAACGATCTTTGCACATGGTTCGCAATAGCAAAAAGTCTTGAGGCTGAATAGGCTTTTAGTGAGAACTTTGAGAACTTCGCCGCAAATTACTTCCCCGCCATCTCCTGCGCGAGGATCATCCAATGCTTCACATTGTCGTCGAGCGCTTTGACGGGCAGGCGCTCATCCTTACCATGCGCGCGCAGGTCAACCGGCACGCGGACCCACACGCCACCCACGCCGTAAACCGGAATACCCGCCACGCGGAACGGTCGTGCATCGCTCGCGCCGGTCGACATTTCGGGCGCAACCGGCATGCCAGGATGGATCGTGGTCACGGCCTTGGTCACTGCCGCGACGACATCGGGGCGCAGCGGCGAGGCCAGCGAGGCCACATAATCGTCCTGCCGCGTCACGGTCACGCCCGGCCCGGCAATCGTCTTCAACTCGGCCAGCGTCGCATTGGGATCGATGCCGGGAAAGATGCGGCAATTGATCGTTGCCTTCGCCAGCTGCGGCAACGCATTCGGAGCGTGCCCGCCCGCCAATTCTGTCGCGACACAACGGGTCCGCGTCAGGCCGGCATAGGTGTCGTCAGCTTCGATCGCATCCGCCGCTGCCCCGTCATTCGGGTTCGCCAGCCATCCATTGATCGCCGTCTGAATATTCGGACGCGGATCGACCTTTGCCGCCGCTGCAAACGCCGCGCGTGACGTCTCGTTCAGCATTGGCGCGAAACGGTAAGCCTCAAGCCGCTTCAGTGCGCTGGCCAGCTCGTAAATCGCATTGTCCTTGCGCGGTTTCGACGAATGGCCGCCACGGTTGGTGACGCTGAACGTATAGCCCGCAAAGGTTTTTTCCGCCGTCTGGATGCGCGCGCCTAGTGGCTGGTCATTGGGCAGGAAGCCAATCCCGCCGCCGTCGGCATTCAATCCCAGCTCGGGATTGCCCATCATCGCGCGCCAATCGGTCGCGCCTTTCTCGGCCCCAATCCCGTTGGTTTCCTCGTCACCCGTGAAGAACACGACAATGTCACGCTTTGGCTTGAACCCCTGCGCTTTCAACTGGATCAGCGCGCGTGAAATGCCGACAATCCCGGCCTTCATGTCGATCGTCCCGCGCCCGTAATAATAGCCATCTTTTTCGGTCAGGACGAACGGGTCGGTCGTCGAATCTTCGCGCTTGGCTTCCACAACATCCATATGGCCCATCAGCATGATCGGGCGCTTCGCTGGCTTGCCGCCCGCGCGCCAGATCACCATCAACGCCGCCGTTTTATCGCCCGTCGTGTCATAGGGCATGACCATGACATCGGCATCGGCAAAGCCCGCTTTCTTGAACTCACCCGCCAGATAGCTTGCCATTTCGGGCACCCTGCCGCGTCCGAGCACGGTTGGCGTGTTAATCACCGTCTCGAACATCGTCTTGGTCGCGGCGCTGTCCGCTGCCGAAATCGCGGGCGCGGCAGCAAGGGCAGGGGTGGTGAACAGCGCCGTGGCGGCGAGCAATAGGGTTTTTGTCATGAATGTCCTCCCGATTGCGCGCCAAGCTAACGTCCGCTCGGCCAAGCGCAAGCGGTCAATGTGCTTTCTGGCTTGCCCGTTGCGGCAGCAAAAAGATTAGCGCGCCGATGGCAATGAAAAGGACAAGGGACGCAACGGGTCGGCTAAAATCCAGCCCACCCTTTGCGACTGGTTTGTCGAGGAAATCGCCCACAGCCGCGCCCAAGGGCCGCGTCAGGATGAACGCCGCCCAAAATAAGCCCACCCGGCTCACCCGCGTCCCGAAATAAAGCGCAGCGACAACGGCCAGCGCGACAGCAAATATTCCTGCCGCGCCGATATAGCCAAGGTCGCCTGTGTCCGCCATCCAGTCGCCGAGCGCCGTTCCCAGTGTCTGTGAAAAGGTGATCGTGATCCAATAAAAGGTTTCGGCGCGCGCATTGTTGATCGACTCAACCGAAATCGTTCCCATCGTCCGGTACCACGCAAACAGGCTGAACAGAACGCAGGCGAACAGCAGCAGCGACCCACCGGGATAGCCAATCCCCATCGACCGCGTGGCAAAGTCCGCCATCGTCGTTCCCGCCGTGGTCGATGCGATGATGGTTGCCCAGTAAAGCCAGGGTTGAAACGCCCGCGCCCTGATCTGCAACCAAACCAACGCAATCAGGACCGTGGCAAAGATCGCGGTGCCAGCAAGATAGCCATTGATGCCGCCCGTTCCAGCCGCAGCCGTGGTTTCGCCGAGCCAGCTCATGCTGACCGCGTCTCCCGCCGTCTCGCCCAGCGTTGTCGCCAGTATCTTGATGATCCAAAAGCCGAGCGTGATTGCGGGGACTTTGCTCATCGCGGTATTGGTCGCTGTCACGTGCTATGTCCTTCGGCCATGTATTCGATGCTCTGCATTTCCATCAGGCGGCTGGCAGTGCGTTCGAATTCGAAAGCGCCGTCCCCGCTTTCGTAAAGCTGAACGGGCTCTGCATCGGCGGTCGCAATCAATTTGACTTTATGTTCATACAGTGCGTCGATCAGGGTCACGAAGCGTGCGGCTTCGTTGCGGTTTTCGGGGCCGAGTTTGGGAATGCCGACAATGAAAACACTGTGATAGCGCCGCGCAATCGCCAGATAGTCGCTGGCCCCCCGCGCTTCGGCGCATAGCCGCTTGAACGAAAACACCGCAACGCCTTTCAAACTCTTGGGCACATGCAGCGTCCGCCCACCACCCAGATCAATTTCGGCAGTCGGCACATGCACAGCATCTTCGGGCGGATAATCGGTCAGCTTGAAAAAAGCCTCGCGCATGGCCGCCGTGCTTTCGGGGCCGCTCGGCACGTGCCAGGTCTTCATGCCCGCCATCCGCTGCATCCGGTAATCGGTCGGGCCGTTGAGGGCGACAACGTCAAGCCGCCGCTCGACAGTGGCAATAAAGGGCAGGAAATGCTCGCGGTTCAGGCCGTCTTTATACAAGTCGGATGGCGCGCGGTTCGAGGTTGTGACGATGGTGACACCCGCATCGAGCAGCCCCGTGAACAGCCGTGATAAAATCATCGCATCCGCCGAATTGTTGACGACCATCTCATCAAAGCACAGGCAGCGCGCTTCCTCGGCAATCGCGGCGACGGTCGGCGCAATCGGGTCGCCTGCCTCCTTCATGCGTTCATGGCGCAGCCGGTCATGTACTTCGATCATGAATTCGTGAAAATGGACGCGGCGTTTGCGGTGGACTTTCAGCCGGTCGAAAAACAAATCCATGAGCATCGATTTGCCACGCCCGACGCCGCCCCATAGATAAATACCCCGCGGTGGCGGCGGTTTCGCCTTGCCCAGCCGCCACAATATTGACCCACGCGGTGGCACGGCTTCGAGTTCGGTTTGCAGCCGGTTCAGGCGGGCAGCGGCATCGGCTTGCGCGGCGTCTTCGCGCAGTTCACCCGCCGCAACCAGCGCCAGATACCGATCAAGAACGGGCACTTACTGTACTCCTGCGAAAGCAGGAGTTTTGGAAGAAAGCATGCCGTCGTTCATTCCTCTCTCCCCGCCAAGGCTCCTGCTTTCGCAGGAGCACATTCGTTTTATCTGGTCGACCCTTTACGGATCGTCCCCGAAAACGCCGCGACTTTCTCGTCCCCCTGCACCACGAGCCCGCGCAGAAACAGCAGCCGTCGAGTCTCGCGCAACAGTTCGACTTCGGCCTCCAATTCCACGCCGATCCGTCCCGCTCCAATGAACTGCACCGACAGGTCGAGCGTGACGGCCGTCCCTGCCTCAATCAACCCGAACACCCGCGACGCCCCGAACAGCGCGACGTCGATAAACCCCAATGTTGTCCCGCCATGCACGGCGTTCGCCAGATTGCTGTGCTTGTGTTCGGGCGTCATCCGCACGCGGGCCCTATCGCCTTCGCGCCGCACCAGCAGCGGCCCGAGGAACCCGTTATACCGCGTCTCGTCGCGCAACTGCCAGCTGTGCCAGCCCGGATGGTCGGGATGTTCGGCGAAGATGAAGGCCGCGTCGTCGCTCATCGCGCGAAGCACCGGATGCAACACCCCTCCACGCCTTCGTGGAGGGGCTGGGGGTGGTTCTTCTTTCGTCCAGCCATCCGGATTTCGGTCAAAGTACCCACCCCCAACCCCTCCCGGAAGGCCGGGAGGGGAGCAATTTCATCAAACAGCCCGTTCGACGACCAGCTTTTTCACTTCGGCAATCGCGCGCGCCGGGTTCAATCCCTTGGGACAGGCATTGGCGCAATTCATGATCGTGTGGCAGCGATACAGGCGGAACGGGTCTTCCAGTTCGTCGAGCCGCTCGCCGGTCATTTCGTCGCGGCTGTCAGCCAGCCAGCGATAGGCCTGCAACAGGATGGCGGGGCCAAGAAACTTGTCGCTGTTCCACCAATAGCTCGGGCAGCTTGTCGAGCAACAGGCGCACAGGATGCACTCATACAGCCCGTCGAGTTTCGCGCGGTCCTCGGGGCTTTGCAGCCGCTCCTTGCCCGATGGCGTCGGCGTCACCGTTTTCAGCCACGGCTGAATGCTCGCATATTGCGCATAGAAATGCGTGAAATCGGGGACGAGATCCTTGATCACGTCCATATGCGGCAGAGGGGTAATCCGTATCTCACCCTTGATGTCCTCGATCGCGGTGGTGCAGGCGAGACCGTTTTTGCCGTCGATATTCATCGAGCATGACCCGCAAATCCCTTCGCGGCAGGACCGGCGAAAGGTGAGTGACGAATCCTGCTCGCCCTTCATCTTGATCAGTGCGTCGAGCACCATCGGCCCGCAGCTATCGAGGTCGACTTCGAAATTGTCATAGCGCGGGTTCTCACCGCTGTCGGGATCGTAACGATAGATTTTGAAATTCTTCACCCGCGTCGCACCCGCCGCTGCTTTGTTGACGCGGCCCTTCGCCTTGATCTTGCTGTTCGCGGGCAGGGTTAGTTCGGCCATCGGGTGGTTGTCCTGTGGGTGTTGAACTCCATTTGCAACGCTTCGTCTTAAGTTCAAGTGCAATGTGCAGATCTCCGTCATTGCGAGCGGAGCGAAACAATCCAGTTCCGCCCTTATTCTGGATTGCCGCGCTTCGCTCGCAAAGACGATCTTTGTTTAATTTGTCGCAGTTTCCCGAGGCCCACCCCAATCGAGCTTGCGGGTCACATACATGACCCCGGCCAGCGCCGCGAAGAGCATCAACGAGCCAATCAGCAGCGAATAGGCTTCAAGACTGAGCAGGATGTAAAGCACGGCATAAAGCGCGGTCAGCAATCCGCCGATATAGCCCGCGCGCTTCCAGCTTTTCAGGACCGCCGCCGAGTAGGCCGTGATCAACCCGATGATCCCCGCCGAAGCGACAATATAAGCGAACGTAAACCCGATCACTTCGGCAAAAGCGAGCAATAGCGCGAAGAACAGCACCAGCCCGACCCCGACCAGCAGATACTCGACGCCCGCCACGCGCACGCCGCCGATCACATCGAACATCAAAAGCGCGAGGAAGGTGAACCCGATAAACAGGAAACCATATTTGGTCGCGCGCTCAACCTGCGAATAGACGTCGACGGGTTGGACCAAACTAATTCTGGCGGCACCCACAGCTGACCCCGATGAGTCGATCATGTAGGTTCGCAGGCCGCTTTTGCGATCCGACTCCGCCTGCACATTATCGTCGCTCGCATTCACCAGCGACTGCCCCAGCGCGAGGTTGCCCACGCGATAGGTTGCGGTGAAACCGTCCGCACCAACCTTGCGCGTCGTCGGCAGGAACCCGCCCTGAAAGCTGGGGGATGGCCACGGCGATGTTACCTTCCACGTCGTATCGCCTGCACGCGGTGCCAATGTCACTGAATCACTGCCGCGAAACCGGTAATCGAAATCGGCAATCATTGGCCCCGACGGCAAGGCGCTCGCATCATGCCACGCAAAAAATCCCGACCCGTTGGTTGCACCAAGGCCGTGCCCCGGCTCCAGTTTCAATGCCTTGCCCGCAATCCGCACGGCAGGCGGGGTGCCAAACAACCCGCGCGCATCGGACAAACCGAACCGGATTTCGGCCCGCGTAAAAACGAGCGACGCCACCGGCACTCCGATCCGTTCAAGATCGGTCGGCATCACGAACTTGGCTTGGCCTTTCAGCGTCGTTTCATAAACCACGGCTTCGTAAATTGACCGCTTGCGCCGTTCGGGCGCGATTTTGGTGTCGAGGGTCGATGTCTCAGGCGAAAGCACCAACTCTTTCCACACCGTCGATGTTTTGGTGACTTGTTTGCCGCCTTCCTCGACAGTTTCGGTCGTCTGCGCTTCGTACGGGACGACGAGCACCGGCCCCGCTATCACCTGCGGACCGCCCCAGCCTTCGACAATCGAGTTGCTCGCGGTTTCGGATTGGTTTTGCCGGTCCCAGTTCAACAAATAGATGGAGAATAATGGTATCGCGAGCAGCGCGCCAATGAGGATCACAATCCCCAGCTTGCCCCCCGGCGAGCGTTCGCGGCGTAATCGTTCTGCGATAGACATGGGTATCTCCCGATAAGGAGCCCGCGCATCTATCAGGCGGTTTAACTCAATTCAACGATAAATGTGCACGGTTTGTCGTGATTTACGCTCTCTCCATAAGGGGAGAGGGACGACTCAGCGAAGCTAAGCGGGGTGAGGGAGGTGGGTAAAGAATGACCAGTGCTCCGGGCTTGACCCGGAGCCGTGCGACTGGCGGGCACACCTCGTTTCGCAAGGCTCCGGGTCAAGACCGGAGGACAAGATGGTGCTGATCAGAAACCTAACCGCGGCTCGGAGGCCAGCGACCGGATTTAAAAGGTGAAGGCCCCAAAGACCTACTCGTCGTCCGCGCCCAGATTGCCCAGCCCATGCCTGTGCAATTTCGAATAAAGGCTTTGACGGCTCACGCCCAAAATTTCGGCGGCCGAGGCGCGGTTGTCGCTGGTATATTGTAGTGCGGCTTCGATGCAGAGGCGTTCGATCAAATCGGTGGACTCGCGCACAATATCCTTGAGCGACATCCGTCCGACCAATTCGGTCAGCTGCTCGACCGAACGGGGCAGATCGCGTTCGGCGGGCGGCAAGTCGCGTGACCGGCGGGCGACCGCGCGGATACTGAAGCCGTAAATCTCCCCGGTCGGGCCCGGCGCAGAGACCGCGGAAACTTCGACTTCTTCCTGTTCACCATCGGCGGCTCGAATGATGGTCGCAATGCTGCGCGCCGCGCCATGTTCGCGCACTTGTCCGACGATCAGGTCGAGGTCGATCCCGGCCCGCCCCAGATACGCGCCCAGCGGTGTGCCCCGCACCCGCTCAACTGATGCCATATGCGTCAGGTCAATGAACGCTGTGTTCGCTACAATCACGCTCATGTCCGAATCGGCCAGCACGAATGCGTCGGGCATGCGGTTCATGACGTCGACCATTTGCGCATCGCCTTGCGCCTCGCGTGCGCCGCCACCGCCGTCGATACGGATCAGGAAATAGCTTGCTTGATCCTGTCGGAAAATGCTTGCTGATACGACTACGCTGCCACGCCCTGCGGGAAGCGCAAGCGCCATTGGCGGCTGATCGGCGGCACTAACGGCACCCAAGTAAAGCATCAGAGCTTCATGCGCTGAAGGGTCAGCAACCGATACAAGTGGGCGGCCCACCAACGATCCCTCATGTGCGCCCAGTACGCGGTTTGCGGCGGGGTTGGCTTCGCGGATGCGGCGGCTATCGGCATCGACCACCAATATCGCATCGGCGGCGCGTTCGAACAGCATCCGGTAACGCGACTCCGCTTGCCGCAGCCGCAGGTAATCGCGTTCCAATGATTGCTGTGCTTGCAACAACCGCTGCTGAAGCACGGCGTTTCCACGCAAGTCACGGCCAATTGCGATGGTGTGGCCATTGTTGCCCGATGGCAGTGCCCAATAACGGATGGGCACATCGCCCATAGCGGTCGGGTGATTCACTTGCCGCCACCGTGACGGTCTGGCGGAAGTAACCGCCGACAGCATGTCTTCGACTTTGGAGCGGCTCTCGATAGTCACGATGTCGAGCCAGTGCCGCCCGATCCACGTGTCCGACCCGTCAATCGCGAGCTCATGACTGGCCAGCGCGAAGTCGACAACGACACCTTTGTCGTCAAGGATCAGGACAAGATCACCGGCAGCCTCGACCAGCCGAGCGGCACCGTTGGCGTCAAGGGAACCCAAGGTCGTCAGCGGATTGCGCAGCGGAATCGCAAGAGCAGAAGCGACGTTCATCTCAGCCAACCAACCCTTTGCGTCAAGAAAACTAGGCGCAGAACTCGCTGCGCGCGACAAGCCCTTCTACGAGTGTGCGCGCAACTTCAAGTGCGTGCGTCGCGTCACGCGCGGTCGCATCGGCACCCAAAGCTGTTGCCCGGTCCGGATATTCGCTGAAAATTCGCCCGCCGACCATGATCGCAGTGTTCGGATTGCGCGACACGCTCCGCACGCCGTTGATGACCGACGGCACGGTTTCGGCATAACGGTCGCCAGTCACGGTCAATCCGACCAAATCAAATTCATGCGCCGCTACCGTCGCCAGCAATTTCGATGTGTCGGTTTCGGTCAGGATCATCGTGTCCCAGCCCGCGCGGCGAAACATATCCTCGATCATCACCGTACCAAAACTATGCTGTTCGCCGGGCATGATACTGAACAGTGCGCGCATCGGCCGGTCGCTGTCGAACCGGCGGACAGGAACGCGCGACGACAATTCGCGCACCACTTCCTGAAGCCGCCACAACGCCATGGTGACGGCGATGAAATCGGCATCATCCTCTTCCCACATCACGCCCAGATGGCGCGCCGCAGGGGCCAGCAGATCGACGAAGATTGCATCGATGCTGACACCGCGGTCCAGAAAAACCTCGATATGGTCAAGCAGCGCGCACGCATCATGATCAAGCGCCAGCGGCGCAAATTTCAACGCTTCATCGCTTGAAATCGCATCACCGATTATAGTCGATTCTGTATAATCCCCGTCGGGCGCATGTGCGACGACGAGCCGCGGGATGATCTCGCGCGCGACAATGTTGCTGAAACCCGGTGGCGGTGATGGTGGTTTGCGCCCGATTATGCTGCGCAACATCGGCACAGGCGAATTGACACGCGCGATTGAACGCACGATTTCATAAACGCTCGCCATACCGGGCTCTCCCACCCTGTGGCCCGAACACGAATTTGCCGCGTTCTTCGAGCCGACCCTTACGCCGCGTTGCCGCCGACGACTCGAATGCTATGCCGGTTGCGCGCACGTTGCAATCCTTTCGGGGCGGAAAAATCAGATCAAGTGTAAAATTTTTTGGACGTCATATTTGTTTGACACTCCTGCGCCGACGGGGCAGTCTCTGCCGGTAGGAGGGAAGAACAAAAACATGGAGTCGCGCAGACCCCTATATTCGCCTGAGGAGCGCGCCCGCCGGGACGCTTCCCCTTGGACAATGGTTCAGGGAGTGCTTGCGCCTGTCCAGTTTGTTGTTTTCCTGATCAGCCTCGCGCTTGTCCTGCGCTTCCTCGCGACTGGAGAAGGGGCATTCGCAGCGGATGTCTCCATCGTCGTGAAGACGCTGACACTTTACACCATCATGATCACTGGCGCGATTTGGGAGAAAGCGGTTTTTGGCCGTTATCTTTTCGCACCTGCCTTCTGGTGGGAAGATTTTTTCTCGATGTTCGTGATTGCGCTGCACACGGCCTATCTAGCGGCGCTGTTCTTTGAATTGGGCAGCGCGCAGGATCGCATGCTGATCGCGCTTGCTGCCTACGCGACTTATGCAATCAATGCGGGGCAATTCGTCCTGAAGCTCCGCGCCGCCCGCCTTCAGGCGTCACAACCGGCGATGACCGCATGATGGCCACAGCCGCCGCCGACTGCGCCCCGGTCCTGAGGGAGCGCGGCCAACGCGAAGTCTTTTGCGGCCTGACGGGGATCATCTGGCTGCACCGCAAAATTCAAGATGCGTTCTTTTTGGTGGTTGGCAGCCGCACTTGCGCGCACCTCCTGCAATCGGCGGCGGGGGTGATGATCTTTGCCGAGCCGCGTTTCGGCACTGCGATCATCGGTGAACGCGATCTGGCCGGGATGGCCGATTGCAATGAAGAACTTGACCGCGTCGTTGACAAACTCCTGTCGCGGCGGCCCGACATCAAGATGTTGTTCCTTGTCGGATCCTGCCCGTCCGAAGTCATCAAACTCGACTTGAGCCGCGCGGCGCAACGCTTGTCGGTCAAGCATTCGCCATCAGTCCGCATCCTGAACTATTCGGGCAGTGGCATCGAAACGACTTTCACCGAAGGTGAAGATGCCTGCCTCGCGTCGCTGATGCCCGAATTGCCCATCGACCATAGCGGCGAACAGAGCCTGATGATCGTTGGCGCCCTCCCTGATGTGGTGGAGGATCAATTCCTCCGCTTGTTTGATCAGCTGGGCATTGGTCCCGTCCATTGCCTCCCCGCCCGCCGTGCCAAAGACTTGCCGCCGGTTGGGCCGAACACGCGCTACCTTCTCGCTCAGCCTTTCCTTGGTGAAACCGCGCGGGCACTGGAAGATCGCGGTGCGGTCCGCCTTGATGCGCTGTTCCCCTTCGGTGCTGAAGGGACGACCGACTGGCTCCACGCGGCGACCAAAGCGTTTGGTATTGACGAAATGCACTTCCGGTCGGTCATTGCAGCCCCCCGGGCCCGCGCCAAGCAAGCGATTGAACACAGCGCCGCGCGCCTGAACGGCAAGACCATTTTCTTCCTCCCCGACTCGCAACTCGAAGTGCCACTGGCGCGCTTCCTCGCCACCGAACTTGGGATGATCCCGGTCGAAGTCGGCACGCCTTATCTCCACCGCAAGCATCTCGCTGGCGAACTCGCGCTGCTTCCCGCCGAAACCGTCATCAGCGAGGGCCAAGATGTCGACCGCCAGCTTGACCGTGTCCGTGCGGCAAAGCCCGACCTCACGGTCTGCGGCCTCGGCCTCGCCAATCCGCTCGAAGCCGAGGGACTGACGACCAAATGGGCGATCGAGCTCGTTTTCTCGCCGATCCACGGGTTCGAGCAAGCGGGTGACCTCGCCGAGCTATTTGCGCGACCGCTCCGGCGGCGTGATGTGTTGAGGGTCTGAACCGATGGAACTGACCATCTGGACCTATGAAGGACCGCCGCATGTCGGGGCGATGCGAATCGCGACCGCCATGAAGCAAATCCATTATGTCCTGCATGCGCCGCAGGGCGACACTTATGCCGACCTGCTGTTCACGATGATCGAGCGGCGCGACCATCGCCCGCCGGTTACCTATACGACATTTCAGGCGCGCGATCTGGGCAAGGACACCGCTGACTTGTTTCAAAAGGCGGCGCGCGATGCCTATGATCGGTATCAGCCGAAGGCGATGTTGGTCGGCGCCTCCTGCACGGCCGAGCTGATTCAGGATGATCCCGGTGGCCTGGTCGATGCGATGAACTTGCCGGTGCCGGTCATCGCGCTCGAACTGCCCAGCTACCAGCGCAAGGAAAATTGGGGCGCTGCGGAAACTTTTTACCAGATCGTCCGCAAACTCGCCGACACCAATGTCGTGCGCAACCGCAACATCCGCCCGCGCGCCAATTTGCTCGGGCCGACCGCGCTCGGCTTCCGGCATCGTGACGACATTATCGAAGTCAAGAAGCTGCTGTTCAGCCTCGGCATTGATGTGAATATCGTCGCTCCGCTTGATGCGACACCCGACGACATCGCGCATATTGGCGATGCCGACATTAACATCTGCATGTATCCCGAAATCGCCGATACCGCCGCGCGCTGGCTCGAAAAGACGTTCGGGCAAACGACGATCCGCACGGTGCCGATCGGCCACGGCGCAACCCGCGATTTCATCCGCGAAGTCGCAGCGGCAACGGGGATCGATGCGACCGAAGCGCTGGCGACCGATCCCTCGCGCCTCCCCTGGTATAGCCGTTCGGTCGATTCAACTTACCTGACCGGCAAGCGTGTCTTCATTTTCGGTGACGCGACTCATGCCATCGCCGCCGCCCGCGTCGCCCGCGACGAGCTTGGTTTTCAGGTCGTCGGCCTTGGCTGCTACAACCGCGAATTCGCGCGCGACATGCGCGATGCGGCAAAGCTCTACGACCTAGAGCCGCTGATCACCGACGATTATCTCGAAGTCGAGGCCGCTATTGAAGCGCTGTCACCCGAACTGGTTCTGGGCAGCCAGATGGAGCGCCACATCGCCAAGCGCTTCCGCATTCCTTGTGCGGTCATCTCGGCGCCCGTCCATGTTCAGGATTTCCCCGCGCGCCACAGCCCCCAAATGGGTTGGGAAGGTGCGAACGTGTTGTTTGACAGCTGGGTCCACCCGTTGACAATGGGGCTCGAGGAACATCTGCTGACGATGTTCCGCGACGATTTTGAATTCAGTGACGGCGCGGGATCGTCGCATTTGGGGCATGCCCATTCTCCCCTCCCGCAAGCGGGAGGGGCCGGGCGAGGGCAGGATGTTGACGATGGTGACACCCTCGTTCGGATAGACTCTCCCTTAACCCCTCCCGCAAGCGGGATGGGAATTTGGGACGACCTCGCAGAAAAAGAACTCAAAAAAATTCCCTTTTTCGTCCGCGGCAAAGCGCGCCGGAACACCGAAGCCTATGCCGCCGAGCGCGGCGTCGCGACGATCTGTGTCGACACCCTCTATGAAGCAAAGGCGCATTATGCACGGTAGCTTCGCCCCGAAAGTCCGGGTGGTTATTGTCACCCTCGACAACCATCTTTCGGGTGCAGTCGAGCGTGCGGCGACGACATTTGCGCGCGAAGGCACGGGGATCAGCATCGATTTCCATGCCGCGTCGGATTGGGACCGCAACCCCGCCAGCCTTGACCGCGCGCGCGCCGATATTGCGCAGGGCGACATCATTATCGCAACGATGATGTTCCTCGACGATCATATCAAGGCGGTTCTGCCCGCGCTGGAGGCGCGCCGCGAAAGCTGTGACGCGATGGTTGGCCTGATGTCGAGCAGCGACGTTGTAAAGCTCACGCGGCTCGGTGATTACCGCATGGACAAGCCCGCCAAGGGGCCGCTGGCGCTGCTCAAAAAATTGCGCGGCTCGTCAAAGCCGGGCGCGTCGTCAGGTGCAGGTCAGATGAAGATGCTGCGCCGCCTGCCCAAAATGCTTCGCTTCATTCCGGGGGCGGCACAGGATGTCCGCGCTTATTTCCTGACGCTGCAATATTGGCTTGCGGGCAGCGACGACAATGTCGTTGGCATGGTCCGCGCGCTGGTTGACCGCTATGCCGATGGTGACCGGCGCAGCCTGCGCGGTCAGATGGCCCCGGTTGCCCCCGTCGAATATCCCGAACTTGGTGTCTATCACCCCGCGATCCCCGAACGGATGAGCGAAAATGCCGCGCGCCTGCCGCGCGATGCCAAGCGCCCGAATGTCGGTGTGCTGATGCTGCGCTCCTATATCCTCGGCCATGACTGCGCGCATTATGATGGGGTGATTGCGGCGCTCGAAGCCAAGGGGCTAAATGTCGTTCCTGCTTTTGCCAGCGGCCTTGATTCGCGCCCCGCCATCGAGAAATATTATGTGAAGGATGGCGCGGCGACGGTTGACGCCGTCATCTCGCTGACGGGGTTCTCGCTTGTCGGCGGACCCGCCTATAATGATGCCAAGGCCGCCGAAGATGTACTGGCGGGCCTCGACGTCCCCTACATTGCCGCACAACCGCTCGAATTTCAGACGCTCGAACAATGGGGCGCGGGACGCGGCGGATTGCTTCCCATCGAAGCGACAATGATGGTTGCCATTCCCGAACTCGATGGCGCGATCCTGCCCAGTCTGTTCGGCGGTCGCTCGGATGGTGCAGGCGTGCCCTGCACCGGCTGCGGTCGCGGTTGTACGTTCCCCAGCGGTGGCCCGGTGCGCGAAATGCGCGCCTGCCCCGAACGTGCCGAAGCGCTGGCTGCCAAAGTCGCTAAGCTGGTCGCTCTGCGCCGTTCGGAACGGGCGACGCGCAAGCTAGCGCTCGTCCTGTTCAACTTCCCGCCGAACGCCGGCGCGACAGGAACCGCAGCTTATCTTTCGGTCTTTGAATCCGTCTTCGCGACGCTTACCCGCCTTCACGCCGAGGGCTACACCGTCGACCTTCCCGCCAGCGTCGATGCCCTCCGCAATACCCTCCTTAAAGGCAACGCCGAACGCTTCGGTGCCGACGCCAATGTCCACGTGCGCATCCCCGCCGACGATCATGTCCGCCGCGAGCCGCACCTGGGCGACATCGAAACACAATGGGGCCCCGCTCCCGGCAAAGCACAGGCCGACGGCAGCAGCATCCATGTGCTGGGCGCGCAATTCGGCAATGTTTTTATCGGCGTGCAGCCCGGCTTCGGCTATGAAGGCGATCCGATGCGGATGTTGTTCGAGGGCACATTCACCCCGACGCACGCGTTTAGTGCTTTCTATCGCTACCTCCGCGAAGATTTCGCCGCCGACGCCGTGCTCCATTTCGGCACCCATGGCGCACTCGAATTCATGCCCGGCAAGCAGACCGGCCTTGGTGCCAAATGCTGGCCCGAACGGTTGATTGGCGACGTGCCCAATTTCTATCTTTATGCTGCGAACAACCCGTCCGAAGGCCTCATTGCCAAGCGCCGTTCGGGTGCCACACTCATCAGCTATCTGACGCCACCGCTGGCGCAATCGGGACTTTATGCCGGGCTCAATGATCTGAAAGTGTTGCTCGACCGCTATCGCAGCACGCCCGATGCCGATGAGCGGGCCAGCCTGACCCCGATGATCGAGGACGCGGCGGCGGGGCTGGAACTGGCGGGTGGCGACATTGAGGCGTTGTCAGCGAAGCTTTACGAACTCGAAGAAACCCTCATCCCCGATGGGCTGCACGCGATCAACGAGGACGAGCTTGGCGGCGTCATCCGCGCGCTTGATGCCCGTTTCATTCGCCCCGTTGCGGGTGGTGACCTGATCCGAAATCCCGATATTCTGCCGACCGGTCGCAACATTCACGGCTTTGACCCGTTCCGCATCCCCAGCCGTTTCGCAGTCAGCGAAGGGACGGCGCAAGCCGAAGCGCTTATCGCCCGCCACGTCGCTGACACAGGCAGTGCCCCGACCACACTCGCGATGGTCCTGTGGGGCACCGACAATCTTAAATCCGAAGGCACGCAGATTGCACAGGCACTCGCGCTGATCGGGGCGCGTCCGCGATTTGACAGCTATGGTCGTCTGGCCGGAGCCGAACTGATCCCCCTCGACGAATTGGGCCGCGCGCGCATCGACGTGATCGTCACGCTGTCGGGCATTTTCCGCGACTTGCTTCCGTTGCAAACGCGGATGATTGCCGAAGCCGCGTTCCTTGCAGCCAGTGCCGAAGATGAGCCTCTCGATCAGAACCACGTCCGCGCCAACAGCCTGAAGCATCAGGACATGCATGGCTGCGACCTCGAAACCGCTGCACTCCGCGTCTATTCGAATGCGGAAGGGGCTTATGGGGCCAACGTCAATCTGATGATCGACAATGGCGCGTGGACCGACCCGGATGAACTCGCCAACGCTTTTGAAAGCCAAAAGGGTTACGCTTACGGGCGCACGGGAATCGCCAAACGCAACAAGCCGCTGTTCGAAAGCGCACTGGCGACTGTTGAACTCGCGTACCAGAATCTCGACTCAGTCGAACTCGGCGTCACGACGGTCGATCATTATGTCGATGGCCTCGGCGGAATAAGCCGCTCGGTCGCCCGCGCGCGGGGTGCCGCAGTCCCCGCTTATATCGTCGACGCGACGCAAGGCACGGGCAGCAAAGTCCGCACGATCGGCGAACAAGTCGACCTTGAAACGCGCACGCGGATGCTCAATCCGGTCTGGTATGAAGGGATGCTGCGCTCGGGTTTTGAAGGCGTGCGCAACATCGAAGCGTCGGTCACCAACACAATGGGCTGGTCCGCCACGACCGAAGGCGTTTCGCCCTGGATCTATCAAAAGATCAGCGAAACCTACGTCCTCGACGATGACATGCGCGAGCGGCTGTCGGCGCTGAATCCCAAATCCACTGCCCGGATGGCGAACCGTTTGCTCGAAGCCAGCGACCGCAATTTCTGGGCCCCCGACGCCGCCACACTCGCTGCGCTCCATGCAGCCTCTGATGCAATTGAAGATCGGCTTGAAGGAATTGCGGCGTGACCAGTTATTTTCCTTCGCCGAGCGTCAGCGAGGTGCTCCTTCGAGCGCCAGCGAGAAAACGCGATCGCACCCCCTACCTCGCTAACGCTCGGTTGAGCACCTCGCTGACGCTCGGCGACAAGAATGGATTGGAAATGTAATGGCATTGATGGACCCACCCCTTCGTTCGCGCCTTGATGGCGACGGCAGCGTGCAAGTGAAGCTCGATGAGGGCGACAAGATCGGCAATGCCAAGGTCATTGCGGTGTATGGCAAAGGCGGGATCGGCAAATCAACGACCAGCTCGAACCTTTCCGCTGCGCTTTCGCTGCTCGGCAAACGCGTGCTTCAGATCGGCTGCGATCCCAAGCATGACTCGACGTTTACGCTGACCAAGAAACTGAAGCCGACGGTTATCGACGTGCTCGAAACCGTTGAATTCCATGCCGAGGAACTGCGCCCGGAGGACTATATGTTCGAAGGATTCAATGGCGTCATGTGCGTCGAAGCGGGCGGGCCGCCTGCGGGCACGGGCTGCGGCGGCTATGTCGTCGGGCAGACGGTGAAACTGCTGAAGCAGCATCATCTGCTCGAAGAAACCGACGTCGTGATTTTCGACGTCCTCGGCGATGTCGTGTGCGGTGGTTTCGCCGCGCCGCTGCAACATGCCGAACGCGCGGTCGTCGTCGCGGCGAATGACTTTGACAGCATTTTCGCGATGAACCGCATTGTTGCCGCCATTCAGGCCAAAGCAAAAAACTATGAAGTGCGCATGGCGGGCGTGATCGCGAACCGCAGCGCGGCGACTGATGAAATCGACCGTTTCAATGCGGCAACAGGCCTCAAAACCCTCGCGCATTTCCCCGATCTCGACGCGATTCGCCGCAGCCGCCTCAAAAAATGCACGATCTTCGAAATGGAAGACACGCCCGAAGTCGAAGCGGTGCGCAAGGAGTATATGCGCCTTGCCGCGGTCCTGTGGGCGGGGACCGATGCGCTTGATGCGGTGCCGATGAAGGATCGCGACATCTTCGAATTTCTGGGCTTCGAATGATGGCGAGCGTTTTGCCCGACCGCATCCCCGAGCGAAGCCGAGGGGCACTGCCGAGCGAAGCCGAGGCGTCGAGGCGCACGAGTGCTGTTCTCGGCGTTGCTCGAACAAGCCCCTCGGCTTCGCTCGGGGAGGCGGGGAGCTATGCAAAGAGCAAAGCAAAACTCGAAACCTATTTCGACCGCACGGCGCGCGATGCGTGGGAGCGGCTGACATCGGACGCGCAAGTCAGCGGCATCCGCGCCACCGTCCGCGCCGGTCGCGACAAGATGCGCAATACCATTCTCGACATGCTGCCTGCGGACATGACCGGGCTGCGGTTGCTTGATGCAGGATGCGGCACGGGATCGCTCGCGGTCGAGGCCGCCATGCGCGGGGCCGAAGTGGTGGCCATCGATGTAGCGGCGGGTCTGGTCGACATCGCTCGCAAACGCGCACCCACCGGCCTCAAGATTGATTGGCGCAGCGGCGACATGCTTTCTGCCGAACTCGGCACCTTCGATCATGTCGTCGCGATGGATTCGCTAATCCACTACCGCGCCTTCGACATTGTGGATGTCGTCACCGAACTCGCCAGCCGCACGCGCGGGTCGATCCTGTTCACGTTCGCGCCGAAAACGCCTTTGCTCACTGCGATGCACACGGCGGGCCTCCTGTTCCCCCGCGCCGACCGCGCCCCTGCGATCATCCCGGTGACCGAAAAGCTGCTCCGCAAGCTACTGACTGACGCGATCCCCACCAAGAATGTGGGCCGCACGACGCGCGTTTCGGGCGGTTTTTACACCAGCCAGGTGATCGAAGTCGCGTGAAGAACCCGCTGCGCCCCGACCTTTGGAACCGAATCGGCACTCGCTTCCTGCCGTTTGCCGATGCCGCGAGCGCGGAATTGCCGCTCGGCCGCATCCTGCGCCTGTCGTTGTTTCAGGTTTCGGTGGGGATGTGCGCGGTGCTGCTGACCGGCACGCTCAATCGCGTGATGATTGTTGAACTTGGTGTGTCGTCGACACTGGTCGCGCTCATGGTTTCGCTGCCCTTGCTGTTCGCGCCACTCCGCGCGCTGATCGGGCATAAGTCCGATACGCATCGCTCGATGCTCGGCTGGCGGCGTGTGCCCTATATTTGGTTTGGGACGCTGATGGCGTTTGGTGGCCTCGCCATCCTGCCGTTCGCGCTCCTCATCATGTCGGGTGGCGGCGTGAGTGGTCCGGTGATTGGCCAAGTTGGCGCGGCCCTCGGCTTCCTGCTCGTCGGCGCAGGGATGCACACGACACAGACGGCAGGGCTCGCCCTCGCAACGGACCTCGCCACCCCCGAAAAAGCACCGCGCGTCGTTGCACTCCTTTATGTCATGCTCCTGATCGGCACGATGCTGAGCGCGCTTGTGATCGGGCGGTTGCTGGTGAATTTCACGCCAACGCATCTCGTGCAAGTGGTGCAGGGGGTCGCGGTCCTGACCGTCATTCTGAATGTGACGGCGCTGTGGAAACAGGAAGCGCGCAATCCAGCGCGCACCGCCCCCGACAATCATCATGCTGATTTCATGCGTGTGTGGCAGGCATTTGTGGCGGTCCCTGCCACTCGCCGTCTGCTCGTCGCCATTGGCCTCGGCGCAGCGGCGTTTGCGATGCAGGATGTGCTGCTTGAGCCCTATGGCGGGCAAGTGCTCGGGCTTTCGGTAGGCGCGACAACCTCGCTGACTGCGCTTTGGGCACTCGGCACACTGATCGGTTTTGGGCTCGCGGCAAAAGCGCTCACCAACGGTTCGGACCCCCACCGCCTTGCGGGCAATGGCGGGGTTGCGGGGATTGCCGCATTCCTGATGATCATTTTCGCCGATCCGATGAATTCGGTCGGCCTGCTCTGTGCCGGGGCCGCAACGCTCGGTTTCGGTGGTGGTTTGTTCGCGGTTGGCACAATGACTGCCGCGATGGCGCTCACCAAGGATGGCCGCTCGGGCCTAGCACTCGGGGCTTGGGGCGCGGTGTCGGCAACATGCGCAGGACTGGCGATCGCGCTCGGCGGCGTGTTGCGTGACATGATGGCGACATCGGCGGGATACAGTGTCGTGTTCCTGATCGAAATCATTCTCCTTCTCGCTATGCTTATTGCCATTGGTCCGCTTGTCCGGCGGGTCGGTGGTTCATTCGAATCCGTGCCAGTCCAAAAGTTTGGGCTGACTGAATTTCCAACCTGATTACCGTCCGAAAGGAAAGACCAATGGGGAATATGATTGTCGGAAACGTGGACTGGGCGCTGCTCGCGCTTTGGGCCTTCTTCCTCTTTTTTGCGGCACTGGTGTTCTATCTCCACCGCGAATCTTATCGCGAGGGCTATCCGCTGGAGGATGAGATCAGCGGCAAATATGATGGCCGCAGCCCGCTGCTGCTGATCAAGAAAAAGACCTTCAAACTGCCCTTTGGTCGTGGCGAAGTGACGGTGCCCGATGCGTCGAACCGCGAGCCCGTTGATATCGCCGCGCGGCGCATGGATCGCTCGCCCGGCTCACCTTATGTCCCAACCGGCAATCCGCTGGTCGATGGTGTTGGCCCGGCCGCCTATGCCAATCGCGCCAATGTGCCCGATCTTGATTGCGAAGGGCACCCGCGCATTGTGCCCATCGGCGCATCGGGATTGTGGATCGAAGGACGCGATCCCGATCCGCGCGGCATGAACGTTGTGGGCGTTGACGGCGCAGTTGCGGGGACAGTTGGCGATATCTGGGTCGATAAGGCCGATCGCCTGATCCGGTATCTCAGTGTCGACACCGACACCCGCACGGTGCTTGCGCCGATGTTCATGGCAGTCATCAACCGCAAGAAGAACATGGTGACAGTCGACGCGATCCGCGCCGACCAGTTTGCCGATGCCCCTGCGATTGCGAAGGCCGACACGATCACACTTTATGAAGAAGAGCGCGTTGCAGCCTATTTCGGCGGCGGCTATCTTTACGCAACAAAAGCGCGTCAGGAACCGATGCTGTGAACGTGTATGAGCATGAGGCCGAGCCCATTCCGGGCCTTCCGGGCAATCTGCCCAAGGGTGAGGAAATCGTCTGGCAGGGGGCGCCCGACTGGAAACGGCTCGCGCTCAATGCGCTGCACATCCGCGCTGTTGCGCTTTATTTCGGCGCGCTGGCCGCATTCGGCATGGTGCAGGCAGCGCGCGGCGCGGCAAGCTGGAGCGGGATTGGCATGACGATTGCGGTCGGGCTGGTTGGCATCGGTATCCTTGCGCTCATTGCCTGGGGATCGGCGCGGACGACGATCTACACGCTGACGACGCGGCGGCTGGTCATGCGGATTGGCATTGCGCTGCCGACTTGTATTAATCTGCCGCTGTCGCTCATTGGCTCTGCGGACCTTGCGCAGCATAATGACGGCACAGGCGATATTGCCCTGACCGTCACCGGGCCGCAGCGATTGGGTTACATCCAGCTCTGGCCACATGCTCGCCCGTGGAAATTGGCAACGCCCCAACCCATGCTGCGCGGAATCCCCGATGCGCAAGCCGTCGCGGCAATGCTCGCGCGGGCGTGCGGTGCGCGGCTTGAGGCAACGCCCATCGCAACGACACCAGAGGCGCTGGCGGCATGACCGCGCACAGCCATCATGACCAGCCTTTCCCAAAGGGGATGCTGGTGCTTGCCGGTGTCCTTGTTGGCGGCACGTTGTTGCTCGCGACGACCATGCGATTGACGGGCACGCCGCCGCAATCATCGCCAACCTTACAGCGCGCGGCGACCAATGTCGCAACGGTCAAGGCGCGTGACCTAAGTTTTGCGGATCAAGCCGATGGTTCGCTCCGCATCATCGACGCCAGCACCGGCAAGACCGCAGGCATGGTGGAGAAGGGCAGCACCAGCGGCTTCATCCGTGGGGTCATGCGTGGCTTGATGCGCGACCGGCAAGCGCGCGGGGTGGGTATCGAACCGCCGTTTCGCCTGACACTCTGGGCGAATGGCCAGATTTCGATTACCGACACCACATCGGGCCGGATCACCGACCTGAGCGGCTTTGGCGACACCAACCGCGCGGCCTTCATGGCGCTGCTCAAATGAGTCGCAGCTTTGACACGCCCTGCACAATCGAAGTCGAACATGGCTTTGACCATCTGCATGCGCATGTCGAACTTGACGGCGATGTCGCGATCTATCCGGGCGACAAAGTCCGTGTGCATGGCGCCGCGATCCGGTTGCCCTATGGCGAGCGCCTCGTCGAACATCGCATGGCGACGGTGACGCGGGCAACGGCACTCGAACGCGCATGGACCAAATTCCGGGCGCGCTTTGAAATTACCGAACTCTACGAAATCAGCTTTTCAAATGGACGCGCGCTATGACCGAGATGACGCACAACTTCACCAAAGAAGACGCGCATGCCATTGCGACGCAGGATACGGTGTTGTCCCCCCGCTTCTACACCACCGATTTTGACGCGATGGACAAGATCGACGTATCGCTTGTCCGAGCTGAATGGGATGCACTGATCGCCGAAATGGCGAGCGACCCCAACAAGAACCATTTCAAGAAGGAAGAGAGCTTCGACGGCATCATTGCCGCCATGGAGCCCAATCTGCGCAAGGAATTTGTCGATTTCCTCGTGTCGTCGCTGACGTCCGAATTTTCGGGCTGCATCCTTTACGCCGAAATCGCCAAGCGCACGAAGAATCCTGATGCCAAAGCGCTGTTCAAACTGATGGCGCGCGACGAAAGCCGCCACGCAGGCTTCATCAATGACAGCTTGAAAGATGCGAATATCGGTATCGATCTGGGCTTTTTGACCAAGACCAAGAAATACACCTTCTTCCGCCCGAAGTTCATTTTCTACGCGACCTATCTCTCCGAAAAAATCGGCTATGCGCGCTACATCACGATCTTCCGCCATTTGCAGCGCAATCCGGACCGGATGATCCACCCGATTTTCAACTGGTTCGAACAATGGTGCAACGACGAGTTCCGGCATGGTGAGGCATTCGCACTCCTGATGCGCGCGGATCCGAAACTGCTGACCGGCTTCAACAAGTTGTGGATCCGTTTCTTCCTCGTCGCGGTCTATGCGACGATGTTCGTCCGCGATCATGCCCGCCCGCATTTCCATGCCGCATTGGGCATTGATCCGACGGATTATGATTATGAAGTCTTCCGCGTCACCACGGCGATCACGCGGCAAGTCTTCCCGATTGTCCTCGACAGCGACAGCCCCAAATTCCGCGCACTGATGATGAAAATCCTGCGCGCCAATCAGGCACTGCCGGGCGCAGGCGTCTTTGGTCGCGCGAAAGCCTATGCGACCATCGGCACGAGCATGCTCCGCCTCTACTTCATGCGGACAGAGGCGAATGCGCTGCCCGTCAGCACGCGGATGGTCCCGGCGTGGTAATTGCGCACGCCTTTTCTTCTCCCCTCCCCTTCAGGGGAGGGGTTGGGGTGGGGACGAGCCACCCAAGCAGCTGCTATCGGTTTGCGCCTCACGGGGGCCCCCCCCCCCCCCCCCCCCCAAAGGGGGGGGGGAGCACGCCCAAGGGACCTTAACAGCCAGCACCAACCCGCCCGGTAGGTGGTATTGGTGGGGGGTGTTGGACACGCCCGGGG
>JANMPU010000094.1:0-12199 GCA_031369985.1 Sphingomonas sp. | reverse complement strand
GGTTCGATGGAGTGATGATGATCAGCCATTGATCCGCCCTACGCTTCCCAATCGCCGTTGCAACCGAAAACTGCGATTATCCGCCGCCGCGCCAGCCTTACCGTTACGGCAAGCACCATTGGTGCGCTGCATCATAGGTAGCAGTTTGAAACTTGGCGGATTTTCGCCAATTCTCCCATTGACGCTTGCGTAAAGCGGACGCAAAACGATTTGACAGATGCAATAAGCATCACCCGCCGCATGGGTCGGCATCGAGATGGGGAGAGTTTCAATGCGAAAAATTCATTTTGTGAGCACGTCGTTGTTGGCGCTTACAATGGCGCATCCGGCCTATGCGCAGGTCGCGCCACAAGCCGCCGAGGCCGAAGCGCCCGAAGCCGACGAAATCATCGTGACTGCCACGAAACGCGAACAGACGTTGCAGGACGTGCCGATTTCGGTGTCGGTGACGAGCCAAGAGACAATCGAAAAGGCGCAGGTTCGCGACCTGCTCGATTTGCAGTCGCTCGTCCCGTCGCTGAAAGTCTCGCAGTTCCAGAGCGCGGGGCAAGTCAACTTCATCATCCGTGGCTTTGGCAACGGCAACGGCAATGACGGGATCGAAAGCTCGGTCGGCGTGTTCATCGACGGCGTCTATCGTTCGCGCTCAGCTGCGGCGCTTGACGATCTTCCCGAAATCGAGCGTATCGAAGTTCTTCGCGGCCCGCAATCGACATTGTTCGGTAAAAACGTGTCGGCTGGCGCGATCAGCATCGTAACGAAAAAGCCGCAGTTCGATTGGGGCGGCAAGGCCGAAATCACGCTCGGCAATTATGGTAACATCAACCCGAAAGCGACGATCACCGGCCCGTTGGGCGAAACCATCGCCTTCCGTCTGTCGGGCAGCATCAACAGCCGTCAGGGTTACTCAACCAACCTGACCACGAAGAACGAAGTCAATGATCGCAACCGCTGGTCGCTGCGCGCCGATTTGCTGTTCGAACCTTCGGCTGATTTCTCGTTACGCCTGATCGGTGATTATAACGTCATCAAGGAAGTATGCTGCACGGCGGCAACAGTGTTCAATGGTCCCGCGACGCAGTTGATCGGCACAATTGGTCGTATCAGTCAGCCGAGCGACTTTTTTAAACGCACGGTGGTTTACAATACAGATCCGAGCAACCGCGTCGTCGGTAAGGGCTTGTCGGGCCAAATCGACTGGAACATCGGTGATTTTGCCAAACTGACGTCGATCACTGCTTACCGCAATCAAGTGAACCAGACGACGCTCGACGTCGATTTTCAGGCAGCCGATATTTCGAACCTGACCAGCGGTAGCGAAAGCGATTTCTTCACACAGGAAATCCGCCTTGCCTCGACAGGCAGCGGTCCGTTCAGCTGGCTGGTCGGTGCGTTCTACGGCGACGAAAAACTGACCTCAGGCCGCGACATCCGTTATGGCAAGGACACACGTGCCTTCATCAACGCGCAGACGGGCGGCCCGGGCGGTCTCCTATTCGCGCTCGAAAGCCTGTCGGCGGCAACCAACGGTGTCCCCGGATTGCCGATTGTTACCCCCGGTCAGACTTATTTTGCGGCGGGCACCGGCATTGCCGATAACTGGAAGCAAAAGAACAAGTCCTTCTCGGTGTTCGGCCAAGTCGACTTTGAAGTGACCGACCGCCTGACCCTAACCGGTGGCCTTGGTTATTTGAATGACCGCAAGGAAGTTGTCTCTTCGGTCGTGCTCAATGACGCGTTCTCGCTCCTCAATCTCGAAAATAATCCCCGCCTTGGCCTGCTGCCCTTCGCTGCCCTTCCGGCGTCGATTGCGGGTTGTTTGCTGCAAAAGGGGTATAACCCTGCTGCAAATGGCGGGCGCGTTCCCGTCAATTTGTTTGGTGGAAGCCTGGGCACGTCGTTGCCGGGTCCGGGTAGTGCACCCTGCCCTGCATCGCCTGCTGGCGTGAACCCGTTCGGGTTGAACAGCGCGCAATTCTTTTATGGTGACACGGCGAACCACGCGCCGATCAACATTCCGAACGCAACCGAAACGGGCATCCGCAAGGACTCGAAGGTCGTTTACGCGGCGCGAATTGCCTACGACTTTGACATCATCAATGCCTACATCAGCTATTCAAAGGGCTGGAAGGGGGCGGCGTTCAATCTGTCTTCGGACAGCCGCCCGGCGAACAACGGTGTGGGCCGATCTGCCAACCCCGAAAATGTGACAGTCTATGAAGCTGGCATCAAAGCGAAGTTCCGTGGTGGCTTTGCTAACCTTGCGGTGTTCCAGCAAAAGATTGATGGCTTTCAGTCGAACCAGTTTAACGGCCTCGGCTTTGCACTGGTCAATGCGGGCAGCCAGTCCGTAAAAGGTGTCGAACTCGATCTCGCCTACAAACCCGTTCAGCCGCTTGCGCTGACGTTCTCGCTGACATGGCTCGATCCCAAGTATGATTCGTTCACCAATGCGCCGTGCGTCAATTATGACACCGTGCGTTGTCCGGTGAATCCGCTGACGGGCCGCATTCCGACGTTCCGCAATCTGACGGGTGCAAAGCCAGCTGGGATCGGTGAGTGGAGCATCAGCACGTCGGCCACCTATACGCATGATTTCGGTGGTGGTATTACCGCGTATATTCGCGGCGAATATGACTATGTCAGCAAGTTCCAGCTGACCGAGCAGGTGCCCGAACTCTGCCCCGACGGCACGAATTGCGGCACAACGACAGTCAACACAGTCAATGGTTCGATCGGCGTGAGCGATGAAGACAACAAGCTCGATATCATGCTGTGGGTCCGCAACCTGACCAAGAATAACTATTACCAATCGGCCTTCCCGACGGTCATTCAGACGGGTAGCTTCAGTGCCTATCCGAACCAGCCGCGCACTTATGGCGTGACGCTGCGTAAATCCTTCTAAACCGATCCCTCAACGGGCTCGCAGGACCCCGGCGTGGCAACATGCCGGGGTTTTTCACGCCCAGCGATAATGGCCCGTCAATGAATAAGCGAACAGCGCATCCTCTTCACGCGCGCCCTGTCCGATATTGTGGATGACGAGCGGTCGCCCGCCCGCGGCGAACTGGTTTGAGACGATGCCGGTATGCGGCAATCGTCCGCCGATCATGCTTGTGAAGATGTCGCCCGGCTGCCAATCGGCGGGGTTGTTGGTCAGCGGCAGTTTCGCACCCTTGCGGGTCCAGAAAGTCTGGAGGTTGGGCACGCGGCGATGATCGATATTGCTGTCAGGTTTCGCAAGACCCCAGCGCTTCGGATAAGCACCCCATGCGGCCTTCATATCGGCATTCACGAGCGCCTGAAGATCAAGCGCCAGCGAGTCGCGAAAGGCGCGAATCACCACGTCGGTACACACGCCTTTCGCCCGCGGGACGTCGCCACCGGGAAAGGCGAGCCGTGAATAAGCAGGGTCATAAGTCAGCGTCACCCCAACCTGCCGCCGCGCCGCAGCAACCAAACGTAACGCACGCGACGCGGTCTGCGCCTCCGCAGCCAACGGTGTCGCGGCCAGACCAACAACAAAAGAACGACGTGATATCAGCATGTTAGACATCCTTGGTGCCCCGGGAGAGACTCGAACTCCCGACCTGCGGTTTAGGAAACCGTTGCTCTGTCCTGCTGAGCTACCGGGGCCGTTGCATGTGGATATGGGCCACGCGTCGGGCGGTCAATGCGCGAAAATCGTGCGGGGTTGCGCCGATTTGAACGATTTCGTAACCCACTAACAATAAGTCTTGGGCGTCGAACCGCACCAGGGGGTCGCAAAATGGAATCTGATCTGCGTTACTACTCGCGCCGCGCCGCTGAAGAAGCGTCAGCTGCCTCGCGCGCTGTTACTGATCAAGCCCGCGAACGCCGCCGCGAACTCGCCGAGAAATTCTGGCAAAAAGCGCAGGCCGTCCAGATGCAGTTGAACGTCTAATTCTTCCGCGTCAAACCACGCATCGCGTCATCCAGCCCGCCCAGCGTGAGTGGATACATCCGGTCATTCATTAAGCCCTTGAGCAATGAAATAGACTGCGAATATCCCCAATGCGCTTCGGGCACGGGATTCAGCCACGCCGCCGCCGGATAAGTGTTGGTCAGCCGCTGCATCCACGCTGTCCCCGACTCTTCATTGAAATGTTCGACCGACCCGCCGGGATGCGAAATCTCATAGGGCGACATCGACGCATCGCCGACGAAAATCAGCTTATAATCGTGCCCATATTTGTGGAGCACATCCCATGTCGGCGTCCGTTCGGTGAAGCGGCGCTTATTGTCCTTCCACACACCTTCATAGGGGCAGTTGTGGAAGTAGAAAAATTCGAGGTTTTTGAACTCGCTCGTCGCCGCACTGAACAGTTCCTCGCACAGCTTGATATGCGGATCCATTGACCCGCCAATGTCGAGAAACAGGAGTAGCTTGACCGCATTGTGCCGTTCAGGCCGCATGTGGATGTCCAGCCATCCCTGCCGCGCGGTTCCGTTGATCGTCGCATCCATGTCCAGCTCGTCCGCCGCCCCTTCACGGGCGAAACGGCGCAGACGGCGTAGCGCAATCTTGATGTTGCGGGTGCCCAATTCCTTGGTCGCGTCAAGGTTCTTGAACTCGCGCTTGTCCCAGACTTTGACGGCTTTCCCGTGCTTCCCTTCGCCACCGATCCGCACGCCTTCGTGATTATAGCCGCCATGACCGAAGGGCGACGTGCCACCTGTGCCGATCCATTTATTTCCGCCCTCGTGACGTTCTTTCTGTTCCTCGAGCCGCTTTTTGAGCGTCTCCATGATCTCGTCCCACGAACCCAGCTTTTCGATGGCTTCTATTTCTTCGGGCGTCAGGAATTTTTCGGCAACCGCACGCAGCCATTCGGCAGGGACTTCTGCGCTTTGCTCGCCATAGGTCGTGGCAATCCCGCGAAAGACTTTGGCAAACACCTGATCAAAGCGATCAATCAGCCCTTCGTCTTTCACATAAACCGCGCGCGACAGAAAATAGAATTGTTCGGGCGTGCGGTCGATCACATCACGCTCGAGCGCTTCGAGCAGAACGAGATGTTCCTTCATACTCACAGGAATGCCGGCCGCGCGCAGCTCGTCGAGGAAGTTGAAGAACATTGCGTTGCTATGCCCCCGCTTGACGTTTGCGGCAAGCATGCGTCGCTGGTTAACGCGATCCTAACCCTTGATGCCTTACGCTCAGAGCATGTATCAATCGCGTATCGAGCCCGCCGCCGACCCCAAGTTGATGGACAATGCCGCCGAGCAATCAGGCGCACTAGCCATTGGCTGCACCGAAGCCGCAGGACAAATCCAGATCGTCGCCGAAAGCGTAGCCGCCCAAGCAACGGTCCTCACCGAACTTCAGGCCGTCATGGCGAGCCTCGAAACCGACCAGCGCCAAGTCACCGATGCGACCGACGAAGCGCGGATGCTGTCCGAAAATGCGCGTGGTCGCTTAAAAGATGGCGCCGACATCATCGCGACGTCGATCGGCGAGTTTGCCGAACTGACGGCGATGGTCCAGCGACTCGGTGGGCAGCTCACCAATTTCTCCGCCGCGATGGATCAGGTTCGGCGCACGACGCAAATCATTGACGGCATTGCTCGCACCACCAACATGCTTGCGCTTAACGCTGCCATCGAAGCCGAAAAGGCGGGCGACGCCGGCAAAACCTTCGCGGTTGTCGCCGCCGAAGTCAAAAAACTCGCCAGCGACACCCGCCGCGCAATCGACGAAATTGGTATTACAATGGACTCGCTGACCGATGAAGGCGCGGCGTTCGTCAGCGAAATCCAGAGCGGTATGGCGCGCAGCAAACAAGCCGAGACCGGCTTTGCCCGCATCAACGACACTGTCGCCCAAGTTATCGACCTCGTCGCGCAAGTCGATCATCAGGCCGACGACATTGCCCGCGCCACCAGCATGATCCACGACAGCGTCTGCCGCGTCGGCGACGAGCTCGACGGCTTTGCCACCGCGTCGCAATCAAACCGCGCTAAATTGGACGAGACCATCACGCATATCGGCGCGCTCGAAGTCGGTGCGAACCAGATGCTCGACACGATCGTCCATAGCGGCTTTGCTCCCACCGACCGCCATTTCGTCGAACTCGCGCTGCAAGGGGCAACCGATATCCAAGTGGCCGTAGATGCCGCGTTTGTCGCCAAAGAGGTAACGATGGATGCCGTCTTTGACACCAATTACCAGCCCGTCGAGGGATCGGACCCACCACAATTCGACAATCGTTTTAATGCGATAGCTGACAAGCTCGTTCAGCCCGTCATCGACGCCACTGTCGCGAGTGATCCGCGCATCATCGTTGCCGTGATCAGCGATGTGAACGGCTATTTGCCCACGCACGCCTCGTCCAAATCGCATCCGCAGCGGCCCGACGATCCGGCGTGGAACGCTCTCCACTGCCGCAATAAATGCAATTTCATGGACGACCCAACCGCCCGCGCCGTAAAATCGGACGCTGACTTCATGTTGACCACCTATCGCCAGAATCTTGGACTGCACGGCTATCGCACAGTCAAAAATGTGTTTGTGCCGCTTTATCTTGGAGGCAAGCGCTGGGGCAATTTCGAAGTCGCCTATTCATTCGACAAATAATCCGATTTGCGGCACGGCTTTGGCGCGATGGACGACTGCAAACAGCGACGCTTGACGGCAATGGTTCACGCTATGGTACCCGGCACCGGATTGTCGGCGCGGATCAATGCGTGGCGTTTCAAACATGCTGCCCGCCGTCATGCCGCCGCTCTCGCCCCCCTGCTATCCGCCGATCCCGTGACATCAACCGGTCAGGGCGTCGACGCACGGCCCGAATTGCTCAGCTTCGTGCGCGCGCCCTATCTCTGCGCAGGCTGGTCGCCCGACGAACGCCTGACCCGCCTCTCTGCACACCTTGCGACGCTCGATAGCATTCCGCCGCTCAACTTTGCGTTGGCGCAGTCCATCAATCTGATGCCGCTCCCGATGATCAGCAACACTTACCATGTCGTCATCGACAAGCCGATGTGGTTTCACCGCGAGGGCGTCTTGACCATCAACCTGTTTGACGGTGACTGGCGGCTTTTCTCGCTCGTTTTCGCGCTTGAGCCCACAGACAACGGCCTCCGTGCCTTGATTGGCGGCATTCAGGGTCGCAATTTCGATGACGCGCTCGATCGTTACCGCGACCTCACCAAAGCAGCAAACGGTCTGCGCCCCCGCGACTTGCTCATTGAGCTGTTCCGACTTGTCTGTGCGCAACTGCATGTGACCGAAATCCTCGCCATCGCAGACAAGGGCCGCCAAAACCGGCATCCCTATTTCGGCAAAGAGATGATGCGCACTCTCCCCCTCGATTACGACGCCATCTGGCAGGACCGCAGCGGGGAGATCGTGAACGAATGGTTCTACCGCCTCCCCCTCACCGGAGACCGCCGCAGTGATGTCGAAATACCAGCGAAAAAGCGGTCCATGTACCGCCAACGTTATGCAATGCTGGACGCGATTGAAGTTGCGTTGAAGGCAGCGTGGACGACAATGACGCCGGTTATACGTCCAGATGCGCTTTAGTCGACAAAGCGACGATGCTCATGTTAATTACGCCACATGCTTGATACAGATGCTATCCAACGATTGAAGGCTCTGCAGCCTGAATTCGCGGCGGCGGGCATTGCAGCACTTTATTTGTTCGGTTCCGAAGCACGCGGCGACGCACGACCCGATTCTGATATCGATCTCGCTTTTGATGTCGCACCCGACGCGCGGTTCAGCCTACTTGATCAAGGCCGTTCGCAAGTTCGATTGAACGAGGTTCTTGGCCGCCGTGTCGATCTCGTCGAACGCGCCGCACTAAGACCAAAGATCCGCGACCGGATCGAACAAGAAATGGTTCGCCTCTTCTAATGGTAACGGCTTTTGACCGCGACCAGCTGATTCTCGCGCAGATTGCTGAACTTATCAGTCATATCGACCGGCGCCTCGACGGCATGTTGGAAGCGAGCTTTGTAACAGACCCAGATGAAGTCGATCTCACGGCTTTCCGCTTACAGGTCATTGGCGAAGCGACCCGAAAACTCTCGGACGAAGTCAAATTGCGACATGCGCATATCGATTGGGCGTCAATTTATGCCATGCGTAACATTATCGCGCACGATTATGGCAGTATCATCCCGGCACGCGTGTGGCTCGTCGCTACAGAGGAATTGTCATCGCTATTGGCGATATGCCACGCCGAAACAGACTAAGCCTTCGCCCCCTGTCGCCGCGACATGAATGCCAGTCGTTCAAACAGCATAACATCCTGCTCATTCTTCAAAAGGGCCCCATGCAGCGGCGGGATCGCTTTACTCGGGTCGCGCGATTGCAGGACATCGAGCGGCATATCCTCCGCAAGCAACAGTTTCAGCCAGTCAAGCAGCTCGCTCGTCGATGGCTTTTTCTTCAACCCTGGCACGTCGCGGACATCATAAAATATGTCCATTGCCTTGTTGACGAGAATCTTCTGAATGCCCGGAAAATGAACATCGACAATGGCTTGCATTGTGCTCCTGTCAGGGAATTTAATGTAATGAAAGAAACACCGCCGCAGAAAAGCGTCTGGCAGCTCCTTTTCATTGTTCGACGTGATGATGACGATGGGACGCTCAACCGCAGCGATCGTCTCATGCGTTTCGTAAACGTCAAAAGACATGCGATCGAGTTCCTGCAACAGGTCGTTGGGGAATTCGATGTCAGCTTTGTCGATTTCATCAATCAGCAAAACGGGGAGCACAGGCGCGGTGAATGCTTCCCATAATTTGCCCTTGCGGATGTAATTTTTGATGTCGTGAACGCGCTCGTCGCCCAACTGGCCATCACGCAGGCGGGCAACAGCATCATATTCATACAGCCCCTGCTGCGCCTTCGTCGACGATTTGACGTTCCAAGTGATCAGCGGCGCGCCTGCGGCTTTCGCAATTTCCTCGGCCAACACAGTCTTGCCGGTGCCCGGTTCACCCTTCACCAGCAAGGGACGGCGCAAAGTGACGGCAGCATTGACCGCGACTTTCAGGTCGTCGGTCGCAACGTAATTGGACGTTCCAGTGAATTTCATGTGCTGCTCTTTGACGTTAACGTAAAGAGCGTTTGGCGAGCTAGCGCCTTCAGAGCAAGCGTTTAATAGTCGCCTCTAATAGTCAGAACGCGCAATCGCACGTGCTTCGAGCAAATCCCACAGGCCGCGGTGCTGCGCGACAATCTGTTGCGCGCCGAACAGCATGGCACGATCCGCGCCTGGACTGTGATCGGCACGACGAACAGCGGTCAGGATGACATCATCAACCGGCAGGCTTGAGCGCTCATAATCGATCGACAAGCGCCGCGCGGCATTTTCGAGCACGGGACGGATCGAGGCCCAATCGGCGAGCAGCGCTAGCGCCGCACCCAAAGCCGTTCCCGACCGTTCGGATTGGGCAAGCATATCAAGGGCATGATGCTGGGCGAGGACCGCGGTTTCAGTGTCGGCTTGCCCCGGCGTGCTGGGCAATGGCCCCACCGCAACAACCAGCTTGGTCAGAAAAGCACGCTCCTGCGCAAATGCATCCGCTGCATCCGAAAGGAAAGCACGCGTTGGTGCATGTTCGACACGTCCCACTGCATGGTCAATCACGCCGGGATGCCGACCGTGCAGCAGGCACAGAAGATGAACAATATCGGCGACATTGCGCGCGGCTTCTGGCCCATGCGTCAACGCCTCCGCCGACGGATGGCGATGCGACGCAGAGCCTTCAGCCACAACGAGCGCTAGCAGCGCATCGGCGGTGTCGCGGGTCTGCCCCGTTGAAAGTGCCTGTCCGATCATGCCGGTCCTTAATAGCTACGCACAAAACACGCGTGGCGCATGTTTGATCCATTGCTGATAACGAAAGGGCGTAAAGACGTGGTGTATGCCGCGTTAGGGAAGTGTCAGGACTTCCTAATAAAGTAGGAAGGACCTGCGTTCCTCAATCCACGCGGCTTCATCGGGCAGCGTGATTGCGTCAAGATCGGCAGGCGTTGCGGCAGGGTTATCGACCCATTCGCGCAATTGGGGTCCGCCATTGATAATATCAATCGCCAGCCTGCCAAAAGCATATTCATAAGGAAAATCACGCCAAATCAGATAGTTATGATATATATTTCGTACAGCTTTGAATGCCAGCGCCTGCGCACGCCATGGTCGATATGCATGATGATCATAAAGATTGCCCTCAGGATGGAATTGCAAACCGTGGCACAACTGCCCGACACGCTTGTGGAACGTCGGCTCGAACCACACTTCGCGCATTGCTGCCCCTTCAAGCCAGTCGGGCGCTAGGCGGCGCATCTCAGTCATCACTGCGCGGGCATCAATATCAGGGGCGCCGAACAGCTCGAGCGGGCGAGTCGTCCCCCGCCCTTCGGATAGCGTCGCTCCTTCCAGCATCACCGTCCCTGCATAGGCGCGCGCCATGGGAAGGTTGGGTGCATTCGGGCTGGGGTTGATCCAGATGCGGTCAGTCGGCCAACCAAAGCCGGGCGCGACGTCGGGATCATAGCCATCCATCGCGATAACGCGGTAATCTACATCAAGATTATAGTGTTCGATGAACCACTGCCCCAGCTCGCCAAGAGTCAGTCCATGGCGCATCGGGATCGGCCCCGCGCCCACAAAGCTCTCCCAGCCGGGGCGCAGCGTCAGCCCTTCAACGGGGCGGCCCGCCGGATTGGGGCGATCCAGCACCCAAACTGATTTGCCATGCGCTGCTGCTGCCTCGAGCATATAGAGCAAAGTGGTAATGAAGGTGTAGATACGGCAGCCCAGATCCTGAAGATCGATCAGGATAACGTCGAATGTTCCCATCGACTGGCCGGACGGGCGGCGCACTTCGCCATAGAGACTGAAAACGGGAATGCCATGGACGGGATCGGTAAAATCGGGCGATTCGACCATGTTGTCCTGCTTGTCACCGCGCAGGCCATGTTGCGGGCCGAAAGCGGCCGTGACGTTCACTCCCTCAGCCACCAGCGCATCAAGTGAATGCGTCAGGTCCGCCGTGACGGAAGCCGGATGTGCGAGGAGGGCAATGCGCTTCCCTTCCAATGGCTTGCGCAAGTCCGCATCGGCGAGCAGCCGTTCAACCCCGAACTTCATGACATTCCCCTCTCAAGAGTGCCCAGCTGCGGCAGGTTTCGCTATGGAATTCGGGCGCGCCGTCCTGAAACGCGAGCGCCCAAAAGCGGTTTACACCGTCGGCATCCTCGATGATCCCGTTCAAAGCAACTGTGGCAGGCACAGGCAAATCGGACTCAATATGTGCCTCTAGCCGCAAAGTGTCCGCCGTTGTAGTCACGTCGATATCGACCTTTGCGGGGGCATTCCGCATCCCCGCCCTGATATCATCAAAGTCGTAACAGGCCCAGCGCGTCGAGGGCGATAGGTTGAACTCACGATAGAATTTGCCGCCCGCGGGTTGCCAGAAAATCTCGAAGCAAGTCGTTCGCCACAGATCATCGTAGCGACCGCGATCCGTCTGAAGTTGAGGCATTTTGATCCGCGCGACATCACCCGAAGCTATGAACAAAGCGCGGCATCCGGTCGGCCTTGCTTCGATTTCGGCCTCAATCTTGACGATGGAACCAGCGGCACAATGCGGGTGTAGGACAAGCGATTTCATGGCGTTCGCGCATAGTAGCAAGAGCGCCCCTTCGACAAGGCTGGTCCAATCGGTTTAGGGGGATCGCCATGGCATACGAATCAGATTTGCTCCATACGCTCGATACGCGCGGCTATATTCACCAGATGACCGATGCGTCCGAGCTGGATGCGCTCGCCAACAAGCAGATCGTGCCGGGCTATATCGGGTTCGACGCGACCGCGCCGTCGCTGCATGTCGGCAGCCTCGTGCAGATCATGTTGCTCCGCCGACTTCAGCAAAGCGGACATAAGCCGATCGTCATCATGGGCGGCGGCACGACCAAGATCGGCGATCCATCCGGCAAGGATGAAAGCCGCCAGTTGCTGACGTCCGAACAGATTGATGCCAATATCGCCTCCATCCGGCGGGCATTTGAGCCCTTTCTGAGCTTCGGCGAAGGGCCAACCGACGCGGTGATGATCAACAACGCCGATTGGCTCGACGGACTGGAATATGTTCCATTCCTTCGCGACGTTGGACGGCACTTCACCATCAACCGCATGCTGACATTCGATTCGGTCAAGCT
>JANMPU010000064.1:0-14419 GCA_031369985.1 Sphingomonas sp. | reverse complement strand
CCTTTACTCCCCCCCCCCCCGGCGGGGGTGGGGTGGGGGGGGGGACGAGCCACCCAAGCAGCTGCTAGCGGTTTGCGCCTCACGTCCCCACCCCCAGCCCCTCCCCTGAAGGGGAGGGGTGAAGCAGCGCTATGACTCTTTCCGCGCATGCCCTCCCGCTGCTTTATGTGGTGATGCTGTGGTTCATGTCCACCGCGCTGGTCGTCGCGCTTGATCACCGGATGCGGGCACAGAAAGTGCTGATCTATGCGGGCGGCGCAGCATGTGCAGCCGTTGCGGTCATCGGTCTCCTCGCACCCAGCACGGATGCGTTTGCGGCCTACGCATCGTTTACCGCCGCCCTCATCATCTGGGGTTGGCATGAACTGAGTTTCCTGACCGGTGCCGTCACGGGCCCGCGCCGCGAACCACTCCCCGAAGGCGCGCGTGGATGGGAGCGCTTCCGCCTCTCAACCGCGACCGTGATCCACCATGAACTTGCGATCCTCGTCACACTGATCATGCTTGCCATCGTCAGCCGCGACTTGCCCAACCAGACCGGCGCTGCTGCCTTCGCCATCCTGTTCGCGATGCGGCTGTCGACCAAGTTTAACATCTTCCTCGGCGTGCCAAACTTCAGCAGCGACATCCTGCCGCCACAGCTGGCCTATTTGAAAAGTTATTTCCGCAAAGCGCGGTTCAACGCGCTGATGCCATTCTCACTCATAGCGGGCACCGCGCTGACATGGTGGCTGGGCAGCACGGCACTCACTACGCCCGGTGACGCCGCTATTGGCTACACCTTGCTCGCGGCCATCGCAGCACTCGGTGTGATCGAACATTTATTTCTGGTTTTGCCGATTGGCGACACTGCACTCTGGCGTTGGGCGATCCCCAATGCCAAACGGATATAAGACGGAGGGGCGTATGGATTACGAGGCACTATTCACCGAGCAACTGGATGCTTTGCGTGAAGCCGGAAATTACCGGGTGTTTGCCGAACTCGAACGCAAGCGCGGCGCTTTCCCCAGTGCCACGCGCTATGCCGACGATGGCACGACGCAGGACGTGACGGTGTGGTGCTCGAACGACTATCTTGGCATGGGTCAGCACCCCAAAGTGCTCGACGCGATGCACGACACACTCGACCGCTGCGGCGCAGGTGCGGGCGGCACACGTAATATCTCGGGGACGAGCCATGAACATGTGTTGCTCGAAGCCGAACTTGCTGATCTTCACAATAAAGAGGCCGCGCTGATTTTCACCAGCGGCTATGTCTCGAACTGGGCCGCGCTTGGCACGCTTGCGGCGCGGCTTCCTGATTGCGTCGTCCTGTCCGACGCGCTCAACCACGCCTCAATGATCGAAGGCATTCGCCACAGTCGCGCGCAATGCCTGAAATTCAAGCATAACGACCCCGCAGACCTCGACCGCCTCCTCGCCACCATCGAACCCGGCCGCCCCAAACTCGTTGCGTTTGAAAGCGTCTATTCGATGGACGGCGACATTGCGCCTATCGCTGAAATCCTCGACGTTTGTGAAAAGCATGGTGCGATGTCCTACATCGACGAAGTCCATGCGGTCGGGCTTTACGGCCCACGCGGCGGCGGCATCGCCGAACGCGAAGGGCTGATGGACCGGATCACCGTGATCGAAGGGACGCTGGGCAAAGCATTCGGCGTCATGGGTGGCTACATTGCGGGCTCAAAAGCGATGTGCGATTTCGTGCGCAGCTTTGCCAGCGGGTTCATTTTTTCGACCGCGCTGCCGCCTGCGATTGCCGCCGGAGCCGCAGCCTCGATACGCCACCTGAAGGTCAGCCAGATTGAGCGCGTCCGCCACCAGAACCGTGTCGCCATCGTGCGCGCGCGGCTCGATGCGCTTGGCATTCCGCATATCGACAACCCCAGCCACATCATCCCGGTGATGGTCGGCGACCCGCATCATTGCAAAATGATCAGCGACTGGCTGATGGCTAATCACGGCATCTACGTGCAGCCCATCAACTATCCGACTGTGCCAAAGGGCACCGAACGGCTGCGCATCACGCCGTCGCCGGTGCATACGGATGGCGACATTGACAGACTGGTTGAGGCAATCAGCGAAATCTGGAGCCAATGCGCATTGGCGCGGCGGGCGGAGGCGGCGTAGGCTTCAAAAAATAGCGCCAAAATGCGCCAATTCTGCGGTAGTCCGTGGAACCCCATGACTTGTCGTTGCGACTTGATCACCCATTTATGCATTGCAAATCAAAATAGGTGGGAGATCAAAATGTTACGTTATGTTGTCGCTGCGACGGTGCTATCAGCATCGACCTTCGCGCTGGCCCCAACGGCTGAAGCGCGCACAGCGGCCCTGCGCTGCGCGCCAGTTACGACCGCCGCGGTCGAGGCGCAGTTCACCAAGTTCAACGCCGCCTGGGCGACCAAGAACCCCGATACCGTAACCGCCCTGTTCGGCAAGGATGCCGTCCTGCTTGCCACTGTCTCGAACAAGCCGCGCGCCGACGCCGCCGGAATCCGCGATTACTTCGTCAGCTTTTTGAAGAACAATCCCGTGGGCACAATCACAAGCAGCACGATTGACCTCGGCTGCAACATGGCGACGCGTGTCGGCACATGGACCGTGACGTTCACCGATGCCGCGGGTGCCAAGACCGATGTCAACGCGCGCTACAGCTTCATCTATAAATATGAAGGCGGTAAGTGGATGATCGATCATCTGCACTCATCAATGCTGCCCGAAAAAACGAGCTGAGTTTGCGTCCTACTGTGCTCCGGGCCCGACCCGGAACCTTGCGGCGAGGTCAGTGCACCGGCGTCCAAGGCTCCGGATCAAGTCCGGAGCACAGTCTTCGGTGGCGAAACGCCGACATGCCCCCGCCCGCGCGCATCGGCGAGCACCGTCTGCCGGTGCCGCTCGGCATAGCCGGCGCGTTGCTCTTCGGTCCGTGCGCCTACGCATTTGGGGCAGCTGACGCCCTCAACATAATCGGGTGAGGCCTTGCCGTCCGCACTGACCGGCATCCGACAAGCGTGGCACAGGTCATACGACCCCGCTGCCAATCCATGTCCCACTGCCACCCGCTGATCGAACACGAAACATTCGCCCGCCCACCGGCTTTCGTCCGCGGGCACATCCTCAAGATATTTCAGGATGCCGCCCTTTAGGTGGTAAACCTCATCCAGCCCTTCAGCCTTCAGAAACGCGGTTGCTTTTTCGCACCGGATGCCGCCTGTGCAAAACATTGCGACCCGCTTGCCCGCCAGTTCATTCCGGTGCGTCCGAACCCAATCGGGAAACTCGCTGAAATGCTTCGTGCCCGGGTTCACCGCGCCGTCAAACGTGCCGACATCGACTTCATAATTATTGCGGGTATCGACCACGATCACATCGGGCGCGGTGATTAGATCATTCCAGTCCGCCGCCGCCACATAATGCCCCGCGCCGGTCAGCGGATCGATGTCGGGTTGCCCCATTGTCACGATCTCGCGCTTCAACCGGACTTTCATCCGGTAGAACGGCATCGTGTCCGCAGCCGAATACTTCACGTCGACCCCCGCACAACCCGGCAATGTCCGGATATGCGCGATGACACGCTCAACAGCGTCAGCCGGACCCGCAATCGTCCCGTTTATGCCTTCGCGGACGATCAGCAGCGTGCCCTTGATGCCCGCTGCGTTGCATAGGTCGCGCAGGCCCGCCTGAACCAAGGCGGGGTCGTAAAACCGCGTGAACTGGTACAGCGCGGCAACACGGATTTGCGATGGGGTGGGCATGATGCCCACCTTTGTCATTGCTTATACGGTCGCGCAATAACCACCGCTGTGCTCCGGACTTGATCCGGAGCTTTGGAAGAACGGACGCTGACCAAATCGCAAAGCTCCGGGTCAGGCCCGGAGCACAGGGTTACATCTTGCAAGCTAGCCTTAGCGCGGCACGCACTTTCGGCGTGACCCTGCGCGTTCGACTTCACGACCAGCGAGCGCACCCAGTGCGGCACCACCCAGCGTGCCCAGCGTCCGATCACCACTTGTGTCGACTGTGCGGCCAACGAGGACACCGGCCACTCCGCCGACGATCAGGCCAGTCGTCCCATCCGTGCGGCGGCAATAACGGCGGCCATCCTTGCCAACCCATTCCTTGTAAACGCGCTTTGCCTCGGCCGGCGGCGCGTAGGTCAGGGCGGGCGCAACGAGCGCGACGGCGGCGAGACTAAAAATCAAATGACGCATGATAAACTCCGTTGCAAACTTGTGCAGTAATAACGCCGCACCCTGCGCCTTGTTGCATGAACTGAAAACAACATGGTGTTCAGCTTAACTGTGCTCCGGGCTTGACCCGGAGCCCTGCGGGTTGAGCGCCACCCATTGTCGCAAGGCTCCGGGTCAAGCCCGGAGCACGGATTTCCTGGCCGTTCGCCAATCTACCCAATCGCCGTCAGTGCCTGCGCGAAATCGGCAATCAGATCATCAGCATTCTCAACGCCCACCGAAATCCGCACCAGATTGTCGCTGATCCCCAGCGCATCTTTGCGCTCCTGCGGCACCGACAAATGTGTCATGGCAGCAGGCGCACTCGCGAGCGTTTCGGTCCCACCAAGGCTGACCGCGAGTTTCGCAATCTTGAGTGCGTCGAGAAACGCGAAGGATTCGCGCTCGCCGCCTTTTAGATAAAGCGAAAAGGTCGATCCCGCGCCGTCGCAATGCCGGTCATAAATGTCGCGCTGCCGCGTTCCGGGCTCAAGAAAGCCAAGGTAACCAACGCTTTCCACCTGCGACTGCTCACGCAAAAACGCGCACACCTTTGCCGCATTGTCGCCCGCGCGGCTCATGCGCAGTTCGAGCGTCTCAAGCGATCGCAACAGCATCCACGCCGAATGCGGATCAGTGATCGTGCCAATCGTGTTGCGCATCATCCGGATTGGATTGATCATCGCTTTTGACCCCACCGCGCCGCCCGCGACCAGATCGCTATGCCCGCCGGCATATTTGGTGAGGCTGTAGAGGACGAGATCAGCCCCCTGCTTTAACGGTTTCGCCCAAAGCGGCCCGAGGAAGGTATTGTCGATTACGATGGGCGGCAAGTCATCCGCCGCGAACGCCGCATCGCGCGATCCCTTGACGGCTTCGACATCGACCAGCGCATTGGTCGGGTTCGCCGGGCTTTCCAGATAAACGAGCGCGACATGGCCCATCGTCTTGGCTTTCGCCATCGCCGCATCAATCTCGTCGCGTGTCGCCCCGGCCGGGAAATCGAGCCAATGCACCCCGAACCGCCCGAGAATGCGCCCGATCAGTGTTTCGGTCGCGGCATAAAGCGGGGCCGAATGGACGATAACATCGCCGGGCTTAACCAGCGCAAGCATGACTGTCGCAATCGCCGACATGCCCGACGAGAAGACCAGCGCGTCCTCGGCATCTTCCCAAATGCCTAGGCGATCTTCGAGGATTTCCTGATTGGGGCCGTTGAACCGCGAATAGACCAGCCCCTCTGCACCGCCGGGCCGTTTGCCGGTCACGCCCTCAAAAAAGCGTTTCCCCGCTGCGGCATTTTCGAAAACGAAAGTCGAGGTCAGGAAAATAGGCGGCTTCAACGATCCTTCGGAAAGCGCGGGGTCAAAGCCGTGCCCCATCATCAATGTCTCGGGTGACAAGCGGCGGTTGCCGATCATCAATGTGTCGGGTTTCGGTCGACGGCGCGAGGACAGGGCGCTCAGTTCGGCTTCATCGGTCATTTTGATACTCCAGTGCGCTCTCGCGCTACGGCAGCGCGATTAGCGATATTTGCCGACCATAGTCCGGTTCGTTGCCATGTGTCGCGCGCCGAAAACTGAAAAAGCGGTCCGGGTCCGAATAGGTGTCGAGGCCAAGGGCTGCGACGCGCATGATCCCCGCGCTGCCCAGCCGGTGCGCGACATAGGCTTCAAGGTCGAACTGATGATGCCCGGCGCGCTGCCCGTCGGCAAAGAACCGTTCATTTTCAGGATCAACATCGGTGAAGCGGCTCAGGAAACCGGCATCGACTTCATACGAAACCCGAGAAATGCACGGGCCAATCGCAGCGGCAATCCGATCCCGCCGCGCCCCTAGTTTTTCCATAACATCTATGGTCGCATCGGTGACGCCGTCTATCGCCCCTTTCCATCCCGCATGCGCCGCGCCGATGACGCCCGCGTCGGTATCGGCGAACAGGACAGGCGCGCAATCGGCGGTTAATATGCCCAAGACCAAGCCGGGTTTGTCCGTCACCAACGCATCGGCATGTGGTCGCGCGTCATCGGCCCAATGGTCCGCAACCACCACATCAGCCGAATGCACCTGATACACAGTCACCAGTTTTGCGCCCGGTGCCACGGCATCCGCTGCCAGCCGCCGGTTCTCGACAATCGCGGCTGGATCGTCGCCGCTGCCAAGGCCGACATTCAACCCCGCGACCAGCCCGCGTGAAACTCCGCCACTTCGCCCGAGGAATCCGTGGCGCGTGCCGCCTAGGAGGGGAGTGGTGGTGATGTCGATCTGACTCATTTGATTCGATACCAATTCACTGCGCTCCTGCGAAAGCAGCAGCTTTGGAGAGTAGAAATGCCCTCAGGACGCAAAGCTCCTGCTTTCGCAGGAGCTCGCGTTAGCTAAACCCCACAGGCACCGGCCACCCGCCGCCCGTCAACCCCATAACTCGAAACAACGTGCCCATCGCCGCCGGATCGGTGAGCCGCTGATGTGCCGCTGTTACTTCATCCGCGTGCTTGGGCGATTGCCGCGCCAGTGCCGCCGCGCGCGACGCGATGCCCAGCGATCCTAGAAAATCGCGCTGCGGCACTGGCCCATGCACGCTTGCGCCCGCGACCGTCGCCGCCGCACCCAACGTCGCGAAGTCGACATGCGCGCTCAGATCGACCGATCCCGGCGCGTCGAATGGATTGACATATTTATGCCCACGCACTGCCTGCAACGTCTCGCCGAGCGCCGGACCGTCATAGCCATAGTCGATGATCAGGGCCGCGCCGCCTTGGCTCGCCAGCCGTTTCGCCAGCTGGCGCGAGAAACCAACACTCGCGGGCGATGTCTCGACGATGCTCCCAACCGGCGCATCACGTAGGCCTTCAGGAATGATGTCGTCAGGCACGGGTTTGCCTGTGACAGGCAGGAACAGTGTATCCTGACAAGCGACCAATCGCTGCCGCCAGCCGTCCGGCCCCAGCACCAATTGTTCAATCGGCAACGCATCGAAAAACTCATTGGCAACAACCAGCAGCGGCACATCGTTGGACAGCGTTGTCATATCATCATGCCACACCGCCCCCGGCACGGCTACCGACTGCGCTATGCGTAAGGTTGGTGATGTTTCGACGAAGTGCACCGGCGGCGTCAGCCCCGCTTTCGCCATAGCCCGCAGCGCATCCGCCGCCAGCGTTCCCTTGCCCGGCCCCAGCTCGACATAGGCACAATCAGGCCGCCCCGCGCGGTCCCAGACATCGGCAAGCGCAACGCCGATGAGCTCACCAAACATCTGGCTGATCTCGGGCGCGGTGATGAAGTCGCCGCCAATCGCGTCGCCTTTCGCGTAATACTCGGCATTTGCTGCCGCCATGAACTGCGAAACCGGCATTGGTCCCGCCAGCGTGATCGCGCGCGCCAGCCGGTCGGCAAGCGCTCCATCCGCGGCTTCAGGCGACGCTGGCACTGCCCGCAATCGGTTCCACGCGGATGCGCCGCCCCTTGGCGGTGAAGACGAGATAGAGCCCGACAAGCAGCATCGGAATGGACAGCGTCTGCCCCATGGTCAGTCCCCATGACAGATCCTCCATCCCCGCATCGGGCTGGCGCACCAGTTCAACCACGGTGCGGCCAAGGCCATAAATGATCAGGCCCGTGCCAACCAGCTTGCCGGGTTGATAGCGCGCGTCGGTTTTCCAGAACATGATCCACAGCACCGCGAACATGAAAATGCCTTCGATCCCGGCTTCGTAAAGCTGGCTCGGGTGACGCGGTTCAGGGCCAGCACCGGGGAAGACAATGCCCCAAGGCAGATCAGTCGGACGACCCCACAGCTCGCCATTCACAAAATTGGCGAGGCGACCAAAGAACAGGCCGAACGGTGTTGTCACCGCCACATAGTCGCAGACACGAAGAAGATTCAGGCCGTTCTTGCGACAGAAATACCAAAGACCAACCATCACGCCGAGGAAACCGCCGTGCAGCGACATGCCGCCTTCCCACAGCTTGAGCATCGCGAGCCAATCGGTAAGCATTTCGGGTTTGTAGAACAGGATGTAGCCAAAGCGCCCGCCAAGAATGATGCCCAGCGTCGCAAAGAACACAAAATCATCGGCATGCCGCCGCGCCATCGGTGCGCCTGGTTGAGCAATCAAACGGAGCAGATACCACCAGTGAACAAGGATACCTGCAATGTACGCAAGACTATACCAGCGCAGCTTGAAAAACCCCAGATCAAGCGCAATCGGCGACAGATTCAGGTCGCTCCAAGTGATGGCTGCTGTCGCGTTTGTTGCAAGTTCGAATATCAAGGCTTTTCCCCGCAGGTTTCGCGCTCCATAACGGTGTCAAACAAGAATCCCAAGCGGAGAGAGATACATGCCATCAGCCCTCGATCTAAGGATCGACAAATCCATTGCCAACCAGTCGGTTTCCGGCGGCCCGTTGCCGCTGGGCGAATACACGCTGCCCTGCGGCGTGGCCGTGCCGGTGATTGCTGCGGCTCCGCCCACGCTCATTGGTTACTTCGCGCATTTTTGTGCGCAACATGGCGACGCCGATTTTATTGTCGACGGCGAAGAACGGATCAGCTTCACCCAAGCCTTTGCCCATGCGACTGATGTCGCGCATGCACTGGTCGCGATTCATGGTGTGAAGAAGGGCGACCGTGTTGGCATTGCGATGCGCAATGCGCCGTCGTGGATTGTGCTTTACATGGGCACGATCATGGCAGGCGGCGTTGCGACACTGCTCAACGGCTGGTGGCAGGGCGGGGAGCTTTGCGCAGGAATATCCGACGTGTCGTGCACGCTGGCCTTCGCCGATCCGCCGCGCGCCAAGCGGTTGGAAGATTGCGACAGTCACCCGGGTTGTGAAGTCGTGGTGATCGACGTGGCATTGCCGCTTCATCAAGCGCTTGAAACCGTTGTCGGCGACAAACCACGCACCACTTTGCCAGACGTTACGCCCGACGATCTTGCCACCATCCTATTCACCAGTGGCTCGACTGGCCAGTCAAAGGGCGCTTACTCCACGCACCGCGCTGTTGTGCAAGGCACATTCTGTTACATCAGCCAAGCAATGATGCAGCTGCAAATTGGCACTGAGGATGGCATGATCAGGGAGCCGCGGCCTCAGCACGCGATCCTGATGACAGTGCCCTTGTTCCACGTCACGGGCGAAATCCCGATGCTGCTGGTCAGCTTCGCGATCGGGCGCAAACTCGTGCTGACGCCCAAATGGAATGTGGTGGAGGCAATGCGGCTGATCGAGGCGGAAAAGTGCACCAACTTCACTGGGGTGCCGTTGATGACGTGGGAAATCCTGAATCATCCCGACCGCGACAAATATGACCTGTCGACGATTCAGACGTTTGCGGCTGGTGGCGCGCCGCGTCCGCCCGAACATGTCCGCCGTTTGAACGATGAAATGCCTGCGCCGCCTGCGCTCGGCTATGGCTTGACCGAAACCAATGCCGTCGGTTGCGGATCATTTTCGACCAACTATCTTGAAAAGCCAAATTCGACCGGGCGCGCGTACAAGCCGCTGGTTGATCTCGCGATCCTCGACGATGCGGGCAAGCCGGTGCCACAGGGCGAGCGCGGCGAAGTCTGCATTCGGACGGTCGCGAATTTCAGTGGATACTGGGGTCGCGAGGATGCGACGACCGCCGCGATGACTGCTGACGGTTACTTCCGCAGCGGTGACATCGGTTATCTCGATCCCGACAATTATCTCTTCATTGTTGACCGCAAAAAAGACATCATCATTCGCGGCGGCGAAAACATCAGCTGTCAGGAAGTGGAAGCCGCAATCTACGCGCATCCTGCCGTTGCGGAAGCCTGTGTTTTCGGCTTGCCCGACGAACGACTGGGCGAAATTGTCGGTGCGGTGGTCCATTATCATGACGGTGACCATGTGAGCGACGAGGCGCTGCTATTCTTTTTGTCCGAACAGCTCGCCCCTTTCAAAATGCCGGTCCGGATTTGGACGCAGGCCGATCCGTTGCCAAAGTTAGGCACAGAAAAGATCGACAAGGTCGGCCTCCGCGCACGGTTTCGCGGGGAATTTGAAGCGGAAGTAAAGGCGGTGGCTTAGGGCTCGAACATTTCGCGCATCACGGCGAGAGCGGTAGTGAGCGTTGCCCCGCTAACCTTACCAAGTCGTTTGACCATCCGCCGCCGATCAAGTGTTCGGATTTGATCAGCCAGCAGCAAGCCGACCTTCCCCTGAAACCGAACCGGAATGCGGAAAGGAGCGGGGTGACTGCCGCTGGTCAGGGGCATTGCCGTCACCGTCCGCAAATGCGCATTCATACTGTCGGGCGAAATGATGAGACAGGGCCATGTTTTCTGAATTTCGCGACCGATAGTCGGGTCAAGATTGGTCAGCCAGATTTCACCGCGAACCGGCGTTGATGTTACCACGTCCAATCAGTGTAATCGACCGGCGCACCTTCGATCCAATCGGTGTCAAGACTGGTTTCAGCCGCAACGCTCTTTGCAGCCTCGGCCCACCCAGCGCGGACGTCACGTTTCACGGGCGTCGCAATCAAACGTCCGTCCTCGACCGTCAAATCAAGCATCGTGCCGCCTGCAACGCCCATCGCCCCCAGTATGGGGCGAGGCAGGACGATGCCAGTTGAATTGCCGATTTTTCGAAGAGCACTTTGCATGACATCGGCACAGCATGGGCGCATGTTATTACAAGGTGCATACGCAGGGTCGATACACTGTCCAATTCAATTGACGCTTTGGCCTGTCATGCGTAGCTTTCGACTCATGGATGGGTCCGCCACTTTGCTGCCGAAAACGGGAGCACCTGCGCTGCGCGATGTTGTAGCGTTGCTGAAGCCGATTACCTGGTTTCCGCCGATGTGGGCGTTTATGTGCGGTGTTGTTTCGTCGGGCGTTTCGGTGGCGGATCGCTGGCCGTTTCTGATTGCGGGCGTGCTGCTGACCGGGCCGTTGGTGTGCGGGACGTCGCACGCCGTAAACGACTGGTTCGACCGCCATGTCGATGCGATCAATGAACCCAACCGTCCGATCCCCTCAGGACGCATTCCGGGCAATTGGGGGCTGCGCATTGCGATTATCGGGACGATCCTGTCGGCGCTGGTCGCCGCGGCGACGGGGCCGTGGGTGTTTGCCGCGACAATGCTTGGGCTGATCTGTGCGTGGGTGTATAGCGCGCCACCGCTGCGGTTGAAGGCTGATGGCTGGTGGGGGCCGGGGCTTGTTGCGATCACGTATGAAGGGCTGACCTGGTTTACGGGTGCAGCAGTGATGCTGGGCAGTTTGCCATCTGCGTCTGTGCTGATCACGCTGGGCCTCTACAGCCTCGGCGCGCATGGCATCATGACGCTGAACGATTTTAAGGCGGTGGCGGGCGACCGGACGATGGGCGTGCGGTCGTTGCCAGTGGTGCTTGGCGTCGATCCCGCCGCGCGGCTCGCCTGCGTGGTGATGGCGGTGCCGCAAATGGTGGTGGTCGGACTGTTGATGCGTTGGGGTCATGCGGTTTCGGCGGGGATCGTTGCGGCGTTGCTTGTCGGGCAGTTGGCCTTGATGACGCGCCTGCTCGCCGATCCGCGTGGGAAGGCGCCCTGGTATAATGCCACCGGCACGACGCTTTATGTGCTGGGGATGCTTGCGGCGGCGCTCGGGCTGGGCGGCGTGCTATGAGCTGGTTCGCGATATTTCGGTTGGGCGCGGTGCAAGCGGCGATTGGTGCGATGGTGATGCTGTCGACATCGCTGCTTAACCGCGTGATGGTGGTCGAATACAAACTCGTCGCCGCGATCCCCGCGGGACTGGTCGCGTGGCATTATGCCGTGCAGCTATCGCGGCCACTTTGGGGCCATGGGTCGGATAAGGGACGGCGGCGGACGCCGTGGATTATTGCCGGGATGGCAGTGCTGGGCTTCGGTGTCGTGCTTGCGGTGCAAGGGGTGATTGTCGGCTCGATGGCGCTGTCAGTGCTGGCGTTCACACTCATCGGTGGCGGTGTTGGCGCGGCAGGAACATCGTTGTTGGCAACGCTGGCGACTCAGACCCGTCCCGATCAGCGCGCGGCAGCAGCGGCTATTACCTGGATTATGATGATTATCGGGATCATCATAACGGCGGGGGTTGCGGGCAGCCTGCTCGCGCCATTCTCGCCCGCCCGTATGGTGGCCGTAACATCGGGCGTTGTTGCGGTAGCTTTTGTTGTGGCGGTGATTGCGGTTTGGGGTGTGGAGCAAGGGAGGGTTGTAGCGCCCGCGCGTGCCGCCGTGGATTTTCGCAGCGCGGTTACCGAAATGCTCGCCGACGCCGAAGCGCGGCGGTTCACCGGCTTCGTTTTCCTGTCGATGCTCGCTTATTCGATGCAGGACATGATCCTTGAGCCATTCGCGGGCCTGATGTTCGCGATGACTCCGGCGGAGTCCACCAAGCTGTCGGGTGTGCAGCATATGGGCGTCCTCGTCGGCATGCTGCTTGTCGGTGTCGGTGGCCGCGCTTTTGCGAAGGATGCGGGCGGATTGCGCAATTGGACCGTTGGCGGCTGCATAGGTTCGGCGCTGGCATTGGTTGGTTTGGCGACGGCAGCGCGGGTTGCGCCTGACTGGCCGGTTGCTGCCAATGTCGCCTTTCTCGGTTTCAGCAACGGCGTGTTCGCGGTGTCGGCCATCGGTGCAATGATGGCCTTGGCCGGGGCAGGCGGAGCGTCGCGTGAAGGCATTCGAATGGGCGTTTGGGGTGCGAGCCAAGCGATCGCATTTGGCCTCGGCGGCCTGATCGGTGCGGTCGGCGTTGATGCCGGACGGCGAATGATGGGTGCGGATGGCCCCGCATTCGCGCTGATTTTCGGGATTGAAGCAGGGTTATTTTTGCTCGCGGCGCTGGTCGCGTTGCGAGCGGTTGCCGGGCGCTATGGGGCGTCCAATCAAGTGATGGCAGGTGCGGCATGACAAAGATCGCTCAATATGACGCAGTGGTGGTGGGCGGCGGCCCGTCGGGTGCGACCGCCGCGACGACCTTGGCGCGGGCAGGGCGATCAGTCCTCCTCCTCGACCGTGCTGGACGCATCAAGCCGTGCGGCGGCGCGATCCCGCCGCGTGCGATCCGCGACTTTGACATTCCCGATAGCCAGATTGTGGCGAAAGCGCGTTCCGCCCGGATGATCGCGCCGTCGGACAAGACCGTCGACATGCCCGTGGGCGAAGGCGGCTTTGTCGGCATGGTCGATCGCGAACATTTCGACGAATGGCTGCGGGCGCGGGCCGCGCTGGCGGGGGCGGAACGGCGCACGGGCACCTACGAAGCGCTCGAGCGTGATAGTGATGGCACCGCAATCATTGTTTATCGCGATGGCCGTTCGGGCGATCTCATGCGGGTGTGCGCCAAGGCCGTGATTGGTGCGGATGGCGCGCGGTCGGGCGTGGCGCGCGGAAATTTGAAAGGTGCAGACAATGTGCCGTGTGTGTTTGCCTATCATGAAGTGATCAAGGCGCCGGCGACGGGTTTCGATGGCGAACGCTGCGACGTTTATTATCAGGGGAAATTCTCGCCCGATTTCTATGCGTGGGTTTTTCCGCATGGCGAGACCGCGAGCGTCGGCTTGGGGAGCGCGCAAAAGGGATTTGCCCTGCGCCCCGCAACCAAGGCGTTGCGTGAAAGCATTGGTTTAGCGGATGCGGAAACGATCCGGGTCGAAGGCGCGCCGATCCCGCTCAAGCCGCTCAAACGGTGGGACAATGGGCGGGACTTGCTTGTTTGCGGTGATGCAGCAGGGGTGGTTGCGCCGTCATCGGGTGAAGGGATTTATTACGCGCTCGAATGCGGGCGGATCGCGGCGGTCGCGGTCGATCAGTTCTTGGCGACTGGCAAAGTCTCCGCACTGAAAGGGGCACGCAAAGCCTTCATGCGCGATCATGGCCGGGTGTTCTGGATCCTCGGGATGATGCAATATTTCTGGTATTCATCGGACAAGCGCCGCGAAAGGTTCGTCAAAATGTGTGCTGATCCCGATGTTCAGCAACTGACGTGGGACGCCTATATGAACAAGCGATTGGTGCGAACGAAACCGGCAGCGCATGTGCGAGTGTTCTTCAAGGATATGGGCCATTTATTGGGGCTGTCGCGGGCTTAGCGTCATTGCGAGAGCAGGCAACAAAAACAGGCCAACACAAATTAAGGTTTTGGTAGCTGGGAAAAAAAAGAAGAAAATTTGATTATTTT
>JANMPU010000060.1:0-9282 GCA_031369985.1 Sphingomonas sp. | reverse complement strand
TTCCTGCAGGAAACGATCATCCCGACGTCGGCGAACCGCGGCCTGTTCCTGCTCGCGCCGATTATTACGTTTACGGTTGCGCTGATCGTTTGGGCGGTCGTGCCATTCGGGCCGGGGATGGTTCTGTCCGACATCAATGTTGGGCTGCTCTATATTCTCGCGGCGTCGTCGCTCGGCGTTTACGGGGTGATGATGGCCGGATGGGCGTCGAATTCGAAATATCCCTTTTACTCGGCCCTGCGCGCTGCGGCGCAGATGGTGAGCTATGAAGTCAGCATCGGTTTTGTTCTGATTTCGGTCGTTTTGTGGGTCGGGTCGTTCAACATGACCGCGATTGTCGAGATGCAGCGCAGCCATTTGTGGATCACAAACGGGTTCGGCTTCAATCCGCTGTTCCTGCCGATGGCGGTCGTGTTTTTTATATCGAGCCTGGCCGAAACCGCGCGCGCGCCGTTCGACCTGACCGAGGCGGAAAGCGAGCTCGTCGCGGGGTATCAGACCGAATATTCTTCGATGTCGTTCGCGCTGTTCTGGCTCGGTGAATATGCCAACGTGATCCTGATGTGCGCGCTGAACGCGATCCTGTTCTGGGGCGGGTATCTGCCGCCGATCGACTGGGCACCGCTTTATGTCATCCCGGGGATTTTCTGGCTGTTCCTGAAAATATTGATTTTCTTCTTCATGTTCAGCTGGGTGAAGGCGACCGTCCCGCGTTACCGCTATGACCAGCTGATGCGGCTGGGCTGGAAGATTTTCCTGCCGTTGTCGCTGGTGTGGGTGGTGCTGATCAGCGGGTATCTGATGTTGACGAGGTATTCAGGATGATCAAGCGCGAGATTGGATACGGCTGCCTCATGGGATTTTTGATGTTTGCGGCACCTGCAAACTCGGCAACATTTGACTGCAAGGTTGAAGCGCCAAAATCTTTGAACCGCAGCGGCGAAACTGCAACACTGATGCCGATCAATTCGCCAGATTTTTGGGCTGGTAAAATGGCCTTTAAGATCGACATCAAAGAAGGAAAATCCGGCGATTTAGACATTGCTACAATTACTTGGCCTGCTGATCTCATCAACATAGCGGGTCAATTTCCCGCAGTTCGCACCGGAAAAGGCGTGGTCGCATTTAGTGCATTTTCGCCCGGCCCTTGCCTTTTTACTGAGACTTCATGTGTGTCACAGGTTCATCTTGCAGATCAGGCTGACGGAAGTGCCAAGTTAGTGATTTTGCCAACGGCAATCGCGACCGACAGGAAAGCAGATACCCATATTCCATTTGTCGTCCTGATCGAAGGCACTTGCTCCAAGGCCAAATCATGACCCAACTCGCCCACCTCATCAAAACTTTCACTTTGTGGGAGTTTCTCAAGGCCCACTGGCTGACCTTGAAATATTTCTTCAAGCCCAAGGCGACGATCAACTATCCGTATGAAAAGAACCCGCTTTCACCACGGTTTCGCGGGGAGCATGCGTTGCGCCGTTATCCCAATGGCGAGGAGCGGTGCATTGCGTGCAAGCTGTGCGAGGCGGTGTGTCCGGCGCAGGCGATCACCATCGAGGCCGAGCCGCGTGACGACGGGAGCCGCCGCACCACGCGCTACGACATCGACATGACCAAGTGCATCTTCTGTGGCCTGTGTGCAGAGGCGTGTCCGGTCGATGCCATCGTCGAGGGCCCGAATTTCGAATACGCCACCGAAACGCGCGAGGAACTAATCTACGACAAGTCGAAACTGCTCGACAAAGGCGACCGCTGGGAACGTGCGATTGCCGCCAACCTTGCCGCCGATGCGCCCTACCGCTAGGGGCGCGGCGACACATGATCCAAGTCTTTGCCTTTTATCTCTTCGCCGGGGTCACGGTCCTGTCCGGCCTGATGACAATCACTGCACGCAACCCCGTGCATAGTGTCCTGTGGCTGATCCTCGCGTTCTTCAACGCGGCGGGTTTGATGATTCTCGTCGGGGCGGAGTTCATCGCGATGCTGCTCGTCATTGTTTATGTGGGCGCTGTCGCGGTGTTGTTCCTGTTCGTCGTCATGATGCTCGACATTGATTTTTCGGAAATGCGGCAGGGGTTTACGAAATATCTGCCGTTCGGGCTCGTGATTGCGGCGGCTTTGGTGTCCGAAACGCTGATCGCGACGTTCGCGTGGACCGCCGGGCCAGTCGTGCTGGCGGAACGCGCCGCGCCGATTGCGAGCGCTGTTCCCAATATCGAAGCCATCGGCCTGCTTCTTTACACACGCTATCTCTATGCGTTTGAAGCGGCGGGGCTGGTGCTGCTGGTCGCGATGATCGGCGCGATTGTGTTGACGCATCGTGAGCGCGCAGGGCCAAAGGCGCAGAATATCGACCGCCAAGTCCGCCGCCGCCCCGAAGACGCAGTGCGGATTGTGAAGGACCAGCCAGTGGGTGCGGGGGTCGAGCTGTGATGTGCTATCCAACCCACAAACCGTTTGCCCTGAGCTTGTCGAAGGGTTGTCCTTCTTCGGGTGTGATGGCGCAGAAGAAGGACAAGGCTTCGACAGGCTCAGCCCGAACGGTTTTTGTGTGGAGTGCGGCCCTATGATCGGCCTCCACCATTATATCGCGGTGAGTGCGATCCTGTTCGTGCTGGGTGTGCTGGGCATTTTCATCAACCGCAAGAATCTGATTGTCATCTTGATGTCGATCGAATTGATCCTGCTCAGCGTGAACATCAATCTCGTCGCGTTCTCGGCGTTTCTCGGTGACTTGGTCGGACAGGTGTTTGCGATGTTCGTGCTTACTGTCGCGGCGGGGGAAGCAGCCATCGGATTGGCGATCCTCGTCATTTATTTCCGTGGCCGCGCGACGATTTCGGTCGATGATGTGAACAGGATGCGGGGATGATCCAGGCGCTTGTTTTCCTGCCGCTGCTGGCGGCATTGGTTGCCGGTCTTGGCGGTCGGATCATTGGCAATACCGCTGCGAAGGTGATTACGACGGGAGCGTTGTTCACCTCATGCGCGCTGGCATGGCCGATTTTTCTTAGTTTCCTTGGCGGGCATTCGGAAGCACAGGTCGTGCGGGTGCTCGACTGGATCCGCTCGGGCGATATGGTCGTCGACTGGTCGTTGCGCGTCGATACGCTGACCGCCGTGATGCTCGTTGTCGTGACGTCAGTGTCGGCGCTCGTCCACCTCTATAGCTGGGGCTATATGGCCGAGGACAAGAGCCAGCCGCGTTTCTTCGCTTATCTCTCGCTGTTCACTTTCGCGATGCTGATGCTTGTGACGGCAGACAATCTCGTCCAGATGTTCTTCGGTTGGGAAGGGGTGGGCCTGGCGTCCTACCTCCTCATCGGTTTCTGGTATCACAAGCCATCGGCAAACGCGGCGGCGATCAAGGCATTTGTCGTGAACCGCGTGGGCGATTTCGGCTTTTCGCTCGGTATTTTCGGAACGTTCCTTGTGTTTGGCACCGTGTCGATCCCCGCGATCCTCGAATCGGCACCGGCAATGGCCGGCACGACCATCGGTTTCCTCGGCGCGCGCTTTGAGGTGATGACATTGCTCTGCTTGTTGCTGTTCGTCGGTGCGATGGGCAAGTCAGCGCAGTTGGGGCTCCACACATGGTTGCCCGACGCAATGGAAGGGCCGACGCCCGTCTCCGCCCTGATTCACGCCGCAACGATGGTAACCGCGGGCGTGTTCATGGTTTGCCGTCTGTCACCAATGTTCGTGACGAGTGAGACTGCGATGATGACCGTGACTTATGTCGGCGCGGCGACAGCGTTCTTCGCGGCGACCGTCGGCACGACGCAGACCGACATCAAGCGCGTCATCGCTTACTCAACCTGTTCGCAGCTTGGTTACATGTTCATGGCCGCAGGCGTGGGCGCGTTTGGCGGCGCGATGTTCCATCTGTTTACCCACGCCTTTTTCAAGGCGCTGCTGTTCCTTGGCGCGGGGTCGGTTATCCATGCGATGCACCATGAACAGGACATGCGTTATTATGGTGGCCTTCGGAAACATATCCCGCTGACTTTCTATGCGATGCTGGCGGGAACGCTGGCGATCACCGGCGTTGGCGTGCTGGGCGTATTCGGGTTTGCAGGTTTCTATTCAAAAGACGCGATCATCGAAGCGGCATTCGCACGCGGTGGCGAGCATGGCGGCATTGCCTTTGCAGTCGCCGTGTTCGGTGCGCTGCTGACGAGCTTTTACTCATGGCGGCTGATGTTCCTGACCTTTTGGGGCAAGCCGCGTTGGATCGAGTCCGAGCACATTCAGCACAGCGTCCATAAAACGCCCGAGACCGCGAGTGATCCGACGGGCGGCTATCATCCACATGAAAGCCCGATGTCGATGCTGGTGCCGCTCGGGCTGCTGGGCGTAGGTGCCGTGTTTGCGGGCTACGCGTTTCACCACGCTTTCCTCGATGCCGAACTTGGCGTCGAATTCTGGAAAAGCAGCATCGCGTTCGATACGCATCTGATGCACGCGATGCATGAAGTGCCGCTGCTCGTAAAACTGTCGGCGACCATCGTTATGGTGCTTGGTCTCGCGACGGCCTGGTGGGCCTATATCAAGAACCCCGGCATCCCCGCTCGGTTCGTTGCGACCTTCCGCCCGCTCTACAATTTCCTGCTCAACAAATGGTATTGGGACGAGCTTTACAACATGCTGTTCGTCAAACCGTCATTCGCTATTGGCCGCTTGTTCTGGAGGGGCATTGACGAAGGCGTCATCGACCGGTTCGGTCCCAACGGCGCGGCAGCGGTTGTTGCACAAGGCAGCTCTCTCGCAGCGAAACTTCAGTCGGGCTATCTCTACACTTATGCTCTGGTCATGCTGATTGGCCTCAGCGCTGCCGCGACGTGGGTGATGACGCGATGAGTGGCGTTCTCACGTTGATGATCGCAGTCCCGATGATCGCGGCGCTGGCCTGTCTTTATGTGTCGCCGGGCCAAGCGAAGTGGCTGGCGCTGGCCGCAACGTTGGTTGATTTTGTGCTTGGTGTACTCCTCTGGATCAATTTTGACCCCGGTGGCGCGCAGTGGCAGTTTCAGGAAAACATTCCGCTCTTCGGCCGTTTCGTCTGGGCGCTTGGGATTGACGGTATAGCGCTGATGCTCATCATGCTCAGCGTCTTCCTCATGCCGATCTGTATTGCGGCGTCATGGGAAGCGATCACCAAGCGGATTTCCGAATATATGGCGGCGTTCCTCCTGATGGAGGCGCTTATGATCGGCGTCTTCGCGGCGCAGGACTTGTTCCTGTTCTACATTTTCTTCGAAGCCGGTCTGATCCCAATGTACCTGATCATCGGCATTTGGGGCGGCGCGAATCGGATTTACGCCAGCTATAAGTTCTTTCTCTCCACGCTGATCGGATCGGTGCTGATGCTGATCGCGATGTTGTGGATGGTGCAGCAAGCGGGGACGACCGACATCCCGACGCTGATGCAGTTTGATTTCGGTGCTGATGCCCAGAAATGGCTGTGGATCGCGTTCTTTGCGTCGTTTGCCGTGAAGATGCCGATGTGGCCGGTGCATACGTGGTTACCCGACGCCCACGTTCAAGCGCCGACGGCGGGGTCCGTCATCCTTGCGGGCGTTCTGCTCAAGATGGGGGGTTACGGCTTTGTCCGCTTCCTGTTGCCGATGTTTCCCGAAGGAACGGCTCACTGGTTCTGGCTGGTTATGGGCCTGTCGATGATTGCGGTCGGTTATGCGTCGCTGGTCGCGTTGGTCCAGAGTGATATGAAAAAGCTGATCGCTTATTCGTCGGTCGCGCACATGGCATTTGTTACCATAGGCTTGATGGCGTTCAACCGGCAGGGGATAGAGGGCGCGATGCTGGTCATGCTCTCGCACGGTCTTGTGTCGGGCGCGCTGTTTCTGTGCGTCGGTGTTGTCTACGACCGGCTGCATACGCGCGAGATCGGGCGTTATGGCGGGCTCGCGGATACAATGCCGCAATATGCTTTCTTCTTCCTGATCTTCACAATGGCGTCCGTCGCACTGCCGGGAACCAGCGGTTTCGTCGGTGAGTTTTTGGCCCTTGTGGGTGCCTATAAAGCCAATAGCTGGGTGGCTTTCGTTGCAACCACGGGCATCATCCTCGGCGCGGCGTACATGCTCTATCTCTACGCACGCATGATTTACGGCAAAGCAGCGGGCGAAGACACGCTGGCAATGCCCGACCTGAATAAACGCGAAATCGCGATCTTCGTGCCGATTGTCGCGGTCATCTTTTGGATGGGCATTTACCCTGAAAGTTTCCTGAAACCGATGCGCCGCGATGTCGGCACGATTGTCGCGCGGATTGAGCGCGCCAATCCGGGCGGTGATGCGCAATTGGCTGCAGGCAAGCCGTCGCTCATGGCCACTGTGCCGGAGGGCCACCATTGATGGATTATCTGCTGACCCTTCCCGAATTGATCCTGACCATTGGGGCCATCGTCCTGATGCTGGTCGCGGCGTGGCGTGGCAACGATGCGACACCCGCGATTTCGTTCGCGTCGGTTGCGTTGCTTGTCGCGGCAGGATTTGCGGCGACCTTGCCACCGGCGGGGTATGGCGTTGGGTTTGACGGCCTTTATCGTGCTGATGCGTTCTCTGGCTTTGCAAAAGTCTTGATTTATCTCGCCACTGCCATTTCAATCATCATTGCGCCGCGCTTTTTCGCGGCGGGCGACCGATTGCGTGCAGAGTATCCCGTTCTGATCCTGTTTGCGACGGTGGGCGCAGGGATCATGGTTTCGGCAGCGGATTTGATCACACTTTATATTGGTCTCGAGCTTCAGGCGCTTGCTTCCTATGTCCTCGCCAGTTTCATGCGCCGCGACGCTCGGTCGGCAGAGGCGGGACTAAAATATTTCGTCCTCGGTGCACTTGCGAGTGGCATCCTGCTTTACGGCATGAGCCTCGTTTACGGCTTTACTGGCACAACGACTTATGACGGTATCGCGCGTGCCTTTGACGCAGGGCTGACAACCGGACAGTTGTTCGGCCTCGTGTTCGTTTTTGCGGGACTGGCGTTCAAGGTGTCTGCCGTGCCGTTCCATATGTGGACGCCCGACGTTTATGAAGGCGCGCCGACGCCTGTGACAGCCCTGTTTGCGTCCGCTCAGAAAGTTGCAGCGATGGCGATGCTTATGCGTATTGCTGTTGAAGCGATGGGCGCAGCGACGCTTGAATGGCGCCAGATTGTGATCTTTGCCGCGCTCGCGTCGATTGTGCTCGGCGCTGCTGGGGCCATTGGCCAGACGAATATCAAGCGGCTGCTTGCTTATTCGTCGATCAACAATGTCGGCTTTGCGCTGATCGGCCTCGCGGCGGGCACGAAGGAAGGCGTTGCGGCCGTGCTGACCTACCTTGCCATTTATGTCGTGATGACGCTGGGCAGCTTCCTGTGCGTGCTTCAGATGCGAGATGCGGATGGCCAGCCAGTTGAGAGCATTGCCAGCCTGTCGGGCCTTTCGCAGAGCCGCAAGGGATTGGCCGCGGCCTTCGCGATCTTCATGTTCAGCCTTGCGGGCATTCCGCCGCTGTTCGGTTTCTGGGGCAAGTTTGTTGTGTTCGACGCGGCGGTTGCGGCAGGTTTGTTACCACTCGCCGCAATTGGCATTGCCGCCTCGGTGATCGGTGCATTCTATTATCTGAAGATCATCAAGACAATGTACTTTGACGAACCCGCCGCTCAATATGCGCCCGCCGGGAGTGCTATCGAAAACGGCCTGATTGCGGCGTGCGCGGCATTTATTGTACTTGGCTATTTGCTAATCCCGGTCCTCGGCAATGAGGCCGCCGTCGCCGCGAGTGCGCTCTTCTGACCATAATCCGCGTTGCCGAAACCGGCTCGACCAATGCCGATCTGCTTGCGATGGCTGCTTGCGGCGAGGCGCTGGAAGGGGACTGGCTCGTCGCGGATCGGCAGACCGCCGGGCGTGGTCGGCAAGGGCGGGTTTGGGAATCGCCGAAGGGTAATTTCTACGGGTCGATGCTTGTCGCGGTACGCCCTGAAGATCCCTCAATCGGCGGACTTTCGCTGGCAGCTGGCCTTGGCCTTTGCACCGCTGTCGGCGATCCGGCTACGCTCAAATGGCCTAACGACTTGCTGATTGGCGGAGCCAAAGTTGCCGGCGTGCTACTTGAACGGTCAGGCGATGCGGTTGTGATCGGGATTGGGATCAATCTGATCAGCGCACCCGAGATTGCCGGGCGACAAACGACAACGCTCGCGCGCGATGGCCATTTGCCGCACACGCCCAATGCGGTGCTTGAAAGAGTTGTCGAGTGGGTCGCGTGGGCGGTTGATCTGTGGCGCACAAACGGCACGACATTCATTGCCCGGCGATGGCAAGACGAAGCGCACCCTCCTGGCACTAGGCTGTCGGCATCGCTGCCCGATGGCACGCGGATAAACGGCGTGTTCGACGGGCTTGATGATGGCGGCGCAATGAAGCTTCGCTTGGCGGATGGCACGCATCGTGTCATTCACGCAGGAGATGTTTTCTTGATCTGAAAGGGGTCTCGGTGCTGCTTGCCATCGACGCCGGTAATACGAATATCAAATTCGCGCTCGTGAATGACGATGGCTCGCCGCGCAATCGCTGGCGGATCGCGACCGATGCACGGCGCACGTCTGACGAATATGCCGTGTGGTTGATCCGTTTGATCGAGCTGGAGGGCCTCAAACGTGAGGACGTTACCGACGTTGCGATTTCAACGGTCGTGCCGCGCGCGCTGTACAACTTACAATCGCTCGCGATGAAGTATTTCAATGTTGAAGCGCTGGTCGCTGGACGCAGTCCCCTTGAATACGGGATCGCGCTTGATGTTGACGAGCCTCATGCGGTTGGCGCCGATCGGGCGTGCAATGCGATCGCTGCGCATGCCCTGCATTCAGGAGACCTGATCATCATTAGTTTCGGTACGGCCACCACTGTCGATCATGTCGATTTTAACGGCGCGTATAAAGGCGGGATCATTGCGCCGGGTCTGAACCTGTCGCTCGACGCGCTGGTCGCAGCAGCAGCGAAATTGCCGCGTATCGCTATTGAAGCCCCCATGACGGATAGCGTGATCGGGCGAACGACCGAAAGCCAGATGCTGATTGGCATTTACTGGGGCTATGTTGCAATGATCGAAGGTCTGCTACGGCGAATGAAAGCGGAAATCGGGCGACCGGTGAAAGTGATCGCAACTGGCGGTCTGGCAGCCTTGTTTCAACAGCACAGCCATTTGTTTGATGCTGTGGACTCCGACCTCACACTGCGCGGCCTCAGCCTACTTTGGGCGCGGTCGGCGCATT
>JANMPU010000014.1:0-12426 GCA_031369985.1 Sphingomonas sp. | reverse complement strand
GGCGCTGATGGCCGCGCGCTTTTGAGCGTGGATAATTCGGGCAGCATCCAGTCGGCGGCGGGCCCTGCGATTTTAAGCGGCGACCCTGGCAAGGAGGCAATTCTAGCGCTCACAAATCGTTCAAGCGGGACAATTGGCGCAATCAGGGCAATGGTCGGGAGCCTTGATAACCGCGGCTTGATTGATGGAGGCAGCCTTTCGGCGTTGAGTTATGCCGATAGCGCGGGGGTAATCGTCTTTCCATCATCTTGGTCAAATTCGGGAACAATCCAGTCGAGCTCGACTCTGGCCGTCATTGATTTTCCGACCGTCGTTGCAAACGGATTTCTCAATTCGGGGCAAATCATCAATCTCGGCGCAGGTGCCGCAATAGATGCTGCGACGCAGAGCCTGCAAATCGTCAACGATGTCGGCGGCACAATCGGCAGTGCCGGATCGACCGCAATTCGCTCGGGCGGATACTCGTTCGGGATGGCAAATCGCGGAACCGTAAACGGCGACATTATCGCCACAACTTCATCCTCCTATCTGGATAATCGAAGCGGCACGATCAACGGCAGTGTCGTGTTTGGCACGGGAGACGACCGCTTAATCGCGCGAACCACTGATGGCCAGAACGTGGCCGGTATTACTGGCACGATTGATGGCGGCGCTGGCATCGACATCCTCGAGCTGATTGTTTCAAGCAACCTTACCTTAACGAGCGTAGCGTTAGCCAACAATTTCGAGAATGTTCAATATGATTTGGACAACGCCAATCTGACTCTCAATCTTGCGACTGTCCCTGTTGGCGGCTTGTCCGTCCGTGGCACGGGAACCCTGACGAACGCTGGCAACATCACGTCGAATAGCACAGCGATCCGTGGCCAAATTGTTGCACAGAACGTGGGGTTCGAAGCGTTAAAATTCGTCAATACCGGTTCAATTTCCGCTACGCTTTCGCAAACCTATGAGGCAGGCGTCAGCCTTATTGGAGGGCTCGCTTCTTTCACAAATTCCGGAACAATCAACGCGGTTGGTGGCGGTGGCGTTAATGTAAGCTTCAACGACTATGAGACAGGCCTCAACAATACGGGTTTGATTCAGGCGACCGATACGGCCGTAAGAGCTACCGGGTTGTTTTCGAACAGTGGCACGATCCGTTCAACGGCTGGCGTCGGCGTGGACACGACATCATTCGGCGGGATAGGCAGCACGATATCGACGAATAGTGGGCGGATCGAAGGGGCAGTCGAGGGACTGCGCATTAGCGGCACGACCGTTGTAAACAGTGGTACCATTACCTCAACAGGCATCGCGGTATCGCTAGGCTATTATGGCACGTTCGAAAACAAGGCTGGGGGTGTCGTAACCGGCGGCACTCGGGGCGTCGGCCTTCCCGGAGGATCAGGCGCTGTTTTCAACGGTCGATTGATCAACGCGGGCACGATCAACGGCAATGTTGATTTCGGGACCGATCCGTTTTCATATTACGGGTCGAACAACATTGTGATCGCGCAACCGGGCGGGATCATCAACGGCAACCTTAATCTCGGCAGCGGTAACGACATTTTCGTGACCAGCTTGACCAACAACGGCCCGGGCCAATACGCCGGCGTTACGGGTACGGTCACCGGCGGTCCGAACGAAAAAATCCGCTACATCGTCGATCGCGATACAAGCGCGATGCTCGCGCTTCCCGGCATTTTCTCCAGCGTTGGTTACGAGCTGTCGAACAATGCAAAGCTAACTCTCACAAGCGCGACGCCGCAAACGATGAATGTCGAATTTGCTGGCGTCGGTTCGGTCGACCTGGCCGCAGACATCACGGCACCAACGGGAACATTTGGTGCGGGCGACGCCGTGCTCAACTTGGACGTCGCCTCAGTTTTGGGCAATGAGTCTTTCAGGGTTGACCTTATCAGCCGCGGGACGCTGACTGGCGTCAATACGACACAATATTCAAGTGGTTCGATCGTTCGTAATGGTGGCGGAACTTTCACCAACGCCGGAACGATCATCATGGATGATCAAGTGATCAATTACTTTGGGTCGCTGAATTCGGCGATCAGCGGGCCAGGCACGGTGATCAACGATGGAATGATCAAAGTCGGCGGTGCGTCTGGGATTGCCAGCGGCTTTGGCGGCGGCCCCTTTGTGGTGATCAATAACGGCTCAATTCGTCAAATTGCGGGTGCGGTAGACGCCACGGGTATTTCAGGCATCGGCACGTTCACCAATAACGGCTTGATAAACACCGCTGGGTCGGCGGCCTTGTTGCGCGGCGGCGGCGGCTTCCGCCCCAACCTTACCAATAATGGCAATTTACAAAGCACCAATGCGGTAACGGTCCGTTCGGCCGATGATTATCAGGAATCTTGGGTCGTCAACAACGCGGCCGGCGTAATTTCGGGCGTCGTCGGGATGCCGACCGTCGGCCTCGCAGTCGGAAGCGTTCTTGAAAATGCCGGTACAATCAATGGCAACGTGAATCTGGCCTATACGACGCAGAATTACTACACGCCCTATCGGGGCAGCGCCTATATTTCGCGCGGCGGCACCATAAACGGCAATCTGACTTTCGGTGCCGGCGATGACATCTTTGTCGCGGTTGGACCTGCTGCGGCGATTACGGGGTCAATCGATGCAGGCGATGGCAATGATCTTTATGTCCGCGGTTATACGACGAGCACAACGGTTGATGCCGGCGCGGGAACACTGCCCGCGACGTTTGAACGCTTTGGCATCGGCGCAATTGGTCGGGACGTCACCGTGACGGTTACCGGATCGGCGGGTGGCCTTGATACCGTCTTATCCTATTTTGGCGATGGCACACTCATCAACCGCGCCAACATCAACACGCGGCCTAATCCCGATCCGAATGCGGGCGCCAGCCTAAACTATAGCCCCATCAACGTTGTTTCGCTCAACAATTTTGGCGGCGGGATAAGCAGCCTCTCTGCGCTAAACTTCGTAAACGAGGCTCGCCTTGATGATGGCGTCGTCGGCACAGTACGTGCGTTTTCAAATAGTGGTACAATTGGACTGCCAACCTTAGCTGTGGCCGCCGTTGCGCTCAACGCTGCCGATGCACCAAATTTTAGTTTTGCCAACTCCGGCTTGATTCAAAAGAACGGCAGTAACAATTTTTTTGGCCCGACAGGCGCGGTAAGGATTTTTGACAATTACAACAACGTAAGTCAGCCTCGACAGTCGACAATTTTGACAAACAGCGGTGCAATCAAGGGCGGTATTGCCGCAAGGCTGCTAACCAGCGAGTTCAACTTTTCAAATACGGGCTTGATCACAGCCGAGCCGTTTTGGTTTGGCTTGTCAGTTCCCGTCCAGCTGACGCTTTATTCCGGTGCCGACAATCCGGCCAACAGCACAGCTTCAATTGTCAACGATGGCATTATTGATGGCAATGTCCAAGCGACGAGCTATTTGCGGACCCTAAACTTTGACAACAGCAATCGGATCACTAGCGGCGTCGCCTTGCGCCACATTAACACCCTTCCTGATGACGCCGACCTGACTCGCGTCAATCTGACAAACTCGGGTACAATCATATCCCAAGGCGGCACTGCGACGCTATCACTGGACAGTCAATCGAGCGCCGTCACATTTTCCAACAGTGGCATAATGACTCTGAATGCGGGCTCAAATTACCCTGCGTACTATGTCGCCGTGTCGATCAATAACCTCACCAACAGCAGTCAAACAGCGTCATTCAGCAACAGCGGATCAATAACGGCAGCTCAAGCCGGATCGTCGGGTGTTGTCATCGCTGCGGCGGCATCCTTTACCGGTGCGTCTCCTTTGTTGCCGCCAGTACCCGATGCCGCGACAGCTGGCGTGACGTTTATCAATACCGGATCGATCAATGCAAATGCTGGCGCAATCTATCGGCCATTGATACCCTCGCCTTACCCGTGGATTCCGGATCAACCCTCGCAATTGTTCCCCGTATCGGCATTGACGATCTCGGCGCAGAGTCAGGGTGCATCGACCATCAACTTTACAAATGGTGCGACGGGCATTGTCTCATCGACCGGTGCGACCGTCATCGCTGACGGTTTTCCAGGAGCTACCGTTCCTCCTACACTGAACGTCATGGGATCGACTGCATTCGTTGCCATTGCCGACAAAGTTATAATCACCAATGACGGCAAGATATCCGGCAGTCCGGGTGGTACATTGCCGAATGATGTCGTCTTGGGCCTGCCGGGTACATCACTTGATATCGTGGGCCAGTTTTTGGCCGGTGCCATACTGACGCTCGATTCAACCGACACGCTCATCAACAACAAGACTGGCACGATCACCGGCTCAATTGATCTTGGCACGTTCGATGACGTCCTTCAGAACTTTGGTACAATCACCGGCAACGTCTACTTGCGTGACGGGAATGACGGTTTTGTCCAATCGCTAAGCGGCGCGCTTAATGGTGTGGCTGATGGCGGAGCAGGCACTGACTTGCTTACCATCGACATTAATGGTGGCGGTCTGCTCAGTCAGAGCCTCCTAAATAAGTTCGTGAATTTTGAAAACACTGTCTTTACCGGCACCGGCACGGTGACCACCAATGGTCCGCTGGCGATGAACACGTTCACGCTCAGCGGGGGTCACATGACAATTGCTGCGGGTTCGACACTGCAGACGTCGGGATCGACCACGATTATGAATGTGGCGGGCAACAACAGCATTACCAATTTCGGGACTGTTGCTGGTAATGTGTCAAACGCAGCAACATTCACCAACGGCGTGGGTGGCGTCACCGGTACTGTCATCAATAGCGCGACCGCGTCCAATGCGGGAACCATTGCGTCGCTGTCGAACACGGGTGGGACGTTTGCCAATACCGGAACGGCTATTGGGGCGACCAACGTATCGGGCGGCACACTCACAACAACGGGAACGCTGGGTGGTGGCTTGACCAATGCGGCCTTGATCAATGCCAATGGCGGCGCTGTCAACGGGCCGATCATCAACAGTGCAGATGGCACAATCAACATTGGCGGTGTTGTGGCGGGCAGCGGGGCCTTCACAAACAGCGCAACAACAGCCACGCTGAACGTCAATGCCGGTAGCCTGACGCTAGCCGGACTGTTGACCAATAGCGGCCGCATTACGGTCGCCAGTGCGGCCGTGCTGACGGCGACGGTCGGTGGCATCCGGAACAATGCCGGCGGCATTATCACGGTCAGCGCTGGCGGCACCCTCAATGATGCGCTCAGTAATGCAGGCGTTGTCAATAATGCCGGTACCTATAACGCCGACGTGAATAATGGCGGCACAAATGCGATAACAACAAACGCTGCGGCGGGCGTTTGGACGGGCAATGTGCTGACCAACGCGACAGGTGCGAGCGTGATCAACCAGGGCCGCTGGGTCGGCACCGCAACCAACGCGGCAACGCTCACAAACGCTATCGGCGCAACCTGGTCAGGTGTGATCAGCAATGGTGCAAGCGGCAGCTTTATCAACAACGGTTCGGTTGTGGGCTCGGTTACAAATAGTGGGACAACCACAATCAATGTTAGCGGCACGGTGTCCGGATTGCTCACCAACAGCAGCGGCACCACGATTAATGCTGGGCAACTCAATGGCGGCGCTGTGGTTGGCGGTGGGACGCTTAACAATATTGGCACCATCAGCGGCCCGGTCGCTAATGCTGCCAGCTTTACAAACGTTTCGGGTGGCAAAGTGTCCGGCCTGTTGACGAACAGCGCTGGCACAACGGTCAATATTGGCCAGTTGAACAGCGGCGTGAACGTTACAGGAGGTGCTCTTAACACGTCGGGCGTTATCGCAGGCGGACTGACCAACGCGGCCATCGTCAATGCAACCGGCGGCGCGGTGAATGGCGGAATCGTCAATCAGGGCAGCGGCACGATGTCGGTTGCAGGAATGGTCACCAGCGATGGAAGTTTCAACAATGCGGCGGCCACGTCTATTCTCAACCTAAACAGCGGCAGCCTAACGCTTGGCGGCGCACTGTCAAATAACGGCATCATTAACTTCAATGGTGGTGCCCTAATCTCCAGTGCGATCAACAATCAGGCAGGCGGCACGATCAATGGCAGTATCAACTTTGGCAACTCAAACGGCCTGCTCACAAATGCGGGTCGCATTGCCGGTTCACAGACATGGGGCACGGGCAATGACCAATTGACCATTCGCGCGGGTGCGACGTTTGGCGGCGCGGTTGACGGCGGTGCTGGCAGCGATCTCTTGATTATCGCGGCAACGGGCACGGATGCGACGCCTGATGAGTTTAACCTCACGAACATTACTGGCTTTGAACGCACGCGGCACGACAGCGGAACCGCTGCACTCTCGGGAGCTTTATCGACGGGCATTCTCGACATTGTTGCGGGACGGCTGATCGGACGGTCAGGCTCGACCATCACGGCGTCGACAGTCATTGTTGGCACGGGATCGGTTTTTGGAAGTGCAGGAACCGTAAACAGCAACGTCGTTGTCAACGGAACATTGTCGCCCGGCGCTTCGCCGGGGACGATGAACGTGGTCGGCAACGTGTCACTGGCGGCCGGGTCGATCTCGTTGTTCGAAATCACGCCAACGGTCAGCGATCAGTTGCTCATTTCCGGTGCGCTCAACATTGCGCCGACTGCGGTTCTGACACTGACAGGCGCACGTCCGCTCACACCGGGCTCATCGCTTGATCTGATCGTCGCAAATGGCGGTATCACTGGTGGCTTCGGCACAATCAACAAGGCGGCAGGCGTGTTCGGGTTCGTTGCCCAGCGCGGGAACCGGATTTCATTGCTTGGCGAGTTCCTGGTCGACCCTGTATTCAATTCGCAGACGGCCAGAACGGTCACTTACGTAAACTCAGTTTTGACATCGGGTCAGGCGAGTGCCGGACTGCTAGCTGCAATCCCAAGCCTGTTGACTGCTGGGGGCGCAACCAACGCTACTGCCTTTGCTCGCCTCAATCCCGAGGCTTATGCTTCTGTAACGCAGATTGGCACTGAAAATGGTCTTGCCATTGCCAGCGCTCTGCGGAGCGCTGGTGGGCAGACGTATCAAGACGAAGCAGGCCTGTTTACGTTCGCTGAAGGCCTCGGGGCTTGGCGTAAACTTCCCGGTAACGCGGCAGTCGGAACAGCACGCGCAAATGTTAGTAGCTCGGGCGTGTTGGGCGGTATTGGCTTTGGATCCAAATCGGCCTCACTGGGCGCTTTCATCGGCTATTTGAACGCGCGTCAGACAATCGACGCGCTTGGCGCACGTAATAAAGCCGATGGCATCGTTGCGGGGGTTAGTGGCCATCTCTCGTCGGGTGGGTTCGATGGCAGTGCAACGCTCGCCTATGATGGCAGCTCCGCGAACACGACGCGTAGCCTTCCCGGTGCTGCCAACGCGTCAGCGAGCTACTCAATGCGTTCGATCACCGCTGATGTTTCGCTGGGCTACCGCCTGCCAGTCGTGAAAGATTGGTCGGTCAAACCACAGCTCGGCTTTACCAGCATCTGGACAAAGCGCGATGCCGTGAATGAAACGGGCACATCACCTTTCAACCTTACGGTGGCGGCTGGTCGTGAACATACCAGCTTCGCTGATGGCGCGGTTGAACTTCGGCGCGAAGCAGGAGCGCTACGCCCTTGGATACGTTTCGGCCTGCGGCATTTGTTGAAAGCCGACAATCGTGATGCAACCGCGGTGATTTCAGGGGCGACGTCGAGCTTCACAATTCAGGGCGTTTCGCGCGAGAGCACTTTTGGTACGGTGGGAGCAGGCCTAACCGCTTTGGTTGGCAAAGGCATCTCGATATTTGCATCTTATGAAGGCGAATTCGGAAACGATGCAACCGGGCACAAAGTGCACACTGGTATGAGAATCGCGTTCTAGTCAGAATTGGCTAGCGTTGCAGCCACTTATGGCGGAGGACGTTTCTCCCTCGATGCCCTCGTTCGTCGGCGCAACGACAACGATCTCAAGTAGAGCGATCACCCAAGAATCTCAGTGCAATAGATTTTTGGCACTCGTCCACAGAGAGGTACGGAGTAGCGACGAAATTCGCCAACAGTGCGGTCGTTTCCGCGGCATTTCAGCGCCGCCCGAAGCGGACGTCTATTCAGAAATTACAGGAAGTCTGGCTCGCTTCTCAATTCTGCCGTTGTACGACAGGCAAAGAGAATGACATTACAAATCCAGTGTGTTATGTAACCATTTCGTACACAACTGGACAACCCTTTGAAGACGTCGATTGCTACCGTTTCAATCAGCGGAACGCTTGAAAAGAAACTGCGTGCGATTGCAACAGCGCGCTTCGATGGCGTCGAGATTTTCGAACCCGATCTGTTGTCCTGCCCGTTGCGGCCAACCGAAATTCGCGAAATGCTGTCCGACCTTGGCCTCACCTGCACTGTGTTTCAGCCGTTTCGCGATTTTGAGGGGATGCCGGATGAACTTCGCACGCGGACATTCGACCGGCTGGAGCGCAAGTTCGACTTGATGACCGAGCTTGGCGCCGACCTGATGTTGATTTGCTCCAACGTCGATCCGCGCAGTTCGGGCGACCGTGTCCGCATCATCGATGATTTTGCCGAAGCGGGTGAGCGCGCCGCGAACCGCGGTTTGCGGATCGGCTATGAAGCACTCGCTTGGGGTGCGCATGTTTTTGACCATCGCGAGGCATGGGGCATCGTTCGTGACGTGGCACATCCGAATGTCGGGTTGGTCCTCGATAGTTTTCATTCGCTGGCGCGCGACATTCCGGTGGCGAGCATTGGCGACATAGCGGGCGACAAGCTGTTCCTTGTGCAAGTTGCTGACGCCCCCCGCCTGAGCCTTGATTATATCAGCTGGGCGCGTCATTTTCGGAACTTTCCGGGGCAGGGTGAACTGCCCGTCGCCGACTATGCCGCGGCCATCGAACGAATTGGGTATCAGGGATACTGGTCGCTCGAAATCTTCAATGACCGGTTCCGCAGTGGCTCAGCAACCAGCGTAGCCGCCGATGGCCATCGTTCTTTGCGAGTTATGGCTGATGCCGCTGCGCGCACACCCCGCGCCGTTTCAAAACCGACAATGCCCGCGCCCGTCCCCGTTTCACGCGTCTCCTTTATCGAATTTGCCGCCGATCCTGATGAGGCCCGGGCGCTTGGTGCGCTGCTCGACGGCCTTGGTTTTGCGCCCGTTGCGCGACACCGCCGCAAAGCGGTCACACGCTGGCAGCAGGGCGGCATCAATATCGTCGTCAATTCGGAAAGCGAGGGGTTCGCGCGCAGTTTCGATGTGGTCCACGGTGCCAGCGTTTGCGCAATGGGTCTGGTTGTCCCTGATGTCGCGGCAGCGATGGCGCGGGCCGAAGCCTTGGCAATCCCCGCCTTTGCCGCGCCGGTTGAACCCGACGAGCTTCATATCCCCGCCGTCCGGGCGATTGGCGGGAGCCTGATCCATTTCATTGCCGATGGTGATGAGGATGCCGTTTGGGCGCAGGAGTTTCCGCATCGGCTTGGCGAGCCCGCTGGTATCGGCTTGAATGCGGTCGACCATATCGCACAATCAATGCTGTTCGAGGAGTTTCTGGGCGCGCTGCTTTACTATGTCGCGTTATTTGACGTGACCAAGACGCCGCAAGTCAACATCGCTGATCCGCTGGGTCTCGTGCAGAGTCAGGCGGTTGAATCGCCCGATAAGGCTCTTCGGATCACGCTCAACGGTTCGGTCGCGCAGCAGACATTGTCGACACGGTTTGTCGCGGGCAGTTTTGGTGCGGGTGTGCAGCACATCGCCTTTTTGTGCGACGACATCTTTGCCGCGGCCGAACGTGCGCGGGATCGCGGCCTGCCGATGCTCGAAGTGCCGCCCAATTATTATGACGATCTTCAGGCGCGCTTTGGCCTCGACGATGCCTTGATCACAAGAATGGCTGCGCTTGGCATTTTCTATGACCGCGATGGGACGTCCGAATATTTCCAGTTTTACAGTCGCGCGCTGGCCAAGCGCGTGTTCTTCGAAGTCGTCGAGCGACGCGATTATGCGGGCTATGGCGCGGCCAACGCCGGAATCAGGCTTGCGGCGCAATCGCGCTTCAAGGATGAAGGGGCGCAATGACAACCAAGAAAACCAAAGCGCAGTTACGCAACGACCTCGCCGAAACAACCCGGCTCAACATCCTCGACATCGCGACGCAGGAATTTGCCGACAAGGGGCTGGCGGGCGCACGGATCGACGAGATCGCCGAAAAGACCGATTCATCCAAACGGATGATCTATTATTATTTCGGCGGAAAAGACGGGCTGTACCGCGCCGTCCTCGAACGGGCCTATGGCGGGATCCGTGACCGCGAGGCCGCGCAGAACTTCGATGCCATGGGCGCGTTGGAAGCGATGCGGGCGCTGGTTGGCCACACGTTTGATTATCATGACCAGCATCCTGAGTTTGTCCGGCTGGTGATGAACGAGAACATCCTGCACGGCGCCAACGTCGCTGCGATTGACGGGTTGAAGGAGCGCAACCGCCGGGTCGTCGAAACCATCCAGACGATCCTTGATCGCGGTGTTGCAGAGAGCGTGTTCTGCGCAGGCGTCGATCCGCTCGCGCTGCACCTGACGATGAGTGCGATGTCATTTTATTGCGTGTCAAACCGTTACACGCTGATCGCGAATTTTGGTCTCGATCTGCGCAACAAAAGTGCGAAGGCCGCGCGTCGCGAACAAATTATCGAAACCGTTTTGGCATCGATCCGCGCCTAAGGGTTGCGTGGTTGGGACCAATGAACTAACTGGTTCATAAAATTTTGGAGGGATGCATGCGCTTCGGGTCGCAAATTGCTTTGGCAATGCCGTTGTTCATGGCGAGTGTTTCGGTTGCGGCGGCCCCTCCTCGCAGCTTCCCCGTGGCTGACGCGCCCGTGCCGGGTGATGTTTATCCCGACCGCGTGACGCGCTTTCCGGGCGGGGTCACCGGGTTGGCTGATGTCATTTTCTCGACGGTTCCTGGTTATCGCCCAGCTGTTGTCGATTTGTATCTGCCGCCCAAGCACTCGGCGTCGGGACCAAAGCCGCTTATCATCTATATCCACGGCGGCGGCTGGATGGGTGGGCATACGCGTCAGTCGGCGGCGTTCAGCAATTTCCCGCAAGTGCTTGCCAGCCTTGCCAGCGAAGGCTTTGTCGTCGCCTCGCTGGAATATCGATTGTCGGGTGAAGCGAAGTTTCCGGCCCAGTTGCAGGATGTGCGCGCCGCCGTCCGATTTCTGAAAGCAAACGCCGCCAAATATGGGATCGATCCCAATAAGGTCGCGCTGTGGGGTGGATCGGCGGGCGGGCATCTTGCCGCGCTTGCCGGAATGTCATGTGGCGCGCCCGGTATTGACGAAAAGCCGCAAGCCGCTGGCTCGGAATGCGTGCAAGGGGTTGTGTCGTGGTATGGCGTGTTCGATTTCGCACCGATGGTTCAGCGTGCGGAGCAGGCTCCGGTGGCGTTGCTTGGCTGTTCGAGTGGCGCGGCGTGCCCCGCTGACAAGATCGCCGCTGTCAGTCCGCTGACTTATCTTGATCCAAAGGATCCGCCGTTCCTGTTGATCCATGGCGACGCGGACAAGGTCGTTCCTGCCGAGCAATCAAGGATCGCCGCCGCCCGGATGAAAGCTGTCGGCGTTCCGGTCGAAACCATTTTCATGCCAGGCATTGATCATAGCTGGATCGGCAAAACGCCCGCCGAAACGCGCACCGCAACGCTGCGCGCTGTGAATGCGACGTTCGACTATTTCCACAAATTGTTTCCCAGTAAATGAAGTCGGGCGGCGTCCGTTTCGGGGTTCTCGCGCTCATCACGCTGGCGACGATGCTCAACTATCTGGACCGCAGCGTCATGGGGGTGGCCAAGCCCGCGTTGACGGCGGAATTGCAGATTGATGCGGTCACAATGGGATTCATCTTTTCGGCATTCAGCTGGACCTATGCGCTCGCACAAGTGCCCGGCGGAGCCGTAATCGACAAGCTGGGGGTCCGGTTAACCTATGCAGGCTCATTGGTCCTCTGGTCGATTGCAACACTCGCCCACGGATTGATGACCAGTGTCGCGGGTCTGGTCGGTGCGCGGCTGGCGCTCGGGCTGGCGGAAGCGCCCTGCTATCCATCGAACAGTCGCATTTTGAACAGCTGGTTCCCGCAGGCCGAACGGGCGCGGGCGACGGGTGTTTACTCGGTTGGACAATATGTCGGGTTGGGTTTCATGTTGCCATTGCTCGCCTGGATTGTCGCCAATTGGGGATGGCGCGAGTTGTTTTACATCGTTGGTGGGATCGGCATCGTTTATGGTCTGGTCTTCTGGGCGCTGTATCGTGATCCGCATGAACATAAGGGCGTGGGCCAAGCCGAACTTGATCTGATCGCCGCTGGTGGCGGGACGACCGAAAAGCCCGTTCCAGTGCCTTTTACGATGGCAAACATCGGCAAGCTGATGCGC
>JANMPU010000029.1:0-11888 GCA_031369985.1 Sphingomonas sp. | reverse complement strand
TGGCGCTTTGCGCGATTGTGGTGGTGGTCACCGAGTTTGCGTCCAACGTCGCAACCGCAAGCGGCGTGATGCCTGTAGTCGGCGGGTTGATCGCCGCGACGGGGGCTGACCCAGCGCTATTAGCCGTAAGCGCAGCCCTTGCGGCGAGTTGGGGTTTCATGCTGCCAGCGGGCACAGGCCCGAACGCGATTGGCTGGGCAACGGGGCATATTGCACTACCCAAGATGCTTAAATCAGGGTTGATGCTGGATTTAGCGGGGATACCGCTAATCGTGGGGATGGTGTGGCTGGTGAGTCAGTTTGTGGGGTAGCTGTGCTCCGGGCTTGACCCGGAGCCCAAGGGACTCAAGCATTAGCGCGCCATTCTTAGGCTCCGGGTCAAGCCCGGAGCACAGCGTCAAATTTCACGCACAATGATTTACAACTTCGCCCGCGCCGCAGCCAGTTCCTCGGCAAAGCGTTTGAAACCCGGCTCCATCGCCACAGCTTTTTCAAGCAACGGCACGGCTTCTGCCGCTTTCCCGGCGCGTGCCAGAAACGCGCCATAGCTGGCGGTCGCGAGCGGGTTCATTGGCGCAAGCGCATAAGCCCGCTTGCCCAGTTCAACCGCTGTGTCCGGCTGTTCCAACCCGATCTGTGCCCAGCCCGCATTGACCAAACGCAGCGGATCACGATTGCCGAGCCTCGCGGCCAAAGAGTCATAAATCGCCGCCGCTGGTTCAAACTCCCCGCGCGACAATGCCCGATCCGCTGCCGCTTTCTGCGCGGCAACATTCGCCGGATTGGTCGATAGAAACCGGTCGAGGCCCGCCAGCATTGCATTATCTAGCTGCCCAGCGCCCGTCCGCGCCGCACGGTCAAGCATGGCGGCCGCATTCGAACGATCACCCATTGCCTCAAACGCGCGGCCCGACAAAGCGAGCGCATATCCATCCCCGCGCGCCGCCGATGGGCTCAAAACATCAACCGCATCGGCATAGCCGCCCGCGCGCACCAGCCCCAGCCCAAGCAACCGTCGCGCCTTAATATTCGCCGGCAGACTGGTCAGCAGCGGGCGCAATTGCGCGATCGCGGCATCATTCGATCCCGCCTGCAACAATTGCATCGCGCGGAGCAGCGGCGTCCCCGCAATCCCATCAAGCCGGTCATTCGCACGGAAAAACACGTCGCGCGACAATGTCCATTTGCCCGCCCGCGCTGCCAACACCGCCTGAATATAGAGTGCTTGCGCATTGTTTTTTGACGACCGCAATAATTGCCGCGACACCGCCAGCGCTTCGCCTGACCGCCCTGCATCGCCCAGCGTCGCCGCTTTTTCATACAGGACATCACGGTGATCGGGAATGATTGCGAGCGTCCGCTCGTACCAGGGAAGCGCGGCCAACAACCCATAGCGGTCGCGGACCAAATTACCGCCATAAAGCAGCGCATCGGTATTCTTAGGATCCAGCGTCAACGCCCGTTCGAGCGATTTGATCGCGCCGTCGACATTGCCCTTGGAGAGCAGAATTCGCCCATCGATGACGGCTACCTGCGACGGACTCAGCTTCGGCTCGGGCGCGGAGGCCCCAATCAGCGCCAACGCCGCCAGCGCGAGACTAAGCCGAAATGTCATAGCTTTTCAGCAAATCATAAAGCGTCGGGCGGCTGATCCCGAGCAGTTTAGCGGTGTTCGAAATATTGCCGTCCGCCCGCGCCAAAGCTCGGTGGATCGTGCGGCGGTCGGCGCTCTCGCGCACGGCTTTCAGATTGATGACGTCGCTGTCTGCACCTCCCTCATCAAGATCAAGATCGGCGGCGGTCACCAGCTTGCCATCGGCCATGATGACCGCGCGCTTCATCCGGTTTTCCAGCTCGCGGACATTGCCCGGCCAGCGCCATGCATCAATCGCTGCCAGCGCATCGGGGGATAAGCCAGTAACCGCTTTGTTCATGCCGGCATAACGCCCCATGAAATGCCGCGCGAGCAGCCCCGCATCGCCGGGCCGTTCCGCCAGTGTCGGGATTTTGATCACGATTTCGGCAAGCCGGTAATAAAGATCCTCACGGAAACTCTGCGCCGCGATCATTGCGTCGAGGTCCTGATGCGTTGCGCACACGATCCGCGTGTCCACCGGAATCGCTTGCCGCCCGCCAATCCGTTCGATCACGCGCTCCTGAAGAAACCGCAACAGCTTAACCTGCAACGGCAATGGCACATCGCCGATCTCGTCGAGAAACAACGTCCCGCCATGCGCTTGCTCGATCTTGCCCTCGGTCGTCTTGACCGCACCGGTGAACGCACCCTTTTCATGGCCAAACAATTCGCTTTCGAGCAACGTCTCGGGGATCGCCGCGCAGTTGATCGCGACGAATGCGCCTTTGCTGCGGTCGCTGGCATCATGCAGCCCGCGCGCCAGCAATTCCTTGCCCGTCCCGCTCGCACCAAGCAGCATCACCGACACGTCGGCATTCGCCACCCGCTCAATCGTTCGCGCGACTTTCAGCATTTCGGGCGCCGCCGTGATCATCCCACCAAGCACGGCATTGCCCGACACGGCTTTCGCCAACCGCCGGTTTTCCGCTTCGATGCCATGCAAATGAAACGCCCGCCGTACAATCAAGCCAAGCTCGTCAATATCAACTGGCTTGGCATAAAAGTCATACGCCCCGCCCGAAATCGCCCGGAGCGCTGACTCACGCGCGCCATGCCCCGAAGCGACGATCACTTTGGTATCGGGCTTGAGTGCCAATATCGCGTCGAGCGTTGCAAACCCCTCCGCCGTGCCATCGGGTTCAGGCGGCAGGCCAAGGTCGAGCGTGACGACATCAGGCTCTTCGGCGCGCAACGCATCAATTGCACTCGCCCGGTCGCCCGCCACGATCACCTGATAATCATCATAAGCCCAGCGGAGCTGCCGCTGCAGACCTTCATCATCTTCGATGATCAATAGTTTTGGTTTGGGGAGGTCAGTCATTGCAAAATCCGTTTATCCCGAGCGAAGCCGAGGGGCTTGTTCGAGCGAAGTCGAGAACGTTCCTGTTCAGCGCAGGCCTCGGCTTCGCTCGGCAATGCCCCTCGGCTTCGCTCGGGGATGCGGCGAACATCATGCCACCAATGCCTCATGCCAGCGTGTCGCCGTCGGTAGCCAGATCATGAAGCGCGTCCCCAACTCCGGTTCGCTGTCCACGGTAAGCCGCCCGCCCATCGCGACTATAATCGTCCGCGCCTCGAATGCGCCAATCCCAAAGCCACCATCCTTGGTCGAGGCAAAGGGGCGGAACAACTGCCCGCGTACGAAATCAAGCGTCATCCCATGCCCCTTGTCCGCAATTTCAATACCAGTTTCCTCACCTTGATTCATGACTGTGATTGTGACGGGCTCCGACGGTTCGCTGGCATCAATCGCATTCTGCAACAAATGTCCCAGAGCCCCTTCGAGCCGCGCCGGATCGGCCAGCGCACACAGGGCCATATTGCCGGCAACAATCACCGGATGCTGGATGCGTTTTGCGCCCGCCAATTGTGTGACCAGCGGCCCCAGCACGACACTGCGCGGCTCCTCGGCACGCCCCGTATTATGCTGCGACAAGCGTTCGAGCAGATCGTTCATTTTCGTGGTCGATGATTGCAGCGTCGCGATCATATCTGCTCGGAATTCGGGCTTGTCGGCGTGGCGTTCGGCATTGCGCGTGACCAGCGTCAGCTGGCTCACCAGATTTTTGATGTCATGCATGATGAAGGCAAAGCGGCGGTTGAATTCATCAAACTGTTTGGCATCCGACAGCGCTTCCTGTCCCCGTGCTTCAGCGAGGTAGCTCGCAACCTGACGCCCCGCGATGCGCAGCATGTCGAAATCTTCCCAATCAAGCGTGCGCGCAATCGGCGGCCGCGCGACCAGCACCGCCCCCGCCAGCCGGTCGAAATGGATCAGCGGGACAATCGCCCAATGATGCGCATCGGCCATGATCCACGCAGGAACGGCATGCGCTTCCACGCTCAGATCGCCCGTTTCGGCGCGGAGTGGATCAAGCTCGAGAATGCGCCCCCCCGCCAGCAGCGCGACAAGTTCCTCGCTGGGGAGGAACGCCGGCACGTGCGCCATATCAGTGTTCCACCCGGCACGCGCCGCCAGCCCCGCATCCTCGGGCACCAGCAACAGGCCTGCGGGCGATTCAGTGATGTCGGCAATCGCCTTTACAACGCGGACGTCAAGGGGCGCAGGCACATCCCCGGGTCGGCCCAGCGTATCGGTAAAGCGCAGCCATTCGGCACGATAATCATAACGATGCGCAAACAGATGCTTCGACAACAGCACCCGCGCCCGCGCCCGCAATTGTGCGCTGGGCAGGACCACGACTGCCGCAATCGCTGCCAGCGTCAGCGACCCCATCTGCACCATCGCCGCGCCCGACACGCCGATCGCATCAAGCAACGCCGACAAGATGATCGTCAACAGCAAATATGCGGCGACAATCCCCAGCGACAACGACCGGAACGCGACCGTCCGCGACAGGCGGATCGACATTCCTTGATTACGCTGCACCGCGAGCATGAACACGCCCGCAAGACTCGCCGCAAAAACACCGCGAAGCGCGAGCAGCCAAGCCATCCAGCCATCGGCAAGATAGGACAAGGTATAGAGATTAAGGTCATAAGCCCACAGACCCGCGAGCGCCGCCATCGGCAAGCCAATGCTGTTCCGCGCGCCCGCCGCCGCCGCCGTGTAGAGATTATGGACGAGGAGCAGCGCGCCAATCGCAAACATCATACGCAACACGAACATCGCCTGCATCAATAACGCCGCCAGTTCCTCGTCAATCGGCATGAACTGCGGTGACAAAGCGAGCGCCGCTTGCGTCGCTGCCACCAGCAGCAGCGCGCCATAAACCGCGCGCAGCGACCACATCCGCCGCGTGCCCTCGCCGCGCCGCAACAGGATGAACATGAACGCCAGCCAGCCCAGATTGCGCAGCGTCTCCGCATGGCCAGCCCATAAATCGGTCGGATCTAACGCTGCGGCGGCAACCGCCCACAAAGCGGTTCCTGCTGCTGCCAGCGCCAGCCACCCGCGCTGCCGGTCGTTCCGCACGAGCCGAACTTCGCGAACCGCCAGCAAGCCAAACATCAACGCTGCGAAGGCGTGGCCCAGATAGGACAGCAGCCCGATCATCGCGCCCCTTCCGGAAACAGGACGACGCGGATCGTCTGCAACAGAATCACGACGTCGAGGAATGGCGTATAATTCTTCGCATAATAAAGATCATATTCCAGCTTGTGCCGCGCATCGTCCATGCTCGCGCCATAAGGATAGTTGATCTGCGCCCAGCCAGTGATCCCCGGCTTCACCATGTGACGCTCGGCATAAAAAGGCATTTGCTGCGCGAGTTCGTTGACAAAAGTCGGTCGTTCGGGACGCGGGCCAACAAAACTCATTTCGCCTTTCAGCACGGTCCAGACCTGCGGCAATTCATCAATGCGCAGCTTGCGGATCACGCGTCCGACCTTCGTAATGCGCGGATCATCCTTTTCCGCCCACACGGCGGTGCCCGCCACTTCGGCATCAACGCGCATCGAACGAAGTTTCAAAATATCAAATTCCTGACCGAACAGCCCAACGCGAGTCTGACGATAGAAGGCAGGTCCTTTCGATTCCATTTTCACGAGCAACGCCGTGATCATCACCAACGGAATGGTCAGCACCAGCAACAACCCGCTTGCCCCGATATCGAACAATCGTTTGGCAGCCGACGACAGCCGCCGCCCGCTTGAAAACCCGTCCGAAAAGATCAGCCATGACGGATTGGTCGACCGCAGATCAACGCGCCCCGTCTCGCGCTCAAGAAATGTCGTGATCTCGTTGACATGCACACCCTCTGTCCGCACGCGCAGCAAATCATTGAGCGGAATCGCGTTGCGCCGTTCCTCCAGCGCCAACACGACTTCGTTGGCGTTCAGCTTGGTGACATAAGCCGACAAGTTCTCAATGGCTTCACGCGACACCGCAGTCGGGATGACGCTTGGCACGTCGCCCATGTCAATATGGCCGACAACCGTAAAGCTCGCGCCCTTGGCCTCGCCCAGCCGCCGCAGACGGTCCGCGCGCTTCCCCGCGCCGAGCACAAGGATGCGCCGCTTGAACGTCTCGCTGCCTAGCGTCTTGCCGAGCAACACCCGGATCCCGACGAGCAGAATATAGGCAATGACCATCGCATACAGCGAGTTCGACCGCCAAAGCGTCGCGCCCGGGATCATGAAAAACACCAGCGACAGGAAAATCACGCCGAGGCAAATCGCGACCAGCAGCCGCGCCGAGGCAAAGCGCAGCGACTGGAATGAATCGGTCCCGTAAACCCCCACGGCCATCATCGCGCATTGCAGCGACAGCGCAAAACTGAGCAGCGGCACCACACGCGTGATCGCCGGATCAATAAACATATCGATCTGCCGCGCACGGATCACCCAGGCGAGTTCAGCGGCCAGCAACAGCAGCACGAAATCGAACAGCGCGAGCAGCAGTACCGCATAGGGCACATAATGTTTGAAGAGCCTAAACATGGCTTTTGCAGACGAATCCCTTTTCCCAAAGTGTCAAAAACGCCGACACTTTTCCTTCTGTCGCTCAAATTGACAAAAAAATCCTGAAAATCCCGTTCATTATTGTTATGCGCCGCGGCCATGGATGAAAAAACGCGCATAATTCCGGTCATTTTATCGGGGGGATCTGGCACACGGCTGTGGCCGATGTCGCGCGATGAACGGCCCAAACAGTTCCTCGCGCTGACCGACGAGCGGACAATGTTTCAACTTACACTGGATCGCGCGGGCGATTCGGAACGGTTTGCCGCGCCGCTGATTGTGGCCAATGCGCGGCATGCCGACCTGATCGAAGAGCAACTGGGTAGCACGCCCGCGACGCTGATCCTCGAACCGCTCGCCCGCAACACCGCGCCTGCCATTGCGCTTGCGGCGCTCGCGGCAAACCCTGCCGATCCCCTGCTCGTCATGCCGAGCGACCATGTCATCACGGACGCGAACGCTTTCATGGCTGCCATCGACGCGGCACTTCCGCTTGTGGAGCGCGGCTGGCTCGCCACCTTTGGCATCACCCCCGATGCACCCGAAACCGGCTATGGCTATATTCAGATGGGTGCCGAAGAAGCTCCCGGCACGCATCGCGTCGATCGCTTTGTCGAAAAACCTGATACCGCGACGGCCGAAGCGATGATTACGCAAGGCGGCTATGTCTGGAATGGCGGCATTTTCCTGTTTCGCGCAGATGCTTACCTCCGCGCGCTCGCCGAATTTGCGCCTGCTATGCTCGACGCCGCCCGTGCGTCGATGGAAGCCGCCAAGCGAACCGGCCAACGTATCCTTCCCGACCCAGACGCTTTCGCCGCGTCCCCGTCCGACTCGATCGACTATGCCGTGATGGAAAAGGCCGACCGCGTCGCCGTTGTCCCCGTCAGCATGGGTTGGTCAGACATTGGCTCATGGGACGCGCTTTATGCGCTCGACGCCGCACCAAAAGGCGATGTCCTCGCGCTCGACACGACTGACTGCCTCCTCCGCACAGACGGCGGCATCCGCATCAACGCGGTCGGCGTATCCGACCTGATTGTGGTGGCAAGTGGCCAAGACGTGCTCATCCTCCCACGCGGGCGGAGCCAGGACGTGAAACGCGTAGTGGAGGCGTTGAAGACGCGGTCAGTCGTCCCGGAATGACACAAATGCCGTGCAAATTGCATTGGTTAACATTTCGCTTGCCAACCAGCGCAGCCCGCCGCATCTTCCGCTAAGTCGCATTGCGGATGCCGATTTTCGGACAGAGAAAACGGCGCGCATTTGAATAATTCGGTGTCATCACTCGTCACGCCTTTTAACAGGGGAATTTATCATGCGTAATTTTCTGACCGCTTCTATTGCATCTCGGTCGAGTCTGCTTGCCACCAGCGCGCGACGCTCGTTCGCTATTCTTGCGGTCGCTGCGGCATCAATCGCCCAAGCCGCCCCGATCATCACGATTGGGCAAAACGTCAATGTCAGCCAGTTGCTGGGGAACCAGTCGGAAACGTCGATTGCGATCAACCGCTTGAATACGAACCTCATCACGATCGGTGCAAACAACATCGGCCCGGGTGCCGATCTGTTTTTGAAGTATAGCAGCAACGGCGGCACCACGTGGAACACCAGCTCGTTCAATCCAACCGCCTGTTGCGATACATGGATGGGGGCCGATAGTTTCGGCAATATGTATCTTTCCTATTTGGCTGGGTCCGGCAACTTCAATACGGCGATTGCACGCAGCACTGATGGTGGGGCCAGCTACTCAGTCATCGGCAACATCGCGGGCACATCGGATCACCCCGAACTTGCGGTTGGGCCGGGTGCCGCTGCGGGCACCGACAGTATCTTTCTCCGCGATTCGACGAGCGGCAACCGCGTCATAAGTGGAACGGCGACGGGTCTAGGTGCCAACTCTGCTTTCACCACACAAACAGGGCTCGGAAGTGGCAATTTCGGATCGACTGCGGTCGGTCCTGGCGGACGGACTGTCTTTACGTCGATGAACCCCGCGGGCGGCATCGGACCCACCAGCATGACACTTCGCTATGATGCGGATGGCACTGGTCCCGGCGGCTATGTGACGCAAAGCACAGTGACAACTCAAGTGGGCGGCTTCCGTCCCATTCCTGCCCAACCCAGCCGCACCATCGACGCGCAAGTCGATTTGAAATATGACTCGTCGGGCGGGGCGAACAACGGCAACCTCTACATGCTCTATACGCAGGCGGCGAACACCACCACCAACGACACCAACATCGTTTTCCGCCGGTCAACCGACAATGGAGCGACCTTCAGCAGCGAATTCAAAATTAACGACGACGTCAGCACGATGTCGCAATTTTTTGGACGTCTGGCCGTTGATCAGAAAACGGGCTGGCTGGCATCGGTTTGGTATGATGCGCGCAACTCGGCATCCAACAACACTGTTGAATTGTGGGGATCGTTCAGCTTTGACGGCGGCTCCAGCTGGGCAACCAATTTCAAGATCAGCGATGGTGTCACCAGCTGCCTCGCCGCGACAATCGGCGGCGACCCGAACGAGTGTGGCGATTATATTGCGCTCGACTTCTTCGACGGCAATCTCGTCACGTCGTGGGCCGATTCGTCCAACTCGACGGGTAATAACCCGAATGGCACCCGTGGCTTGGATGTCTATTTCGCAAAAGTGACTGTGACAAATGCCGTTGCCGCCGTGCCTGAACCCACCAGCTGGGCGATGATGCTTGCGGGCTTTGGCATTGTTGGCGGTGCGCTGCGGCGGCGTCGCGCGCAGTCCGTGACGGTTCGTTTCGCGGCATTGGCCTAGCGTTATTGAAGAAGGGGGGGCGGATAGCGGCGGCATTTTCCGTTGTGATCCTGCCCCTTCCCTTCAATCCCCCGCAAACACAAACGGGCTGACCCCACGCTCGCGTTCGTTGAACACCAAAAGCCTTGATGAAGGTGGCGCTGCGCGTTGGGGGCAGTCGGCGCGAGTGCAGGCGCGGCAGCCGAGGCCGACTGGCGTCGCTTCGCCGCGGATCAGGTCAAATCCGCGTGCGGCGGCCAGTGGCGCGGCCACGCTCGCATCAATGCCGATCCCGACCGAAAATTGCGCGCGGACTTGCCCGATCCGTCCCCCTTGGGGACTGACCGTTCGAGCCAAAGTAAACCACCGCGTACCATCCTCCAGCTCGACCACTTGCCGCACCAGCCCGCCCGGTCGGTCAAACGCGCTGTGCAATTCCCACAGCGGACAGCGCCCGTCGGCCTCGACCAGCGGTGATGCGCTCGCGCCTGCATAACGCTTCGACGATTGCCCCGCGCGGTCGATGCGGATCATGAAGAACGGCAAACCGCGCGCGCCGACGCGCTGCAACGTCGTCAGCCGGTGCGCGACTTGCTCGAACCCCGCGCCAAACCGCCGTTGCAACAGCTCGACATCATAGCCCGTCGCTTCGCAGGCGCGCAGGAACCGGCCATAGGGCATCATAATCGCGGCCGCGAAATAGCTGGTCAGGTGACGGCGATAAAGCCGCTCCGACGCGCGTTCCGCAAACGCCGCGCCCTTCACCAGCGCGTCGATTTCGTTGGTCGCTTCGAGCTGCCCAAGCTGAAACGCCGCTGCAAACGTCCGGCTCGCGGGGTCAAGCAATTCGGACAATTGCACTTGCCGCGCGTGGAGGTCGAGGCGGCGGAGCGCGACCGGCATCACATCGACCGGCAGGATGCGGATCGACAATTGATGCGCGGCCCGCAATCGCTCGGCAATCGCACCGTAAAGATCGCCCGAACCAATGCGCAGCTCGTCCGCCAGCGTCTCCGCCGCCGCATCGAGATCGGCAAAATGGTTGCGCCACCGTTCAATCTCGCGGCGCACCGGCGCAATCGGATCGTTCGCGACCGGCCCACCTTCGCCCCGCGCATCAAAAGCGCGCGCAAACGCTTCTGCCGCATCGGGTGCGAAAGTGATCAACTCCTCAATCGCGGCTTTGTCGAGATTGAGGTCGGCAAACGCCGGATCGCTCAGCCGCCGCCGCAAGGCCTCAACCCCACCCCCCGGTGCGGCCCCCGACAGCGTGCGCGCATCAAAATCATAACGCTCGGCCAGCCGCAACATGATCGGTGCGGTCAACGGGCGCTGGTTGCGTTCGATGAGGTTAAGGTAGGACGGTGAGACATCCAGCGCCTCGGCCATCACGGCTTGGGTAAGGCCTGACGCCCGCCGGATGCGGCGCACCGCATGGCCCGCAAAGATCTTTTTTGTCATAATATTTACAATATGACAAAACCTGACCGTATAATCCAGACCCAATCACAACAAAAATGACAGTTTCCTGTAGGGAACTAGTGTGAACTGTGTGAACTTCACTGTCGAACTTGTAATGATTCGAAAGTCCTCCCCATGACCTACGCACAACACATCACCAACACAGCCGCTCTGATCCAGTCGAAGCGCGGCACTTGGGACGGGATCAACGCCGAAGCGGTCGCCCGGATGCGCCTCCAGAACCAGTTTCAGACCGGCCTCGACATCGCGCGCTACACCGCCAAGATCATGCGCGAAGACATGGCCGCCTATGACGCCGATGCCTCGCAATACACTCAGTCGCTCGGTTGCTGGCACGGCTTCATCGCGCAGCAAAAGATGATTTCGATCAAAAAGCATTTCGGCACCACCAGCCGCAAATATCTCTATCTCTCCGGCTGGATGGTCGCGGCCTTGCGCAGCGAATTCGGCCCTCTGCCCGACCAGTCGATGCACGAAAAGACCAGCGTTCCCGCGCTGATCGAGGAACTCTACACGTTCCTTCGCCAAGCTGACTCGCGAGAGCTCAACTTGCTCTTCCGCGATCTCGACGCGGCCAAGTCTGATGCCGAGCGCGCCACGGTTCAAGGCAAGATCGACAATTTCCAGACCCATGTCGTGCCGATCATCGCCGATATTGACGCCGGGTTCGGTAACGCCGAAGCCACTTATCTGCTCGCCAAGAAGATGATCGAAGCCGGTGCCTGCGCGCTTCAGATCGAGAACCAGGTTAGCGACGAAAAGCAGTGCGGGCACCAAGATGGCAAAGTCACCGTCCCTCACGAAGACTTCCTCGCGAAAATCCGCGCCTGTCGCTATGCCTTCCTCGAACTCGGTGTTGAGGACGGGATCATCGTGACGCGCACGGACTCACTCGGCGCGGGCCTGACCAAACAGATTGCCGTCTCGAACGAACCCGGCGACTTGGGCGATCAGTATAACAGTTTCCTCGACTGCGAGGAGATCGACCCGACGACCGCGCGCAACGGCGATGTCATCATCAACCGCGATGGCAAGATGATGCGGCCCAAGCGTTTGCCGTCGAACCTGTTCCAG
>JANMPU010000100.1:0-1901 GCA_031369985.1 Sphingomonas sp. | reverse complement strand
TTGATGCGGATGCACGGCCAGTTGAGGCGCGCCGCAACCTGTTCGATGTGCGTCGATTTGCCGGTGCCGTGATAGCCCTGAACCATCACGCGGCGGTTGTGCGCAAAGCCGGCGCAGATCGCGAGCGTGGTATCGCCGTCGAAGACATAGCTGTGGTCAAAATCGGGCACACGCTCGTCGGCTTCGCTGAACGCGGGGACCATCATGTCGGTATCGATGCCGAATAGTTCGCGCACGCTGACTTTTTTGTCGGGTGCGTCCATCACGGTCGCGGTGCGGCTGTCGGGCTGGGTATTGGGAATGGTCGTCATCACATAATCCTGCGTTCTGGCTTCGCCTATAACGTCGAGTGGCACATCGCAACGCTTCGTCATGGGAAAAATTGTCGAAATGCGGCATCATATCCACGCAACGATTCGCACGGGAGCAATACCATGGCGACACCAGCAGAGCATGAAGCCCAAGGTCCGACCAGTGGCCTCACCCCTCACATCCAGATCAGCGACAATCGCGCCGCCGAAGCAATTGATTTTTATACAAAGGCTTTCGGCGCGAGCGAGCAGCGGCGCATGCTGGCCGAGGATGGCAAGCGCCTGATGCATGCGCACCTCCATATCAACGGCGCGTCGTTGATGCTGCACGATGAATTCCCCGAATATGTCGACCCCGCCAATGCCGATGTTGCGGGTGGCAGCGGCCTGACATTGCACTTGCAGGTCGATGATGCCGACGCGTGGTTCGACTGCGCGGTAGCAGCGGGCGCGACGCCAAGCATGCCGGTCGAAAATATGTTTTGGGGGGATCGTTATGGCCAGGTGACCGACCCCTTCGGGTATCGCTGGTCGATAGGCTGCCCTGTTAAAGGAGATGCATGGTGACTTACATCGACGGTTTCGTGATTGCGGTGCCGACCGCGAACAAGCAGAAATTCATTGATCACGCAGCGACGGCCGATCCCATTTTCATCGAAATGGGCGCGACGCACATCGTCGAGGCGTGGCAGGACGATGTGAAGGACGGCAAAGTCACCGATTTCCGCCGCGCGGTGCTGGCAACGGCCGACGAAAGCATTGTCTTTTCGTGGATTGCTTGGCCCGACAAGGCAACGCGTGACGTGGCTTATGAAAAGATGATGTCGGCAGATTTCAAGGATCCGCGCATGGACTCCACAAAGAATCCGATGCCATTCGACGGCGCGCGGATGATTTACGGCGGGTTCGCCCCAGTGCTTGAATTGGGGGGCAAATGAGGTGACGCAAGCTACGTTATGCCTGTGGTTTGACGGTGCCGCCGAAGAAGCAGCAGCCTTTTATGCAGCGACGTTTCCCGACAGTGCCGTCACCGCCGTCCATCACGCGCCGTCGGACTATCCGATGGGCAAGGCGGGCGATGCGCTGACCGTCTTGTTCACCGTTTGCGGCATCCCGTGCATCGGCCTGAATGGCGGGCCAATGTATAGGCACAGCGAGGCCTTCAGCTTCCAGATTGCGACGGACGATCAGGCAGAGACCGACCGTTATTGGGATGCGATTGTCGGGACCGGCGGCGCGGAAAGCCAGTGCGGATGGTGCAAGGATAAATGGGGTATCAGCTGGCAAATCACCCCGCGCGTCCTGACCGATGCGATGGCCGCGGGGGGCATCGTGGCCGAGCGCGCGTTCGCTGCGATGATGCCGATGAAGAAGATCGACGTCGCGGCAATTGATGCGGCGGTGCGGGGATGAATTTCCAGTGCTTTGCTCGAACAGAACTTTTGAGCCGACCGTGGCGTCATCCGACGGAAAAACCTAACCCCGGCTAGGGGTTCCGGAGCAACGAAGATAACACAGTCCTACATTGAACACGCTCGTTACGATACTTTTGGTCTTTCAAACTGCCGGTTCCGATCCATGCGCCCGCGC
>JANMPU010000085.1:0-69510 GCA_031369985.1 Sphingomonas sp. | reverse complement strand
TCCTCCCCGGAACGGGGAGGTGGCAGCCCGCTTGGGCTGACGGAGGGGTCGGGTGAGGCTGGGTGTAAAGGTTGAGATATTGAGGTGCGCGTCGAGCGGCCCCTCTGTCACGCCCATGAAGAATGGGCGCGCCACCTCCCCGTTCCGGGGAGGAGTTTAGAAAGGAAGCGTGCAATGAGAGTCTATACTGAACGCAAGAGCTTCATGGTTCCGGTGGAAGATAAGATGTGGCTGAAAGCTCGTGCGGCTGCAGAAGGAATATCTTTGAGCGAACTCGTACGCCGCGCGGTTGAACAGCATATCGCCTGCCCTGTTCAATGACCCTCGGCCGCCTCAACCATATCGGGGTCGCCACACCCTCGATCACCGACAGCATCGCGCATTGGCGCGACGTGATGGGCGCAACGAAGATCCATGAGCCATTCGACATGCCAACCCAAGGCGTCCGCGTGTGCTTTGTCGATACGCCGAACGGCCCGCAGATCGAGTTGATCGAACCGCTTGGCGCAGAGTCGCCGATCCACGGGTTCCTCGCCAAGAACCCGCTCGGTGGGCAGCATCATGTCTGTTTCGAAGTGCCCGACATTCACGTCGCCCGCGGTGAATTTATCGAGATGGGCAAGAAAGTCCTCGGCGAACCGCGCATCGGGGCACACGGGGCGCTGATTTTCTTTGTCCACCCCAAGGATATGGGCGGGATGCTGACCGAGATTATGGAAAGCCCGCAAGAAGCGCACTAGACTTACGTTAACGTAAAGCGCTAGCACGTGCGCATGACTTACGAAACAATCCTGACGGCGCGCGACGGCGATGTCCTCACTATTACGCTCAACCGGCCCGATCGGCTGAATGCTGCCTCGCTCGACATGGCGGATGAGCTGAACGCGGCGCTTGACCAGCTTGATGGCGCGCGCGCCGTGCTGATCACCGGGGCAGGGCGGGCGTTTTGTTCGGGCGCAGACCTCCAATCGCGCGGCGAGACTTCGATTGCGGGGGGCAGCGCACCCTATGCTGCGCTGACGCAGCATTATAATCCGCTGATGATGAAGCTCGCGCGGCTGCCCGTGCCGGTGGTGACCGCGGTGAATGGTCCGGCGGCGGGCATTGGCTGCTCGATAGCACTCGCGGGCGATTTCGCGGTGGCGGGCAAGTCAGCTTACTTCCTACAAGCGTTTGTCAATATCGGACTCGTTCCCGATGGTGGCGCGAGCTGGATGCTCCCACGCTTGATCGGTAAGGCGCGCGCCACCGAAATGATGCTACTCGGTGAAAAGATCGGCGGTGAAAAGGCTGAAAGTTGGGGCCTGATTCACAAATGCGTCGAGGATGCCGCGTTGATGGACGAAGCCCGCGCGCTGGCAACGCGCCTTGCCAACGGCCCGTCCTTGGCATTGGGCGTGATGCGCCAGAACATCGCGGCTGCATTTGAGGCGGACTATGCCAGCGCCCTCCTCCGCGAAGCCGAGGGGCAACGCATCGCCGGGGCCAGCGCGGATGCCATCGAAGGGGCCATGTCCTTCCTGCAAAAGCGCAAGCCCGCGTTTCAGGGCCGTTGACCGCTCCGCCCGCGCATGGCAAGCGCAACGGCACGCGGGTGTAGCTCAATGGCAGAGCAGAAGCTTCCCATGCTTACGACGAGGGTTCGATTCCCTTCACCCGCTCCAGCACTCGCCTAGGCGGCAAAACTCACCTCTTGGGCGGGGCAACCGGTGATGCTGGTTGAACATAGGCAGGCACTGGATAGCCCTTGCACCCGGTATTGAAGCAATAGCGATCCTGTAAATAGGCGCGGTCTTCCTTGTATCGCGCTTCCGATGCGCGGTGATCGCCGAAATGGACGCCTTCGGGATTGGACTCCGCGAACTCTTTCATCATGGCCTGATAAAATTGGCTTTTGCTTTCGGCCAGAAACTTCATCTGGCCACCAACCTGTTCGGTATACATCGCTGTAATCCGCTTTTGATGGTCAATCATGGCTTGGCGGAAGGGGATGAGAACGCCATTATAATATTTGTCGAGCGTCACAGTGCAGCTGTTGATTGCATCAACTTTTTCAATCGTGCCAATCAAAGATTGGAAATTTTCACGGCATGTTGGGTAGCCGACCGCCGAGAATCGAGGAGTCGATGGCAATACGGGAAGCCCGGATTGGCTGCCCGGTGCAGGTAGATTGTTAATCGCAGTCTGAACATAAGGTGCCGATGCGGTTTGCTGCACGACCGGGCTTACGTTTCCCGTGCCAACGCTTGTTGTCGTTACTGGTGGCGACACCATTGCCGGCGAGGGCGTTGCAGTTTCCGGCGCGCGGGTTATCTGTGGCGCAGTACTTGTGATTGGCGATGTCCCGACCTGTAGCTTTGCAATGCTTTCACGCGCCACGTTGGAGAATATCCCGGCCGGAAACTCGCGGAGATAGGCTTGATATCCTGCCAGCGTATTCGATGATGCCGCGCCCTGCCACATGAGCGCGTCAAGCATTGACCGGTCGCCACCAGACCCCGAAGATACCGTTGCTGGTGGCGCAACAGCTACCTGAACGGGAACAGGTCTTGGCGCGGGAACGAGGTAAATCGGTGTGCCAGTGATGCTGGCGCTAACGAAGGGGCGCTGGTTACCGCCCGTCGCGGCAAGCACGTCGTCGCGTACCGCCCCACCCAACATTTGAATGGGCAATCCCGGCTCGGGCAAGCGCTTTGCCACCGACACGGCAAAGGGCGAGTTTACGCCGATGCCGTCAGTGGCGGTTTGTCCAGGGGCGGCGGCAAATATGACAAGAACATCGTCATATTCTGCGCCGTTCAAGCCCATCGGAACCGCTCGGATTCCGGATTTCCACGCGTTACCAAACGGATTGTTGCGGCAAGCGTCAAGGACAATCATGCGAACTCGCGCGCCGGCCAATGCCTCTAGCAGCCGATCCATGTTGATCGCTTCATAAGGGAGGTCGAACTGCGTTTCGAGTTTCGAATCGACGGGAATGAGCCAATTCTTGCCCTGCCCCTCAATCCCGTGCCCAGCGTAATAGATCATCGCCACATCAGCGCCTTCGGCAGCAACCCGAAAATCGCGCAGCGTTCGCTGGAAATTGGCCATGGTCAGGTCCGACGCCATCGTCACTTCGAACCCGGCGGCGCGCGCGGCGTTTGCGATGATCTGTGCGTCATTCGCCGGGTTGGTCAGCGCGCTTGTGTTCGAATAGATCGAATTACCGATGATCAGCGCCATTTTTTTAGCATCGGCAGGCGTGCCCCACGAAACGCAAAAAACGGCTACAAGCGTGAGCACAAACCGCGTGATAGCCGGTCGGTGACACGCGCGTGCGCGGCACCAAAAGCCATCGTTCATCCCCCGCGACATACTGACCCCCATAAACCCCAATCACCGACGTCGACGATCCTAGAAGACGCATAAACCAATTGTTACGGATATGTAAGGCTCACCGTAACAATCAGTGTCCCGAATTCATAAGGCGTTTAATGGCCGGTGCTCGACCAATGCGGCGCATCGGACAATAGTTTAAGGACGCCATAGGTCGCTCCGACTTTGTGCAATGTGCCATTGGCGGCTCCATTGGCAGGTGCACCGATTTCGCGCGTTACGCCCTTTCCATCGACGATTTTCATCGTGCCCGACCAGCTGATATTCATGTCGATCGCCAAGCCCGAAATGTGCAGCGACGTGAGTGAGGGTTGAAAGACGATCCCGAACAAGGCCACCATTTCCTGCGCGGCGGCGCGCGATTTTGTTTCGTCGCCGTGATCCCAGATGATGTCGCATCCTTCGACCACAGGAATGTCGGCCGCCTTGATCTTGCTCTTCGCGAGTTTGAACGAATAATGCATTAGGTAGGCGCGCGTCTGGTTGCGGCGCGTCGCGTTCGGTGTGACGATTGCTCCCGCGAGACGCAGTGCCGCAATGAATGTTTCGACCTTTTCACGAAAACCGGGGGCGAGATCGGCGACGGCACTGCTGTTCGGGTAATTGGCTTGGTTCGCGTGCCACCATGCTTTGCCGGAAAGGTTTGCCGCGGTTGCTTCATCGGACACGACTTCGAGTAGGTTGAAGCGCTTGGGCTTTAACAACTCCCATTGCGGAATGTCGCGATAGGGGGAGTCGGGATAGCCGCTGGGCCTGGCCGCCGCGCTGATTTTGACGATGCGTTGATTGCCCGTCCGAAAGTTCAGGCGGCGAAGTGCGTCGTTGAGCAGCCGCGCCATCGCGCCATCATTGTCACGCGAAATCTTGTCGAGTTCGCCGGGCGTTGTCGATTGTCCGTAACCGCGGCGAACGGCGTCGTTGTAGCGAACCGTGTCGAGGCGCGGAACCTGATACACAACACCATTTTGTTCGGTGTCTGGATCGACCGCCATGCCCGCCGAATAGGCCGTTGTGTCCCGCCATCCGAAGTCGCCTTTGGCGACCGGTTCCGCCAACGCATAGATCGCATACCCCGATTGCAGACTCCCGCTGCTGAAGCCGAGTCGATTTTCGATCTCGCTACGACTTTTCCCCGCAATTGACTCGTATGTGGTGACATAACCTTTGAGCGTGTCGGACGGTGCCCATATCCTTACAGCCATGCTCGCACCCCCTTTCTGCTTAACGCCTATTCAACTGAGTTTTCAAACCGTCTGAGCCGTTCCAAAACATGCGGATCATGCGCATATCTTTTGCGAAGCCGCCGCAATTCGCGGTCCGTGCCGGTGCAATATTGCTTCACCTTCGCCGCAATTTCGCGGGCGCGGGCGGCGTCATAGGGTTCCTCGCCACGGAAATGGTCGCATTGGTCGCGGCGGGCGGTGAATTGACTATATTCCTTCTTTGTTGTGGTGGGACTTCCCGCGAAAACAATCGCTGGCGTGAACATGACAAGCAATATTAATGTCGGCCAAAACAAGGTCAGAAATGATCGACGCAAATCGATTTCCCTACTTTCCATTACCCTAAAGACAACCCTTTTCCAAGGCGACAATCATTTAGGATTTTGTCGATAATTTTAATCTGGCCGATAACAATAACTAATTGACTGCTCATTGTTGAAATAAAAATTTCCCGTTCACGTGTGGACTCATTAGTCTCTAGTTTCTCATCAAAGGCTTTTTCGAGCGCGTTCGAATAGCTTGATCCAGCTTTTGCTAATGATGTCCCTGCTGATACTAGATTCCCTGCAACCTCTCGATTGAGTGCTGCGAGTGTCATGTTTGCTATTTTTGGAATATAGGACAGGAAAACCTCTTTCTTAACACTGGTGGCATCTCCAGCAACCGCCTCTTTAATGATATCGATCTTAACGAGTTGAAGCTCGGCCAAACCTTTTCCGGTCTCTGTCATCTTTCCTTTCAGACGGTCCGTGCCGAGCAACGCGCTAGCGGTCGAAGTGAATACGCCGACGCCATCTGTTTTTTGTCCGTAGGACTTGCCGATTGCAAAATCAGCAGCTTTACCACCAGCGCCTAACCAAGCCGCGGCCTTCTCGACAGGCTTCAGACCCACTGCGCCAGCTAATGTTCCAGCCATATCGATAAATGCATCGCATGTAGCCTTAACGATCGTCGCACCAAAAATTGCTGTTGAGTAAAATTTCTCATTGGAATTGAGATTTTTCATCACGTCGATGTTGTTTTGTAGCGACTGCGCGAGACGACTGAATTTGGTACGTTCTGTTGACATTAGGTTGATGCCAGCAATGGAGCAGGTGTCCATTGTTCCTCGATCTATCTGACCCGGAATATTCAGTTTAAACGGATTGCCCACGTCATTTCGCTCCTAAAAAAGAATCAAAAAACTCACCCAAGCCGATACCCAAACCCCTGTATACTCACGGCGATTTCTTTCATTTCTTCCCCACCTATTTGCTGGTTGAGCGGTTTGATCAACAAAGTCGTGATCGCAGCCTTCGATGCCTGTGAATTGTAAGTCAGTTGTGAAGTATACCTTTCAAAGCGTCCGGAACGTCAGGATATCCGTCCTTTTCGATCAATTTCCAGTTTTCGTAGAATCGAAAAGAGTCACCTCCAGCCGATACAAAAACAGAGCGTACGTTTCCACTATAGTGTCGGACATGGCCTGCGCCAAAAGTGCCATAGCCGGTGGATGTCCAAGCAAAGATCTCACCGCCGCCAACACGCAAGAATGAACGTGCGGCTGCCAAAAGAAAACGCCAACCTGCATCTCCTCCGGCAACATTACATCCATTAAATAATATGCGCGTGCGACCAGGGAATAGACGATCAAAGCCACGATTATGATATCGTGCATATAATATGTCTGCGTTTATGATTTCATCATTAAACGCAATAATACCTTCATTTCCATGAGTTGTAAAAACAGCCTTTTTAAATGTAAAACGCAGCTGTAATGCTTCAGATAACTTTTCATGAAACTCATCGACGCCTTTTGTAACATTTATATCATATGAATTTTCTCCGCCATCTCGAGATTGACGCTTTTCAATCCACGAAGTCATATTGTTAACATTTAGTAAGTTGAATTTTTTCCCGTTGGGAATTTTAACAGTAATTGTATCACCTTCATCAAAATTTATTTCTTTAATCGGAATATAAATTGTTCCTGGATCCGCACTGGAGCTGAATGCCCAATTTACGCCGTCAATAGTTATGTTACACCCGACATTTCGTTTTAGATACCAGTTGACCTCATCTGTTTTATTGGTTCCAAAGTTGAAAATAATCAATTTATTGACGGGCACGCCAAATTGGCTCGCCACTGTTTCCCAACGATCGCCATTTTTTACTCGGTAAGGCGTGGATTGTGCTGGCTGGTAGTTTCGAGGTAGCGGATGAATTGGAGCTCTTTCCATTGGCATGTTGGAATTCCTTCTCGTCACGGTCAAAAAATCAGAAATGCGACAACACGAGGCTTAAACAGGAGTTTCGGAAATATTCACCCAAACCGATACCCAAACCCATCGCCCTCGACCGTCACAGCGATTTCCTTCACTTCTTCGCCGCCCATTTGCCGGTTGAGCAATTCAATCGACAATTCCGGCAGCATCGTGTTGGTCAGGATCGCGTCGATCATGCGGCCGCCGCTGGCGACTTCGTTGCAGCGCGAGACGATCAGGTCGACGACGTCGTCGCTATAGCTGAATTTGATCCCGTGGTTTTCGGAGACGCGCTTGACGATGCGGTGCATCTGGATGCGGACGATCGCTTTCAGCATGTCGGGCGACAGCGGATAATAGGGCAGCACAAGCAACCGCCCGAGCAACGCAGGCGGGAATACCTTGAGCAATTCCGGCCGCAGCGTCTGCGCGAGCGAGTCCGCGTCGGGCTTCATCTCCTCGTCCTCGCTCAGCGTCGTGATCAGGTCGGTGCCGACGTTCGAGGTGAGTAGGATAAGCGTGTTCTTGAAGTCGATATAGCGCCCTTCGCTATCGTCCATATACCCCTTGTCGAACACCTGAAAAAACATCTCGTGAACGTCGGGGTGCGCCTTTTCGACTTCATCGAGCAGCACAACCGAATAGGGCCGCCGCCGCACTGCCTCGGTCAGGACACCGCCCTGTCCATAGCCGACATAGCCCGCCGGTGCGCCTTTCAATGTGGAGACAGTATGGGCTTCCTGAAACTCGCTCATGTTAATGACGATGCAGCTGTCGTCGCCGGAAAAGAGCAGCTCGGACAGCACCATGGCCGTCTCGGTCTTGCCGACGCCGGAGGGGCCGCAGAGCATGAAGACGCCAACCGGCTTGTTGGGATTGTCGAGCTTGGCGCGGCTGGTCTGGATGCGTTTGGCGATCGCGTCCATCGCATGATCCTGTCCGATGACGCGCTGTTTCAATTGGTCAGCGATGGTCAGGACGCTTTCGATTTCATTCTTCACCATCCGACCCATCGGAATGCCGGTCCAGTCGCCAATGACGGTCGCGACTGCATCCTGATCGACGACGCCGAACACCATCGGTGAATCGCCATGCGCTTCGGCCATCGCATCAATTGCGGATTGCAGTGCGGCTTTCAGCGTGTCTTCGTTTTCGGCGGTTCCACCGTCAGCAGCGGTCCTCGCTTCGGTCAGCGCCGTGCGAGCGTCAATCACACCCTGCAAAGCTACTTTTTCGGCATCCCATTTCACGGTAATGGTTTCGAGATCAGCTTTTGCTTCGGCAATCGCTTCGTCGAGCTTGGGCAGGCGGTCGCCGTTGCTATACTGCCCACTGGCTTCGCGTGCCGCAATTTCGCGTTCGACCTCAAGCAATTCGAGCTTGCGCGTGCGGTCCTCGACTTGCGCTGGCGTCGCATGTTGGGACACGGCAACACGCGCGCAAGCGGTATCGAGCAGACTGACGGCTTTATCGGGCAATTGCCGCGCCGGGACATAACGTTGTGAAAGTTTGACGGCCGCCTCGACAGCTTCGTCGAGCACAACAATATTATGATGCGATTCCATCATCGGCGCGACCGAGCGGATCATCGCAATGGCTTTATCAGTCTCGGGCTCGCCGACATTGACAGTCTGAAACCGGCGGGTGAGGGCAGGGTCCTTCTCGAAATATTGGCGATATTCGGCCCATGTTGTCGCCGCGACCGTGCGCAGCCGACCGCGAGCGAGCGCGGGCTTGAGCAAATTGGCGGCGTCTCCGGTGCCTGCCTGTCCCCCCGCACCAATTAACGTGTGTGCTTCGTCGATGAACAGGATGACGGGCTTGGGCGAGCTTTCGACCTCATCAATGACTTGGCGAAGACGCTTTTCGAATTCGCCTTTGACGCTGGCGCCGGCCTGCATCAGCCCGATGTCGAGCGCGCGTAGCGTCACGCCCTGCAAGGATGGCGGCACATCGCCGTCGACAATGCGTTTGGCAAACCCTTCGACAACAGCGGTTTTGCCGACACCCGCCTCGCCGACGAGGATCGGATTATTCTGTCGTCGCCGCAGCAGGATGTCGATGACCTGGCGGATTTCGGCGTCGCGCCCGACGATCCGGTCGATTTTGCCGCTGCGCGCTTGTTCGGTCAGGTCGACCGAGAATTTCGCCAGTGCTTCGCCTTCGCAGACAGGCGCACCGCCGCTATCTGTTGCGGCTGCCGCAGGACCCGCGTCAACTTGCGTTTGTTCGGTTGACGATGTGCAGATCGTTTCGAATTCGTCGCCGAGCTTGTCGACCTGAACCTTGCGCCATTCTGCGCTGATGTTGCCCAATGCATTTTTCAGCGTCGGCGTCTTGAGCATGCCGAACAGCAGATGCCCGGTGCGCACGCGCGAAGCCGAGAATTGGAGCGAGGCATAGAGCCAGCCCTTTTCAATCGCTTCCTCAATCTGTGGCGAGAAATCGGAAATCGCTGTCGCGCCGCGCGGCAAAGCGTCGAGCGCTGCAACCACGTCACGCATCAACTTCGTATCATCAATTCCGAACGCCGAACGGATCGCTGCCAGATCATTGCGCGCATCCTGCAGCAAGATATGGATCCAATGGACCAGCTCAACATAGGGATTCCCGCGCATCTTGCAAAAGCCGGTTGCGGTCTCGACTGCTTTGAGCGAGGTCGGATTGAGGCGCCCGAATAGAGCAGAGCGGCTGATTTCGGTCATGAATGTAACCCCCGGGTGGCTTTGCGTTGCTTGCGAAGATGCGAGTCGGCGCGAATGATGCTGCGGCTTGCCCGTTTGTCCTTGGCGGCGCGCTTCACCCAACTGGTCCAGCCCAGCTGCATGCGACCATCGAGGCGGCATGGCGGCGCGTGACTGTCATCGATCTCGAGACCAATGTCCCATTCGATATGGCTTGGCCGAAACGCATCAAGCGCTTCGGCTGCAATAGCAAAGCGCGGACCAGTCGGTAGCAAGGATTGGTAATCGCGAAAGTTTGTGGCGCGGATCACGACGCGAAACGCATCGGATGCGCTGCGCACGCGACGCCCGAGGACAACGTCTTTGCCCAGCGTTGCAAAACCTCCACCAAGACGGCTGACGTCTTCGGGCTCGAGTGTGCGCCACCGCGCCTGAAATTCGAGCACGTGCGCATCCTGTCCAAGCAAGTGGCTGAGCGCATCTTCGATCGCGACGGCGCTGCGTGACCCGCCGAATAGCCCAGCGTAATGGGCGCGTGCATTGGCGGGAAAAGCGGCGTCTGGGCGGACACCCTCAGCTGCGCCCGATAAGGCCGATACGAAATAGGCAAACGCATCGTCGCTGGGCCGATCAGCAAGCGCTGCGGGTTGGGAATCCGCCCATGCCCGGTAAAAAAACTGGAGCATGCGCCCCGCGAGCATGTCGAGCCAATCGCCAAAGGGTCGTTTGGCGGCATAGCGCCGTTCATAAAATGCAAATTCGCTGAGATGCGTGGGCAGTGGCCCCATTGGCCCGGTAAGGCCCAGCCAGAAACCACCAACACGTGTCCGCCCACCGCGGGTCACGACGCTGTTCAGCGTTGTTCCGGCAAAACCCATGTGCTGGTCCTGAGCCAGATCAACAATGTTCAGCGCGGGGCGCTTCGCCTCGCCAATCCGTGGTAGTCCGGGCGCACGCGCTTCGGCCCCGCGCGCCACCGGATACAGGCCATAACGACCCGGATCGGCGGCGACGTCAGCCAGAAACGCTAAATGTTGTGCTTGCGCCCGATCCGCGCCGGCCATCGTGCCAAAATCCCTTCCAACGGTGTTTCGAAAATGCATTCGGTAAAGCTGTTCACCGACGCGAACTCGGCCAGAAACCGCTCAATGACCGCCGAGAACAGAAAAATGCGGCCATTATCGAACGATGAATCATCGAGCCGGATGCGAATGCGGCTCCCGCGCGCGACCGCAAGTCGATCAAAGCCGGGCACACGTCGCACAATTGGTTCCGACGAAATGGCCAGTATGCCATCAATCTGCTTGCGCATTGCAGCGTCGTCCTGGCGACCATAAAGTGCCAGATGGTCACGAAGCAGCGCGGGATCATCATGATCCTCGGGCGCCAAGGTTGCGTAATTCGGCGTCAAATGCGCAATCACGCGCCACGCTGCATCGTTCAGGCCCAGCGGCGGACGCGGACGGCTGGGGGAGCGCAATATGCTGACGGTACGGACGGGGCCGCTCGGTTTGGCGAAATGATCACTGCCGCGGAATGTCAAAAGCTCCGGCAATTCCCTATTGGTCACCAACGCCGTAATCGCCAGTTCCTTGATATCGTCCAGCCGTTCGGGATTGCCGGGCGCAGTCAGGCTGATCCATGTTTCGGTGCCGACATAATCGGTGCGTCGCCGAAGCCGTTGCTCCTTTGTCGAGAGCCGCCGCGATGTCAGGCGTGAAACATAGAAAATCGCGTCGCGCCAATCATAAAGCAGCGATCCCATCGCATAGAGCGGCGCGACGGGACGGGTTTCGACGACGTCCTTGACTTGCGCTTTGACGTCCTGAATCCGGAATATTTCGAAGTCGAGCGGGCGAGTCCGATCCGGCACGACATGATATTCGTGCGTGCCTGCGCTGATTTGCACGCGACCAAGCTGTTTTTCGAATAGATTGATTGCCGGAACGGCGTGCAGCCGGAAATTCGCGGGGCTTAACGCGCCCGCGAGTATGGAAGCATTACGCGAAAACAGCAGGACGACGTCACAACTGCTTGATGCGTTCTCGAACGCGCGGCCCAAGTCCATTAGCTTTGCAAACAGAAAACGCTCCGGACAGGCGAAAAATTCCGATAGCAGACGATAACCGCGGAACGATCGTTGCTCGACTGGCAGCAACGCTTCGTCATCGGCAAAGCCAACCTGTTTCGGCAGAGGCAGTGTGACCCACGAGCCCTTTGTCCCCGCCGACGCCGGATCGCGCGCGACGACGGCAATCGTTTCGCCGACGACCTGTCGATAAAGCTCGCCCGGCACCGCTTCCGATCCATCGAAATAGATTGGCAATTCAGACGGCTTGATCTTGTCGAGCGCAATGCCGCTGGTCGCTTCAAACCGGATCCGTAATCCCGCTTCGGCACGCACGTCCGTTGCGGCTGAAAAAGCGGCTACGGCGGCGCGGCTCGATAAATATTCGACTTCGGTAATCTTGAGGGGCCATAACGTGACGTCGTGCCCGGTGCGGAACTGAACCGGAACATTGTCATGGTCGGTTGCCGTTGCCGAAAGCTCGGTCCCCTTCGGCACGACATAGCCTTCGATCAGCGCTGGATCGCCTTCTTTGGGTTCAAATCCCGCGACACAGATTGACGGCATCGGGGCCAAATAATGCGGCTGAACCGCCGTCAGCAGATGTTGGGTAAACTCGGGATATTGATCTTTGAGCTTGAGCTGAACACGCGCACCGAGGAACGCGACGCCTTCGAGCAAGCGCTCGACATAGGGGTCGGGATCGGTCGGTGTTTTGAGGCCGAGTCGCCCGGCAACCGCCTCATGCTCCTCACCAAACTCACGCGCAGATTCACGGAGATAGGCCAGTTCTTCGTTATAGGCACGTAACAAACGGGGGTCCATCGCGCGCCTCCCCTAATCCCGAACCACAGCGGCACCGGTGTCGGTTTCCACATCGGTTCGAAATTTGACTGGCAATGCTTGGACAGCGGACGTGATGTCACCATGGATCAAAAATGTGACGCTGTTCGCGCGTTCGGTTGCTTCAACGGGTTCGACGATCAGCGACTTTTCTTCCATACGCGGTTCAAACGCGCGGATCGCCGCACGTATTTCTTTCGCACGCTGCATGATCAGGCGGCGGTGCAGCGCCTTGCCAGTCATGTCCGGGACGCCGTAGTTCAGCACTGATGTTTGGACATGCGGATAGTCGGCAAGATCAATCGCCGAGCCCAGATGCGTCGTGTTAAGCAACCAAGCAAGTTCGCGGCGAACGGTCGCCCGCAAAGCCGCTTCGTTAAAGCGCTCGAGGCGCGGCACCGAATAATAGCGCATTGCGGCGCGGCTTTCCTCAACCTTATCGACTTCTTCGCCGCGTCCGCCAAGGAAGTCGTTATCAGCAACGAGCTTGTCAAATAATGTGGGGTTCAGCCGCGAGGGAAGTTTTGACGCCGCCATCACGCAATGACGAGCGATTTAAGCGACAGAATCCCGACATCGTCCTCACCGGAAAGGCTCCAAAGCCTTTGACCGGAGCCTTGATCGCCCCAAACCGCCGCGGACCAATTGGTGGCGCGTGCCAATTGGATGTTCGCGTCCGCCGATTTCTCGCTGCCCGGATAACGCACCGGCAGGAAGGCGGCGATCGATTGACCCGACTTCATTGCGAGTTGAATCGGCAGCCAAACGAGATCGCGGAGGTCACGCGGCCCGTCACTTGTTATCTTTTCGACGGCATCGAAAGGCATCAGTCCATAGCGACCGGCAATGATCAGTTCGAATGCGGGGCCAAAACGGCTGTCCGCATCGGCAATCCATTCGAACGGCTGGTTGTTGAACGTCCCGCCAATTTCCGGCGCTGCGTCAAAAGCCGCGTCGCGGGCCGTCGATGCGTCGTTCGCTTTGCCAAGAGCAAATAGCTGCAATGCATCGGCAAGGCCCGACACCCAACCATCGGCATTTGCAAGGATGTCGATCCGGACATTCCCCGCAAACACCGATTGGCGAACGGCTTCGGCATCAAGCAACTGGCCATAGGCAACCGCAAGCATTTGTGCTTCGGCAGATAGCTGCGCCAGCGATTGCAGCTGTGTTCGTGCCTTGCTCCACTCGCCCGTCACCGCGAGCAATTGGAACAAGAACATCCGCGCTTTTTCGTCGGATGGTTGCGCACGGACGATCTCGACAAGTGCGGCACGCGCACCTGCGAGATCGCCGTCGCGCAAAAGGGCGTCGGCTGTTAACACGGTCAGCTCCTAAAGGGCGACTGAGCGCCTAGACTTTGACGCCTGTTTTGACATTCCAGCCGGTGGTAACCGCTTTATCAAGCGATCCATCCGGCTTTTGCGGTTTATAATCAAATGTGATTTTTGTATAATTGAGGGAGAATTGGTCGGTTGGCTTGCTGTCACCACCGGAATGACCACCGCTTTGATAGGAAGATACAAGCAAATCTTCCAAGGTAATCTTGTAATACTCCTCGGCTTTTCCGCCTTGTTTCCGAACATGAAGCGTTGCTTTTTTGATATGCTGCCCGCTCGCGCATGCAAGCAAGATATTTGGTGAGGATTTGTTTACGCCTGTGGTAAAATGCAGATCTTGCATTGAAACTTTTCCGGCACCCCCGCCGCCGCCCGAGCTATGCGAGCCCGCGTTGCTGGCGCCCCACGAAAAACTATCGACTTCAATCGCCTTGGGATAAGTCTTGTCACCTGATCCGCCCTCGATCGTGTCAATTTCCAAAAGATAGTCACTCGCCATGTTCGTTTCCTTTCAGCGTCGTTAAGTTGCTGCGGCCCGACTTCGTCTGTCGTCTTCAGCTGCCTTTTGGCAGTCTCGAAACCATGCTGAGGGCGACATCCATGCCCTCCAGCTGATAATGCGGCACCATCAGGAACTTGCCCTTGTAGTAACCGGGATTTTCTTCGTCCGGGATGATCTCTATCTTGGCGTCCTTCAGCGGTTTGCGCGCTTTGGTTTCTTCGCCCGATGTCTCCGGATTGCCGTCGACATATTGGTTGATCCAGTCGGATAGATCGCGTTGCAATTGCGGCGCTTCGCGGTTTCCGCCCACCCAATCGCGCACCATGCATTTCAGGTAATGTGCAAAGCGGCAGCTGGCAAAAATATAGGGTAGCCGCGCCGACAAATTGGCATTGGCCGTTGCATTCGGATCAATGAACGTCGCCGGCTTGTGCACCGTCTGCCCGCCGATGAACGTCGCTTGATCGGTGTTCTTGCGATGGATCAACGCCATCAGGCCAGATCCCGAAAGCTCGGCTTCGCGCCGGTCGGAAATGGCGATTTCGGTCGGGCATTTCATATCAACGCCACCATCGTCGGTCGGGAACATCGCGGTCGGTAACCCCTCGACCGTTCCGCCCGATTCGACACCGCGGATGCGCGTGCACCAGCCATAGGTGGCAAACGACTCAGTGATCCGCACACCCATTGCATAGGCGGCGTTGACCCACAGATGATTGTCATGATCACCCGACGTATCTTCTTCGAAATCAAATTCATCAACCGGATCGGTTTTGGCCCCGTAAACCGTGCGTCCGAGGAAGCGTGGCATCGTGAGCGCGAGATAGCGGCTGTCGCTTGTCTCGCGGAATGTCCGCCATGCCGCATAGTCGGTCGCGTCGAACAATTTGCCGAGGTCGCGTGGATTGGCCAGTTCCTGCCAGCTTTCCATACCCATCAGGCCGGGTGCGGCGGCGGCAATAATTGGCGCATGTGCGGCTGCACCGATCTTTGACAAACCCTTCATGACTTCCAAGTCGGGAGCCGAATGGTCGAATGCATAATCACAAACGAACGCGCCATAAGGCTGTCCGCCAAGCTGTCCGAATTCGGACTCATAGATTTTCTTGAAGAGCGGGCTTTGGTCCCAAGCAGCGTCCTTATATTGACGGAACATCTTGCGTGTTTCGTCTTTCGACACATTGAGGACGCGGATTTTCAGATCCTTGCCGGTCGAGGTGTTCATCACCTGATAGTTCAGGCCGCGCCACGCGCTTTCAAGCTGTTGAAACTCGGCATGGTGGATGATCTTGTTGACTTGTTCGGTCAGTTTTTTGTCGAGCGCAGCGCGCATTGCATCGAGCGTTGCAAAAACATCCTCGCCGATGACGTTGGTGTCCGCCAGCGCCTGTTGTGCAAGCGTCTGGACCGCAGCCTCAATACGATTGGCGCGCACATCGTCATTGGGTTTGAATTCTTTTTGAATCAAGGCGGCGAAATCATCAGGCGCAAAGGCTTCTGCTGTCTCTGCGCCACCCGACTGAAGCTGTTCTTTTGCCATTTTATGGTTCTCCAATTCTTCGATCAGGCTTCAGCGTTGCCGTTGGCGGCGGGCTCATCGGCAACAGGCTTTGCCGCCGCGAGGGCTTTCATCAACTCGGGGTCTTTCAAAACCTTGTCGAGCAAATCCTGTGCACCATCCTTGCCGTCCATATAAAGCATCAAGTCGTTGAGCTCCTGCCGCGCCTCGAGCAGTTTGGCGAGTGCAGGAACCTTTTTCGCAACCGCGCCGGGTGAAAAATCTTCCATTGAGTTGAACGTCAGATCGACTGACATCTTGCCTTCGCCGGTGAGTGTGTTGTCGACATTGAACGCTGCACGCGGGGCCATTGCCGCCATGCGCTGGTCGAAATTATCCATATCGAACTCAACGAAGTCGCGCTTGTCCATTGCCTTCTTTTCGACGTGGCTTTTGCCGGATAGGTCGGAAATGATCCCCATGACGAAAGGCAACTCGACTTTTTGAACCGAACCGAAGGTTTCAACTTCATATTCGATGTGGACACGCGGCGCCCGGTTTTCCTTGATGAAGCGCTGTCCGCTCTTGGCCATGGTTTTCCCCTCTTGTCGAAATCAGAACTCGTTACGCAAACACGTTAAAGTCGTCGAGGACCGGCTGTAAATCCATCCGATCAATCGTCGTTGTTCGACCAACTATCATCGCCACCGGATGAAGAGTCGTCCGATCCATTACTGCTGCGACCATTTGTCAGAACCCGCCGCGCCTCTTCCAAACTGTTGGGCGCAATGTCTTCAAGAACCGACAGAAAGTCGAGGCTAACCCAGTCTCGTGCGCGACGCAAGGCGAATGGCACCGGGCTGCCGGGTTCTTTTCGGGTGTAGTAATCATTGATCGCGTCGATGGCACGCAAAACGTCTTGCCGCGAGTTGATGGCGCCGCCGAAGCTACTGCTTTGATTGCCATGGTCCGACCCAACGTTGCTATCGTTGCCCACGTCGGTATCGGCCAATATGTCGGCGGACGGTTCGCGAAGAAAGGACGCGACGCTGCGGCTCATTTCACTTAAACATTCATAAGTCGGCTGGAAATTGGTGCCTGTGTCGCCTTCGGCATTATGCGTCAAAACCGTGTCGGCGCGGCGAATGGCGTCGGAAATTCCGTTCAGTCGATCAACGATGCCCGTAAGGTCGTCGTCGCTAGTGTCCTGAAGCAGCGCGCGGAACATGCCATAGCCGTCTTCCGACCCACCATTCTTCCGAAATCGCTCAAAATCAGCGCCGCTATAGGTTCCAAGCCTTTGATGCTGAAGTAAAATAACACTGCGCAACGGGTTCAAAAATTCGCCGATCCGGGTCAGTGACTCGCATGGCCCTTTGCGACCCTGATAGCCATAATCATCAAGCTGCGGATGAACCGTATCCCATTGCGCTTCGAACAGTCCGGCGAGGAGATTGGCACCATCTTCAACGGTCTCGAGCGTCCCCGCCTTGGCGCCCGCGCGCATCAGATAGACGGCCAGCCACACGTCGCGTGTCGCCCTCGCTTGCGCGAGAATTTTGTCAATCGTTTCGGGCCAATCGACTTCATCCCCGCCGTCGTCGTTGCTGACGGATTTTTCGAACGCGCCCTCAATCTCTTGTCGAGCGGCATCGTAGGACAAGTCGGGGCCAGCGGGGCTGTCCTCCGCGACCGGCACGATCAGATCGTTTATGTCAATGGCCACCAAGCGTCACTTTCACCATGCCCCAACTCAATTTGGCTTAGTTCGCTTTAGCGACCTCGACACGGCGATTGACGCCCGCACGTGGGTTTCGGTTATCAAGCGGTTTGTCAAAGCCATAGCCGCGTACGGTGAACCGCGCGCGATCAGCACCTTTCGACGCCAGATAGTCGACAACTGACTGCGCCCGACGCTGCGACAGGTCGAGATTATAGGCACGGTTGCCGACCGCATCGGTATGCCCTTCAATGGCAAAGCGCATGGTTGCCAGTTTTGGTGATGCCATTGCGATGACGAACTGTTGCGCGTTGGCTTTTGCTTGGTCGGTCATCGTGGCCGATCCCGACAGGAATGAGACCATCAGGTCAGCCCGTCCGGGTCGCGCGATGCTGAACCGGCCATTGCCTGCGGCTGCGCCCGAAGCCGATGGTGTTCGCACGCCGGCCACGGGTCGGTTCATCGTCCGGACGGACGGCACATTGGCAACCGATGGCGTAGCCGGTTTCGCCTGACCGGGGCGCGCTATGCTAAATCCACGCGATACGGGCTTTTGCTGGGTCGCTGCGGCACCAGCGGCATCACAATCGCCCGACAATTGGCAAATCAAATCTTTACTCGACTGTTGGGCAACAGGCCCGGATTGCGCCGCTGATGGCGTCGCAAACGCCGTTCCAACGGCAAGAAGCAAGATAAACTTGTTCATTTCTAGCACCCCATTTTACGATTAGATTTTCGAGTCGCTTACACAGTTTGTAAATTAGCCGAGCCGTGCTAGCAACATGGCAAGATGGTTTACGCAAAACCACGCTGTCAAACGGGTTGCAAAACGGTAAGTGCGAAGTGGCGCCTGTGGCGTCGGCACATGTAAAATGTGATCCAGCGAGGACAAGCTGAATGGCGGGTGAGGCAGGGCGGCAAGTTCGACTTGAGATCGACTTGGGCGGTGAACAGATTTTGTTGGTCCGATTGACGGGCTCCGAAACGCTGAGCCAGTCCTTTCATTTTTGCATTGATGTTCTCGCGCCTTTGGGTGAGTTGGATCTGCTCCCGCATCTTGGCAAACCGGTTCGCGTTTCCGCCTATGAAGATGATGAGCTGCAACGGCATTTCCACGGTGTGCTGGTTGACGGCACTTTCATGCAAGAGATTGACGGGGCTGGGTTTCTTTATCGGTTGACACTGCGGCCCAAGGCGTTTCTCCATGAACAGGGCAAAGACTTTCGGATATTTCAAAAGCAGACAATCAAGAAGATTCTTGAGACTGTTTTCAAGGACTGTGGAATCTCCGCAGACTTCGGAAAGCTCAAAGGCGAGAGCCGCGAACGCGCCTATTGCGTGCAATATGGCGAAAGCGATTTCGGTTTCGCATGCCGCCTCATGGAAGAAGAGGGCATCTATTATTTCTATGCCCACACAGCCACCGACCACGTTCTGACGCTATGCGCTTCACCGAGCGCCCATAAGGCTGGAACAGCAGCGACATTGACATACAACCCCGATAGCGGCGGCGTTTTCAACGTCGATTCCGCGGCCCGGACGAGCGCCGCGCGTATGCAATTCGTCCAGAAATGGCACGAACGGGTTTCAACTGGTGCCGAAGCCAAGGTCACCCTTCGCGATTTCGACTTTCAAAAACCCGATGCAACGCTCGAGTCGCAAGCGACGGCGACCGGCGAGCATCCCGACGATGCGATTGAGGTTTACAATTTTCCCGGGCGGTTCTTCGTGGGCAGCGAGGGCAATTCGCTGGGCAGCAACATCCTCGACGCGCGCCGCGCGAACCGCCGCACCTTCAGCGGCGAAAGCCAAGTCGGTTCCATCAGCGTGGGCTCTACCTTCAAGCTAGAGAAGCACCCACACGGTCGCTTTAATGCCCAATATCTCGTTACGCATTGTCAGCACAGTATCAGTACCGAGCAATATCGCAGCGGCATGGACCAAAGTGAAGGCCATATGGTGACGTTCGAAGCCGTCACGGCCGATACATTGTGGAAAGCGCCGCTGACGACGCGGCGGCCCGTTGTGCATGGCCCAGAGACTGCGATTGTGACCGGGCCGCCGGGCGAGGAAATCCATGTCGACGAATTCGCGCGCGTTAAAATCAAATTTCACTGGGACAGGCTGAACAAACTCGACGATCATTCAAGCTGCTGGATTCGCGTGTCGCAAACGGGTGGATTGGGCAACATCATCATCCCGCGGGTCGGACATGAAGTGCTGGTCGATTTCCTAGATGGAGACCCTGATCGACCCATTGTTGTCGGTCGTGTGTTCAACAAATCGCACATGCCCGTCTATGCGCTGCCCGAGCACAAGACCAAAGCCGTGTGGCGCACCAAGCGTTACGGTGACACGGGATCATATGGTCCCGCCAAGTCGCTCGATACCGGACAGCCCGGCGTCAACGAATTACGGTTTGAAGATAAGGGCGGCAGCGAGGAGGTCTTTCTCCACGCCGAGCGGGACATGAATGTGCGGGTGCGCCGCGTCGAAACACATCATGTCGGCCTCGATCAGGCAATTAACATCGGCCATGACCGCGGCGAAGAGGTCGGTAGGGACGAACAAGTCAAAATCGGCAACAACCGGAAGGTCGAGATCGGCAAGGATGAAACCGCGAAAGTCGGCAACAACCTGAAAACCGAAATCGGCACGCATGAAGAGCGCAAGATCGGGCAATCGCTAAAGATCAAAGCCGGGACAAAAATCGAAATTGAAGCGGGTGTCGAAATCAAGCTGATCGTCGGATCGAGCAAGATCACGATGACGCAGGCCGGTGTGAAGATTGAAGGCATCACCCTGAACTTCCAAGGCCAGGCATTGGCCGAAATGAAAGCGCCGATGACGAAAGTGAACGGCGATGCCATGGTTGTCGTCAAGGGCGGCATCGTGATGATCAACTAGGGGCGACGGGATGGCGTTGTGGTCAAAAGTTACATGGTCGGATGCCAGCCAAGTGATGACACTTGTCGGCAAGCCGTTCGATTTTGACGATGGTGGCCCCGCTGCGCCGGTGCTGCCCGATGCCTACTGCAAAATGCTGGTTGATAAGCAGCGGTTAAGCGATGCGGCGACCTTCGTTGGCCATGCCTTGCCGCGTTATGAAGGTATCGTTTGGGCCGTCCAGTCGCTGCGGACGCGCATGTCTGGTGCTCAATCTGACCCGATTATCACGGCGATCCTGCGCTGGATCGATGATCCGACTGATGATCAGCGGCGAACGATACGGACGATGGCGGACGCGGCATCGTCGGACAGCCCTGCGGCGTTGTTGGGGATGGCGGTATTTCTATCGGGCGGGTCGATTTCCGAACCCGATTTGCCCGCTGTCCTGCCGCCGCCCGATTCGAGTGCCAAACTGGCAACGGCGGCGGTGTTGACGGCGGCGTTTGCTGACTCTGATCCTAACGAAGCGCTGATGGGCGCGATTTCGATTGGTCAGACGATTGCTAGCACGGGTATGCGTCCCTGATGCCGTTGACGCTTAGCATTACCAATACCGACCGGCTCGATAATGGATCGCCCTTGTCACTGGTGCTTGATCGTCGCGGTGCAACCATTGGACGCGCGCCGACCGTGGACTGGTGCTTGCCCGATGCTTCTCTGCATATTTCGTCGCGGCATTGCGAGATCCAGTTCAACGACGGCACTTATGTGCTGCACGATATCAGCACCAACGGCACATTCCTGCGCGGCACCGACGCGCGTTTGCCGGGACCGCACGCAATAAAGCCGGGCGATGTCTTCAATGTGGGTCGCTTCGAAATCAGTGCCGCGCTTGATGAGCAGACCGCGAGCGCAATGATGGCGCGTAATGCCGCGCCGGTTTCGCCGCAATGGAAGGGTTGGGATGCACCATCGGACGGTGCGCCGACGCCCGCCGTTCCCGCCAGCGCTTCGGGGTGGGACGCAGTGCCGACCGGGTCGGCGATATCCGGCACAGGGCCGATGTCGCAAAGCTGGGCACCGCCGCGTGCCGATGCCCCTGTTGCGCCGTCACCGCCCGCAACACCGTCGCGGTGGGACGCGCCAGCGGCTCCGTCAACACCGGCATCGGATTGGTCGAGTCCGGTTTCAGCGCAGCCTGCGGCGCCGTCGACCGATGATGTGTGGGGCCGGGTCGCGGCAAGCAATGTTGTTGATTGGGCACGCGGCGGTTTTGGATCACCCCCGACCCCGCAGCTGGGGCCAGACTTAAGCAGTCCGCCAATCACGGCGCAGCCAGTGGAACCGCCCCGTGCCGTTGCTCAACCTGATGTGGCGGGCGCGCTCGTTCGGCTGTTGGCCCAAACAGGCGTCGATCCGTCAGGTCTGAAGCAAGACAGCGATGCGACGCTTGCCCAAGCCGGTGATTTGCTGCGCCGTCTGGTCGCGGGGCTGGTCGTGATGCTCGAAGCGCGTGCGCGTGCGAAAAGCCAGATGGGGGCGCAGGGTACTAGCCTCGAATTTGATGGCAACAATCCGCTGAAATTCGCCCGCGCGCCCGAACAGGCGCTGACGCAATTGCTCAACCCGCCCGAGCGCGGATTCATGGGAGCGGATCGTGCGATTGAGGATGCCTTTCGCGATTTGCAGGCGCACCAAATTGCGACGCTGAAGGCTATGCAGGGAGCCCTTCGCGCGACACTCGACCGTTTTTCACCAACCGCAATTCGGTCACGTGCTGATCAGCGGGGCCTGTTGAAAAAAATCCTGCCCGGCGCGCGCGATGCCGCCCTGTGGCAAGCCTATGAACGTGAATTTGGCGGTGTCGCCCAAGGATCTGACGAAGCGTTTATGGACATTTTCGCGAAAGAATTCCGCAAAGCCTATGAGGACGCCGCAAAAAAGGCGTGATTTTAGCCGGGGCGACGGATCAATTCGGCTGATCATCGGCCGTTTTGAACCAGACCATTTCGGCTTTCCAACCACCGGCCTTTGCAGCACTCAGGAACCGCTGGGTCCAGGCTGCATTGCGCGATCCGGCAGGTCCGGCAATAAGCGCAGCATTCAAAGGCTTTGAACCTGAAAGCAAAAGCAGTCCCGACCAACCCGGATGATTGACATCGACAGTCAAACGATACTGATCCTTTCCTGTTGCTTCGCTGAGGCTTGCAAGCTCTCCAATTGATTTTGTGAGCTGATCAACATTCCCCGACGGTTCCAGACCAAACAGCGAATATTCACGATCTGACGCACCAAAGTTGAAACTTACAACCGCTTTTGCGCCAAGCTGGCCCGCATATTCGCCACCTTCAAGTTTCGCCATCTCGAATTTGCGCTGTGCAACGGTGATGCGACCGCTCGACGTGTCGCGAATTTGCCGGAATGCTTCGAGCGGGGCGCATTCACTGACTTCGATTGGGGAAACGTCCTCGAAATCAACGGCCGATAGTTTCAGCCCGGCGCTCGATACCAAACGTGCAATGCTGCTTTGCGCTTCGGCCGGCTTTCCAGCGACCCCGCGCAGCACGACCGAGACACCATTGGTGTCATTTGTCACTGAAACCACGTCCAGCCACGTGCACGCGACTGACGGCAATCCGGTATCGAGGGCGCGGCGTGTGGCGCTAACCGGATCGACAGGCGGCGCTTGGACGGCGGGCTGTTCGGCAACGGTTTCATTGCTTGCGGCGGTTGTTGTGGCGGTTTCGCCACTGCCCGAAACCAAATAGATGATTCCAAAAATCGCTGCCAAAGCAGCGACCGCGCCGCCTGCAACAAGAGGGACATGTGCTTTGATCCAGTCGCCGATTCCGGGCGTGCCGCCTGTGCTGGATTCAACGGGCGACATATCCGCGACCCGGCGACGCAGGTCGGACCCCGACGGCGTGGAAAGCAATTCGATGACGGCACCCATCGACCGCAACCGCTCCGCCGGGTTTGCCTTCAACATTTGTTCGAGGACAGGTCGCAATTCGTCGGGAATGACCGAAAGGTCCGGCCCCGCGCGGCGCTTGTCCACCGCATCGACGAGCGTGCCGCCCATGTTAACATCACTCTTTGATGCGACGGCAAGAATCACGAGACCCAGACTATAGATATCGGTCCACGGACCGACTGATCGGTCGTAGTCACCCAGTTGTTCGGGCGACACGTAGTTTAGCTTGCCCGCAAAACCGTCGCCAATGATCGTCGCCGACCCCGGATCAAGATCCTTGGCAATGCCGAAGTCGATAATTTTCGCGCCCGATAACTTACCGCCCTCAAGCATGACATTGTCGGGCGAAATATCGCGGTGGATTGCGCCGAGTGCGTGCGCGGCGTTCAACCCCTCCGCGAGCCGCCGCGTGAGATCAATCAGATCCTGCGGCGTGGGATTCTGGTCGCCCAGAACATCGGATAGGTTTTGCCCGTCGACATATTCCGTGACGATGTAATACACCCCAAGAACTGGTTCTTGTGCCAACACACGGTACTGGACGAGCGCGCTGTGGCTCAGTCGGGTCAGCGTGCGCGCTTCCTTGCGAAACATCGCCTGAACATTGGGATCGGCGGCCAGATTGGGCAGGATCACTTTGATTGCGACGCGTTCCTCGCTGCTGACGTTGATCCCTTCGAATACTTCGCCCATGCCGCCGCGTGCGATAAAGCGTTTAACCTCGAAGATATGGTTGAGGATATCGCCGACTTGGATTTGGCGGGCCTGTCCAGCCGGTGCCGGTGCCGGTGGCGCAGCGGGCGTGGCACTGCCCGACGGAATGAACACGGTGCGGTCGTCGCCTTCGTCGCCGGCTGTCGTCATTGCGCTTCGAGGCTCGTTGCAAAGACCAATGCTGTCGGCTCCTGTGCGCTGACCAAAATCAGCGTGACATTGTCAGGTGCCCCGCGTTCGAGGCACAGATCGACAAGCGTTTCTGTTGAGCGTCGCCCCGATGCCGCCAAAACGGCGGCAAGCTCGTCGTCGCCGACCATGTTGTAAACGCCGTCGCTGCACAGCAGAAAGATGTCACCCGATTGGGCGGCATCGCTGATAGCATCAAGCTCAAGCGTTGGTCGAACACCGACGGCGCGCGCCAGGACGTGGCTCATCGGGTGATCGGCGGCTTCGTCGGGCGCAAGCAGGCCGCGATCCACCATTTCCTGCACTTGCGTATGGTCATGCGTCAGCCGGTGTAGCTTGGCTTCGCGATAAAGATAAGCGCGACTGTCACCCGCCCAAAGCACCGCAAATGCACGTTCGCGCATGACGAGGGCGACGATGGTCGATCCCATTTGCTCGCCGCGCGATTGGGCTTCGGCATAAATTTCCGCATTCGCAGCATGAATGGCATCCGCCACAGCGCTGCATGCCAATACGAGGTCATCGGCAGGTGCTGTTTCGCCGATCAGCCGAGCCAGCGTTTGCGATGCATGCTGCCCGTTGGCATGTCCACCCATACCGTCAGCAACCGCCCAAATGCCGTCGCGTGGCAGGCTCACTGCGCTGTCTTCATTCGCGCTACGAACACAGCCGGTGTGCGTCCGCATGTCATCCTCAAGGCGCAGGCGATCACTCATCAAGACGCGAGTCCAGCATTGTCGAGATCAAGCCAACGGGAAAAGCATCGCGCGTTAGATGACGTGCGGGGAATTCGTCATTGCCGTCTGTCCACCATCCCGACTTGAGTAGCGGGTCGTCGGGAAGTGATATTTCGCGCGCCGAGACCCAAAGATCGTCAGCCGAAAGTGCATCGTCAAACGCGTGATAGATTGACGTTTCGCAAGCGTGAGCGACGCGCGTCGCCTCAGAACCTTCGCTCGCCGCGCGCCCCACAATCAAGGGAAAACGACGCCCCGCCGAATCCATTGACGCACAAAGCGCCCCACCTTCCCATCCCGCGACATCATCTTCGTTCGCAAAACGCCACGGTGGGGCTGCGTCGAATGCGGCCTCAAAACCATCGCCATAATGTTGGCGCGACTGGATCATTTCATCCGACAACCATGCGTCAAGCCGGTCGCGCCGTTCGGGCGTCAGCCCCCGCGAAACGAAATCGCCGTGCGTCGGCATTTTTCCGAAAAGCCACGCAGTCACAGGACGACTGGACATCGAAAACTCCAAACGCCGCCACGGCTGAACGGGTTTTTTTCGGATGGCAGGCTGACGCGAAAGACAGCCGAGACATCGCCTTGTCCAAAGGTCGCGAGCAACGTTTGCGGACCGGCGTTTTCACGCCGCGCCTGATCCATGATCCGAAACAACGCCCACGGACCCTGGGACTGGATTTTCGCAACCTGCGCATCGCCTTTGAACAAGGTGACCGATGCTTCGGGTAGGCTGCCTTGGGAAGACCAGATCAGCGGACGGGCCTCGGTTGTCGCCGGGTCAAACCGGTATTTCGTTCCGCCTGCCGAAAACTCTGCCGCAGTTACGCCGCCGCCAAAGGACTGCACTTCGATCTTGAGATTGACCCCCGCGGCAAGAAGGTCGCGCACTTGCTGCGCTTTGGCGAATTCATTGGGGCTGGCGGGGTCCAGCGTCATCGCGACACTATTATCGGTCTGCCATCGCCACACCGGTCCAGCTGTGTCGAGTAACGGCATCAATCGCTGGGCGAAAAACCCCTCCATCGTTCCGCTCAATCCGAAAACACGTTGGACATCGACAATCGACGCGTCGGTTTCGGACCCGCCGAAGAAGGGGTATTTATCCTGTGTTGCCGTCCGGCAATCGGGTAAAACAGATTGGGCGTAAGCATCTGATACCGCGCCTTGGGCTGCACCGACTTGAGCTTTCGACCCGCCTTGTGATGCAGCCGAAACAAAGCCCTGAAGCTGTGGTGGTGCGCCGGTGGACGCAGTTGCCACCGTTCCCACCGCGATGGCGAGTTGGCTTTGCACCGCTTCCGATCCCATGCCGCCGCCCGCGACCTTCGCCGAGTTTACCGCCAGACCGGCTTGCTTGATTGCGCCAATGAACTCGTCAACAGGGCCGGGGGCTTTGCCGTCGCCGACATAGTCATGGATTGGTTTGAAATATGATGTGATTTCTACCCCCGCGTCGATGCCGCTTCCGCTTTTTGGTACGAGGCCCGCCGCGCGCCCGAGTTTGGATTGCAGCGCAGTGCCCGCCATTTTCTTTGCCGCGCCCGATCCGCCCTCGAATGTCGTGTTCTTGCGGAGTTCGAGCAAGACGACTTTCAATGGCGATGGCGTTTTGGTGAAGGCGCCGAATGCGGCCATGTCGCTGAAATACGACGCCGGGCGCAACGCGGCGACGACCTTGTCCCATGCTTCGATATAATCGCGGGCATAAAGCGCCGCGACACCGGGTCGAATACCGCCCATTTGCGCCTGAATGCCCGATTTGTCGGCATCGCCGCCCATGATCCACAAGTCTTTTTTCAAATCGGCCTGCACCGTTGCCAACCCAAGCTGATAGGATTTTTCGAATCCTGCGCGCGTGAAGAAATAGGGCACATTGAGCGCCATCACTTCTTCGCCATTGGCAAATGCCTGCGCATCACCCGCCGCAAGCACTGTTGAAACCTGCCACGGCTCACCGCCGTCAGCGGCCGCTTTTTGCCGCAGGATCGCATAAGCGCGGTCGGCAAGGCTGAGTGTCTGCAGTGAAGCGCGCGCCGACGCGATGGTGGCGCCGTCAAGCGGTGTCTTGCGTTCGGGCCATGCCGCCGCGAGATTGGGGTCCTCAAGCAGTGCAGACAAATGCTCGGCCAGTTCTTTTCGCACCGGCGCACGGTCCGCGCCGGGCAAAAGTTGCCCGCTCCAATCGGACGTGACCCAGGACTTCACGGCACCCGCATCTAAAGGTCCCTGTCCGCCAATCATCAGATAGACTTTCAACGGCTCATAGAGCGCCAGTGCATTGGCCGAGTTTTCGCTCATATATTGTTCGAGCCGCAACAGGACGCGGGGCAACAGGATGCGACGCAACCCATCCTGATAGGCTTCGACGGCTTGGTCGCTATGGCTACTCTGAAACAGGCCAAAGCGTTTGAAGATGCCGGGCTCGCCGCGTTTGCGGTCGGCATAGCCCTGCGGCAGATTGCGCAGCGACCGGAGCACCGCCAATGACTGTTCAAGATCAGGATCAGTCGCGCGCACCTCGACGAGATCAACGCCGGTTTCGCGGGTCAGCGTTTGAACTTGTTGCGTGCTCGCGAGCAATTGTGTTTGCACGCCGCGATTGCCGAAGAAGCTGACACCCCAAAGGCCGAGAATGACTGCAGCAGCTGCGCCTATGGCAGCAACGCCGCCAATCGTTCGTGCCCGTTGTCGCGCACGGGCTGCGGGATCGGTTTGCACCAGCCCGGCCTCGGCAAAGACGACGTCGGACAACAGGCGGTTGAGGAAATAGGTGCGGCCCGATTGTGACCGACCACCCGCTTGCGTGTCATAAACCTGTGCGACCCCGGACAGGATCCGGTCAAGCGGTGCGCCTTCCTGAACGCCGCTGGTCAGGTAGAACCCGCGTAGCATTGCACTGGACGCCTGATCACCCGCGATGAAGGCACCGTCAACAAACCGCGCCAGCCGCGACCGCAATGATCCCAATTGGGTGGGAAAGCCAAGGATCAGGCTTCGGCGGTTCTGATCAACTTCCTCGAACAAGCGCTTTGCCTGTCGTTCGGATTGCGCGGCCATCAATTGATCGAACGCCGTCATGATCGCTGCGGGATCGGGTTTTCCGGGCGTCACGGGAAGTGTCGACCCGAACACCGCTCGCCGTCCCTCGACATCGAGATCATCGAAATATTCGACAAAGCCAGCCAGCAAATCGGCTTTCGTCAGAAGCAGGTAGACGGGCACTGCGACTTCAAGCGTCGTCCGCAACTCGGCCAGACGGCGGCGAACGGCGGCCGCATGATCGTCGATGTTGGCGCGGCTGCCCTTCAGCAGTTCATCGATACCAATCGTCACAAGGACGCCGTTGATCGGCTGCAACGGCCGGTGTTTTTTGAGGAGCGACAGGAAGCTGCGCCACCCTTGCGAATCCACACTCGCGTCTGAATCCTGCGTTGTATAGCGACCCGCAGTGTCCACCAGCGCCGCTTCGTCAGCAAACCAGAAGTCGAGATTGCGCGTGCCGCCAACGCCTTTGAGCGATTGATCGGCGAACGGAAAACGAAGGCCCGAATTAAGCAGCGCGGTCGTTTTGCCTGCGCCCGGTGGACCAATGATCACATACCAAGGGCGGTTATAGAGATAGTCGCGGCGGTTGCCCGACGCCGATTTTAGCGACGCGAGCGCTTCGGCCATGCGCGATTGCAGCACCGCCGCTTCCTGATCCCCCGCGCTCGGTGTCGCGAGTTCCTGTGCGATTGCGGCGCTCGCTTTGCTGGCTTTGCGATGCCGAAGGAACGCAACCAAACTCCATATGCTCAAGATCAACGTAGCGAACAGCAACCGCAACCATAAAAGCCGGAAGAATGCGACAAAGATCGGCAGCCCGACCGAAAAAATGAGCACCAGACACAGCACGATCAGGCCAGTCACTACCCACCAATTGGTCCAGACGCGTTTCAAGACGGTCAATCCCCTCGCTATTGCTGTCGCGGCACGACGATTTCGACGCGCCGGTTGCGCGACTTGCCTTCGTCGGTTTTGTTCGATGCAATCGGCTGGCTGTCACCAAAGCCTTGCGCGGTGATCCGACCGGGATTGCTCAGGACGTTGCCAATGATACCGGCGACGACATCGGCCCGCGCTTTTGACAAAGCGCTATTATCCGGGAACGACAAGCTCGAGACTTGGTCGCTGTCGGCATGGCCTTCAACGGTGACCGCACCCTTTTCTGCTTCGACCGCGCGGCCGATGCGCTCGAACAATTCCTCGCGTCCCAATTCCAGTTGGTCTGATCCCGACTGGAACAGCTGGCCAACGGTCGTGCGGACGCGAACGGTTGATGCGTCCTCGTCGACGGTCACCAGCTTCTGCCGGATTTCGGGCTCAAGGAAAGTTTTCAGGCGGCTGATCTGCGTGCTGTCCGCTGCTTCGGGTGGTGGCGCACCAACCCGCGACAGACGCAGCGGCGCTTCGGGCGTCAACTGACGGACGGCGGTCATGCTATCCTGACCGCTCCACATAAGCATGACGCGCAACAAGGCATAAATGAGTAACAGCAATACTGCCGCGATCGCCGCTGCCAAAGCGATCTGGCTCAACAGCCCGACCTTTTTCAACGGTGCGACAACGCCCTTCCACTGCGGCGATAGTTCAACCATCGAAAGCGATCGCGGATGTTCGAGCGCACCGTAAAGTCGGTTCATAATCTCGCGCAGCCGCCCCTTCCCATCGGGCATCACGCGGAACCGACCTTCAAAGCCCGCCGCGAGGCAAGCGTGGAACAGCTCGATCATCTCAGAATTTTGTGACGGATTGGCCAACATATCCTCGGTCAACTGCCAAAAGCGGTCGCCGCCGATATTCTCACGGAAAAACTGGACGACCAAACTGCGCCGCGCCCATTCGGCACCGTCATGTCCGATTTCGGGTAAGTTCTGGGCAATGTCATCGATGGTCGCGCACAGCGCATATTTGGCGCGCTGCTGCGTTTCTTGTGGATAAACGGCGATTGCTCGTTCGAATGCACTGATGCTTGAACTCGCCTGACGATGGAAATCGGGCATTGCGATCCGCGCGCGCCCCGACCGGATGCTTGCGGCGAGCGCCAATACCGGCCCCGCCTCGGTCACCAGAACGCTGCGGACATCGCGCGGCGTCGCGGGCAGGGGAATGTCATCATCGTTCAGCGTCGGCTGCGGCAGGGGTGCGGCGGGGGCTGATGGATCGAATGATGATGCTGGCGGTGAAAATGACGGCGGAACCGTTCCCGCACTGGGTTGCGGTGCGGCAGGCTTTAATCCCGAAAGTGGCGACGGTCGAAATACCGTGCGGTTGCCCCCGCCGCCATTGCTTTGGTCGCCGCTCATCGACCGGCTTTCTTAACGCACCACAGTTCGAGCTTCAGCTGTGGCCATTCACCCGCCACGTGCAGCCCCAGCGCGGTCGCGGTCGCGAAATCACGCCAGTCTGCGACGCCGCGATCAAGCTCGAAATAGACAAAGCCGGGTAGCACGCGAAGCTGCGGCGGCGGAGTCGGCGTGTGGCGCAACGGAACCCCGGGCAGCGCGGAATCGACAATCGAGCGCATTTTTTCAACCGCACCCAGTTTGGCAATCGACGGGAACCCGGCCCGGATATCATCAATCGAAGCCGCTGCGTTGACCGCAAGATAGAAGTAACCGTGTTGATACAAATTGCGGTCGGTAATGGTCGAAACCCATGCGCCGGGACCCGCCTGTTCAAGCGGCAATTGCACTGCCGACCGGTCGAACACCGCCGACAGCATTGATTGCAGCAAATCAAATAGGGGATCGAAGCAAATCTGGGGATTTTCATGATCGTAAAGCGGAAGGAGTGGCGGCTTTCGCTCGGCTTTCACCAGCGTCGCTACTTCGCCCGCCAGCCCAGCAAGCGATTCGAACAGGCGTTCGGGGTGGACCATCGGCAACGAATCGAGATGCCGAAGCATCGGCACCCAACGGTTCAGCGCCTGCAACAAAAGGAAGCTGGCAAAGGTCTCTGCGCCGCCATCGGTCGCCTCGGCAGCGCGCAATGCCAATTCATCGGCGCGTTGCTCCGCGCGGCCGACTATATCGGTCAATCCCGCTTTTAACCGGCGCGAAGCGGCAATGTCCTGTGACGGCGGAATGTAGCGATCATCGAACATGAGCCGCTTAGCCTGCATCTCGCGGACGCGGGCGAGGCCAAGGCACACACGACCATAAGTCTGATCACGGGTCACGCCAAACCGGATATTAGGGCGGGCGAGCTCGATCGTTTCGGCGGTCCGCTCGTCCGAAAAAGCATCGGCAACATCGGCTTCATCAACGATGAACCGCGCATCCGTACTTGTGCTTTCCGATTCGCGAAACTCGACCGCCCCGATTTGTGCGGCTGGAAGCGTTAGATAAACGATGGCATCGCGCGTATCGTCGGGCATATCGAGTGGTGCCGGCGGCGGCATCTCATCGGGAATTGCAAAGGCCGTGCCGTCAGGCATTGTGCCAAGCGCGCGGACAATGGCGAATTTGCCAAGCGTCGCCATCTCTTCGTCGATCACCAGTTCAGTAAGGCCCCATGGATAAGGCCGCAGCATGTCAACGCGCGCACGAAGCCGTGAATCGGCCGCTCGATCCATTTGCTGGAAATGCTGCGGGCGAAGGAACAGCCCCTCCCGCCATGCAACGCGCTTACCACCGGCCATCTTGCCCCCGATTGCAGACAGAGCTTTGCTCTATACAAGCATAGCTTGGCCGCAAGCGAAAGCGGCGTTATTGAAGTTTAGGCATTTTTGTCGATGCCTGATGGGGGCGCGATGTCACACGAAGACTCCTTCGATCCGCGATCCTGGGCCGCGAAGAGTGTCGACGGCTCAACCTTGCCTGATGCGTGGAGGGCGGTTGCCGAGGATACGCAACGCCGGGCAGTAGCGCCGCCGTCAATTACGGATCCGGCGAAGGTAAGTCATCGGCATTGGCGGCCTTACGCCGCCTCCGTCGCGTTACTGTTGACGGGTGCAGCGACGGCGTGGTCGATGCGCGTTGAAATCCCTGCCGAAGCGCTCTCAACTGACGTTGCGCCCGCAAGTCAGTCGTTGATCGAGAACACAGCTGAAGAAACCTTGTCGAGTCGAAAATTGGTTCTGTCCGGCATACAGGATTTGAAGTCTGCGCTTGACTTGGGGGGATTGCCTGCGGACGAAAGCAGTGCCGCCTATGCTGCGATGACGAAGGCGCTGGGCGGCGGCAATGGCGAAATTCGAGCCATATTGGACTTGCGAACGGGGGAGGGCGGTACCCACCTTGTCAGTCTTGAGGCGTCCTATGCCGACGGTTCGGGCGCGGTCGTATCACGCGATGAAAAGGGAAAGATAACCGCATCGCGCGTCGCCGCTGAACTTTCAAAACAGATCAAAGTGGTCAGCGGTGAACTCGATGCGGATAGCTTTTATTCGTCTGCCGTCGCTGCGGGTGTCCTCGACACACTCATCCCCGATTTCGTCAACGCCTTTTCATTCGATTTCAACCTCGCATCCGAAGTATCGCCGGGCGACACATTCGAAGTTGCGTATGAACAAACCGTCAATGCCAAAGGCGAGCCACTCGGACAGCCGCAGTTGCTTTACGCGTCGCTCACGACGGCCACAAAGAGCCGGACGCTTTACCGCTTCACGCCGCCGGGGCAGTCCGTGGGCTGGTTTGATGGCAATGGCGCATCAATCATCCGGTCCTTCATGCGCACCCCCGTCGAGGGCGCGCGCATATCATCGAAATTCGGCCCGCGCTTTCACCCCGTGCTGCACTATACCCGATTGCATGGCGGGACGGACTTTGCCGCGCCCGTGGGCACGCCCATCTATGCGTCGGCGGCGGGCGTCATCACGTCGGCCTCCCCCAGCAAATGCGCGGGAAACATGGTCGTCATGCGACACGACAATGGCTGGGAGACCCGGTATTTTCACTTGAGCCAATATGCCGATGGGCTGGCGGCGGGTAAACGCGTCGATCAGGGGTTCACGATTGGACTGGTGGGCAATACCGGCACGTGTACGACCGGCCCGCACCTCCATTATGAAGTGCATATCAACGGTGAAAAGGTCGATCCGCAGAGCATCAAAACCGATTCAGGCCGCAAGGCACTTGAGACGACTGTGCTCGCCGCGTTCAAACAACAGCGTGATCGTGTGGATGTGGCGCGGGCACGGCAATCGCAATAGGGCTTTTGCGCCAAACAAGTGGAATGATCAGCGCCACCAGAACGAACGTCATCGCAATGCTTGCGTTCAACCCTTCTTCCGATCCGCCCCACATCGGATTGCCGATCATATCCCAATCCCCGACTGATCCGAAGTCACCAACGCCTGGATTGGGATCAAGGCCGAACAGCAATTGTTCGCTGATGTTCCATCCCAAATGCGCGGCAATCGGCGCGATCAATCCAGCGCTGCGCCACGCCAGCAGCCCGAACCAGATGCCACCGATCAACAGATTGAGCAGTGTCAGCGGTGACCGTGCGCCGCCCAAAATATGGAAACCGGCAAACAAAATGGCTGTGACAGCGACCGCAGCAATCCACCCGACGCGCCGCGTCAGCACGGTCTGCATCCAACCGCGAAAGAAGACTTCCTCGCAGATGACTTGAAAGGCGATGATCAGCATGCCGACAACAAGGCCAGCGCCGATCAGCCCGCCGGTGCCCGAAACCAAACTTCCCGCGAGCGCGGCATAGCCCGCCGTGAGCGCAAGGCCGCCTGCACCCAGCAGCAAGCCAATGCCGAGCCATCGCAGGGCGTGGTCACCAATTGGGAACGCAGACGTCTTGCCCGCAACCGAAAAGCCCACCGCGATCAACAGCATCGGCGCAAAGATCAATGCGTAGAGGGCTGCGATTGCCGCCCAGCTCGATTGAACCGTAACAAACCCCGCGAGCGCCGGTCCGAACCAGATGCACAGCGCCGCAACGAATATGCCCACCGCCAGCAAAGCCCAATCGAGCAGCGGCGAGGGTGTCTCAGCCGACGGCGGCATGACCATCCATCAATCTCCCCTGGCTCAACCGATATTGCCGCATCACCGCGCCGCCCTCATCCTCGACCGCATATTGTGTGATCCCGCTGTCAAACCACGGCGCGCGCTCCTCGGGCAGCGCGGCGCGAATATAGGTATTGAAAACGCGCGGATCGTAAAAGCGGAACAGCGCGACCATTCCGTCGGGCAGCTTGGCCTGAAGGAACTTTCTGAAATGGCGGCGCACATCGGACAATGGCCCGTGCGCTTCGACCATGATGCCCCAATGCAGCCCGCGTCCATGCGTTTGCCATGTCGGGAGCAGCTGGTCGCGATCATCGATCCGCACAATCCACGGTGCGGTCGCCGACAGGTCCGGCTCGAGCTTGCCTGCAAACAGGCAGTCATACTCGCGACAGGATTGGATGAGGGGAACAAGCCGGGGATCCTGCGCGCCATCAATGATCGCGAACCAGTTCCCCGCCGCCGCCGTCATGACTTGCTGCACACCTCGCAAAATGGCGTGCCGTCCTTCGCTGCGCCGATCAAGGCTTTGGCCTGAGCTTTCATATCGTTCGCAGGGCCGCCGACGCCCGAGCTCGCCATCACGGCGCTACCACCGCCGCCCGCACCGCCACCGCCCCCGGCATCACCAATCAGGACCGTCGGAAACCCCATGACGATAACGCCACCATGCGCCGTCATATCGCCCATCCGCGCCGCGGGCATGCCCCCGACGAGCACCGTCATCGCACCCTTCACAATCACATCGGGCGGCCCGACACAAACGCACATATCCGTCACCCGCGCTTGTGGCATTGCCCCCGTGATGACCGTCGGCATGCAAGGCGGCAGGATCGGCCCGCCGACATGCGGAACGATGCCCGTGACCATCGGGCAAACATGCATGTCAGTGACGCGGGCGGCGGGCGGCATTGACTAAATTTCCTTCTATTTTGGCATTGCTTGGTCAATCAGATTGCGATTGCGTCACCATCTTCGGCATCGAAATACTTTTTTATCAAATCTCTGCTAATGTCCCAATATACTTCAAAATCAATGACATTCATATTTTCCATCGACTGATCGCCGCCAACGAACATGGGCACATCATAACCGACGCACTCATCGATTTGCACAGGCGTTTTATCTGCCTTCAGCCATGTGAGGTAAAGCCCGGCCTCAAGGACATCCTCTTCGTCATCTCCTATCATGTCATTCATAAAATCGACAATTGAAACGGGCGCGTTTAGAGTCTCGGCGGTATTCGGATTGAATATTGCCACACCCCTTTCGATGTCTTCCCGATCACGGAGCACTTCGGCAATGACTTGACCATCCCAGCCGAAACCTATGCAACGAATAATTCCTTTATAGGCTGGAAAGGCGTCGCTGATTACATCGTTCCAGTCCTTCGAGCTTTCAGTTGAAAAAGTCCGAAATGCACCGAGGTTGAAGGAGCGCCCACCGACCAGCGCCAAAATCGCGGCTCCATCGATTCCACCCGACAGCCGACCGCCATCCGGCACAGGAGATGCACCTTCATCAACTTCGAAAAGCTGCAAAAACCGCGCGAGACTGGTCATTTCACCAACCGAACCTTTCCAATTTTTGTGCCATGCTTCAGGTCTTTGATCTGGTTTTGAATCTGCCGACCCACGCTTCGATTTACGCTCTTATCGAGTTTCCACATGTTGGAAACTTTATCCGTTCCGCCAAGCTGCAAGTCCTGCTTATGGTCAATGTCACTCCGCTTACCGGTTTTACCGTTAATCTTCTTGAACTTTGACGTTTCAGTTGTGCCGCGTTTGATATTTTTGTTGACGCGCAAATTGGCTTTGTTGAGCGCATTGATCTTGCGTTTGGCATCGGCCAGCTGGCGCGGCGTCCAGCCGGGCTTGGCTTTGATTTTGATGTTGGGAGCCTTTGCCTTCGGACACCCCTTAACGCAACCTTTCGCCTTTCCTGCGGCCTGCTTGCCGACCTTTTTGATACTGTTCGTCAAGGCCTTCTTGGCCATATTTTTGGCGACTGTTGTGGCCGCCCTCTTCGCCAACATCTTTGCGGCCTGACGGACAATAATGCCGCCGACGATATAGACCAGCGGCGCTACCATTGTGCATCATTTCGACAAGGATCAGCCCTCATCGTCGAAAGCATCCAGCGCCGCATTCAATCGCTCGACCGCATCCCCATCGTGCTGCGCAATGTAATTTGCCAGATCAGGCTCGTCGAACGCATCCGGACCGAACGCCAGCGCGATACCGCTCATAATGCCGATGGCTTCTTCGTCTTCGATACCCCAGCGCTCCGCCCGGTCAAGCTCGGTAAGAACCAGCCGGGTCAGATCTTCGTTCCTTTGGTTGTTTGCAAATTCGGGCATTTCCTCACGCAATGAATTGACGACCGAGGCCACAAAAGCGTCACGCTGGACGCTTTCAAGGGCTTGGAACGATTGGTTCGATGGCGTGAACATGCTACCTAAACGCCACCCGCACCGCACCCCCACTCAACATCATCTTGCTCGCATCACCCACCACGAAAAACGCGCCCCAATAGATCGGGTGCGATGACTTCGGCACCACCATCAGCTCAGTCTGCGCCGTCTTCAACGCGGTGGCAATGTCCGCCGTACGCCCTGCGCGGTAGAAGTTTTCGATGAGCGCTTCGCTTTCGCCTTCGTCCGAGATCGGCCAATAGGTGGTCAGGACCGCGCGGGCGTTGGCGGCAAGGAAAGCGCGGACGAGCCCTTCGAGGGTTGCGCCTGATTCCTCCTGTCCCGCCGCGCGTGCTTCGGCGTTGCTAACGCCGCTTGCCGTATCACAAGCCGACAGGACGACGAGGTTCGCGTTGAGGCGCAACTTCGCGATTTCGCCAAAGCTCAAAATGCCGTCGGACCCTTCACCGCCCATGCTGGTGACGAGGGCGGGGGGCGACTGGCGGCATCCCCATTGCCCTTCGGTCAGGCCATGCGTTGCGAAGTGCAGCACCTGAAACTGGTCAAGGTCGGTCCGCGCGCTGACCGCCGTGTCGCTAAACGCCGCCCCGATCAATTCGGGGGCGCTTGTCAGACCAAGCGCCGCCGATGCGCGGGTCAATTCGCGCGCATCAATGGGGGCCAGCTGATTTGACAGGGCGGCAATCGCGCGCCGTTCGATAATGCAATTGCTGCCAATACTGATCATCTGACCGCCGACCTGCGCGGACATTGGCATTGGCATATGCTGCGCAAAACCCATGAAGGGGTTTGGCGCGGTTGAGGTTGGCAGTTTGCGCGCGACGAGGAACGACCGCGGCGACAATGCCGACGAAATCGCGACGCGTTTGGCGAGGAAATTGACTTGGCTGTAGTCATAGGCCTGCGCCTTGCGCGCCCCGGCAAACGCATCAACACTTGCCTTGTCGGTGACGAGCACGCCGAGCGGGAGCTTTTCGAGTGGCCCTGACGGATCGACAATCACGGTGCGCGCGGCAAGCAAGCGGTCGGCGACCGGCCCTGCGACCAACTGGAACAACGCATAGGAGCCCGCCACGCTAAACACCGGGAGTTTGCCGTCGGCCCCACCGTCAATTGACGCGCGGACCAATTCAGCAACAGGGCGCACATCGACCATCGGGCGCGCAATCCGGTAAATCTTGTAGCCCGCCGCGTCGATCAGGATACCGAAGGCATAGTTGCGGATTTCGGTGACCTTGAAATAGGCCTCGCCGTCTTTCAACGCAGCGCGGATGTCGGCAATGGTCGCGGGACGATCATCGACGGCGCTGAACGCATTGCTTGCCTGTAACTCATTGTCGATGGCGACAAGTTGCGTTTCGGCGGCGGCCCGCCGAGTTTCGAGTGCGGCTAGGTCCTTGGTCGTTTCGGGCGTCGGATTACCAATTTGAAAACGCAGTTGCGTGATTTCACGTTCAAGCTCGGCACGGTCCTGAACCTTGGCGGCGAGCGACTGGTCGGTTGTCACGATCGACTGGAGTTGCGTGAATTGCCGCGCCACGGCGGGTTCACCGACGGCTTGGATCGCGCGAAAAAAACGCTCGCCGGCATTGCCATCGGGACGGGCCTCGGCATCGGCGACAAGCAGGTCTAGATATTGCTCGATTGAGGGCGGCAGAACGCTTCCCGATGCGCCTGACGACACAAGACTATCCACCGCACCATCGAATTGCGCGAGCACGCGCGTCCGGTCGGTGTTGGTCCGTGAATCAAGTGCTGCGCGTTCCATCTGCGTTTCGGCCAGCGTCGGGCCGATGCCGCTGCCGTCGCTGCCTGCGCGGTTCAGGCTGGCGATCGCACGGTCTAGTGCCGCAAGCGCAGTCGGCACATCGCCCAGTCGCCCCACAACGCGACCGCGCTGCCGCTCCAGCCGCGCGTCGAGCCACAACACCTGACGCTGGTCAACGCGCTCGCGCCGGAGAACGGCAAAACTGCGGTCCGCCGACGCCAGCGCATCGCGCGCCGCTTCGGGTTTGTTCTGGGCAAGCAAAGCGACGCTCCGTGCCCATTGCGCCTGCGCATCAATGACGAGTTGCGACAAGGTTGCGATGTCAGGGACCGAAACCGCGCCCGAACTGTCCGATGCGCCTTCGCCCCGTTGGTTGAGCGTGCGGACTAAAGCAGGATCCGACAGCGGCTGCGAAGCGTCGGCGGGCGCCGATGCCAATTGGTCGAGCGCTTGGACGGCGGATTCAAAGCTGCGCCGGTTCAGGAGATCGAGTGCCGCATAATTTGCGCGCTTTCGCGCCAATATCGCGGCCCCTTCAATGCCGGGGTTTTCGCCAAGCAGGGTGTCGGCACGTGCGAAATGCTCGGCCGCAGAATCGAAAAACCTCAGGTTGGAATCGGCAAGCCCCGATACGAGAAGCAAATCAATCCGCGATGCGAGCGGCGCGTTGGTCGGCAACCGGCTCAGCGCGTCATTCAAAACCCGCGATGCCTCCATATGCAGCCCTTGCCGAACGAAGCGTAGTCCCTGTTGGAGCGCACTCGCGGCATCAACGGTTGACGCGTTGCCAATACCAGTCGCGCCGGGCGCCGCGGCCAATGCGGCGACATCAACTGCAACGACCGTTTTGCGGTTGCGGTCTGCATTGGGTTTTTGCGCCATAGCAACAGTGCTCAACGCTTCTTCGGCCGGCCCCTGCGCGGTCGGGACTGCGGAGGTCAGATAGTTTCGATTGCCGCGCGCAAAGCTGGTGACGATTGTTTCAAGGCCAATCGCTTTGTCGACGCACCGGCGGGCGCGGACGGCACCGATGCCGGGTAGTTTGAAACTGCTGGCCGCGCCGCAATCAAGCGTGCGTTCGATCCGTTCGATGAATTCACTTTTATAGACATGGACGAGGCCGATTGACCGGCTTGCAGTCGCGCCGCGGCACGTGACTGCAAAGCTATCCGAAAAATAGCCCGCCTCCTTGGGATCGCTCCAGAACCGCGTTGCAACGCAGGGTTCGCCACGGGCATCACGGCCGAGTTCGAAGCGGTCGGGAACGCTGGGCCGCAGCGCCAGCGTCTGAGCTTGGGCTGGCCCGGCCAACGCAAATGCGAGGACAAGCGCGGAAACCGTTGTTGATTTGCGGATCATCGTTTTGGCTCCGGCTTTGGCGGACAATCAGGCCCGACGCATTCGGGTTGCGGGGTTATGGGGATGTTTTCGAGGCCAAACGTGCCAACATCGCCGAACAGCGATTCATTGTTCGTTCCGACGACGGGATCAAACGGGATTTCGAAGTCTGCTGCTGATTTGAAAACATCGGCGCGGCTTGAGTCGAACACGCTTAACACCGGTTGCGACACGACATTGACGAGGCACCCCCCGCCCCCGGACCCGACAACGCAGCCATTGACGCGGGTGTTGGCGGGATCGACGCCGGTCACCGAAACAATCGTGCCACCAAGTAGGGCGGCCGATGAACTTTGAAATCCGTTGATCGTCCCGAACAAGGCAAAACCATTTGCTTGCGCCGGGATCGGGCCGCCGGTCACTGTTAGAGCCGGGGTGACCGGGGTCACCGCTGATCCAAGCATAACGCCACCGGTTTGACCGATTCCCGCCGTATTCTGAAAAAGAGCATAATCGCTCACGCGGACGATTAGCGTTCGCGCCGTGAAGATAGTTTGACCTTGGGGATTGTACGGCGAGCCTCCGATCCCGGCGTTATACAACGACGAGTTCGGATTGCTGATAAACTGAGCTGCAACCGTTGTTGAACCAAGCGGTGTGCCTGCTGGTGTCAGGCCGAGCGCCTGAAGGAAACCCGTATCCTGCCCAACGCCAATTATTGCGCCGCGTAATTCGACGTTGGCGCTCTCCATCGACACACGGCCACCACCGCCTGTCGCCGTTGGTGCAATTCGAATGACGGATGCGCGGTCCGACGGTGTAACCGTCCCGCCGAAACGAATTGTTCGCGTGGAGATGCTGCCGTCCGCTTTGAGTTCACCGGTAATGTCAATCCGTGCGGTGCCATCGATCTCGATTTTTGAGGACCCCGTATCGGCGCCAAATGACAGCGAACCAATCGCAATATTTTGGCGCGTTGCACCAGGCGTGGTTCCCGCATCAAGACGGACTTCCGGAGCCTTCAGACGATTGATCTCATCCTGTGAAAGTTCGAAGCCGCCTGTGCCCGCGCCGTTTCCGAGCCGCAGCGTGTTGCCGACCGCTCCCTTGTTAATGACTTCTATCCGGCTGCCAGCAATGTTTCCGTCAACATTCGCATCCTCCGCGATGATCGAAATTTTGCGCCCTGTGGCGGAGATTGAACCGAGAGTAGCGGACTTCGTCGCGCTTAGCGTTACGTCGCCGCTACCGCCTGTTACGCTGTCGAGTGTAAGTCTACCATTATTTGCGGTTAGGCTTATCAACCCACCCGCCGTCACGCTGGTTGCCGAAATCGTGTTCCCCGTCACAACGACATCGCCGTTGGTGCCCTTGGCAGAAACCGTGCCAAGTCGCGCCAATGTTCCTGCATCCACAGTCACTTTGCCTGCCGTTGCCTCAAGATTGGCCGAACCCGCGCCAACACCCGTAACTTCGCCCGACAAGGCCGTGACTTTCACGTCGCTGGTCGTCGCTTTGACCGAAGCCAGACGCGCAGTGCCGACCGAAGATATTGTCGCCGCGCCACCTGACTCAAGTGACGTCGAAACCGTAACCGTTCCCGCGCCGCCCGTCGTTTTTAGGTCAGCCGTTGTGCCCGCTACGCCCTTTCCGACGGTAAGGTTGCCATTCGAGGCCGTCATCGCAAGCGCCGTTTTGGCATTGGCCTCGCCAATATCGATGGACACACCCGCTATGGTCACGGTCGCCGCGTTGCTTTTGATGAGCGCCCCCGTGACGGCGCCGCCTTTGACCGATACATCGGACTGCGCATTGACTGTCCCCAGCCGTACCGCATTGCCCGCATCGACGAGGACTTTTCCGGCGGTTGCTTCGAGATTAGCCGCACCCGCCCCAACGCCGGTGACCTGACCCGATGTTGCGGTCACTTTGACATCGCCGGTCGTCGCTTTGACCGTCGCGAGTTGCACATCCCGCACCGACGTGACGGTCGTCGCGCCGCCGCTGTTAAGCGATGTTGAAACAATCACGTCGCCCGCACCGCCGGTTGTTTTCAGGTCGGCTGTCGTTCCCGCCATTCCGGTGCCCAGAGTCAGGCCGCCATTCGATGCTGTCATCGCCAATGCCGAATTTGCGGTGGCTTTTGTCACGTTAATTGAACCGCCCGTTACCGTCACGGACGACGCATTGCTGGTCAGTGTCCCGCCCGTTGCGGCCCCGCCAGCGGACAGGGTGATCGCGCCATTGGTTGCCAACGTGGTTGTCACGGTCGCGGCGCCGGTTGCAGAGACGGTTGCGATCCCCGTTGCTTTGCCCGTTGTGAGGGTCGCGTTACCGGCGTCGGCAATGAGGGTCAGCGCCGATCCAGCGTCGGCATCGATCACCGAAATATTGTCGCCCGTAACAGCAATGTCACCACCAGCCTTAACAACGCTGAGCCGCGCCAGTGTTCCGGCGTCTACAGTGATTTTACCCGTCGTCGCCGTTAGATCGGCTGCTCCCGCGCCAATGCCTGTGATTTCGCCGGACAATGCAGTCACTTTCAACTCACCGCTTGCTGCCGTGACTTTGGCCAGTCGCGCATGACGCCCCGAGGTTATGGTTGCTGCCCCGCCGCTGTTGAGCGACGTCGAAACAATCACGTCGCCTATGTTACTTGTGGTGGTCAGCGTCGCCGTTCCGTTTGCAGCCGTTCCAGCGCCGAGAGCGACGTTTCCTGCCGCAGCGCGGAGTGCAAGATTGCCGTTCGCTGCTATCGCCGTATCAATGTCGATGTCGCGCGCATCGACTTTTATCTGGTCTGCGCCGAGCGTGGACGGGCCGCTGCCCGCCGCCGCTGTTCCCAATCGGACTTTGCCCAATAACGCCGAGACCGTAACTTTGCTCGTTGGGCCATTGCCTGTCAGATTTGCGCCGGCGCCGAGCGGGACAAGCCCCGTCACGTCACCCGAACCTGCCGTCACGGTAACGCCGCCCACTGTGCCCGTTAACGATCCAATGCGCGCATTCGCAGCTGCGGTGACGGTCGCAGCGATTCCCGCCGACCCCGTGTTGAACTTTACGTCACCGACCGTCGATTGAAGCGTCAGATTGCCCGCTCCCGCTGATGCGTTCGCAAAATCAAGCGCTTGACCGGTCGCAGTGATCGCGCGCGGCGCAGTCAAATCGCCGGTTGCGGTCACCAGCCCACCCGAAGCGATCTGGATATTGCCGCCGATCAGGTTGAAGGGTTCGGGTGCGAACGCCGCGGCAAGTGCCGTTCCCGGGAATGTGACGCTGCGCGTGTCGGGGCCGGTGCCAAGCGATTTGGCACCACCCAACGAAATCGCATTCGCTGCTTGCAAGTCGATGTCGTCACCGGCCTCGACGTTGGCGAGAGTCAGCGTTCCCCCATTGCTCTTGATGGCAACATCTTCGCCGGCTTTCACAAGCCCGGTCGAAAGGTTGATGTTACCGCCAGCACGAACAATGACCGAGCCCGTTGCGTTCACGCCATCGGCGACCATCGTTCCGGCTGCGCGGATATCGATATCGTGCCCTGTGCCGAGCGCAGAAACCGCCTTCAACGTCACGTTACCACCGCTAACGATGTCGACGGTCTGTTTGCCGGGATCGAGCGGCATGGCATCGGCCGCGCGCGCAAGCGAACCGGCATTGATCGCGCCACTTGCGCTAACGTCTCCGCCCGCGCTGATGATGACACGGTCGCCGTCGGCGTTTCCGAACCGCACCACCTGACCGGCTTGGTCGGCCGTCAGGATGATGTCCGACGCCCGGATGATCGGCCCACCCGAAATCAAGTCGGTATTCGTCAGGACGATACTGCCGGTGTCCGCCTTGATCGTCAGCGCTTCGCCGCCGGGCGATTGGTCACGGTTTGCGGTAAGCGTCAGCGTGCCGGCCCCGCCGCGTGAAATATTGCCGGTCGTTGCCTTGATATCGACAACGCCGTTCGCGCTCTGGTTGCGCAATGCATTGTCGCCCAGCACGACACCGGTGCCACCTTTTACCCGGTAATCACCCGTCGTTGTCAGTCGTCCCGCAACAACATTCTGGCTGATGGTTGCCATGGTTCCTGCCGTGACATCGACATCATCATCGGCGAATGCAGATGCAACGGTGGCTGATCCACCCGCTGTAACGGCGATATCTTCTTTGGCATCGAGTGCGCCCACCACCGCGTTGCGAACCGCGCGCACCGTCACCAAAGACGCATCCGGCCCGGTTGCGGTCAGCGCCGCAGTGCTCGCATCGCGCGCGCTGTCAATCAGGATGTTGCCGCCCGCTGACATGGACGTTTGCACCACAATGTCACCAGCCATGCCGCCACGGTCCACATTGCTGATCGTCGCCGTCGTTCCTGCGCCGCCGGCGCCGAGGCGGATGTCGCCGTTCGTTCCGACCGCGCGCGCACTCAGCAGCAACGCGCCACTTGTCGCCGTCGCTGAGTCAACATCAATTGCGCCGTTTGTCGTGGCATTGCCCGCTGTAACCGTCAGGTTGCGACCCGCGGCTGTCGTTCCAAGAAACGCGAGGCCCGCCGCAGTGATCTCCAAATCCTTCCCCGCGCCGTTGGCCGTTAACTTTGCACGACCCGCAGCAACGCCGGTCACGTCGCCCATTGTTCCCGTAACCGTCAAATTGCCGAGCGTCGCCGTCACATCGTTGACCCGTGCATGTGTGTTGCTGAGGATTGTTGCATCCATTCCAGCCGTCAACGGACCCGTGATGCGCAGATCGTCACCCGTTGTTCCGATCGCGCCGGATTGCTTGGTCAGCGTTGCGGTCGTCGTGGCATTGACGGCGCCCACGGCCAGCGTTCCTGTCGTTGCCTTCAGATCGACAAAGCCACCAGTCGCCGTGACGCTTGTCGCAGTCAGGCCACGCGCTTGAACGGTCGCCGTCGTCCCTGCGCTGACAGTACCGAGCTGGGCGTTTTGACCAACGGCGGCCGAAACAAATTGTCCGGCCGTCAGGGTCGTTACGCCAAATCCCGTTTCGAGAACGAAATCAGATGTCACCGAAGACGCATTCAGAAGGGCAGGGACCCCACCGAAGTTGAGCGTCGCATTGCCAACTTGATCGAGAAATCCGACATAAAAATTCGATACGGGCCGCGCCGTTGTTAATCCTGTGCTCGCTTTGACTTGACCAATTGCGAAGCTGTCTGCCGACACCGTTGCGTTCAGGCCCGCTTCAATCCGGTTCAACAATGCAATATCGCCGACGGCACTGCCCGCCGTCACGGCGACCGAACGCCCGGCGCTGGTGGCGAACAACCCGCCGCCATTGATCACGGGTGCGCCACCAATGGTTCCCGTCAGCGACCCGGCCAGATTGATGGTCAGGTTCCCCCCGGCCTCAAGCGAATTGATACGCGCATCGCCGGAACCGGTGATGGTTAAATCGCCTGTTGTCTTGATGCCGCCAAAGCCACGCACCAAGGGCATGGCACCACCCGCCAAACCGAAAATCGACTTGACGGCCTGAACGGTTACATTTCCAGCGATGCTGCGGATAAACCCTGTTTCCGGACCCGGATTATAATCCGCAATCCGGACGTTGTTCAAACTATTGACGACGACATTGCCATTGCCGACGAGGCGGTCGCGGATGATGACGTCGCCGACGATCGAGGTGGCCTGCAGGTCGCCGTTGAACGCTCTCGCATTGACGAGGTCGATGGTGCTGGCGTTGATGACGATCTGATTTCCGGCAAGCGGTGTGCTGCCGCTGCCGGCCGTCAAAGCGCCAAGCAAGGCCGTTCCCGACGCCGATCCGGTCGCCGTCACAGTCATCAGCGCGTTGAGGCCGCTCGCGGTCAAATCCGTGCGGCCACCGGCCGTTCCGGTGATATCGCCACCAATGGCCTGAATGCCAAGATTGCCGGTTTGGGCCGTCAGCATATTGACGCGCGCATTGGTGTTCGCTCGGACCGTGGCGTTAACCCCTGCCATCCCGGTTCCCAGCCGGACTTCACCCGTCGTCGACTGAAGAATCAGATTGCCATTTGTCGCCGTTGCCGTCGTGATGTCGATGGCACGGGCATTGGCAATGACTTGATCGACTGCGGTTTTTGTTGCGCCGGCTCCGGCAATGGCGGTTCCGATCTGGATCGTTCCGTTCGGCGCGCTCAGCCGGATCTTGTTGTTCGCGCCGTTCGCGGTGAGTGTCGTGCCGACCACGTCAACACCCGTTGAGGTGACATCGATGTTCGCACCGATGCCAGCGGCAAGTTCGCCCGCGACGAACGCAATTGCCGGACCCGAAAAATCCACGCGGCGCGCGTCGATTCCAGCACCAGTGTTGGTTGTTGTACTGGCCCCGAGCGTATTGGTCAGTCCGCTTCGGATCGACAAATCATCGCCTGCTAAGGCCGCTGTGAACGTGCTTGTGCCGGTCGTCTGCACGGCGATGTCTTCTTTGGCCGTCAGTGTCCCGCCAAAAACAAAATTGCCGGCCCGGCTAAGGATGGCAATTGATTTCTCTGCGGTCTGGTTGCCCAAGGTTGCGTTGTTTCCAGCATCAAGCGCGATATCCCCGGCTGCGGATGTCCCGCTTAACGTTGTAATACTTTGCCCTGCCCGGATCGACAGGTTGGTTGCCGCTTTTACATCACCAAAATCCGCCACCCCCGTGGTCGCCAAAACATTGATAAAGCCCGTCTGGCTTTCGATGTTGCCACCTTGCGCAGTTCGACCCGCGTTGATCGTGATCGAACCCGGCGAGATCAGGGTAGGCGCAAAAAAGACGTCTTGGTTTGCCGTAAGCGCCAAGTTTGTCGCCCAATTATAAGCGGCACCGCCGGGAAAGACGAGACTGCCCGCCGTTGCGTTGAGCGAAAGCGCGCCCGTCGTTGCCGTCGCGCTCGTCACGCTGACCGAGCCGCCCGTCGCATCAACCCGGTCGTTGGCGACCAACGTCCCGGTCGACGTCAATGCCCCCGTCGCGGACAACGCAATGTCGCCGCCCGCGCCGGTCGCATTCAGCGTCCCGCCGACTGTAATCCCGTTAACGGCAGCGGGGCTCGAAACCGTAACATTGTTTGCAGCATCGCTTTGCGTCGCCAGCAATATGGCGCCATTTGCTACGGCCGCTGTCAGCGTGTGACCCGCATCAATGTTGAGCAGGCTTGCGATAGCACCGCCCTGCGACGCGCCGACAATTTTGACGGATTGCGCGGTGACGGCACCGCCGGTTGCCATCTGAACCTTCGCTGTTGCCAGCGTTGTGCCCGCATTGACGGTGATCGAAAGCGGGCTGCCGAGGCCTAGCGGAAAGCTGACATCCGTTGCCGCAACAAAAGCAACGTCGCGTGTCGCCGAAATGGATTTACCCGATGTCAGGTCTTGGCCAATGACAACAACCGAGCCATTGGTGGCGTTGATTGTGCCCGCGCCGCCCTGCAAATTGATGGCGTTTGTCGACGTGCCCGCAAAGCGCGATGTCCCGCCAAGGAAATCGGCGTTCGTCTGGTTGAGCGTCGATAGGACGAGGCTGCCGCCGCTGAATGAACCATCGGGGCCGAACAGGATCCCAGTCGGGTTGATCAGAAAGACCGAAATATTACTGGCCGACGTGATGCTGCCAAGAATTTGTGACTGCGGCGGCGGCGGGCCCGCGCCCACGACGCGGTTCAGGACAGTGATCGGGGTCAAGAGCGCCGAGTTGAAATCGGCCGTGTTCCCGACCGGGACGTCGAACCGTTTCCATTCAATGACGGTCGCATTGGCATCCAGCGCGACACTGAGCGACGTCAGGGTTGGATTGGTCACGACCGGCGCGTTGCCACCGGCCGAAAAAGCCGTTGTCATGACATCACCCGGCACGGGCAAGATTTGCGCATTTGCCGGGTTCGGCCCGAACAACATGCCAGCGCTCAGCACCGAGGCCAGCGCCGATGACAGTTTCAGCAGATTCAATTCGCGGCGGGAAATTGCGGTCATGGTCATGGTCCTATCCACCGGGTCCGGTTATCGGCGTCCGCCAAAGGGAACGAGTTGCATCGTCAAAGAGACCAGAACCCGGTCGGGCGGTGGTGCTTTATCGGTTAAAAGTGCCCGGTCTTTGGGATGGGCATAAGTGACTTCGAGGAGCGCGGCACCGGGCAGAACCACGCGCACACCACCGCCATAGGACCGCAGGGTGCGATTGTTTTCAGTCGAACTTCGGTCAAGATTCCACAGGCGAACTGCATCGTAAAATCCAAAAGCCTCGACTGCGACCCGAGGGCTTTGGATTGGTTTGACGCGCAATTCGACTGACGCGGCCACCGCACGGTCCCCGCTGTTCGACCCTGGATCATAGCCGCGCCCTGTGGTCAGGTTGCCGGCGGAAAACTCGTCGAAGTTCAGGAGCGGTTTGTTCGACCATTGGGCGCGGGCGACACCGGCAAGGTCAAAGATCGGGCCTATGCCGATTTTGGTTTCAACCTGCGCGCGGACGACGCTGGCGGTTGCGCTGCCGTCGAAACGCGACGGGAAAAAGCCGTCGGCTGTCGCTTTGCCGGTTTTGGTTGCGCCAAATACGTCGATGCCTTTGCGAAGTTCAATTGTTGCAGCCGCGCGAAACTTCTCGTTCCCGTTCTGGCCAAGTTCGCGGACATCGCCCGATGCGCGCACGAACAATGTTGTGACTCGATCCAGGTTGAGGGGTGAACGCCCTTGCGCCGTGCCGACGGTCGTACGCTGCACTGCAAATTCCATGCCGCCGACGATCCCGCCATTGGCGCGGACGCTGCGATAAACGGGGCGCGCCACTTCGAGGCTTGCGATGAATGACTTGGTGCGCAGGTCGAGCTTGTCGATATCGGGTTTCGAAATGGCATAGGTCGCCCGTGCGCCGAAACTGGTGCCCTTGTCGTCCAGTCCCATCAGGTGACCAAGCTGGACAATCCCCTGTTCCTTGAAATCGGCGGTCGTCGATAATCCGAAATAAGTGAGATCGGCAGCACCAGTCAGGCCGTAAAACTCGGCGCGAACATAGCCCGTTTCGCGGCCCAACTGGCGACTGTTATAGTTTTGCGCATTGGCAATAAGCGAGAACCGGCGATAGGAAATCGTCATGTCGCCAATGACTTCACCGGGCACCGCACCGGTCGGACGTAGCGCGAGTTGCACATCAAGTCCGGGCACATCGCCAGCGAGCAACAAAAGCTGTTCTGCGGCAGCCTCGTTAAGAGGGTTGAGCCGTTTCAACGCTTCGATGCGGCCTTGCAGCAGTTTTTCATACGGCCCCGGATCGCCGCGGACGCGCATTTCGACGATGCGCGCCGTAATGACTTCGAGCCGCAAGACGCCGTCATCGATCCGCTGCGCTGGCACCTGAACTGCTGCCACATATTTGGCGCGCCGCAGGGCCGCGTTGGCGCGATCACGGATATCGCAAACGACCTTGATCGGCTGATCCGCGCCGACACCGCCAAGCCCTTGGAACAAGTCAGCGATTTCGGGTGGCAATGCGACACCGGCGGGGCCGGTGTAGCGCACTTCGGTTATGGACGTACGTACATCACTCGCGTCCAGCGGGCAGGCGGCGCGTTCGATTGCCTTCGACGAATCAATCCGAACCCGCGCGCCGTCAGGTTTGGCTGCCGGTGTTGACGGCGTCACTTCTTCGCGGGATGGACCGCCGCGCTGCGGATCGGGAAGTTGTTGGTTACCCGGTGCGACCTGCGCAAGCGCGGCTCCGGCTGGAAACACAACACCCAACACGGGCATCAACCGGAGCACTTTGGACACCAACATATCGTAGTTCCTTAGAAACCAGATCGCTCGCGGTCAGCGCCCAACGTCCCGCGACGACAATGCCAATGGTGTTTTTCCACTCATCGGGTCATTTCGATAATGAACAACGACTTAGGCAGCCCGCCCAACAAGAGTCAATTCACAATTTATTTGGTTAACGTTCTGTCGTCTCCGTGGGTCTAATCCTTGCCGTCGACTATTGACCACAGCGTATGAGACCCCAAAAGACTTATGTGAACATGACCCCCTCCCTCGCCTCCGCTTTCACCGGCAAGCTCTTGACTGGTCCCGCCGACACTGCGGCGTTCCTGACCGATTGGCGCAAGACGTGGACGGGCAAGGCGCTGGCTGTTGCGATTCCGGACAGCGTCGATGACGTCGCCAAAATCGTTCGCTGGTGCGCCGTGCATGATATTGCGGTCGTGCCGCAGGGTGGGAACACCGGCCAGTCGGGTGGCTCCGTCCCGCGCGCTGATGGACAAAATATTGTCCTGTCACTCACAAGGCTGAACCGCGTCCGCGCGATTGATCCGGCAAATAACACGATCACGGTTGATGCGGGCTGCATCCTCCACACGGTGCAGGAGGCCGCATCGGAAGCGGGCCTGTATTTCCCGCTGAGCCTAGGTGCTGAAGGATCATGCACCATCGGCGGCAACCTCGCGACCAATGCGGGCGGCACGGCAGTGCTGCGCTATGGCAATGCGCGCGACCTTTGCCTTGGCCTCGAAGTCGTGACAGCAGCTGGCGACGTGTGGGACGGGCTGAAGGGGCTGCGCAAGGACAATTCGGGATACGATCTGCGCGACTTGTTCATCGGGTCCGAGGGTACGTTGGGGGTGATTACCGGCGCGGTCCTGAAGCTATTCCCTGCCCCTGCCGAACGCGCGACGGCTTTTGTTGCCGTCGAAACACCGCACGCGGCGCTAGCATTGTTTGAGGCGATGCGGGCGCGGCATGACACAGCGCTGACCGCGTTTGAAATCATGTCCGACCAGTGCCTTCGGCTGGTACTCGCGAAGGTCGATGGATCGAGGCAACCACTTTCGGCGCGGCATCCTTGGTATGTTCTCGTCGAATTGAGTGGCAACGATGTGCGCGATGCTTTGGAAGCGAGCCTTGCCCAGGCGTTGGAAAAGGGATGGATCGGGGATGCAGTGATTGCTGCCTCAATCGGACAGGTTCGCGACCTGTGGGCGTTACGCGAGAGCATTTCGCCCGCGCAAGCCGCCGACGGTGGCGGGATCAAGCATGACATTGCCGTGCCCGTCTCCGGTGTTGCGACGTTCATCGACGAAGCACTGGCCGCCGTCCGCGCGGTCTATCCCCATATTCGCCCGGTCATTTTCGGGCATCTGGGCGACGGCAATCTGCATTTCAATTTCTCAAGGGCGGAAGGAACCGAACCCGCCGATTTCGCCAAAGAAATCCCTCGCCTCAACGGCATCGTCCACGACATCGTTCGCAAATATCGCGGTACGATTTCGGCCGAACATGGCCTCGGTGTCTTGCGCCGTGATGAGGCGGATGCGCACCGATCTCCCGTCGAGCGCTGCCTGATGCGCGCCATCAAGACTGCGCTCGATCCACAGGGGATCATGAACCCGGGGAAGTTGCTTCCATGACCGACACCGTCGCCGTGCCCCAGCGCCCGCATTCGATCCTGTTCGTGCTGATTACGATCTTCATTGACGCGATTGGTTTTGGTCTCATCATGCCCGTCCTGCCGCAATTGCTGATGCGTGTTGGCAACATTGGTTTGTCGCAAGCCATCGAAGTCGGGGCGTGGATGGGTGTGACGATGGCTGTGGCCGCATTCATTGCTGCTCCGATCCTCGGCAACCTTAGTGATCGGCTCGGGCGTCGGCCGGTGCTGCTGATTTCGCTGGCGGGTTTGGCGATCGATTATGTGCTGCTTGCTTTTGCGAACACGCTGCCGCTGGTCTTTATCGGGCGAACGGTGTCGGGGATATTTGGCGGCAGTTATGCAACCGCAATGGCGGCCCTTGCCGACAGCACACCGCCCGAAAACCGTGCGCGGACGTTCGGTTTTGTCAGCGCCGCGTTCGGCGTTGGGTTCGTCCTTGGCCCCGCTATCGGCGGCCTGCTCGGCGAATATGGCGATCGTGCGCCGTTCATTGCGGCGGCCGCGCTCGCGGGGCTCAATTTCCTTTATGGCATGTTTGTTTTCCCTGAGACGCTTAAAGCGGAAAACCGGCGCGCGTTCAGCATCGCCCGCGCCAATCCGCTGGGCGCGTTGAAGGTCATCCGTGCGCTCCCCGGCATGGGCGCGGTCGCCGTGATTTTGATCCTGTGGCAGGTGTCGAGCCTTGTCTATCCGATGACGTGGAGTTTTTACGCGATTGCCAAATTCGGCTGGTCGACATCATTGATCGGGATCAGCCTCGCGGTGGTCGGCATCACGATTGCGATCAGCCAGACCTTTATCACCGGCCCCGTTGTCAAGCGATTGGGCGAGCGTGACGCGGCAACGCTTGGCCTCGTCTTCGCAATCGGCGGTTATCTCAGCTATGCGTTCATCACCGAGAGCTGGATGGCATTCGCGGCAATGGCGTTTATCGCGCTGCAAGGGTTGGTGCAGCCGAGCCTGATGGCTATGCTTTCACGCCGCGCGACGGCGGATACGCAAGGCGAAGTGCAGGGAATTTCGTCGATGGCATTGGGGCTGGGGTCAGTTATTGCACCGCTCGTCCTGACGCGGCCAATGGCGTATTTTACGAGCGACGCCGCGCCGTTTTACTTTCCCGGTGCACCGTTCATTGTGGCGACGGGTTTTGCGGTGCTGGCGATGATCCTGCTGCGTCGATTCCCGCGGACCAGCGGCTAAATCCCGCCGACAACGCTTTCGCGACCTGTTTCGCTGAGGCCTGCCGCGAGCGACGCGACGCACGCATCCAGCCCCGCTTGTTCGGTTGAGCGCACAACGAAATTTGCGCCGACTTTGCCGTCACGGAAAAAGGGGTAGCTGCCGATTTGGCAGCCCTCGTGCGCTTTTTCGGTCATCCGAAGGAGGTCAGAAACTTCGCTTTCCGCCACCCAGCAGCCAACGGTTTCGCTGAGCAATGGCTTGCCGCCCTCGAGTGTCCCCGACAGCGCTTCAAGCATCATCGACGTTATGTGCGGCACGCCCGCCATGATGAAGACATTGCCGTGGCGAATGCCCGGTGCGCCCGACATCCGGTTTTCGATCAAACTGGCGCCTTCGGGCACGCGCGCCATCCGCAATCGTGCTTCGGTCGCGCCACCGCGCGTTTCATAATAGCTTTGCAGGACTTCGACCGCCTTCGGATGGTGGACGACTGCAACGCCGAGCGCCTTGGCCACCGCATCAACCGTGATGTCGTCATGCGTCGGCCCGATCCCGCCCGTGGTGAACAGATAATCATTGCGCGCGCGCATTTGGTTCACGGCCTCGACAATCGCATCCTCGACATCGGGCACAACGCGGACTTCAGCCAAACGGATGCCCTGAAGGTTCAGCCACAACGCGATCTGCGCGATGTTCTTGTCCTGCGTCCGCCCCGACAGGATTTCATCGCCGATGATGGCAAGCGCGGCGGTGTAGATGCGGTCAGTGGTCATGCGTTGCCAGTAGCGGGAGAAACGCCCCTCGCAAAGTGCACATGATGCGATTATGACCGAGGGCATGGACACTTATGTAACTGCCGCCCCCGACGCCCGTGCTGCCCGCGATGGCACGATCAAACTTCATGGCCCCGATGGATTTGCGGGCATGCGCGCGGCGGGGAAGTTGGCGGCGGAGGTGCTTGACGCATTGATCCCGCATGTCGTTCCTGGTGTCACGACGGGCGAGATTGATGACATTGTCCGCGCGCACATGCTCCGCGAAGGGGCGCTCCCCGCGACCCTCGGCTATCGCGGGTTCACGCACAGCTGCTGCACCTCGATCAACCATGTCGTGTGCCACGGCATTCCCGGCGACAAGAAACTGCGCGACGGCGACATCATCAACATCGACGTAACGACGATCCTGAACGGCTGGCATGGTGACACCAGCCGGATGTTCCTGATCGGCGATGTTCCGATCAAGGCGCGGCGACTGGTCGATATCACATATGAATGCATGATGTTGGGCATCGAACAAGCGCGGCCCGGCAACATGATGGGCGATGTCGCGCATGCGATCCAGAGCTTTGCGGAAAAGCACCGTTACGGCGTGGTCCGCGATTTTTGTGGGCATGGGCTGGGCCGGTTGTTCCACGATGCGCCCGAAGTGGTGCATGCGGGGCGGCCGGGCACCGGCCCTGAGCTGCGCCCCGGCATGTTCTTCACGATCGAGCCGATGATTAATATCGGTCGCCCTGATGTGAAAATGCTTGATGATGGCTGGACGGCGGTAACGCGCGACAAGACGCTGTCAGCGCAATTCGAACATTCGATAGGGATCACTGATTCGGGCTGCGAAATTTTCACAAGGAGCCCGGCGGGGTTGGATCGCCCCCCTTATTGAGCGCGATTGCTGCCCAAAAAAGCGGCAACCCCCTCGACTCTGCTTAAAGCGAGTGCAACTCTGTTGCGGGAATCGCATGCCGCACAGTGTTATGTTGCGCTGCGGCGATTGGCACGTTTATTGAAACATCAAATCAGGGGTCTGCCATGAAAAAGATCGAAGCGATCATCAAGCCGTTCAAGCTCGACGAAGTGAAGGAAGCGCTTCACGACGTCGGCGTCAGCGGGATCACTGTGACCGAAGCCAAGGGCTTCGGTCGGCAAAAGGGTCATACCGAGCTGTATCGTGGCGCCGAATATGTCGTCGACTTCCTGCCCAAGGTGAAGCTGGAAGTCGTCGTTGACGATGCGCTCGCCGCCCGCGTGGTCGAAGCGATTGCTGCGGCGGCGCAGACTGGCCGGATCGGCGATGGCAAGATTTTCGTCATCCCTGTGGAAAGCGCGCTGCGCATCCGCACCGGCGAAACTGATTCAGACGCACTATAATTCTAACAAAAAGGCACATTCACATGGCAACGACACCCAAGGACATACTGAAGCGGATCAAGGACGAGGAAATCGAGTGGGTCGATGTCCGCTTCACTGATCCGAAGGGCAAGTGGCAGCATCTGACCATGTGTTCGGGCGTGATCGGCGAAGACGAGCTGACCGACGGCCTGATGTTCGACGGATCGTCGATCGAAGGCTGGAAAGTCATCAACGAAAGCGACATGATCCTCAAGCCCGATCTCGACGCGGTCTATGTTGATCCGTTCAGCGCGACACCGATGATGATCATCTTCTGCGACATCGTCGAACCGTCGACCGGCGAGCTTTATGCCCGCGATCCGCGTTCGACGGCGAAGCGCGCCGAGGCTTATCTAAAGAGCACGGGCATCGGCGACACGGTCTATGTCGGCCCTGAAGCTGAGTTCTTCATGTTCGACGATGTGCGCTTTGGCAGCGGCTATAATGAAAGCTATTTTCACCTTGACGACATTGAGTTGCCGACCAACACGGGGACCAAATATGAAGGTGGCAATATGGGCCATCGTCCGCGTGCGAAGGGTGGTTATTTCCCGGTTGCGCCTGTGGACTCAGCCACTGATATTCGCGGCGAGATGGTGTCCACCATGCTCGAAATGGGGCTGCCCTGCGACAAGCACCATCATGAAGTTGCTGCGGCGCAGCACGAACTTGGCCTGACATTCGGCACGCTGACGCAAACCGCCGACCGCATGCAGATTTATAAATATGTCGTGCACCAAGTCGCGCATGCCTATGGCAAGTCTGCGACGTTCATGCCCAAGCCGATCAAGGAAGATAATGGCAGCGGCATGCACACCCATTTGTCGATCTGGGAAAAGGGCAAGCCGCTCTTCGCGGGCAATGGCTATGCAGGGCTTAGCGACATGTGCCTCTATTTCATCGGCGGCATCATCAAGCATGCCAAGTCGGTAAACGCGTTCACCAACCCGACGACGAACAGCTACAAGCGGCTTGTTCCCGGTTATGAAGCGCCCGTGCTGCTTGCTTATTCGGCGCGCAACCGTTCGGCGTCGTGCCGCATTCCTTATGGGGCAGGCGCGAAGGCAAAGCGCGTCGAAGTCCGTTTCCCCGATGCCATGGCAAACCCGTATCTTGCTTATGCCGCATTGTTCATGGCGGGTCTTGACGGGATTCAGAACAAGATCCACCCCGGCGAAGCGATGGACAAGAACCTGTATGACTTGCCGCCCGCCGAACTCGCGCAGGTGCCCACGGTCTGTGGTTCGCTTCGTGAAGCGCTCGAAAGCCTTGAAGCGGATCATGCCTATCTGCTCAAGGGTGATGTCTTCTCAAAGGATCAGATCGACAGCTATATCGAACTGAAAATGGCCGATGTCGCCCGCTGGGAAATGACGCCGTCGCCGGTTGAGTTTGATATGTATTACAGCGCGTAAGATTGGCGCACTGACAATGAAGGCCCGGCGGGAAACTGCCGGGCCTTTTTTGTTGCATGATCACGGCGGCTCCCCACATAGGTGGCATCAAGCAACGCAACGGAGCGACTCATGGACAGCTATTTGAAGCATTATATCAACGGCGCGTGGGTCGACAGCATTGGCGGGAAACGCCACGAAGTGATCAGCCCGTCGACCGAAGAAGCCTGCACTGAAATCACGCTGGGCACGGCGGCGGATGTGGACGCGGCAGTTGTGGCGGCAAAGGCAGCATTCAAGACATTTTCACAAACCAGCCGCGAGGACCGCATCGCGCTGATGGAAAATATCGTCGCCGAATATAAAAAGCGCGGCCCCGATCTCGCCCGGTCGATGGCGAACGAGATGGGCGCGCCATTGAGCTTTGCTGGCACGGCGCAGGTCGGTGCCGGGATTGGTGCCTTCATGGGCACGATTGCCGCGCTGAAAGAATTCAAATTCAGCGAACCGGCGGGGGCGGCGATTGCGGTTTACGAACCCATTGGCGTCGTCGGCATGATTACGCCTTGGAACTGGCCGCTGAACCAGATTGCGCTGAAAGTCGCGCCTGCGATTGCTGGCGGGAACACGATGATCCTGAAGCCGTCGGAAGAATGCCCCGGTTGTGCGGCGATCCTTGCCGAAATTATGCATGCGGCGGGTGTTCCTGCGGGCGTTTTCAACTTGGTTCAGGGTGACGGCGCGACAGTCGGCGCGGCAATTTCGGCGCATCCGGGCATCGATATGGTCAGCTTCACCGGGTCAACGCGCGCAGGGATCATGGTTGCAAAGGCTGCGGCGGACACAGTCAAGCGTGTGCATCAGGAACTCGGCGGCAAATCGCCCAATGTCGTCTTGCCGGGTGCAAACCTCGCGGCGGTTCTGCCACCCACGGCCAGTGGACCACTGGTCAATGCGGGGCAAAGCTGCATTTCGCCGACGCGGATTCTGGTCCAGAAAAACGATGTCGCTGCGGCGACGGCAATCATCACGGGCATGTATGCCGCAACGCAAGTCGGCGATCCGCTGACCGAAGGCATGCACATGGGCCCCGTCGTCAACAAGACGCAGTTCGACAAGATTCAGGGCCTGATCCAGTCGGCGATTGATGAAGGCGCGGTGCTGGAGACCGGCGGCACTGGCCTGCCCGCCAACGTCAACCGCGGTTATTATGTGAAGCCCACGGTTTTCTCGGGTGTGACCCCCAACATGCGGATCGCGCGCGAGGAAGTGTTCGGGCCCGTTGCCACGATCATGACCTATGACACGCTCGACGAAGCAATCGACGTGGCAAACGACACTGATTATGGTTTGTCCGCCGTCATTTCGGGCGACCCCGCCGAAGCCGTCAAAGTGGCGCCCCGCTTGCGCGCCGGGATGGTCTCGATCAACAGCTGGGCCCCCGCGCCCGGTGCGCCGTTCGGTGGTTACAAACAATCGGGCAATGGCCGCGAGGCGGGCATGTTCGGATTGAAGGACTTTATGGAAGTGAAATCAGTGGTTGGTGGGCCTGCCTGAAACGCAGAGTGTGAGATGTGAACCTGTTCTCCGGGCTTGACCCGGAGCTTTGCGACTAGATCAGCGTTTACGCTCGCAGAGCTCCGGATCAAGTCCGGAGCGCAATGTCCGAGCTATTCACTCTTTCCCCAACTAACTCTTCCGCAGTGCAGCATTAACGGGTAGGCGAGGGGCATGACCACGCCCGCCGCCAATCCGCATCCCGGTCTTTCCTCGCGTGAGTTCGTGGGTCTCATCGCGGCGATGATGTCGATTGGCGCGCTGGGCACGGACATGATGCTGCCCGCGTTGCCCGCCATCGGGAAGAGTTTGGGCGTTGATCATGCCAATTCACTGCAATTGATCATCGGTGTCTACAGTCTCGGCTTCGGCGGTGCTCAACTTCTCTATGGTCCGTTGACTGATCGTTACGGACGCAGGCCTGTTTTGATCGGTGCATTTCTAGGATTCACCTTTGCGAGCATACTTGCGGCAGCGGCAACTAGTTTTGAATTGATGCTCGCGGGACGAGCGTTGCAGGGCGCGTTCGCTGCGGCCTCTCGCGTGCTGGTCAGCTCAATCGTGCGCGATTGCTATCAGGGGCGGCAAATGGCGCGCGTTATGAGCATTGCGCAAATGATCTTTTTCGCTGCGCCGATCCTTGCCCCCGCGCTGGGGTCGATCCTGCTTGAATTTGGGCCGTGGCGGTGGAATTTCTGGGTGCTCGGGTTGCTGGCGCTGATGATCCTCGCGTGGGCGGGGTTGCGCTTGCCCGAAACCTTGCGGGCGGAGGACCAGCGCGAGATTTCTGTGGCATCGCTCATCGATGCGTATCGCCAGACGCTCAGCAACCGTTTTTCACTCGGCTACACGCTTGCCTCGACGCTGACGTTCGGCGCGCTACTCGGCTATGTGAACACGTCGGAGCAAGTGATTGCGGGGACATTCAAATCGCCCGAGGCATTTCCTTATGCGTTCGCCGCAATTGCCTTTGCGATGGGGCTGATGACCTTTGCCAATGCGGCGCTGGTCGAACGCTTTGGCACGCGAAAACTGTCGCACGGCGCGCTGATCGCGGTGATTATTGTCGGTGCGGTGCACTTGTGGGTCGCGGTTTCGGGCCGTGAATCGCTGATCGCGTTCATCGTGCTTCAGGGGCTTCAACTGGCGTGTTTTGGCCTGATTGGCGCGAATTTTTCGTCAATGGCAATGGAGCCGGTCGGCCATATTGCGGGCACGGCGGCGTCGGTTCAGGGCTTTATCTCGGGCGTCGGCGGTGCGCTGATCGGGATCATCATTGGCCAGTCGTTTGATGGCACCACCGTGCCGATTGCCGGCGGCTTCGTCGCGGCGGGGTCGATGGCGCTGGCCGTGGTGTTGATCACCGAGGGCGGGAAATTGTTTACCGCGCGGAATGCGCCGGTCGTTTAGCGGCTCCGGCTCCGCCACCACATAGATCCCGCAATTATCGCGCCCAGCGCCACCCCGCCAATCAACCCAATCGACGTTTGCCCATAAAGCCGCCCAATCGTTACGCCGGCGGCAATACCAAGCGCGATGAAAATACCGCCACCTGCGGAGGATCGGGGTTTTTCAGCCATGCGGTGCCCATGCCACGTCCCGAATTGGATCACCACCCCGTCCCGATGCGGGACCATCGTCCCACTATGGCACTTGGTGAACGGCGGCTTCATCATCGTCACCCGCCCTTTATCGTCACCCGCCCAAATTGGCACGCATGTTGAACATAGATTGCTGTGACGAGGGAGCGTTGGCGTTGAGTAATTTTCCATTTGTTGCCGACCGGGGGGCGGTAACCGATGCGCAAGCACTGATGGACCAATTCGGCGACGGGGCCGGATGTGAGGCCGCAGCGCGAGCGGACGCCAGCCGCAACCGTGGGAATGTCATGGGCTTTTGCCGGTGGCGTCAGATTGAGCGCCTGATCCTTTCGCTCGCGCACCCGCAGACTGACGGAACCGTCCACTAGGCAAATTGCATTGTCACAGCGGACTGTGCACCTGCGAAAGCAGGAGCCTTGACGGCGAGCAAACCATATCCTGACAGAGCTCCTGCTTTCGCAGGAGCACAAGGAACCGTCCACTGATCGATTAGTTATGGCGGCTGCGGTGCATTGCCGCTAGCGAGGCGACATGATTTTTCCGAAGCGGCGGCGTTCGGCAGTGGGCGCGGTATTGGCGCTGCTGCTCGTTTCGACCGCGCAAGCCCAAACTGTGCCACCGCTAGACCCGGAATCGCCGATGGCCCCGCTACCCGATCTGGGTGTCGCGTGGCCCGACCTGAATAAAACCGATCCGATTTCGCCGTTGCCTGATGGGCCCGATGCGCCCGCCGCGCCGGTGGTTGCGGCGGATGACCAGCGTTATTCGACGGTGGTGGCGGGTGTCGAGGGGTTGCCCGAGACGGTCACTGCGCGGTTCAACGAATTGTCAGTCCTGAAAAACGGTCAAGGCAAACCCGCCAACGTCGCGCAGATTAACCGCCGTGCGCGCGACGACATCGAAGTGCTTGATACGATCCTGCGCGCCGAAGGCTATTATGATGCGACTATCGAAACCGATGTCGCGCCCGCCGATGGGCGGCTGGTCGTCACGCTGACCGTCGAGCCGGGGCCGCTGTATAAATTTGATCAGGTTGCGGTGACCGGCGTGCCCAAACCTGATGTCGAAGCTGCGTTCGGGGTGAAGCCGACCGATCCGGTCAATGCCGACGCGGTCATTGGCGGCGAGCTGGCACTCAAGGAAAAGCTCGCCCGCGAAGGTTTCCCGTTCGCCAAAGTGCCTGAACCTGAAATTGTGATCGATCATGACACGCGCATCGCGACGCTGAAGCTCGATGTTGAGTCAGGCGGCGAACGGCGGATTGGCAAGATCAACGTCATCGGCGACCGCGCGCCGTTCGGGGTGAAACATGTTCAGACCATCGCGCGCTTTCGCCCCGGCCAGATTTATGACCAGTCGCTGATTGATGATCTGCGCCGCGCGATCATCGCCACTGGCCTTGTCTCGAGCGTGAAGATCGAGCCTGTGCCGGGCGCGACGCCCGAATCAGTGGACATCGCCACCACGCTCGACCCCGCGCCGTTCCGCACGATTGCGGGCGAACTCGGCTATGGCACCGGCGAAGGGTTCCGCGTGACGGCCAGTTGGCAGCACCGCAATCTGATCAAACCCGAAGGCGGCGTGACATTGCGCGGCGTCGCGGGCACCAAAGAACAATCGCTTGGCGCGCTGCTGCGCATGGGCAATTTCCGGCGACGTGACCAAGTGCTCAATGCCTCGATGATTGCCGCGCATGAAATCCGTCCTGCGTATGACGCGACGAGTTTCGGCATCGCCGCAAGCCTTGCGCGGCAAACGAGTATCATCTGGCAGAAGGACTGGACATACAGTTTCGGTTTCGAGCTGCTGGCGACCGACGAGAAGGATTTTGTGCCTGTCGCGGGGATTGCCCAGCGGCGGACGTATTTCATCGGCGCACTGCCGCTGACGCTTGGCTATGACGGTTCGGACGATCTGCTCGACCCGACAAAGGGCTTTCGCCTGTCGGGGCGGTTGTCGCCCGAAGTGTCGCTCTCGGGACGGACATTCGGTTATGTCCGGTCGCAGGTCGATGCGAGCGGCTACATTCCCATCGGCAAGCGCACCGTCATTGCTGGCCGTGCGCGCATCGGCATCACGGCGGGCGCAGCGCGCGATGACATTGCGCCGTCTAGGCTTTTCTATTCGGGCGGTGGCGGATCGGTGCGCGGCTATGGCTATCAGGAAATCGGCCCGCGCAATGTGCTTGACCAGCCGATTGGCGGGCGCAGCCTGGCCGAGTTTTCGCTGGAGGCGCGCATTCGTTTGCCGATTTTCGGCGGCAATTTTGGCGTGGTGCCGTTTGTCGACGCGGGCAATATCTATTCGGGATCATTGCCCAGCTTTAGAGGGATGCGCGTCGGGGCGGGCGTCGGCCTGCGCTATTATTCGAACTTCGGGCCGATCCGCATTGACGTCGGCACACCGCTGGGTCGCCGCAAGGGTGAATCGCTGATCGCGGTGCAAGTGTCGCTGGGGCAGGCGTTTTGACTTGTACGCACCATTTGCGCTCCTGCGAAAGCCGGAGCTTTGCTCGAAAGGGAACCCAACCCTCCAGGGCTCCTGCCTTCGCAGGAGCACACGCATGAAACGGGCGCTCAAATGGCTGGCCATCGCCATCCTCGCCCTACTTGCCATTATCGGCGCGCTACTACTGCTTGTTGATAGCAGCGCGGGGCACCGGTTCATTGTTGACCGGATCGAAGCGATGGCGCCGCAATCAGGCCTGCGTATTCAGATTGGGCGGATCGACGGATCGGTGTGGAACCGCGCAAGTATCCGCGACTTGCGCCTGTCGGACACGAAGGGCGTATTTTTCGAAAGCGGCGATATCGCGCTTGATTGGACGCCAGTGGCTTGGGTGTCGAACAAGCTCGACATCACGAGCGTCAAGGCGGACGTGGCGACACTCGCACGGCTGCCCAAATTCAACCCGTCGGACAAGAAGGGCGCGATCCTCCCCGGTTTCGACATCCATATCGGGCGGCTCGAAATCAAGCGGTTGACCATTGGCGCAGGCGTATCGGGCACCGCGCGCACAGGCTCGCTCATCGGACAGGCCGACATTCGCGGTGGCCGCGCGCTGGTGAAGGCCGATGTGCGGACGAAGGGCGGCGATAGGCTCGCGCTTAATCTGGACGCCGAGCCCGACCGCAACAAGTTCGACATTGATGCGCAATTGGACGCGCCGGCCGGCGGCCTGTTCGGGGCAATGATCGGGACGCAGCGCCCCGTCACCGCGCAGATCGACGGCGATGGGACGTGGGCGGCGTGGCAAGGGCGGGTGGACGCCACGGCTTCGGGCGAACGCGTGATTGCGCTCACTCTGACCGCGCGCGGCGGGCGTTATGATGTTGCGGGCACGGTGTCGCCGTCGCTGGTGACGCAGGGGAAACTGATGCGCCTGACCGCGCCGGTTATCCGGGTTCAGGGTGGCGCGACGCTGAACAACCGGCGCCTTGATACGCAAATGACGCTGACTTCGGCGGCGATTGCGGTGAAGGCCGACGGCATTGTCGATCTGGCGAACAGCAGTTTTGACGGGATGCGGATCGACGCCCGGCTGCTCCGCCCCGCCGACCTGTTCGCAAATATGACGGGCCGCAATATCCAGTTGAAGGCGCTACTTGATGGGGCGTTCTCCGGCGCGCGGTTCGATTATTTGCTGACCGCCGAGCGCGCCGCATTTGACGCGACGGGGTTCGAGAACGTGCGTGCGTCGGGGCAGGGGCGCTGGGGCGGTTCGCCGGTTCGCGTGCCCGTGATGCTGACTGCCGCGCAAGTCACGGGCGTGGGTGATGTCGCGGGCGGGATCCTGCGCAATTTGCGGGTGGCGGGGGTGCTGAATGTCACGAACCGCTTGCTGACTGGTGACAATTTGTTGCTCACGTCGGACAAGCTCAACAGCCGCCTGACCTTGCTCGTCGACCTAACCAACGGGCGTTATGACATTGGTCTGGCCGGGCAATTGAATCGCTACTTGATCCCCGGGCTCGGTATTGTCGATGTCAAATCCACGCTGAAGATCGTGCCCGGTGCTGACGGCAAAGGCACGCGGATTGTCGGGCGCGGCGAGGCGTGGGTGCGGCGGCTCGACAATGCTTTTCTCGCCGGGCTGACGGGTGGGTTGCCCTACATTGAAACCGGACTGGAGCGTGGCGGCGACGGCATCCTTCGTTTCATCAACCTCCGCCTGCGTTCGCCCGCGTTGCAACTGACCGGCAATGGCTATCGTCGGCGCGACGGGACATTCTATTTCGAAGGCGCAGGGACACAGGCACGATATGGCGCGGTCCGCCTGAAACTCGATGGCCGGATCGACCGACCACGCATCGAATTGCAACTCGCCCGACCGATGGATTCGCTTGGCCTGCGCAATGTGCAGGCGCTGCTCGAACCGACCGCGACCGGCTTTGCCTGGCGCGCCAATGGCACGTCACGGATCGGGCCGTTTACGGGCAATGGCCAAATCCTGCTGCCCAAAGGTGGTAATGCGACCATTCAAGTCGCGGCGCTTGATGCCTCGGGCCTGCGCGGGACGGGCAGCCTGACGCCGCAATCGGGCGGGCTCGCGGGGCGGATGATGCTCGACGGCAGTGGCATTTCGGGCTCGCTTGATTTTGCGGTGCCCTCAAATATCCAGCGAATCGAAGCGCATTTGGTTGCGCGCGATGCGCGGCTTAGCGGACCGCCGCTGATCATGGCGCGGCGCGGGAAACTTGATGCGGTGATGCTACTCGATCCGCGCGGCACCACGATTGAAGGGAGCGCGGAGGGGCAGGGCTTGCGCTATGGTGCGATGGTGCTCGCCAAATTCACGGGCACCGCAAAACTGCGCGACGGCAGCGGCGAGGTGCGCGCGGCGTTTGCGGGATCGCGCGGGCGGACGTTTGACCTCCAAACGGTGGCGCAAATCACGCCCAACCGCATCAGCCTCACCGGATCAGGCACGGTCGACCGCCGCCCGATCAAGCTCGACGCGCCTGCCGTCCTAACGCTAGACCGGGGTAATTGGGTGCTTGGCCCCACGGCGCTGACCTTTGCAGGGGGCACGGCGCGTGTTTCGGGACGGTTCGGCGATGCGGCAACGGCCCTCGACGCGACTGTGCAGGCCATGCCGCTGACAGTGCTCGACATTGTGAACCCGACGCTGGGCCTCGGCGGTTATGCCAGCGGCCAGCTGAGTTTCAATCAACCGGCCGACGGCAGCGCCCCCACCGGTCGCGCTGACCTCCGCATCCGCAACCTCTCGCGCGCCGGTCTCGTGCTCTCGTCAAAGCCCGTCGACGCCGGCGTGACGGCAGTGCTTTCGGGCAATGGCCTTGCGCTCCGGGCTATCGCGGCAAGCGGCGGGCAAACGGTCGGGCGTGCGCAAATGCGGGTCGCGCCCTTGCCCGGCGGCGGGCCGTTGATGGACCGGCTGATGCGTTCGCCGCTGTTTGCTCAGGTCCGTTACAATGGCCCCGCCGATACGCTCTCGCGGCTGACGGGGAATGAAGCGTTTGACCTTTCCGGCCCGGTCGCCATTGGCGCGGACGTTGGCGGCACGCTCAACAATCCGCAAATCCGGGGGTCGTTCGCAACGCAGAACGCCCGCCTCGAAAGTCCGGTCAGCGGGACGTTGCTGACGGGCTTGCAAGCGCGCGGCAATTTCGGGGGCTCGCGGTTGATTATCGACAATTTCACCGCGACGGCGGGGCGCGGGACGATCAGCGGACGTGCCACGTTCGATCTCGCCGCCGCAAACGGCTTCGGTATCGACATCGCCGCGACCGCCACTAATGCCGAACTCATCCGCCGCGATGACGTGTCGGCCACCGTCACCGGGCCGCTCACGATCAAGTCAGATGGCGGCAGCGGCACCATTTCGGGTGACGTCGATCTGGTGCGCAGTGCGTTCCGCTTGGGCCAAGCCAACGCCACGGCCACAATCCCGCGACTGAATGTCCGCGAGATCAACCGCCCCGCCGACCGCGCCGACGTCGCAGCTGCGCCGATGCGCTGGGCCTTGGATATCAAGGCGCGCGCGCAGAACCAGCTGGCGGTCACCGGCCTTGGCCTCGACAGCGAATGGGAAGGCGACATCCGGCTCGGCGGGACGCTTGACGCGATGCGGATCACCGGGCGGCTCGACGTCGTGCGCGGCGGTTATGAATTTGCGGGGCGGCGTTTTGATCTTGATCGCGGCACGATCCGTTTTCAGGGCGTGTCGCCGCCCGATCCGGTGCTCGATATTCAGGCGAATGCGAACATCCAGTCGATTGCCGCGACGATCAAAGTCATCGGCACGGCGTCGAAACCCGAAATTTCGTTCAACAGCGTCCCCGCTTTGCCGCAGGACGAGCTGCTCTCTCGCCTCCTGTTCGGCACATCGATCACGAACCTGTCGGCCCCCGAGGCGTTGCAATTGGCGGCGGCCGTGACCTCACTCAGAGGCGGCGGTGGCCTCGACCCCATCAACGCCGTGCGCCGCGCGATTGGGCTGGACCGCTTGCGCATCGTTTCGGCGGACGCGACGACGGGGCAGAAAACCGGCGTCGCTGCGGGTAAATATATCACGCGGCGCACCTATGTGGAGTTGATCAGCGACGGGCAGGGCTATTCGGCGACAAGGATCGAGTTTCAGGTGACGCGGTGGTTGTCATTGCTGTCGACGATTTCCACGATCGGGCGGCAAAGCGCCACGGTGCGGGTGTCGAAGGATTATTGAGGGGATAGATGAACTCGTGCTCCGGGCTTGGCCCGGAGCGTTGCGACTTGGTCACCACCTATTTTTGCAAAGCTCCGGATCAAGTCCGGAGCACAATTTGTTCGGTGACGGGGCCGAGAGGGGAGCCAATGGTCAAACCACCTTCCGTCCAACCCAAATCACCCGCCCAATCACATCGACGCGCGCCGCCGGAACATCGGGCCAGCTGGGATAAGCCGGATTATCACTGCGCACCGTCACGCTCCGCCCCGCCGGATTGATCGCAACCCGCTTCACGTTCAGCGCATCATCGATCCGCAACACATAAATCCCGTCGCGCAGCCGATCCCCCGCATCGCCGCGATCAACGAGGATGTCGTCCCCGTCGGATAGCGTCGGCATCATCGAATCGCCCTCTACGCGGATCGCGGAAACTAGGTCGGGCGTTGCCGTGTGCCGCCGCAGCCAGCCCGCATCGAACCCAAACCGCGCTTCGACTCGCTCGCTGTCGGGCAACGACCCCGGTCCCGCCGATGCGCCGACCGCCAGTTGCGGGATTGAAATCAGGCCGCTGCGTTTGCGGATAACCGACGCGCGCGGCACGTCGACGGGGCCACCCAGCACCGCTTCGGCCACGCCATAATAACGCGCCAGCGTCCGCCGATCTTCCTCGTCGAGCTTCCTCGGCACGCCGCGTTTGATGAATTGCTGCACATAAGCGGCATTGCGTCCGAGCAGCCGCGACAGCGCGACACTCGAATCGCCACGTTCATTCATCAGTCGTTCGAGGGTGTCGCGCGCATCAACCATAAAAATGACATAGCGATAGGAAAACTCCTAGACAAGTAGGATATTGCTCTTGAAATAGGAAAAATCCTATTCACTGAGTCGGATCAATTTGTCGAAGGGAGTTTGGGTATGCATATCGGGCGGAAAATCGAGATTTATCTTAAGAAGACGAGCACACCGCCAACGCGGTTTGGCCGCGAATCAGTGCGCGATCCGCGGCTGGTTTACGACATTCGCAACGGGCGCGAAGTTGGCCCGCGCCTCGCCAAGCGCATCCTCGCGTTCATTGAAGCGCGCGGCGCATGAGCCGCGATGCAAACCGCGCGCTAATGGCCGCGCTCACCGATTATCTCGGGCCGCTCGATGATGTCGTTACCAAGACCCGCGATTGGGCGAGCGCGACTTTTGTGGGCATGCAGCACGAAATCGCGTTTGTATGCACGGCGGACGCAGTGCTTATCGACGCGCTGCCCGATGTGGATTTGCCAATGGATGGGCATTTTGTGGCCGATCTGGAAGTGGTTTCGTGTGAGGCTCGCGGGCCGTATCATTGGGTGGAGATCGAAGTTTTGACAGTGCGGGAGTAGCGAATATTGCCGTGCTCCGGACTTGATCCGGAGCCTTGCGAATGAGCGCACAGACCTGCTCGCAGGGCTCCGGATCAAGTCCGGAGCGCACGCATTCTTCGTGGCAACTTCGTCGACTTCGGATCAGGCCGGCATCAATTTCCGCAACATCCGCCGCATTATCACGATCAACCAAATGCACCCCACCGCCACCGCGACCGCAACGACCAACGCCAGAACCGGATTTGCAATCGCCGCGACCACCAACCCCGTCGTCGTCACATCCTCGCCGGTCGAAACGACCACATTACTGAATGGCTCGGGGCTGGCGTTGACCACCGCGCGCGAACCCGCTTTCGCCGCATGCCCCATCAACGCTGCGCCGCCGCCGAGCAACAGCGTCACGACTTGCCATGTTGGATCATTGGCATCGACCACCGCAAGTGCCAGCAATGCGCCCCCGACCGGACGGATGGCAGTGTGGATGGCGTCCCATAGTGAATCGATCCACGCCACTTTGTCGGCGAAAAACTCGGCAATGACGCCAAAACCCGCTGCGCCCATCACCCACGGATTGGCCAGCACCTGAAGCCCCTGCAAATGTTCGGGCAGCGCCATCCAACCAAATTGCATCGCAATGCCGGTCGCCAGCACGCACAAATAAACGCGCCAGCCCGAGAGCAGACTGAGGCTGGCAGCAGTGCCGATCAGGCCGATAAAGTCCATGCGCACCACGCTGCCACGCCCTTTGCGCCGATGCAATCTTGTCGCTAGGTCACGGGGATGACTGCCGAAAATATCCCCGCAGCAACCTTGGTGCTTTTCCGCGAAAATGGCGATGGTCCCGCCGAACATTTGTTCGTCGAACGCGCCGGGACAATGTCGTTTGCGGCAGGGGCCATCGTGTTCCCCGGTGGGCGCGTCGATGCGGGCGATCACCGGCTCGCGCTTCGTTTTCCCGATCTCGATGCGCAAGATGCCGCCGGGCGCGTGGCGGCGATCCGCGAGACAATCGAGGAAGCCGGGGTCGCAATTGGTTTTGACCGCGTGCCTGATGCGGCGCTCGTTGCGACCATGCGGGCGCAGTTGATTGACGGCATGGTTTTTGCTGATGTCGTCGCGGCGGCGGGGCTGACGCTCGACTTGGCAGTGCTCAGTTGCTTTGCCCGTTGGTGTCCGAACATGCGGGAGACACGCAATTTCGATACGCGGTTTTATATTGCACGCTTGCCCGATGGCGCAGCAGCGGCGGTGGTCGACGCGACCGAAAATGTCCGTCTGTTCTGGGGCACGGCGCAAAGCGTGCTTGATGCGGCGGACGCGGGGCGGGTGCAGATCATTTTCCCGACGCGGCGCAATCTAGAGCGGCTCGCAAAGCTCGCGCATTATGACGCGGTGCTGGCGGAATTGGCGACGGTTGCGCCCGACAAGATTACCCCGTGGATCGAGACGCGCGGCGATGCGCAATATCTGCGCATTCCCAATGATCGTGGCTATCCGGTGACCGAGGAGTTGTTGACGGACGCGGTGCGGGGGTAGGGGAAGCGGAAGAACCACCCCCGGCCCCTCCACGAAGGCGTGGAGGGGAGTTCGAGGGCACTAGGTTCCCCTCCAGCCCTTGCTGGAGGGGCTAGGGGTGGCCCCTTCGCTTAGTTCGCCTGTGCCCAGGGTTCGATCTTGTCGACCCACTCCGGATAAAAAGCTGGTTCGCGCATGGACCAGCCGGGCGCGGTGGCGGCGGCTTCGCTGATCGACTGGAGGAGGATGCGGCGACGTTCGGGATGGAGATGCGGCAAGGAGGCAGCGGCGCAAAACGCTCCCGGTAACCATGGCCGCGCACCCGCGCCGATCAGGCGTTCGTACAGGAACCGATACGCACCAAAGCTGGGCAAGCGGTCCTGCCCCAGATCGAAGGCACTCATCGTGACCAACGGCGCCATAAACGGTTCGACGCGGTCGAGCCCTGAATCCTCGGGCACGCTGTCGCGCACTTCGTCGAGGCGTTGATAGAGTTTTGCCTGTGCCTTGATACTCGCCGATTCGATGAGGTCGCGTGACCAGATATCGACGGCGTCGCCACGTAACAGCCCAACATCCAGCGAGCGGCGAATATAGCGCTGCGTCGATGACGCAAAGCTCGCAAACTCCTTCATCTCGGAAAGTGTGGCGGCCCCATCCGCCGGTTTTGCAGTCGCACTCATAACCTACGCGCTCCTTTGCCCGAAAAGCGTCCCGGCACACAGCTTGCGCCTTTTTGGTTAGCGCAACCTTAACAGCAAGGAATCATGGTTCGTGCTGCGATGCAACGTAAATCTCCCTGCTTGTGCTCCTGCGAAGGCAGGAGCTTTGGAGCGAGAGTGCTTTCCCGCCGTCCTAAGCTCCTGCTTTCGCAGGAGCACAGTTAATGTAATGAGGTAGGGGTTTCTGTTGCCCGGCACCACGTTTGTGTCGGCAAGTTGGGGGTTTCTGTTGCTCGGCACCCCCGGGCCGCTGGTTTCCACTTCTGTTGCCCGGTGTGGTCCGTACCGCGCTCAGGCTTTCTAACTTCGTCCGTGAAGACTTAGTTAGGCAGCAATTGCGAGGGCCTCGTTATCGTTGGCACCTATTGGTTTTGAACGGTTTTAAGGCGCATT
>JANMPU010000083.1:0-32828 GCA_031369985.1 Sphingomonas sp. | reverse complement strand
TTATGCTCCCGCCTGTGATCGGCCTTTTCATGAAGAGCAAGAAAATAGAGGTTGCATCATGAGCTGGACTCGCGATGAAATGGCTGCGCGTGCGGCGCGTGAATTGAAGGACGGTTACTACGTCAATTTGGGCATCGGCATTCCGACGCTGGTGGCGAACAACATCCCGCCCGGCATCGAAGTCACGCTGCAATCCGAAAACGGCATGCTCGGCATCGGGCCGTTTCCCTATGATGAGGATGTCGATCCCGACCTGATCAACGCCGGCAAGCAGACGATCAGCGAACTGCCGTCGTCGTCCTATTTCAGTTCGTCGGACAGTTTTGCGATGATCCGCGGCGGGCATATCGACCTGACCGTGCTCGGCGCGATGGAAGTCGCGGAGAACGGCGACATCGCCAACTGGATGATCCCCGGGAAGATGATCAAAGGGATGGGCGGCGCGATGGACCTCGTCGCGGGCGTCAAGAAGATTATCGTCGTCATGGAACACACCTCCAAGAACGGCGATCCGAAATTCATTCCGGCGTGCACCCTGCCGCTGACCGGCAAGGATGTCGTCGACATGATCATCACCGACTTGTGCGTGTTTCACCGCCCCGATCATGCCAACCCGTTCAAGCTCGTCGAATTGGCTCCCGGCGTGACGGCGGACGAGGTCGCAGAGAAGACGACGGCGCATTATCTGCCTTGATCCAGCGTGATTTGTCTCGAATCGGTGCACCTCAACGACCGGACGTGATTTCCACACGGCCAGTCGAGTCCGTGCGGGGTTGTTCAATTCTTCCTAACCTGATTCTTAGCATCACAGGGGCAATGCGCGATTTGGAACACACACAAACATGACCGGAAAAGCGACGTTTTGGGGAATTCTGCTGGCAGGCACTGTTGCGCTTGCAGGAACTGCCGAGTGGGTGAATGCTTCCGCAACCGGCACACAGACCGCGCAATTCGGCGGCATCGCAAAGCGCGTCGGCGAATGGTGGAATGGCTCGAACAGCGGCACCCGCGTCGATTATCGCGAGTTTGACGCACGCATTGCGGAGATCATGACCGACCCATCGATGGTCGGCCTGTCAGTCGCGGTCATCGAAAATGGCAAGATTTCCTTCGCCAAAGGCTATGGCACAACGGCAGTCGCTGGTGGTGAGCCGGTCGGCACGCGCACTGTGTTCCGTTGGGCTTCTTTGTCAAAGGGCGTCGCATCGACAATGGTCGCCGAACTCGCCGCTGAAGGTCGGTTGTCGCTCGACGCGCCCGTCTCCGACTATGCCACCACGCTCAAACTCCCGATGGGCAATGAATCGCGCGCCACCATCGACGACCTGCTTTCGCACAGGCTCGGCGTGACGCGCAACGCTTTCGACCGCAAGCTCGAGGCCGGTGCCGATCCGCGCACGCTGCGGCCAATGCTTGCGACTCTTACCCAGCTATGCGCACCGGGTCAGTGCCATGCTTATCAGAATGTCGCCTTCGACGCCTCGAGCGAGATTGTCGCCAACATTACCGGCCGTCCTTATCGTCAAGTCGTCGGACAACGCCTTTTCTCGCCCCTCGGCATGGCCGACGCGAGCATCAGCCGCGCGGGTCTCATTGCCTCAAAGAGCTGGGCACGCCCGCATGTCGGGCGGCGAACGGTGGACGTGAACGATAATTATTATCGCGTGCCCGCTGCGGGTGGCGTGAACTCCTCAATCCTTGATCTCGCCCGATGGATGCAGGCGCAGATGGGCGCGGCCCCCAATGTCATCCCCCAACGCGTGCTTGACCGCATCCATGCCCCGCGCGTCGACACCAATCGCCGTCGTGGCATGTTCAATCAGGCAATGGGCAGCTCGCAATATGCGCTCGGCTGGCGCGACTATAGTTATCGCGGCCACCGCCTGATCGGGCATCAGGGCGCGGTCATGGGCTATCGTGCGACTGTGTTGTTCGATCCCGAGCGGCAATCGGGCATCGCGCTCCTGTGGAATTCACAAAGCGGCCGCCCGGTCGGCATCCAGCTTGAATTGCTCGACCGGCTTTACGGGTTTCAGCGGCAGGATTGGCTCGGCCTCGACAAAGCCGTGACCGCCGACGAAAGCGAGGAAACCGCCCGCTAGACTCTGGTGCTTCAAACGGGCATCGATCCGTTCGACATGACTTATATCCTCATCACCGCAAACCGGAATTATTCAAGCTGGAGCCTGCGCCCGTGGGTGCTGATGAAAACACTCGACATACGGTTTGAGGACCGCATCGAGCCGTTTACGCAGGACAGCAATTACGCGGCGTTCCGCGCGTTTTCGCCGACCGGCCAAGTGCCCTGCCTGATCCATGGCGATACGACGATATGGGACTCGCTCGGCATCGCGCTCTATCTGGCGGACCGCCACGACGGCGTCTGGCCAACCGACCCCGCTGCGCGGGCCTGGGCGATGTGCGCGGTCACCGAAATGCATGGTGGTTTCGGCGCGCTCCGCACTGATTGTACCATGAATGTCGGCGTCCGCGTCACGCCAAACCCCATGCGCCCCGCGCTGACCCGAGACGTCGCGCGGCTTGCCGAGCTGTGGGGCGAAGGGTTGAGCAAGTTCGGCGGCCCATTCCTCGCCGGACCCGCTTTCACGGCGGTCGATGCGTTCTTTGCGCCCGTCGCGTACCGTGTCCGGACTTATGGTCTGGATGTCGGCGTAGCGGGGCAGGCATGGGTCGATAGCATCCTCGCCACGCCCGCCTTGCAGCAATGGGAAACCGAAGCGCTCGCCGAAAGCTGGCGCGAAGTGGGGCATGAGGACGAACTGAAAGCCTGCGGGAGCATCACGGCGGATTACCGCACGGGTTGATTGCCGCGCGCTTCCGGTTCTAAGGCTTGTCGCATGGCCAGCCGACCGCGCACGCTCTACGAGAAAATCTGGGACGATCATGTCGTTGATCGCCGCGCCGACGGGACGTGCATCGTCTATATCGACCGGCACCTCGTCCACGAAGTGACCAGCCCGCAGGCATTCGAAGGGTTGCGGCGCGAGGGTCGGACCGTGCGGCGGCCCGATCTGACTCTCGCTGTGCCCGACCACAATCTGCCGACCACGCCGCGCATCGATGCGGCGGGCAAGCGCATCGCCATTGCTGATCCCGAAAGCGCGCAGCAGCTGGCGATGCTCGAGTCCAACGTCGCGGCGTTCGGCGTGCCCTATATTGGTGCGACCGAGGCGGCGCAGGGCATTGTTCATGTCGTTGGCCCCGAGCAGGGGTTCACGCTCCCCGGCACCACGCTGGTTTGCGGCGACAGCCATACCGCAGCGCACGGGGCGCTAGGTGCACTCGCCTTCGGCATCGGGACGAGCGAAGTCGAGCATGTGCTGGCGACGCAAACGCTTCAGCTTGCGCCATCGAAAACGATGGAAGTCCGCGTTGATGGCACGCTCGGCTTCGGCGTCAGCGCCAAGGATGTCGTGCTCGCGATCATCGGCAAAATCGGCGCGGCGGGCGGCACCGGCTATGTCATCGAATTCACCGGCTCGGTCATCCGCGACCTGAGCATAGAAGGCCGCCTTACGGTCAGCAACATGGCTATCGAGGGCGGCGCACGCTCGGGTCTGATCGCCCCCGATGACAAGACCTTCGCCTACCTCAAGGGCCGCCCGTTGGCCCCGAGCGGCGCGGATTGGGACGCCGCCGTCGCTTACTGGCGCACCTTGCCCAGCGACTCGAACGCGGTGTTCGACAAGACCGTCATCCTCGATGCCGCCGACATCGGCCCCAACGTCACATGGGGCACCAGCCCCGAAGACGTCGTCGCGATCACCGGCACTGTGCCCGATCCGATGAGCTTTGCCGACCCCGGCAAACAGGAAGCGGCCGCGAAATCGCTCACCTACATGGGCCTGACGCCGGGCATGCGGATGCAGGATGTCGCTGTCGAGAACATCTTCATCGGCAGCTGCACGAACAGTCGCATCGAAGACCTCCGCGCCGCCGCCGCCGTCATCAAGGGGCGGCACAAGGCGGACGGCGTGAAGTGGGCCATCGTCGTGCCGGGATCAGGATTGGTGAAAGCGCAAGCCGAAGCTGAAGGCCTCGACCGCATCTTCATCGACGCCGGACTGGAGTGGCGCGAACCCGGCTGCTCGGCGTGTCTGGGCATGAACCCCGACAAAGTGCCAGCGGGTGAACGCTGTGCCTCGACCAGCAACCGCAATTTCGTCGGGCGGCAGGGACCGGGCGCACGAACGCATCTCGTCTCGCCCGCGATGGCGGCGGCAGCGGCGGTAACCGGACGGCTGACAGATGTTCGCGAGTTGATGGGGTGAGCGCTACAACAATCTTCGTCCTCAACGGCCCCAATCTCAATCTGCTCGGCACGCGCGAGCCGGAGATTTATGGGCATGACACGCTTGATGACATTGCCGGGCGGCTGGAGGATCAGGCACGCCCGCTTGGGCTGACCATCGACATGCGGCAATCGAACCACGAAGGGCATCTGATCGACTGGCTGCACGAGGCCAATGCGGTCGGCGCGAAGGCCGTGCTGCTCAACGCGGGCGGCTATACGCACACGTCGATTGCGATCCATGATGCGATCAAATCGATCAAAGTCCCGGTCATCGAAGTCCACCTGTCCGACCCGCACAAGCGCGAAGACTTCCGCCATTTGAGCTATGTCGGCATGGCCGCGCACAGCACTTTTGCGGGCCACGGGGCAGCAAGCTACACACTGGCGCTGGACGCGGCGGCCAAGCTCTGACATTTGGGCTGCAAATGAAACGGGGGTCCACCATGGCCGATAACAAAGGCGCGATGCAGGTTGATGCCGCGCTGGTCCGGCAGCTTGCCGAACTGCTCGACGAAAATATGCTGACCGAAATCGAAGTTCAGGACGGCGAGCGCAAAATCCGTGTGGCGCGGGCTGTTACATCGGCGGCAGTGACCGCCGCCCCTGTGGCTGTTGCAGCACCTGCGCCCGTTGCCGAAGCCCCTGCGGCGGCTCCAAGCACCGCCAATGCAATCAAATCCCCGATGGTCGGCACGGTCTTCCTTGCCGCCGAACCGGGCGCAAAACCCTTTGCCGGCGTCGGCGACACCGTGAGCGAAGGGCAAACGCTCGTCATCATCGAAGCGATGAAAGTCATGAACCCCATTGCCGCACCGCGCGCGGGCAAAGTGGTTCAGGTGATGGTCGAAAACGGCCAGCCGGTCGAGTTTGACCAGCCGCTACTGGTCATCGAATGACCATTGAAAAACTGCTGATTGCCAACCGCGGCGAGATTGCCCTGCGCATCCACCGCGCCTGTCACGAAATGGGGATCAAGACAGTCGCGGTGCATTCCACCGCGGATGCCGACGCGATGCATGTCCGCCTGGCCGACGAAGCCATTTGCATCGGGCCGCCGTCCGCCACCGACAGCTATCTGAACATTCCCGCGATCATTTCGGCAGCGGAAATCAGCGGCGCGGACGCGATCCACCCCGGCTATGGGTTCCTGAGTGAAAACGCGCGTTTCGCCGACATTGTTGAAGAGCATGACATCATTTTTGTCGGCCCGAAGCCCGAACATATCCGCACGATGGGCGACAAGGTCGAAGCCAAACGAACGGCGGGCGCACTCGGCCTGCCGCTCGTTCCCGGTTCCGATGGCGCTGTTTCAGACGTTGACGACGCCAAGAAAATCGCCGCTGACGTCGGCTATCCTGTGATCATCAAAGCGGCGTCGGGCGGCGGCGGGCGCGGCATGAAAGTCTGCACGGGACCCGACGATCTCGAAACCCTGATGCAGCAAGCCGGCTCCGAGGCCAAAGCCGCATTCGGTGATGCGACAGTCTATATCGAAAAATATCTCGGCAACCCGCGCCATATCGAATTCCAGATTTTCGGCGATGGCAATGGCAATGCCGTCCACCTCGGCGAGCGCGACTGCTCGCTGCAACGCCGCCACCAGAAAGTGCTCGAAGAAGCCCCCTCGCCCGTCATTTCCGCCGACGAACGCATGCGCATGGGCGGCGTCGTGGCCAAAGCGATGGCCGACATGGGGTATCGCGGTGCCGGAACAATCGAGTTCCTTTGGGAAAATGGCGAATTCTACTTCATCGAAATGAACACGCGGCTGCAAGTCGAACATCCGGTCACCGAGATGATCACAGGCATTGACCTGGTGCGCGAACAAATCCGCGTCGCGGAGGGCAAACCGCTATCGATGACGCAGGACGAAATCGAGTTCGTGGGCCATGCGATCGAGTGCCGGATCAATGCCGAAGACCCGAAGACCTTTGCGCCATCACCCGGCCTCGTCACCTATTTCCACGCACCCGGCGGCATGCACGTTCGTTTCGACAGCGGGCTGTATGCGGGATATAAAATCCCGCCTTATTATGACAGCATGATCGGCAAGCTGATCGTCTATGGCAAAACCCGCGAAGCCGCGATGATGCGCCTGCGTCGCGCGCTCGAGGAAACCGTGATCGAAGGCGTCAAAACCACTATCCCCCTGCATCAGGCGCTGCTCAATGACCCCGAAGTCATCAACGGCGACTATACAATCAAATGGCTCGAGGACTGGCTGGCGCGCGAAGCGGGTTAGAACTTAACACCGAGTGTAAACCGCGCGTTGATCGGCGCGCCGGTTGAAATATTGTTGTCATTGTGTGCGACCGGGAAATAGGTTGTGCCGGTCAGATTCTCGACATTGATCTGGGCATTGATCCTGTCGCTCAGCTCCACAAACAGCGCGGCATCGACGCGAGTGTAGGCGGGCAGTTCAGTCAGGTTGCTGATCGTCGCGAATTGCTTGGCCTGATGATACACGCCGACCCCGACACCGAACCGGCCGCTGATGTCATAACGGTTCCACAGCGACAATTGATGGCGCGGCACTTGCGCGACTTTGCGACCCGCGGTTGCTGCCGTCGTCGTCTGGGTAATCTCGGCATCGGTATAGGCATAGCCAAGGCTCGTCTGCCATTGCGGCGTGATCCGCCCGCTCAGGCCCAATTCGAACCCCTTGCTGCGCTGCTCGCCGGTCAGGACTGTCGTTCCGGCAACAGCGCCCGCCGCGCGCGTGTTACCGCGATCAAGGCGGTAGACTGCTGCGGTCAGCGACAGATTGGGCTTGATGTCCCACTTCGCGCCGATTTCGTAATTGTTGAAAACCTCGGGCTTCAACGCGGCACTGGTCAGGTCAAGCGATAAAAACTGGTCGCCCGATTGCGGCAGGAACGACCGAGCATAACTCACATAAAGCGACGCCTGCGGCACGGGTTTATAAACGAGACCAACGCGTGGCGACCACAGATCATCTACGCGCGAGAATGTTTGCGCGGTAAAGCTGTTGGTAAAGCCCAGATCGAAGCGATCATAGCGCAGCCCCGCGATGAGATCGATTTTCTCGCCCAGACCGATCTGGTCCTGCACATAGAAAGACGCCTGCTTCAGATCGGTTGCAACCGCGCGGTTGCTGTTGCCCGCTGCACCGCGGACGAATGTGAACGCCGGAATGACGAGCGGGTTGGTCAGCGCCACCGTTCGCCGCCGGTTCGCCGCCGACAGGACCAGCGGATCGAAAAACCCGTTGATCCGTTCGTTTGTGGTATCCTGACCCGTATATTCCGCCCCGATCAGGATGACGTGATCGATGCCGCCCGTTGCCACGCGCCATTCGAGATTGCCCTGCGCCACAAAAGATTTGCGCTTTGTCGGGTCGCGATAGGCTTCAATACCGACGGTCGGGCCAGCCAGAACGGGCGTGACTGCAAACACGTTGGAATAGATTTTGTCATAGTCGCCATATTGCGCTTGCGTGCTGAACGTCAGGCTGTCGGTCAGTTCAGCCTCGGTCCGCAGGCGGATGACATGCGCTTCGAACGCAGCTTCGCTGACGCCGCGCACGCCGAAGAACGTGTTCCGAAGGCCGCTCGCGGGACCGGCGGGCGTGGCAAGCGTTCCGGCGAATGCCGAGGGAATCCCGCGGTCGACAACACGGTCATCGCGCACATATTCATAACTCAGCTGGACCTTGAACCGCTCGCCAAGCTGCGCGCCCAGCGTCGGGTTGATCCCGAAGCGCGTGCCGCCAAAAGCATCGCGGTGGTTGTCGAGGCTTTCGGAAAACGCATTTACGCGCACGGCAGCCTGCCCGAACGCAATATTCGCATCGCCTGCGACATAAACGCTGCCGAATGTGTCGCCCGATGCCGTCACGCTGCCCAGCGTCTGGTCGATCAACGCGCCTTTGGTGACACGGTTCAGGATACCGCCGCCACCGCCGCGGCCAAAGATCATCGCATTCGGCCCCTTGTGAACTTCGACGCGGTCGATGTTGTAAAAACTGCGAAAATACTGGACGTCGTCGCGCAGACCATCGACGAAGAAATCCGCCGTCGAGTTGTTGCCGCGCAGGGTAATCTGGTCGCGGTGCCCCTCGCCCTGCCCCGACGACACGCCGGGGATATAGCGGACGAGATCGGCAACCGAGCGGATCGCCTGGTCATTAATCTGTTCGGAGGTCACCACCGAGATGGATTGGGGCACGTCGAGGATCGGCACAGAGGTTTTTGTGCCGCTGGTTGTTTCGACCGTGCGGTATCCGTCGCTGCGCCCCGTAACGATGATCGTCTGGCCATCATCGGCAGCCTCTTCGGCCATCGCAAAACCCGAACCACCGACGGCCAATGCAATCACAGCACAACCCAGAAGAACGCGCATAACACCTCACAAATTCGATCTGACGTACTGCTATCGATAATCATTCGCATATGCAACCGTCGTCGCCTGAATATTGTTGTTGACATTGTTTTGATATTTCGATAGTTATCGAATCATGAAATCGATCGATGCAATTCAGGCACTTGCCGCCCTTGCTCAGGATCACCGGCTCGCGGCGTTCCGCTATCTCGTTCAATGCGGGGCAGACGGTTCCCCGGCGGGAGCAATCGCCGAAAGCCTCGGCATTCCCGCGTCATCAATGTCGTTCCACCTCGCCCATCTCGAACGCTCGGGACTCATCATCCGCGTCCGCAAAAGCCGGTCGCTAATCTATTCAGCGGACTTCACCGCGATGAATGCGCTGGTCGGCTATCTCATGGAAAATTGTTGTGCAGGCGCGTCTTGCGCCACTGAAATCGAAAGGAAAATAGCATGAAACGGATGCACTTGCATGTCGGCGTCGAAGACATTGACCAGTCGGTCAAATTCTATTCCACGCTGTTCGCTGCCGAACCAACAGTGCGCAAGCCCGACTATGCCAAATGGATGCTCGAAGATCCGCGCGTCAATTTCGCGATCACCCCGACCAGACACACCGCCAAGGGTGTCGAACATATCGGCATTCAGGTTGAAACGCCCGAGGAGTTGGCCGACGTCCATGAACGGCTGAAATCCGCCGGACGCCCCGTGCTTGAAGAAGGCGCGACGACCTGTTGCTATGCCCAGTCCGAAAAGAACTGGATCACTGATCCCGATGGCATCATCTGGGAAACATTTCTGACCAACGGTGAGGCAACAGTTTACGGCGACAAGTTGCAGGTCGCGCAGGCGCACGCCAATTTGAACGCACTCGAAAGCGCCAACGCGTCGGCCAGTTTGTGCTGCGCACCACCGCTCGCGTGACAGCGATCATTGATGCCGAGCCCGTCCATGCGGTCGAGATTGCAGCCATCTATGCGCATCATGTGAAGGTCGGCACGGCTTCGTTCGATACCGAAGCACCGGCGGTCGATGTTTGGCGGACGAAGATCGCTGAAATCCATACGCGCGGCTGGCCATTTCTGGTCGCCACGGATGCGAACCGCGTGATCGGCTATGCCTATGCCACGCAATTCCGTGACCGCCCTGCTTATGCCCACACCTGCGAAAACAGTGTCTATGTGCATCCCGATAGCGTCGGGCTTGGTGTTGGCAGCACGCTGATATCAGCGCTTATCGTCGGCGCAGCCACGGCGGGCTTTCACCAGATGATCGCCGTCATCGGCGGCGGCGAACCGGCGTCAATTGCGCTCCATGCCAAGGCGGGGTTCCGCCATGCCGGACGAATGGAAAAGGTCGGCATGAAGTTCGGACGGTTGCTTGACACGGTTTATATGCAGCGCGGATTGGGCGTCGAGCATGGGCCATAGCATGTCACGCGTGCTGGCCGCCGAAGCCATCGGCACGGCATTGCTGGTCGCAACCGTGGTCGGTTCGGGCATCATGGCCGATGAGCTCGCAGGCGGAAATGACGCCATTGCACTGCTTGGCAACACTGCGGCCACCGGTGCAGTGCTGTATGTCCTGATCAGTTTGCTCGGCCCGATTTCGGGGGCGCAATTCAACCCGGTCGTGACATTACTTTTGTCGAAGGGGAATGCGCGGTGGGTGATAATTGCGGTGCAGATCGCCGCAGCTGTGGCGGGAACGATGCTTGCACATGCCATGTTCGGGCATGCGTTGATCGAGACTGGGGTTAAATTACGTCGCGGCCCGGCAATCTGGATCGGCGAAATTGTCGCAACATTCGGGCTGTTGATGACGATCCGGCTGGGTGCGCGTTATCGACCTGACGCCCTGCCCGCCCTCGTCGCGGCGTGGATTGTTGCTGGCTATTGGTTCACATCATCGACGAGTTTCGCAAATCCCGCCGTTACACTGGCGCGGGCTTTGACCGATAGTTTTGCCGGGATACGGATGATCGATGTGCCAGGCTTTGTAGTTGCGCAAATTGTCGGTGCGGCAATGGGTTACGTTTTCAGCGGCTGGCTGATCAAAGAGGAGCAATCATGAAAGCCACCATCTATCACAACCCAGCCTGCGGCACATCGCGCAAGACGCTGGCGATCCTCGAGGAAACGCCGGGCGTTGACCTGACCGTCATCGAATATCTGAAAAACCCGCCGACGCGCGAACGATTGAAAGCACTCTATGCCAAAGCAGGAATCACCGCGCGCGCAGGCATGCGCATCATGGGATCGCCCGCCGAAGAACTCGGATTAACCGATCCTGCGACGGGCAATGAAGCCATATTGGATGCGATGGTCGCGCACCCTATCCTGATCAACCGGCCTTTGGTGGAAACCGAAAAAGGTGTCCGCCTGTGCCGCCCACAGGATGTGGTACGCGACATTCTTTAGAACGTTTAGATCAGACTAGCGCGGGAACCGACGCGGCCTTGCGACGGCGCATTGTCACACCGGCAATACCGAAGCCCGCAATCATCATAACCCACGTGCCGGGCTCGGGAACCGCAACTGCGTTCAGGAAAACCTGGCTCTGGTTGTTCTGGCTATAGAGCAACGACGCTGTCGTGCCGGTCGGGATCGACCAGCTGCCCAGATTGGCCAGATAGCTGTCGGCCAACATGCGAGCGGTCGCGCTCGAGCCGCTGGTTGCATAGAGATTGCCCTGCGTCGCGCCAGCTTGCACTTCAAAAGAAGCACTTGTGCCTTCGAAAGCAACTTCCCAAATTGCAAGCTGCAACGCAGCCGATTGATCGGCATTGGCTGGCACAACATTCGACAGCAATTTGGTTATGTTCGTTGCGCGTGTCGCATTGAACAATGTGCTCAACGGCTGGATCGTGAACGTGCCCGGAACAAACAAGCCATGGAACAGATCAACGCAAAAGGTGTAATAAGTGACCGGCGTGTTGCCTGCTGTCACATTGACGCCATCCAGCTTGAACTGGCCGAAATTTGTATTGCCGCCGTCAAATGGCCCCGATCCGACGTGAAGAATCGCGTCCTTCGACCCGAGCGAGAAACTCTGGCTGGTTAAATTAATCGTGGTCGCACTGGCAACCGCCGGAATAGCAAGTGAAAGCGCCGCAACTGCGGCCAACGCGTAACGCTTCATAACTGAAACCCCCAAAAAGACAGTGAGTGCGACTCGGTCTTTTAATTATGGTTCCGAAATGACACATCGAGGTCGTTGAGTCGAATCTAACGCGTTGTTAACCAAACAAATTTGGCTGAAAGGCCCATGCGCTATGAAAACTGCCCCAAAATGAAACGATTTCTCGGTCGATTCGCCGTTTTCCTCATGGTCACTCTTGTCGGTGCAGGCGTTTATTTCTGGACGCCCGACGCCGATCCCAGGGCGATGCGCACAAAATATGGCGCACCACCATCGCAATTTGTCAATCTCGGCAATGACTTGACTGTCCACTTGCGCGACGAAGGGCCGAGCAATGCGCCGGCCATCCTGCTGCTGCATGGGGCCAACGCGTCACTCCGCACATGGGACCAATGGACGCGTATTCTGAGCACTCGATACCGCGTCATTCGCTTTGACCAAATCGGCCACGGCTTGACTGGCCCCAATCCGTCCGGGCGCTATGACGCCGAGGCCTTTACCGCCACCGTCGATGCAGTGATGACAAAGCTGGGCGTCAGCAAATTCGTTATCGGCGGCAACTCAATGGGCGGCTGGGTCTCCTATGAATATGCCCGCCGCCATCCCGAGCGATTAAATGGAGTCCTGCTCGTCGACGCGTTTGGCGCGCAGCCAAAGGTCGCACCGAAATTGCCGATCGGTTTCCGCATTGCCCAGACGCCTGGCCTTCGCAACGCCATCCTTTATTTCACGCCACGCTCGTTGGTCGAAAAGAGCCTCCGCCAATCAGTATCCAATCAGGCCGTCGTGACCCCCGCCGAAATCGACGAATATTGGGAAATGCTCCGCTATCCCGGTAACCGGCAGGCCACCATTGACCGCGCGGCCGCGATGCGCGCTTTGGCAAAACCGAGCGATGTGGCGGGAATCAACGTTCCAACATTGATCCTGTGGGGTGACGAGGACAAGCTGATCCCCGTTGACGCCGCGACGTGGTTCAACACCAACATCCCCGACAGCAAGCTCATCATCTATCCCAAAATCGGACATCTCCCGATGGAAGAAACCTCGGAAACAAGCGCCCGCGACGTCATGAACTGGCTCGCCACAATCCCCGCCCCGCGCTAAACAATGGTCGCATGGCAACGATTGCAGTTTATAGTCTGAAAGGAGGCGTCGGCAAAACGACGCTTGCGGTCAATCTCGCGTGGAGCGCCGCCGTGCAATCCTCGCGGCAGACATTGTTGTGGGACCTTGATCCTCAAGCTGCATCGAGCTTTCTGGTGTCCGACGGAACCCAAAAGAAAGACGCGGCGCAGGCGGTGTTCGCCAAAGACGTCGCACCCCACAAGCTAATCACGCCAACGGCCATCGAACGACTTGACCTTCTCGCCGCGGACACGAGTCTGCGCGGCCTCGACCAGCTTTTCTTTTCGCTCGGCAAACGAAAACGCTTGAGCAAGCTCATCGAAACACTCGAAAAAACTTATGACCGGATCATTCTCGATTGCCCGCCTGGTCTGACCGAAACCAGCGAACAAGCGATGCGTGCGGCCGACATCATCCTGGTCCCAGTTATACCCTCGCCGCTCTCGCGTCGCGCGCTTGATGATGTCGTCGCCTATCTCGACCGCGAACATGGCGGGCATGCGCCGATTCTGCCCGTCTTCTCGATGGTTGACCGGCGGCGGCTGCTTCACAAGCAAGCCTTGCTCGACGATCCCAAATGGCCAGTCATCCCGATGGCGAGCGCCGTCGAACAAATGAGTGTGCGGCGGATGCCCGTCGGTGCCTTCGCGGCGGGATCGCCGGCGGGCGAAGCCTTTGCGTCGCTCTGGACCGGCGTTGAGCGCAAACTCACGCGCCTCAAGGCGAAATGAGCGGCCCGCTCGACCCCGATCTGCTGCTCCGCGCCTACACTATCGGTGTCTTCCCCATGGCGGATGCCCGCGACGCGAAATCGGTTTACTGGGTGGAGCCGAAATCGCGCGCTGTCCTTCCGCTTGACGGATTTCATCTGTCCAAATCACTGCGCAAGACATTGATGTCAGACAAGTTCGAGACCACGGCCAACCGTGCGTTCGGGACTGTAGTGTCCATGTGTGCCGAGTCTGTAGAAAACCGCCCCGCCACGTGGATCAACGGCCAGATCGAAACTGCGGTCAGCACATTGCACAAACAGGGCCGCGCGCATTCCATCGAAACTTGGCTAGACGGCGAACTGGTCGGCGGGCTGTACGGGATCGCGCTTGGCCGTGCCTTCTTCGGCGAATCGATGGTCAGTCGCGTGACCGATGCGTCGAAAGTTGCGCTCGCCCACCTCGTCGCACGGTTACGGCTTGGCGACTACACACTACTTGATTGCCAGTTCATGACCCCGCACCTCGAATCGCTCGGTGCGGTAGAAGTCAGTCGCGCCGACTACATCGTGTCGTTGGATTCATCACTTTCGGGCGACCGTGACGGCGACTTCCTTGCTCTCGGACGATCCGCCGATCCGTCACCCTCATCGCCGCCCGACATCACGACCGTATCGGGGCCGATATCGGGGTGGCGCATCGTACAAGCCTTGACCCAAACATCATAGACTGGATGCTCAACGACGTTGAGCGACGGCGTTTCCTTATATAGCCAGCCCGAAAACACCTTGCGCCATTTGTCGTCGGCCCCACGCACGATCAGCTGGACAAAGCCACCGGTCAGCTGCTCGCGTTCCCACGGCTCGGTCTGGTCACAGGCTTTAAGGCGGATAACCGCGTCGCCGATCCGCACCGCCTGCCCTGGTTTCATCTCAAGGTCGCGCGACAAACCATTGCGTTTATTGAGAAGTCCGACCGTCGCAACGCGCTCGGCCATCGGCGTCCCCGTCCGCGTTGTCGGGTTGCGCGGCGGCGGTGGCTCATCAGGCTGGGCCGCAACAGGTTCCTCCCGCGGTGCCGTCAGCGCACCCTGAATTGCGGGTGCTGCGGCCGCCAAGCCGAGGAGGGCAACCGCGCCACCGATCAACCAGCCGCGCGTCATGCCGCGTCGGGGCTCCATGCTTCATAGTCACCGGTCGCCGCTGCACGCTTGCCGCCAGACTCCAGTGCCCCTGCCGGACGATAGGCTTGCGCTGTGCCCGTAGCGTTGGCCTTCGGTTCCTTTTCCCAGCGGCGCACCGGCGGCAGGGTCGCGTCGGGCAATCCCTCAACCTGATGGTGCAGCCAGCCATACCATTCGGGCGGCACGCGGCTCGCGTCGTTCGATCCGTTATAGATTACCGAGCGGCGCTTGCGCCCATCAGGCATCGACTTGCCTTCGTAATAAACATTGCCCAGCGCATCCTCGCCCACCCGCGTCGCACTGCGCAGGCCGAGATGCGTACCGATCGTAGCCCCGTTCCACCAAGTGAATATCTTGCCCAAAATGCTCATGAAAACCGATTAGGCGGCTCAGCGTCGCGGTGCAACACGCGATAACATTGTGCTCCGGACTTGATCCGGAGCTTTGCAAGAATTGGCGCGAACCAAGCGCACGGCTCCGGGTCAAGCCCGGAGCACAAATCAAGCGTCCCGGCGCAATCCTAACGCGGCCACTCGACCTTGTCGTTTTCGGCTATGCCCAGCTCGCTCGCGCGTCCGCCGCGAATCTCGAGGACGGCAGCGACCGGCTCGTCCGACGTTACCGGCTCCAGCGAATGCGGCACCGCTTCGGCGGCAATCCGCGCGATACTGCCGTCGGCGCGGATGAAGATCATGTCGAGCGGGATCAACGTATTCTTCATCCAGAAACTCGCCACGCGCGGCGGGCTTATCGGGAATAGCATGCCCGCATCGCCCGCAATCTTGTCGCGAAACATCATGCCGCGCGACTGCTCCGCCTCGGTGCGCATCACTTCAACCGTGAACCGGTGAACTTTCGTGCCTGACTTGATAGCCAGCGGCACTGTCCGCGCCGCGCTTTCGACCGCAGCACCGCCAGCGCTGCAGCCCGAAAGCGCCGCACTCGCCAAAGCCACGGCACCCAGCATTGTCAATCGAATCAACGCGGTTCTACCTCAGTCACCAACAGGCCCCGCTCGCCCGGCGTAATGCGCACATGCAAAAGCTGGTCGGGGATCACGTCAACATAGCCTGCACGGCGCAGGATTTCCATATGGATGAAAATATCCTCGCTGCCCCCTTCGCGCACGACAAAGCCATAGCCCTTCAGGCGGTTGAACCATTTGAGGTGCGCAGGTTCAAACGGCCCGCCCGCACTTTCCGGACGCTCGCCGCGCGGTGATCCGTCGCGGTCATAGGGTTCCGGCTCGGGTGCGATGGCCGTCGTATCGTCAATCTCGACGATCTGTATCGACTGAAGCCCGCGCGCCCCGCGCACCGCGATGCACTCCACCGTTGCCCCTTCGGCAAGCACGCGGCGACCGTGATCGCGCAATTGCGAAAAATGGACGAGGATGTCGCCCTCTTCGGTCGTGATGAAGCCGAACCCCCGCGTCGCATCGAACCATTTAACGGGTCCGCGCAAGCGCAGCCCAGCCGGTTCAGCCGCCTGAAATTGTTCCATTTGCTGTTCGGCCAGAGCGTGCCCCGCATGGCCGTCGTTCAGCGACTTCATGTCACTACCCCCGACACGATACTAAATTACACCTTGCGACGGGGCGAGTGTTCTAAAAGTCCTCGCTCTCTGTGTCCCTCGCTACCGCATTAACGAACTGTTTTGCAAGGTCGAAGCTGTGTCCGGCACGTATCATTGATGCAAATTGCTTCTGGCGCGCTTTGGGATCAGTCAATGCTGGCCCAAAGACGCCAATGCGTTTGCGCCGTGCATAGCTCTCTGCGGCGGCAAGTGCAGCGTCCTCATCGGGCATAACCTCAACGACGATTTCGGCGGCAATCCCGGCATTTTTGAGCGCCGCACCAATCCGCCGCTCCCCATAGCCACGCCGGTTGAGCGAGGCCGACTGCGTTTCTGCAAAGGCGCGGTCATCGACATAACCAAGCGCGGCACATCGCCCGACAATCCCGTCAAAATCAGCCGGGGCGTCCCCTGCCCATCCTCGCTCGCGAACCTTTCGCCGCAAATAGTCCGCGAGCTTTGCCTGCGTCGTCGCATAGCGCCCGACATAGTGCAGCGCGAGACGGTCCAAACCGCCAGGATCAAGGGGTTTGCGTATCTTACGCGAGTGTTTAGACGAGTGGCGCGGAGGCATCTGCCACGTTTGTGCCACAGTCGCGCGGGATTTAGAAACATAACCGTCACGAAATAGGCGGGACAAAGCGGGTTCAATTTTCGGAGCGATGATTTTGCAGCACGTGATCGATCGACCACAGGCATCCTTATCCCCTACCCCCACTTCGGATGATTTGCCGCGCCGTTTCTCGGATTTTGCGACGCTGGGCGAGGCAATGGATTATGCCGCACGCGGCGACCGCGGCCTGAATTTCCACGATCCGCGCGGGACGTTGGTGCGCGCCTATAGCTATACGGAAATGCGCGACGATGCGCTGGCGATGGCGCGGCGGATGATCGCTTATGGTCTGAAACCGCAGGACCGTGTCGCGCTAGTCGCCGAAACTGGCCCTGAATTTGCAGCGTTGTTCTTTGGTTGCATCTACGCCGGGGTGTGGCCCGTGCCGCTGCCCTTGCCGACGTCATTCGGCGGTCGTGATTCCTATGTCGATCAGCTCGCGGTTCAGATGAAAAGCGCCGACCCTGCGATTCTCCTCCACCCCGCCGAATTGGGCGCGATGGCGACCGATGCCGCGCATCAGGCGGGTACGATTGCGCTCGACTGGGAAAGTTTTGCGCAGCGTCCCGCGCCCGACGTCGCGCTGCCCACCGCGCGCACTGACGACATCGCCTATCTACAATATAGCAGCGGTTCGACCCGCTTCCCGCACGGTGTCACGGTTACGCACAATGCGCTGCTCAACAATCTCTCGGCGCATTCGCACGGGATGGATCTGCAACCCGAAGACCGCTGCGTCTCATGGCTCCCATGGTATCATGATATGGGGCTGGTCGGCTGTTTCCTGTCGCCCGTCGCCAACCAGTGCTCAACCGATTATCTGAAGACCGAGGATTTCGCGCGCCGTCCGCTCGCGTGGCTCGACCTCATAAGCCGCAACAAGGGGACCACGCTCAGCTATTCGCCGACCTTCGGCTACGATATCTGCGCTCGCCGCATTTCATCGCAGTCGCACATTGCCGACCGGCTTGACCTCTCGCGCTGGCGGGTGGCGGGCAATGGCGCGGATATGATCCGCCCTGACGTCATGCAGTCATTTGTCGATGCGTTCGGCGAAGCTGGGTTCAAAGCCTCCGCCTTCCTCCCCAGCTATGGCCTTGCCGAGGCCACGCTAGCCGTGTCGATCATGCCGCCTGGCGAGGGCATATTGGTCGAACTGGTCGAGGAAACCGAACTTTCCGGTGCCGGCCATCAACCGGGCAAGCCGCAACGCTACCGCGCCATCGTCAATTGCGGCAAACCCGTGAAAGACATGGCCGTTGAAATCCGTGACGAAGACGGCGGTGTCCTCGGCGAACGCAACATCGGCAAAGTCTGGGCTTCGGGACCGTCAATCATGGAAGGGTATTTCCGCGATGACGTCGCCACCGCCGCTTGCATGAAGGACGGTTGGCTCGACACCGGCGACATGGGCTATATGTCCGATGGTTACATTTACATTGTCGGTCGTGCCAAGGACATGATCATCATCAACGGCAAAAACCATTGGCCGCAAGATATTGAATGGGCTGTTGAGCAATTGCCAGGCTTTAAATCGGGCGACATTGCCGCGTTTGCCGTCACCACGCCGGGTGGCGAAGAAACGCCCGCTGTCCTCGTCCAGTGCCGCACCACAGACGACCATGAACGCACCAAATTGCGCGACACGATTCGTGACAAGGTTCGCTCCATCACTGGCATGAATTGCGTTGTTGAACTTGTTCCACCCCGCACCCTTCCGCGCACCAGTTCGGGCAAACTCAGCCGGGCAAAGGCGCGCAACCAGTATCTCTCGGGCGAGATTCAGCCCTATTCGCTGGCGGCGTGACGTCACAAAAGAACATTCGTGAAATTTTTCGTTTGATTACGTTACGCTAACTTATTGCCGCTAAGCCTCGTAGCGTGAGTAAGAATACCAACGCACCCTCTGCTGCGACGCCGATCCCTGATTGGCGGACAGTCCTCGGCCTGGTTGAACCCAAGGATGCCGATTGGGGCCGCGTGCGCGCCGAACAGATCAATGTGATCCAGAAACTCGCGCCCCTGCGCTTGACGGTCAATCTGATTGGCATTGTCGCTATGGTCGCGGTCTTGTTGCCAGGTGCGCCAAAATGGCAGCTGGCTGCATGGGCGATTGGTTTGGCTCTCGTTGCCGCCGTTTCGGCCTCCCACAAACTCCGCAACCGGACGTGGCAATATCAAACGGCCACACTCAGCGAATTTCACCGTGAAACCATCTGGTCATCGGCAATCGGCGTTGGCTGGGGCGCGCTCCCCATCTTGTTCGGCAAATATTGTGGCCCCGGAGAACTGATGCTCGTCTGGGCCGCCGTCACGACCATGATGGCCGCTGCCGCATTCGGTTTGTCCGCCGCACCGCTGGCGACCGCATTTTACCTCATGATCCTCGGCGCATCACTGTCGCTAATGGCTTATAATCTCGACCTTTATTGGGTGGCAGCAACAGCGGCCGTATTCGGCGTCGGTCTCACGAGTTGCTCGCTGTTTGCTGGCCGAACGTTCGTCATCCACGAAGCGGCGGGCCTCGCGCTCGCCGAAAAGAATGAAGTCGTCAGCCTCCTCCTGCGTGAATTTGACGATTCGGGCGGTGACTGGATGTGGCAGACGGATGCGTCAAAGTGTCTGACGCATGTCAGCTCGCGCTTTGCTTATGCACTCGGTGTCGACCCTGAAACGCTCGAAGCGAAACCATTGCTTCAGATCCTCGCGGGTGACGCATGGGAAGCCGGCAATTTCTCTGCGGGCCTGCGCGAACTCGCCGAAAAGCTGAAGAAACGTGAAAGTTTCGCCGACCTCATCCTGCCCGTCACCATCGGCAAGGAAGTGCATTGGTGGGAATTGTCCGCCTCGCCACGCTTCGATGACCGCGGATCGTTCCTCGGTTTCCGTGGTGTGGGCTCCGACGTGACAGCGCAACGCCGCAGCGCAGACAAGATCAATCACATGGCGCGCTTCGACACACTGACGGGATTGCCCAACCGCTTGCAAGTCACCGAAGCCCTTGGCGAAGCGATGGCCGAAGCCGAACGCTGGCGCGGCAAATGCGCGTTCATGATGATCGACTTAGACCGCTTCAAGGCAGTCAATGACACACTCGGCCACCCTGTCGGTGACCGCCTCCTTTCGCGCGTTGCCGAACGGCTGAAGTCGGTGATGGAAGGGCGCAACATGTGCGGTCGCCTCGGCGGGGATGAGTTCGCTGTCGTCGTGTTCGACGCAAGCGATCATAACAAGCTCGAACGCTTGGCACGCAGCATTATCGAAACGCTGTCCAAGCCTTACGAAGTTGATCAACATACACTTTATATCGGTGCATCGATTGGCACGGCCGTTGGCCCACGCGACGGCCGGTCGGTCGAAATGCTCATCCGCTCGGCAGACTTGGCACTCTATCGGTCAAAGGATCAGGGCGGCGGATCGGTCAACGCTTATGAGCCACAGCTGCATCAGGAAGCCGAAGAACGCCGCGTCCTCGAAATCGCCCTGCGCAAGGCGCTCGAAAACAACGAATTCCTTGTTCATTACCAACCAGTGGTCAGCGTCGAGAGCGGCCAGATCGAAGGGTTCGAAGCGCTCCTACGCTGGAACCATCCCGAACTTGGCAATGTCAGTCCCGCGCGTTTCGTGCCGGTGGCGGAGGATGCCCGCCTGATCGGCCCCATCGGCGAATGGGTGCTCCGCACCGCGTGTGCCGAAGCCAAACGCTGGCCCGATACAGTGCGTGTTGCCGTCAACGTGTCGGCCGAGCAGCTGACTGATGCCAATTTCGTGACGTCGGTCATTTCCGCCCTATCGCACAGCGGCCTCCCACCGCGCCGCCTCGAACTTGAAGTCACCGAAAGCGTGTTCATGAAAGAAGGGACTGGCGCGGTTGCCGTGCTCGACCAGCTGCTCGCGCTCGGTGTCCGCCTCGCGCTCGACGATTTCGGCACGGGCTATTCGTCGCTCGGTTACCTGTCGAAGTGCAAGTTCAACACAATCAAGATCGACCGCCAATTCGTTCAGGGCGCGGCCAAGAATTCCCCCGAATCAGTGGCCATCGTCCGCGCCGTCGTCGCGATGGCAGGCAGCCTCGGCATGACCACCACAGCCGAAGGCGTTGAGACCGATGCCGAACTCCAGACGGTCAAGCGCCTCGGCTGCCGCAAGGTTCAGGGATATCTCTTCGGCCGTCCGATGCCCGCCAGCGAAGCGCGGTTGCTGTTTGATGCGGATCGGGCGGTGGCTTAGCTGCCGAGCGATTTAGCGAAAGCTAAATTACCGAACAGCAAGTCCGGCCGGCCTCGCCCGCGAGAACCGACGACAACATGGGCTTTGCCGATGTCGCTATTTCGATTTCACCGCTGTCCTACACGCGACCAATCTGCCATTATATCGATGCTCTTTGAACCGTTGGGCTTTTCGGCATCTCGCCTGGCGATTGGGGTCATGTTTCGCGACGCGCACTGCGTAGGAAACCAGTGTCAACTTCGTCAACTTCGCGGCTGTGTAGGAAAGCAGTGAGAACTTCGAGAACTTCGCCGCTTCAACACCCAATAGCGTAACCTTTGTAACCTTTGCGCTCCGGACTTGATCCGGAGTTTTGGAGGGATAGGTGCGAACCAGTCGCACCGGCCCGGATCAAGCCCGGAGCACAGGGACGTGTTGGAAATCAACATTTTCGGCCATTCTTTGTATAACTTTCGTGTAACCTTTGGCCGCACGCGCCACCCTCGCCTTGCGACCCACGCCCGACTTCGCTAAGGGCCACACTCCGGCGTGCAGGAGTGTAGCTCAGCTGGTAGAGCATCGGTCTCCAAAACCGAGGGCCGGGGGTTCGAGCCCCTCCACTCCTGCCAGCCCGGAGGCGCACGAGCATTGGCTCCGCCAATTCTCGAAACGCCGAACGGGTGGCCAGCGCACGAAGCTGCGACTGACGTCAAAGATTTACGCCGTGACGTCCGGTTGGAGAAGAAGGGCAGCCATTGTTGCTGCGCAACGCCTTCGGCCGCGACAAGCTCATGAATGCGGTTTCTTTAAACTGTGACGGCCCACGGGTCTCTTGCATCCCTTCCGCAACAACGCTAAGCGCGCTGCTTCGCGATATCAGCAAAATGGCATTCCGGTCCGACCGGGGCCGGGCGGCTGTCCGCAAATGATTTGGAAACCAAAAGACCGTGGCAAAAACAACTCCAGGCGAATTCATCCGGCAAGTCCGCGCCGAGACTGCAAAGGTCGTGTGGCCAACCAGTCGTGAAACGATGATGACTGCGGTCATGGTCGTCATCATGACGGTCATCCTCGCCATTTTCTTTTTCGGCCTCGACAGTGCGTTCAGTGCCGTCGTCAAAGCCCTGTTGTCGCTGGTAGGATAAGAATAAAATGGCGCGCTGGTACATCATTCACGCTTATTCGGGCTTCGAAAACAAAGTGCGCGACGCCATCATGGCGGACGCAACGCGGCTTGGACTAGACGCTTTGGTTGAATCAATCGAAGTGCCGACCGAGACGGTTACCGAAGTGCGCCGTGGCAAGAAAATCCAGTCGGAAAAGAAATTCTTCCCCGGCTATGTACTCGCAAAGCTCAGCATGAATGACGACGTCTACCATCTGGTGAAGAACACGCCGAAAGTCACCGGCTTCCTTGGCTCGATGGGCAAGCCGCAAGCGATCAGCGAAGCCGAAGCTGCGCGCATTCTGAATACGAAGGAAGAAGCCGCTGCCGCGCCCAAGACCAAGATTAAGGTCGATTATGAAATCGGCGATTCGGTTAAGGTTCTCGACGGTCCGTTCGCAGGATTCAATGGCATTGTCGAGGAACTGGATTTCGACCGCAGCCGTGTGAAGGTTTCGGTCAGCATTTTTGGACGTGCCACCCCGGTCGAACTCGAGTTCGAGCAGGTTGAACGGTCGAAATAGGGGTTCGCCCCAAAACCTGCGGGAGGCTCTCGGGCCGCTACCACCGCTAAACTTGAACCGGGCGAAGCGATTTTTCGCGAGAGCCCAACTAGAGAGTGAGTGAAGTGTAATGGCAAAGAAGATTACCGGGTATATCAAGTTGCAGGTGCCTGCGGGCGCTGCAAACCCATCACCGCCGATCGGCCCGGCATTGGGTCAGCGCGGTGTGAACATCATGGAATTCTGCAAGGCGTTCAATGCCGCGACCAGCGAACTTGAAAAGAGCATGCCGATCCCCACGATCATCACGGTTTATGCCGACAAGAGCTTTTCGTTCACGACGAAATCGGCACCGGCGACCTTCCTGATCAAGAAAGCGCTCAACCTGAAATCGGGATCGAAAGAACCCGGCAAGGAAAGTGCCGGCAAGATCACGCGCAAGCAGCTTGAGGAAATCGCCGCGATCAAGATGAAGGATCTGAACGCGAACGACATCACAGCCGCCGCAAAGATCATCGAAGGCAGCGCCCGCGCAATGGGCCTCGAAGTGGTGGAGGGCTAAGATCATGGCATTTCAGAGCAAAAAAGCAAAAGTCCACGCCGCCGTTGACCGCGAAAAGCTGCACGGCATCGACGAAGCGATCGCAATCGCAAAGGCGAACGCGACATCGAAGTTCGACGAAACCATCGAAGTCGCCTTGGCATTGGGCGTCGATCCACGGCACGCTGACCAGATGGTCCGCGGTGTCGTGACATTGCCCAAGGGCACCGGCAAGACGGTGCGCGTCGGCGTGTTTGCAAAGGGCGCGAAGGCCGATGAAGCCAAGGAAGCAGGCGCAGACATCGTTGGTGCCGAAGACCTGTTGGAAATCGTGCAGGGCGGCAAGGTCGATTTCGACCGCTGCATCGCAACGCCCGACATGATGGGCCTCGTCGGTCGCCTCGGCAAAATCCTCGGGCCAAAGGGCATGATGCCGAACCCGAAGCTGGGCACCGTGACGATGAATGTCGGTGAAGCGGTCAAGGCCGCCAAGGGCGGCCAAGTCGAATATCGCGTCGAAAAGGCCGGGATCATCCATGTCGGCGTCGGCAAGGCGAGCTTCAAAGCCGAAGACCTGCGCGCCAATTTCGACGCGCTGCTTGACGCGGTGACCAAGGCTAAGCCGTCGGGCGCCAAGGGCAAGTATCTCAAGAAGATCGCCATGAGTTCGTCGATGGGCCCGGGCATTAAGATCGACGTGGCGGAAATCGGGGCTTAAGCCTTTTTCGACACCAGATAAAAAGAAAGGGCCGGGTTTCCCCGGCCCTTTTTTTATGTGGCGATTTTGGTTTGGCCTACGAAGCCAAATCCGACGATAGCGGCTTATCAGTCACGTCGAAACGATCCGCATTCATCACCTTCACCCAAGCCGCCACGAAGTCCTTCACAAACTTCGCTTCATGACCCCTCTCGGCATAAACTTCGGCCGTCGCGCGCAGTTGCGAGTTCGAACCGAAGACGAGATCGGCGCGCGTCGCCCGCCATTTTTCGACCCGTCCGCCGCGGACATAACCAACATATTCCTCGTCTTGGCTGCCTTCGACAACTTCCCAGAAGGTTTCCATGTCGATCAAGTTGACGAAGAAATCATTCGTCAATTGCCCCTTGCGATTGGTCAGCACGCCCTGCGCCTTGTCATTGAAATTGGCACCCAGCACGCGAAGGCCGCCGATCAGCACCGCCATTTCGGGTGCCGAAAGACCCAGCAACTGTGCACGGTCGAGCAACAGTTCCTCGGTCTTGACGCTGAACTTGTTCGACAAATAATTACGGAACCCGTCAGCCTTCGGCTCGAGATAATCAAAGCTCTCGGCGTCCGTCCAGTCCTGCGTCGCATCACCACGTCCACCGGTGAAGGGCACGCTCACATTGTGACCTGCATCCTTCGCCGCTTTCTCGACAGCCGCCGAGCCTGCGAGCACAATCGCATCGGCCAGCGAGATCGACCCACGGAGCTCATTCAGTTTCGCCAGCACGGTTGCCAATTCGGCGGGTTGGTTGACTGCCCAGCCCCTTTGCGGGGCCAGCGCAATGCGAGCACCATTGGCACCACCGCGGTGGTCCGACTTGCGATAGGTCGAAGCTGATGCCCACGCCGTTTTGACGAGTTGTCCAACGGTCAACCCGCTGTCTAAGACCTTGACTTTGAACGCGGCATAATCGGCGTCCGATTGCGTCAGTCCGGCTAGAACGGGGTCCTGCCAGATCAAATCCTCGGCAGGCACTTCGGGCCCGAGGTAACGGATCTTCGGTCCCATATCGCGGTGGCACAGTTTGAACCACGCACGCGCAAAGGCATCATCCAGTGCCGCCTGATCATCACGGAACCGCGCCGAAATCGCCCGAAATTCGGGGTCGACTTTCAGCGCCATATCCGCCGTCGTCATCATCGTCGGCACTTTCTTTGACGGATCGCGCGCATCGGGGGCCATATCCTCAGGATCGGGATTGATCGGCTGCCACTGGCGGGCCCCGGCGGGGCTGGTAACAATTTCATAGTCATATTTGAAGAGCAGGCGGAAATAGTCGCTGCTCCACTCCGTCGGGTTTGGCGTCCACGCGCCTTCGATGCCCGACGTCGTGATCTGGCCCTTGCCGATTTCTTCGGAATCAGTCAGCCAGCCAAAGCCCTGCAAGTGAAGTGCTTCGGATTCAGGGCTGTTGCTGAAGGTGTCGGACGGCTTGGCCCCATGCGCCTTACCGAATGCATGGCCACCTGCCGCAAGCGCCACCGTTTCTTCCGAATTCATAGCCATCCGTGCAAAGGTCACGCGCATGTCATGCGCCGACTGGAGCGGATCCATATTGCCGCCGCGGCCTTCGGGATTAACGTAAATCAGGCCCATCTGAATCGCGGCCAGCGGGGCTTCGAGGTCCATTTCCTTGTCGGGCTGGATACGCGTTTCAACGCCCTGGCTGACCCACAGCTCCTCGGCGCCCCAATAGGTATCGCGCTCGGGCTCATAAACGTCTTTACGCCCGGCACCGAAACCGAACACGGGACCACCCATCGATTCAATACCGACATTGCCAGCGAGGATGAACAAGTCGGACCAGCTGATCCCCTGTCCATATTTCTGCTTGATCGGCCAAAGCAGACGGCGCGCCTTGTCGAGGTTACCGTTGTCTGGCCACGAGTTAAGCGGCGCAAAACGCTGTTGCCCACTGTTCGCTCCGCCGCGACCGTCACCGGTCCGATACGTGCCTGCGGCATGCCACGCCATACGGATGAAGAAGGGGCCGTAATGTCCATAATCAGCGGGCCACCACGACTTGCTGTCGGTCATCAACGCCGTCAGGTCAGCCTTGAGCGCGGCATAATCGATGCCCTTGAACGCCTTGGCGTAATCGAAGTCTGCGCCCATTGGATCGGGAGACACGCCGCCTTGGTGCAGGATATCGACCGGCAGCGTTTCAGGCCACCAATCGCGATTGGTCCGACCGAGAAGAGCGCGTGCCGTACCGGGCTTATGAACGGGGCAGCCCCCGGCGTCATTGTCTTCATAATCGGCCATGACGTGAAACTCCTATCGCTGAATGGTTCCTTATCCTACGCTCACGAGGCACCCGAGTGAAACAGAAAGGTTCGCTCATGGTGATCGACTATTCCGATGACGAGCGACGAATTGAGTGATTATGTCGATAATATGAAAATGCGGACGCAGCGACGGCGCTTGACCTCCGCGCTGAAACCGCTAAGGGCGCTCGCTCACCCGACAGGCGGCAACGCTTGATGGGCCGTCCGAGACAGTTGGTGCTCTTAGGAGCTTAATCCTGCCAGCCGAGACGGGGAATAGTTTTTGCCGCATGCTTCACCGCGTGCGTCGGGTAACCAGACCCCTCGGGCGGGCCGATATGGCTCGCACTTCTATGCGACCCTTGTCGGCTCAAACAAATGCGTCATGTCGGCGCATTTGAACTTGTGGAGAATGGCATGGATCGTGCTCAAAAACCGGCACTGGTCGAAGAGCTGAACCGCACCTTCAACGAGGTTTCCGTGGTGGTTGTCACTCGGAACCTCGGGCTGACCGTCGCGCAATCGACGGACCTTCGCCTGAAGATGCGTGACGCTGGCGCCCAGTATAAGGTCACGAAGAACAGCCTCGCCAAAATCGCAACCAAGGGCACTGTGTATGAATCCATCAGCGATCTGCTGACGGGTCCTGTCGCACTTGCAACCTCAAAAGACCCGGTGGCAGCCGCAAAGATTGCCGTCGAGTTCGCCAAGACGAACGACAAGCTCGAAATCGTCGGCGGCGCAATGGGGTCGACCGTCCTTGATGCGACTGGCGTGAAAGCATTGGCGACAATGCCCTCGCTCGACGAACTGCGCGCGAAGATTGTGGGCCTGGTCCAGGCACCCGCAACCAAGATCGTCCAGATCGTTCAGGCACCCGCCGGGCAACTCGCCCGCGTCATGGGCGCCTATGCGGCGAAGGAAGCTGCGTAACAATTTCATCTGGTTATCAATTTCAAAATTTGGAGAATTTTAATGGCTGATCTCAACAAAATCGTCGACGACCTGTCGGCTCTGACCGTTATCGAAGCGGCTGAACTTTCGAAGCTGCTTGAAGAAAAGTGGGGCGTTTCGGCCGCGGCTGCAGTTGCGGTTGCTGGTCCTGCGGCTGCTGCGGCCCCGGCTGCTGAAGAGCAGACTGAATTCGACGTCATCCTGACGGGCGACGGCGGCAACAAGATCGCCGTCATCAAGGAAGTCCGTGCGATCACTGGCCTTGGCCTGACCGAAGCCAAGGCCGCTGTCGAAGCCGCGCCGAAGGCAATCAAGGAAGGCGTGTCGAAGGACGAAGCCAACAAGGTCATGGCGCAACTGGTTGCTGCCGGCGCGACGGTTGAACTTAAGTAAGCTCGACAAAACTTACATTTAAGAAGGGCGGCCCCGAAACGGGTCGCCCTTTTTGTTTGGAGCTATCCATGAAAAAGATCGGCGTCATCGCTGCCCTGCTCGAAGAAGCCGATGCCCTTTTTGCCGGGCAAGGCGCGCGCGATGGGCGGACGCGGGTTGTTCAGCTTAAAGATCGGACGATAACAATTCGCGTCTCAGGCATAGGCAAAGTCAACGCGGCACTGGCGGCCAGCGCACTTACGCTCAATGACGAAGTCGAAATGCTGTTCGTCCTTGGCACGGCAGGCGCGCTCGGCGCGAAGCGCGGGACATTCTTGCTGACCGAGGCCGTACAGACTGATTATGGCGCGCGGCGCAGCGACGGGTTCACTCATTATCAGGTAGGCGAATGGCCCATCGGTTCAGCATCCTGCCCGCCTTTTGCCGCGATGCCCTTGGAAAGCCCCCTATCCCACGCCCGCATTGCGACCGGCGACGCCTTCGTTGAATGCGCTAAGCACGCAGCCTACCTCCGCGATGTCATGGGCTGCGACTTGATCGACATGGAAACCGGCGCAGTCGCGCAGGCGGCTCTGGCGCTCGGCGTGCCTTGGGCGGGGATCAAATCAACAACGGACGGGGTCGACGGAAGCAGTGCGGACGATTTCACCGCCAACCTCCTTCACGCATCCCGTGCAGCCGCAGATGCAGCGGAGGCTCTCCTCCGCGGCGTTTGACAAAATCCAACAGCGATCCTATTTGCTTGAAACCCAAACTGTTCGAGAAATAGCGTGCCGTCGCGCAGTGCGCTGAACGAATGATCGGTTTGGGTATCTCGCGACGACAAATCTGTGCGGAGCCACACCAGCGGGTGCGCTCCCCATTTTGCCGTCGCTTTTCTGCGTCCGTATGATTTTTCGTAACGAAGGCGAGCACATAGACCATGGCAACGCAACTGGCCCCGACCACAAACTCAAAGCGTATCCGTAAGGTTTTCGGCAACATCCACGAAGTCGTGGCGATGCCCAACCTGATCGAAGTACAGCGCGAGAGCTATGAACAGTTCCTGCGTTCGGATCCGTCGATCGGCTATGTGTCGGGCCTTGAGAAAACGCTGCGCAGTGTTTTCCCGATCCGCGATTTCGCAGGGACCGCCGAACTCGACTTCGTGCATTACGAACTCGAAGATCCCAAATTCGACACCGAAGAATGCCGCCAGCGCGGCATTACCTATGCGGCGCCCATGCGCGTTACGCTTCGTCTGATCGTGTTCGAAGTGGATAGCGAAACCGAAACCCGTTCGGTTCTCGATATCAAAGAGCAAGACGTCTACATGGGCGACATGCCGCTGATGACGCACAACGGCACGTTCGTGATCAACGGCACCGAGCGTGTGATCGTCAGCCAGATGCACCGCTCGCCGGGCGTCCTGTTCGATCATGACCGCGGCAAGACGCATTCGTCGGGCAAATATCTGTTTGCCGCGCGCGTCATTCCGTATCGTGGCTCGTGGCTCGATTTCGAATTCGACGCCAAGGACATCGTCAACGTCCGTATCGACCGCAAGCGCAAGCTGCCCGTGACGGCGCTGCTCCTTGCGCTTGGCCTGACACCAGAAGCCATTCTCGCCGAGTTTTACAACACGGTGACCTATGTGCGCGGTGCCGGTGGCTGGCAGGTGCCGTACGTCAGTGAAAATTGGCGCGGGCAAAAGCCAATGTATGACGTCGTCGATGCAAAATCGGGCGAAGTCGTGTTTGCAGCCGGACAAAAAGTTTCGCCGCGTGCGGCAACTAAAGCTGGCAAAGACGGGCTTGAAATGCTTCTGATCCCGACCGAGGAAATCTTTGGTCGTTATTCGGCGATTGACCTCATCAACGAAAGCACCGGCGAAATCTACGTCGAAGCGGGTGATGAGCTGTCAGCCGAAAATCTCGAGCTGCTTGACAAGGCTGGCGTCGGCTCGATTGCGCTGCTCGACATCGACCATGTCAATACGGGTCCTTGGATGCGTAACACGCTGAAGGTCGACAAGGCCGAAGACCGCGACCATGCGCTCAGCGACATTTACCGCGTGATGCGCCCCGGTGAGCCGCCAACGCGCGAAACCGCCGAAGCCCTGTTCGCCGGCCTGTTCTTCGATGCAGAGCGCTATGACTTGTCTGCGGTTGGCCGCGTGAAGCTCAACATGCGCCTCGAACTTGATGCGCCCGATGATCACACGACGCTGCGCAACGAAGACATTCTTGCGGTCGTCAAAACGCTTGTCGGCCTGAAGGACGGCAAGGGCGAAATCGACGACATCGACAATCTTGGCAACCGTCGTGTGCGTTCGGTCGGTGAATTGCTCGAGAACCAGTATCGCGTAGGTCTGCTCCGCATGGAGCGTGCCGTGAAGGAGCGCATGTCTTCGGTCGATGTGTCGACGGTTATGCCGAACGACCTGATCAACGCAAAGCCTGCGGTGGCTGCCGTGCGCGAATTCTTTGGTTCGTCACAGCTCAGCCAGTTCATGGACCAAACCAACCCGCTTTCCGAAGTCACGCATAAGCGTCGCGTATCTGCGCTCGGGCCGGGCGGCCTCACCCGCGAACGTGCAGGCTTCGAGGTCCGCGACGTCCACCCGACGCATTACGGCCGCATCTGCCCGATTGAAACGCCCGAGGGCCCGAACATCGGTCTCATCAACTCACTGGCCTCGTTCAGCCGGGTGAACAAATATGGCTTCATCGAAACGCCATACCGCAAGGTTGTCGACCACAAGGTCACCGACGACGTTGTCTATCTGTCGGCAATGGAAGAAGCCAAGCATACAATTGCACAGGCCAACGCTGATCTCGACAAAAAGGGCGGCTTCGTCGAAGAGCTTGTGTCCTCGCGTCAGGCGGGCGAGTTCCTGATGGCGATCCCGACCAACATCACGCTGATGGACGTCAGCCCGAAACAGCTCGTTTCGGTCGCCGCATCGCTCATTCCATTCCTCGAAAACGATGACGCCAACCGCGCATTGATGGGATCGAACATGCAGCGCCAAGCCGTGCCGCTTGTGCGCGCTGAGGCACCGTTTGTTGGCACTGGCATGGAAGAAACCGTTGCCCGCGATTCGGGCGCTGCGGTTGCAGCCAAGCGCGGCGGGATTGTTGACCAAGTTGACGCGACCCGCATTGTCATCCGCGCCACCGGCGAAGTTGATGCCGGGCATTCGGGCGTCGACATCTACACGTTGATGAAGTTTCAGCGTTCAAACCAGAACACCTGTATCAACCAGCGTCCGCTGGTGAAGGTCGGTGACGTGATCATGCCGGGTCAGATCATTGCCGACGGTCCATCGACCGAGTTCGGTGAACTGGCGCTCGGCCGCAACACGCTCGTCGCGTTCATGCCGTGGAATGGTTACAACTATGAAGATTCGATCCTGATCAGCGAGCGCATCGTGAAGGACGATGTGTTCACATCGATCCACATCGAAGAATTCGAAGTGATGGCGCGCGACACCAAGCTGGGGCCGGAAGACATCACCCGCGACATTCCGAACGTCGGCGAGGAAGCACTTCGCAACCTTGACGAAGCGGGCATTGTCTACATCGGTGCCGAGGTTGAGCCGGGTGATATCCTTGCAGGCAAAATCACGCCCAAGGGTGAAAGCCCGATGACGCCCGAAGAAAAGCTGCTCCGCGCGATCTTCGGTGAAAAAGCGTCCGACGTTCGTGATACCTCACTCCGCCTGCCGCCAGGCGTCGCGGGCACGGTTGTCGAAGTTCGCGTCTTCAACCGTCATGGTATTGACATCGATGATCGCACCCGCGCTATTCAGGCCGAGGAAAAGGATCGTCTTGCCAAGGATCGCGACGACGAACGCGGCATTCTGAACCGGGCAACATGGAGCCGCCTGCGTGAAATGCTGCTCGGTCAGACCGTTTCGGCTGGCCCCAAGGGTATCAAGAAGGGCGTAGCGATAGATTCCGCGCTTCTTGAAAGCGTCGAGCATTTCGAATGGTGGAAATTCGCAGTCGAAGACGACGCCCGCCAGTCGGACCTCGAAGCGGTAAAGACGCAGTATGACGATGCCGTCGGCCTCATCAACGCTAAGTATCAGGACCGCGTCGAAAAGCTCGAGCGCGGTGACGATCTGCCCCCGGGCGTGCTCAAGATGGTCAAAGTCTTTGTCGCGGTGAAGCGTAAGCTGCAACCCGGCGACAAAATGGCCGGCCGTCACGGCAACAAGGGCGTCATCAGCCGCATCCTGCCGGTCGAGGATATGCCGTTCCTTGAGGACGGGACGCCTGTCGACATCGTGCTGAACCCTCTTGGTGTGCCGAGCCGCATGAACGTCGGACAGATTTTCGAAACGCATCTGGGCTGGGCCGCGCGCGGTCTTGGTCAGCAGATTACCGATGCGCTCGAAAGCTGGCGCGAGGCAAATCCGAATGCCAAGGGTGCCAAGCCCCCGACGGCCGTCCGCGAACGCATGAAGATCGTTTATGGCGAGAAATATGCCGCCGACATCGACAGCCGTTCGGATGATGACATTGTCGAAATGGCGGGCCATTTGAAAAATGGTGTGCCGATGGCAACGCCGGTGTTTGATGGCGCGCGGGAAGCCGACGTGTCCGACATGCTGACGCTGGCGGGGCTCGATACGTCGGGCCAGTCTGACCTGTTCGACGGTCGCACCGGCGACATGTTCGACCGCAAGGTGACCGTGGGCTATATTTACATGCTCAAGCTGCACCATCTCGTCGACGACAAGATCCACGCACGGTCAATCGGACCCTATTCGTTGGTCACGCAACAGCCGCTGGGTGGTAAAGCACAGTTCGGCGGGCAGCGTTTCGGCGAAATGGAAGTCTGGGCGCTCCAAGCTTACGGTGCCGCCTACACGCTGCAGGAAATGCTCACGGTAAAGTCCGACGATGTCGTCGGCCGCACCAAGGTGTACGAAGCCATCGTCAAGGGTGACGACAGCTTCGAAGCCGGCATCCCTGAATCGTTCAACGTGCTGGTCAAGGAAATGCGGTCGCTCGGCCTCAACGTCGAACTGACCAGCATCGACAAGGTCGAC
>JANMPU010000068.1:0-57097 GCA_031369985.1 Sphingomonas sp. | reverse complement strand
GTTCGACATGACGACGCCGGGGGTCACGACCAAGCCTATCCTGTTGATTTCAGGCAACTCGCCCTTTTGCGAAACCTTCTTCGACGATGTCGTGGTGCCCAAGCACCAGATTGTCGGCGAGCTGAACCGCGGCTGGGACGTTGCCAAATATCTGCTCGGGCACGAGCGCGAGATGATCTCGGGCGGCGGTCTCGGCACCGACATGATGTCGATCGGCGCGCAGTTTAAGGATGTTGCGGAGGAAGAACCCGTCCTCCGCGCAGACATGGCCGATTTCGACGTCGAAGTGATGGCCTTCCGTGCGATGAGCGAGAAGTTCGTCGATGAAATGAAAGCGGGCAAATCGCATCCTGCCCAGCCCAACATGATGAAATATGTCGGCACTGAGTTGAACAAGCGCCGCCACGAACTGATCATGGCCGCAGGTGGGTCCGAAGCGCTCGAATGGGACAGCGAAGGCTCCCGCGGCGGCGCAAAAGCCCGCGGCTGGCTGCGCACCAAAGCGAACAGCATCGAAGGCGGGACGAGCGAAGTGATGCTTGGCGTTGTTGCCAAACGGATCCTCGATTTGCCGGGGGCTTAGGCTCAACAGTTATCCTCATTCCCGCGAAGGCGGGAATCCAACGCCCAATCTCGTCATTCTGGCGTTGGACCCCCGCCTTCGCGGGGGTGACGCAGGAAAATAGGAACGACTCGAATGCCCCTTTACCTGAACGAAGACCAGACCATGCTCCGCGACACGGCGAAACCGTTCATCGCGGACGCCGCGCCCGTCAAACATCTGCGCGGCCTTCGCGAAGATGCAACGGGGTTCAGCCGCGACCTGTGGAAGCAGTTCGCCGAAATGGGCTTCACCGGCATTATGGTCCCCGAAGCCCATGGCGGGATGGGCATGGGCCATGTCGAAGCCGGGATCGTACTTGAGGAAATCGGCCGCAATCTGACGCCATCGCCGTTTCTGACGACCGCCGTCGCTGCCGTCGAAGCACTCAAAGCCAGCGGACGACTGTCCGAAGAGTGGCTCCCCAAAATCGCTTCAGGCGACGCCATTGTCGCGCTCGCCATCGACGAAGGCGCAAAGCACCGCCCCGAAGCAACCGCGCTGAAAGCCGAACGGTCGGGCAATGGCTTCAAACTATCGGGAACCAAAGCCTTCGTACTGAACGGTCATGTCGCCGACATGATGATCGTCGTCGCGCGCACCGCCAGCACCGCAGGCGACACGGATGGGCTGACGCTGTTCGCAGTCCCCAAGGATGCCGGGCAGAGCGCCGATCCGCGCCGTCTTGTCGACTCATCGCTCGCGAGCCATGTCACCTTCGACGGTGTCGAAGTCGATGCCGATGCCGTGATTGGCGATGTCGATGGCGGCTGGGCCGTTCTGACCAAATTGCTTGATGCAGGCCGCGTCGGGGCTGCTGCCGAGTTGATTGGCGTCGGCGGTGCCGCGATGGACATGACCGTCGATTACCTCAAGCAGCGCAAGCAGTTCGGCAAACTGATCGGCGAGTTTCAGGCGCTGCAACACCGCGCCGCGCATCTTTATGGTGAAATGGAAGTCGCGCGGGCGACCGTCTTGAAGGCCCAGCAATTGCTTGACGCGCAAGACCCGCGTGCAGAAATCGCCGTCGCGGTTGCCAAAGCAAAAACCGGCAAAGCCGTCAGCCTGTCTGTTCAGGAAGGCATCCAGATGCACGGCGGCATCGGCATGACCGACGAATATGACATCGGCCTGTTCATGAAACGTGACCGCGCACTCGAGGAGTTTTTCGGCGACGCGCGTTACCATGCGGAGCGGGTGGCGCGGATGAGCGGGTATTGATGCTTGACACCGAAACCTTCGACGCGCTGATCGAAACCGTCGAACGGTTCGTCACCGAACGGCTGCGACCCGCCGAAGCCGAAGTGGCGGAGACCGACGACATCCCCGCCGATCTCGTTGCAGAAATGAAAGCGCTCGGGCTTTTCGGCCTGTCGATCGATCCCGAATATGGCGGCCTTGGGTTGAACATGCTCGAGGAAGTCAAAGTCGGCATGGCGCTCGGCAAGACCAGTCCCGCGATGCGATCCACTTTCGGCACTAATGTCGGCATCGGCTCGCAAGGGCTCGTCATGGCCGGAACCCCCGACCAGAAAGCCAAATGGCTTCCCGGCATCGCCGCGGGTGACGTCATCACTAGCTTCGCGCTGACCGAGCCCGATGTTGGCTCCGATAGCGCCAACGTCAAAACTCGTGCTGTCCGCGACGGCAATCAGTGGAAACTGACCGGCACCAAACGCTACATCACCAATGCCGACCGTGCGCATCTGTTCACGGTCATGGCGCGGACGGGCGAACCCGGCGCAAAGGGCGTCTCGGCGTTCCTCGTCCCCGCAGACTCACCCGGCCTTCGCGTTGGCACACCTGAAAAGAAAATGGGCCAGCAAGGCGCGCATGTCTGCGACGTCCATTTCGATGATGTGCCGGTTCCGCCTGAAAACATGCTTGGCGAAGAAGGCGAAGGCTTCAAGGTCGCGATGCGCGTGCTTGATCGCGGGCGGCTGCATATTGCCGGTGTGTGTGTTGGCGCAGCGGAGCGATTGATTGCCGACAGCGTCGCCTATGCCACCACCCGCATTCAGTTCGGCAAACCTATCTCCGAGCATCAGCTGATTCAGGGCATGATTGCCGACATGAAAACCGAATGTCTCGCGGCCAAGGCACTCGTCTTGCAAACCGCTGCGGACAAGGACGCAGGCAAAAACGTCACGATGGAAGCTGCTGCCGCCAAATATTTCGCGTCGGAAATGGTCGGGCGCGTCGCTGACAAAGCCGTCCAGATTTTCGGTGGCGCAGGCTATATCGCCGATTACGGCATTGAGCGCTTTTACCGCGACGTCCGCATTTTCCGGATTTATGAAGGCACCAGCCAGATCCAGCAGCTGATCATCGCGCGCGAAACAATTAAAAGGGGCGGATAATATGGACATGAACAGCATTTTCCGGCTCGACGGCCGCGTCGCGCTCATTACCGGCGGATCGCGCAATATCGGCGCATGGATCGCCGAGGCGTTCGTCGCGCAGGGTGCCAAGGTCTATATCTCAGCGCGCAAAGCCGACGCCTGTTTTGCGATGGCCGAAAAGCTCGGGCCGAATTGCATTGCCTTGCCACAGGATGTCTCGACCGTGGCGGGCTGCCACGCGCTGGCCAAGCAGTTCGCCGAACACGAAACCAAGCTCGACATCCTCGTCAACAATGCTGGAGCGGCCTGGGCCGAACCGTTTGAACAATTCCCTGAAAAAGGGTGGGACAAGGTCATGGACCTGAATGTCAAATCGCCCTTTTTCCTGACGCAGGCGCTGTTTGAACAATTGAAAGCTGCGGCGTCGCCCGATCAACCAGCGAAGGTCATCAACATCACCTCAATCGATGGCCAGCGATTGAACCCTTGGGAGCATTACAGTTACCAGACGTCGAAGGCAGCGCTGATCATGCTGACCAAGAAGATGGCCGCGCACCTAATCCCGAACAACATCGTCGTACAGTCGCTCGCACCAGGTGCCTATCCGTCGGAGATGAACAAGGCAGCGCGCGACCATGCCGATGAGGTCGGCAAGTCGATCCCGGCCAATCGCGTCGGTCGACCCGAGGATATTGCGGCGGGGGCGGTCTATCTCGCGAGCCGCGCGGGGGATTATGTCGTCGGGCACACGCTCAACGTCGATGGTGGCCTCGTCAGCGCCGAGTTGCAGGCGTCCATTGACGCCTAAGCAGCACGCTTAAGCCGAGCGCTCGATCATCATTTTCAGGTTCGCGGTTGCAATCGGCTTTGCCCGATCATCCTGCCATGCGGTCACCAGCACATTGGCAATGCGGCGGCCCAGACGCACGATCTGCGCTTCGGCATGCGTATCCGCAGGCGTGCCACCGCGCAGGAAATCGACTGTGACACTGATCGGCTTGATCGTCGCGCCGTCGGGCAACGCATCAAGAACCGTGATCCATGCGGTGTTTTCCAGCAATCCCGAAATCGCGCCGCCATGCAGAAATCCCGGCCGCCCCAACAAGCCATCGGCAAAGGGCATGGTCACGCGCGGTCCATCACGGCGCAGGCCCAGCGTCGCCGCATAAGGCGATTTGAAATCAGTCGACATTGGTGAACATATAGGTGCCCGCAACATGGGCGATGGGATGATCGGGATCACCATCATGCGCTTCGCCACGGACAAAGGCGATGCGGCGCGTGAGTTTATAACACTCCCCGCGCCCGATCACGGTCTTGCCCGGTTCGGCAGGCCGCAGATAATCGATGCGCAAGTCAAGCGTCGCCTGGGGCCGGAATTCACCCGACTTCAGCCAGGTCGCGATGCTTGTCGCCATATCCATCAACGTGATGATTGGCCCCGACGCGAGAATGCCCGTCGCCGGGTCGCCGATCAAATCATCGCGATAAGGCAGGGCAAGTTCGGTCCAGTCGGGCCCATGCGCATGATATCCGATGCCGAGCATGCCATTATGACCGGATCGGCTCATTGCTGTAATCAACCGCATGGCATCAAATTCGCTCATCTCGCTTCCTAAGCACGGCTTTACGTTTGCGTAAAGCGGGGTAAGGTTGCGCGCAGGAGAGAACCGCCATGCATCCCTTTCATCATGCCGCTGCGACGCCCGACAAAGCCGCCATCATTGTCGCGGAAACCGGCGAGATTGTAACCTATGCGGAACTTGAAGCCGCCTCCAACCGCGCGGCGCATCTGTTTCGCGCGCGCGGATTGGTTGCGGGGGATACAGTTGCGTTCTTCCTTGAGAATACGCCCGATTACTTCACACTCGCATGGGGAGCGCAGCGGGCGGGGCTGCGCTTTGTCTGTATTTCGTCGAAGCTGACGCCGGGTGAAGTCGATTATATTTTGTCGGACAGCGGGGCGAAACTGCTGGTCGCTGGTGCATCACTTACGATCATTGCATCGCAACTCGAAACGCCACTGGAACGATTCAGCCTTGGCGGCACCATTGATGGTTTCGCGGCTTGGGAAGGTGCCGTCGCTGATCAGCCCGACACCCGAATTGCTGACGAGACAGCGGGCCAAGGGATGCTCTATTCGAGCGGCACGACGGGGCGGCCCAAGGGCATTGTCAGCGATACGCCCGTCGATCCTGCGATTGATGCCGTCATGCCGCTGACCATGCTCGCGGCGGGGTTCTTCGGCCTTGGCCCCGATACAATCTATCTGTCCACCGCACCACTTTATCATGCCGCACCGCTCGGCTGGACAATGACTGCACATAAACTGGGCAGCACCGTTGTTCTCATGAACAAGTTCGAGGCTGTTGCCGCGCTGGCAAATATCGAACGCTATAAATGCACTGCCGGACAATTCGTGCCGACCCATTTCGTACGGATGCTCAAACTTCCCGATGAAACCCGTGCGCGTTATGATGTCTCGACCATGAAAGTTGCGATTCATGCTGCCGCGCCCTGCCCCGTACCGGTCAAGCAAGCGATGATCGATTGGTGGGGACCAATCATCGACGAATATTATGCGGGCACCGAAGCGAACGGATTCACGGCGATCAAGGCCGCGCAATGGCTCGCCAAACCTGGTTCCGTTGGCCCCAGCATCGGCGAAGCAAAACTCCATATTTGCGACGAAGACGGCAATGACCTGCCGACGGGCAGCGAAGGCATGGTTTTCTTTGAAGGACCGCGATCATTCCGCTATCACAACGACCCTGATAAAACTGCCGACAGCCGCAACAAACATGGCTGGTCCACGCTCGGCGATGTGGGTCATGTGGATGAGGATGGCTATCTTTACCTGACTGACCGCAAGAGCTTCATGATCATTTCGGGCGGCGTGAACATCTATCCGCAGGAGATCGAGAATCTGCTCGTCACGCATCCGAAAGTCGCGGACGTCGCCGTCATCGGCGCGCCACATGACGAAATGGGTGAAATGGTCGTCGCGGTCGTGCAACCGGCGGATGGCAGTGATGCAGGCGATGCGCTTGCTGCCGAGCTGATGGGCTATTGCCGCACCGCGTTATCAGGCGTGAAAATCCCGCGCCGGATCGACTTCATGGCCGAACTCCCGCGCCACGACACCGGTAAACTCTACAAACGCCTGATCCGCGATGCTTATTGGAACAAGGAAAGCGCATGAACGACCGCGTCACAACCACAATCACGAACCAGATTGCCGACGTCCGCCTGAACCGCGCGGACAAGATGAATGCGATTGATCCGGCGATGTTCGCTGGCATCGGCACGGCCATTGATGCGCTCGCCGACCGCACGGATGTGCGCTGCGTTGTCCTGTCTGGCGAGGGCAAAGCATTCTGCGCGGGCCTCGACATGGCGAGCATGGCAGCGGGCGGATCGGGCACCAGCGCAGTGCGCAATGATCAGGGATCAATCCTGCCGCAGCACGTCACGCTGGGCTGGCGCAACCTGCCCATGCCATTGATTGCCGCCGTCCACGGTGTTGCCTTTGGCGGCGGTTTCCAGATCATGTCGGGTGCCGACATCCGCATTGCCGCGCCCGGCACGCGCTTTTCGATTCGCGAGACCTATTGGGGGCTGGTCCCCGACATGGCGGGCTTTGTGATCTGGCGCGGACTGGTGCGCGATGATGTGCTGCGCGAACTAGTTTACACGGCGCGCGAGTTTGATGCCGACGAAGCGCTGCACCACGGCTTCATAACGCGGATTGCCGATGATCCGTATGCTGCCGCGATGGAACTGGCGACCACCATCGCCAGCCGTAACCCGCACGCAATCCGTGGCGCGAAACGCCTGTGCAATATGGCGCATGACACTGCGGAACGCGCGATCCTCGAAGCCGAAACGCGAGAGCAGATGGCCGTCATCGGCAAAGCAAATATGATGGAAGCGGTTGCTGCGCACATGGGCAAGCGCGTGCCGATGTTTGTGGATTAGGTGTCTACTTTTTGCGCCGGGCTTGATCTGCAGCCTTGCGACTTGAGAGCGCACCAAGTTTCGCAAGTCTCCAGATCAACTCCGGAGTACATTGCATCTGGACTAGGCTTTGAGCTCGATAAGGTTTGCGGGGTTGAGTGATTGCTGATTCAAGGTTTCCTGTTTTGACGGGGGTTTTGATGGCGCGGGTTTTGGCACGATTAAACGATAAGGCGTGGCCGCGGATCGAGCTGGTTTTGCCATAAGAAGGCCTTTGCCGTAGGCTTCGACGACGGCGACGCCATCCTCGCGGCTATCTCCGTGCAGAACGCCGAAGTTGTCATTCCGCAAACCAGCCGTCGTAAAACGCTGATTTCACATGATTGCCAAGCCGAGCGACCACGCAACCTCACCGAACACTTCGGGGCCGCCTCAAAGACTGGCAGCGCATCGCCACACATTGACAAAATGCGCCACCAACTAAATGGCCGACTTCTTCCTCGCCGGAGAAATCACACTCTGGTCCCATTGACGCCCAAGACTAGGCGAGAACGGTGATCCCGTTGCTCTTGCGGCGACGCAGGAGCGAGCCGACCAGCGCAAAGCCGGCCACGAGCATCGCCCATGTGCCGGGTTCGGGCACTGCCGAGACCAGCGCGCGGACGACGAAATCGTCATGATTATCGTCGGCCTGACCAATCTGGTCATCATAGCCAAGGAAGAATTCTGTGACGCCCTGACCCGTGGTCTGCGCCGATTTCAGGAAAATGCCGAAACCGTCATGACCGACGCCTGCCGTCAAACCATGATTGCTCGAAAAGACGAACTTACCGAGCAACGAACCCGCCGTGAACTGAGCGCCGCCGATGTAAATCGGGCTTGCGAAATTGTCCTGATACCAGGTGTTTTCAGTCATGCTCAGCGGGCCTGCGGTGAACGTGTCGCTGAAGCCGCTTTCGCTGCCCATGAACCAGAACTCGATCCAAGCGTCGTCGCTGAGCACCATCGATGCACCGGATGACGCATAGCGATCATAGCCCAAAGCCGAGAGCGAACCGTGAAATTCGTTGCTACCCGCGCCGGGAATGGCAAGCGCAGACGGAAAGTTGATCTGAACCGTTGGCGCGGCCAGCGCAACAGACGGAATAGCGAGCGCAAGCGCCGCAACAGCCTTGTTTACAAAACGCATTTGATAATACCCCAAAAATAAAGCGGCGTCTGATCGTTGCAGACGGCGACCCACTTCACGTCTCTATATTTAACGGCGGGGTAACTTTATCACAATCGATTCGTTCCGCTTCCGAGTCTCATTATTGGACGCGGCCATCGAGGGCAGCTTCGGCCTGATCACAAAGCGAGGCGATGATCGCAGCAACGGGTTCTTCTTCGCGGACCATGCCGACTGATTGCCCCGCCATCAGCGAGCCATTTTCGACATCGCCGTCGATGACCGCGCGGCGCAGCGCTCCGGCCCAATAATGTTCGATCTGAAGCTGTGCCTCGACCATAGGTAGGCCGCCTTCATCAAGCGCGCGGGCGACTTCGAGCTGTTTCGCCGTGAAAAGTTCAGTGCCTGCGTTTTTCAAGGCGCGGACGGGGATGACCGGCAAGCGCGGGTCGATCTGCACGCTGGCAATGGCGTCGCGGGCGGAGGCGCGGAAGAAGGCTTTCTTGAAATTGGGATGCGCAATACTTTCAGTTGCACAGGCGAAACGCGTGCCGAGCTGCACGCCTGCTGCGCCCATTTCGAGATAGGCGGCAATTGCTTCGCCGCGTCCGATGCCGCCCGCGACGAAGACGGGGACTTGCTCGGCGACTTCAGGCAGGATTTCCTGTGCGAGGACCGAGGTTGAGACAGGGCCGATATGGCCGCCAGCTTCCATCCCCTCAATCACCAGCGCGTCAACACCGGAACGGATGAGTTTCTTGGCAAGGCTGAGCGCGGGGGCGAAACAGATGACTTTGGCGCCACATGCTTTGATCGCGTCGAGGCTCCCGGCGGGGGGGAGGCCGCCCGCGAGGACGATATGTGTGACTTGATGCTTTGCGCAAACCGCGATCAAATCGGTCAGCATCGGGTGCATCGTGATCAGGTTGACGCCGAAGGGTTTTGAAGTGCGCGCCTTCGTTTCGGCGATTTCGGTGTCGAGCAAATCGGGCGTCATCGCGCCGCATGCGATCAGGCCAAAGCCACCCGCATTCGAAATGGCAGACACCAGATGCCGCTCGCTAATCCAGGACATTGCGCCGCACATGATCGCGGTTTCGCTACCCAGAAACGCGCTGCCGCGTGCCATGTAGTTGGAGAGGTTTTTGGTCATGATCGCGCCTTTGCCCGCGCGAGGTTGACGGCGCAAGTATCGCTAAACCGTCGCCGCAAACCCGCGATGGCTTTCGAGCATCGAGCGCACATCGACTTTGGCCAGCAATTTTGCCGCGAGCAGTGCCGTGCCGCTGACTTTTCGCTGGACGAACAACGTCTCGACAGGTGGCAAATGCCAGGTCGCGCGGTCATTGGCCATGGCCAGCCCTTCGTCGCGCAGCACCGAAACGAACGCACGGTCACCGAAGTCGAACGGACCCTCGTGGCGCATTTCGGCAATCACGACGTCAATCATCCGGTCAATTGTGGCGCGGTGGTTGGTGGAAACGGCATCACTCAGGAACCCGGCATCGACGCAAGCGTCGCGCGCGGCATCGCGATTGCCATCGATAACGGCCATCAGCACTGCGTGATAGCCCTGTGCCGTCGCCGGATCGACCGCCCGCGCCGCGCCGAAATCGAGCAGGACCAGTCGCCCCGTTTCGCGCTGATAGCGGTAATTGGCGAAATTCGGATCGGTTTGCATCAGGCCGAATTCGAATAACTCGCGCAAAACCAGTTCGACAAGCGCATGCATGACGCGGTCGCGCTCGCTTTGGTCCGCATCGACCAGCGTTTCGATGGCGACGCCGGGAATGAAGCTCATTGCCAGCACGCGGTCGGTCGAGAACTCGGTATCCAGTTCCGGCACGATGAACTCCGACGCATCAGCAAGCAACTGGCCGTAGCGCGTCATTTGAATGCCTTCGCGCACATAATCGGCTTCTTCATGCAACTGGCGCTTCGCTTCGGCCAGTAATGGCGTGATGTCGATTTCCTTGGGCAACAGCCCCGACACGCGCAGCAATGTCGCGACATTGTCGACATCGGCATCGATGCTTTCTCGCACGCCGGGATATTGCACTTTGATTGCCAGTTCGCGGCCGTCATGCGTCGTTGCTTTGTGGACCTGTCCGATTGAAGCCGCGGCAATCGGGCTGGCCCCGAACCGGGCAAAACGTCGTCGCCAATCCTTGCCCCAATGCGCGGCAAGAACTTGTTGCAGCTGCGTGGGCGGCATGTGCTGCGCTTTGTTGCGCAGGCGGCCCATGATTTCGGACAATTCGGGCGGCAGGAAGTCGCCTGCATCCATCGAAATCATCTGGCCCATTTTCATGGCCGCCCCGCGCAATTGCGCCAATTGTTCGGTGACGCGGGACACATTGGCGGGGGTTAGGAGGAGTTCACTCATCCGCGGCCGCTGTCCATCGGCCAGACGCCGTGCCCCTTCGGCCAGGACGCCACCCGCGACACCGCCCGCCAATTTGCCGAAGACGCCAAGGCGCGACAGCCGCCCGCTGGGGACGGCGCGACCTTTTCCTTCGAAGATATTGTCTGACATTGGCGACGCGCGCTTTCGTTTCGCTGCATATGGTCGCGGGGCCTCGGCATTCAACTGGCGTCGGCGATGTATCTTTCCTTTCGCGCACGTCGCGCTAAGGCGTGCTGCAACGCATCATCGTCAAACAGGGAAACGCCGCCATGACTGCCGTCGGACAAGACACACTTGCCACTCGTTCCACTTTGGAAGCAGGCGGGCAGACGGTTAGCTATTATAGCCTCGACAAGGCAGCGGCGAAGCTGGGCGATGTCAGCCGCCTGCCGTTCAGCATGAAAGTGCTGCTCGAAAATCTGCTCCGCTTCGAAGATGGCGGGTTCACGGTTTCGACGGCGGATATTCAAGCGCTGATCGATTGGCAGAAGAATCCGACGAGTGAGGCGGAAATCCAGTATCGTCCCGCGCGCGTTCTGCTTCAGGATTTCACCGGGGTGCCCTGCGTCGTCGACCTAGCGGCGATGCGCGATGCGATTGCCAAGCTGGGCGGTGACACGTCGAAGATCAATCCGCTTGTGCCGGTGCATTTGGTGATCGATCACTCCGTGATGGTCGACGAATTCGGTCACCCCAAGGCATTCGAACAGAATGTCGAAATCGAATATCACCGCAATGCCGAACGCTATGACTTCCTGAAATGGGGATCAAAAAGCCTCGACAATTTCAAGGCTGTCCCGCCGGGCACGGGCATTTGCCATCAGGTCAATCTTGAGAACATCGCCCAAGCCGTATGGACATCGAAAGATCCGTCGGGCGCGACGATTGCTTATCCAGACACCTGCGTCGGCACGGATAGCCACACGACAATGATCAATGGCCTTGGCGTGCTCGGCTGGGGCGTCGGCGGGATCGAAGCGGAAGCGGCGATGCTCGGACAGCCTGTTTCGATGCTCATCCCCGAAGTCGTCGGATTCAAGCTCACAGGCGCGATGAGCGAAGGCATCACGGCGACTGACCTCGTGCTGACTGCAACGCAAATGCTGCGCGCGCATGGCGTCGTCGGGCGGTTTGTTGAATATTATGGTCCGGGCTTGGACAGCCTCAGCCTCGCTGACCGCGCGACGCTGGCAAACATGGCGCCCGAATATGGTGCGACCTGTGGCTTTTTTGGCATTGATGACAAGACGCTCGATTATCTGCGCCTGACCGGTCGCGAAGAAAGCCAGATTGCCCTGACCGAGGCTTATGCCAAAACGCAGGGGCTGTGGCGCTTTGCCGATGCGCCCGATCCGGTGTTTACGTCGACGCTTGAACTCGACATGGCAACGGTGGTGCCCAGCCTTGCCGGACCGAAGCGCCCGCAGGACAAGGTTGCGCTGACCCAAGTCGATGACGTGTTTAACGGCGAATTGGCGACGGTTTACAAGCATGACGGCTTCAAGCGTGTGCCTGTTGAAGGCAAGGATCATGACATCGGCGACGGCGATGTCGTGATTGCCGCAATCACCAGCTGCACCAATACATCGAACCCGAGCGTTCTTGTTGCCGCAGGCCTCGTCGCCAAGAAAGCCAACGAACTTGGCCTGAAGCCCAAGCCTTGGGTGAAGACGTCGCTCGCGCCGGGATCGCAGGTCGTCACCGATTATCTGGTGAAAGCGGGGCTGCAGTCGCATCTGGACGCCATTGGTTTCAATCTGGTCGGCTATGGCTGCACGACCTGCATCGGCAACTCCGGCCCGCTTGCCGAGCCGATCAGCAAGGCGATCAACGGCAATGACATCGTTGCCGCGTCGGTCCTGTCGGGCAACCGCAATTTCGAAGGCCGCGTTTCGCCCGACGTGCGCGCGAACTTCCTCGCCTCGCCACCGCTCGTAGTTGCCTATGCGTTGAAGGGCACCGTGACCGAGGATTTCACGACGACGCCAATCGGTCAGGCGACCGATGGCCATGACGTGTTCCTGAAGGATATCTGGCCAACCAATGCCGAAGTCCGCGAAACGATGGACGCCAATGTCGATCGGTCAATGTTCACCGCGCGCTATGCCGACGTGTATAAGGGCGACAAGCATTGGCAAGCGATACAGGTCGAGGGGTCGGACACCTATCAATGGCGCGCCGGATCCACTTATGTCGCCAACCCGCCCTATTTTGACGGCATGTCGATGACCCCCGCGCCAGTGAGCGACATCTTAGGAGCCAAGCCGCTCGCGATCCTTGGCGATTCGATCACGACGGATCACATCAGCCCGGCCGGATCAATCAAGGCGGACTCGCCAGCCGGCAAATGGCTGATGGAACATCAAGTCGCTAAGGCTGATTTCAACTCTTACGGCGCACGGCGCGGGCATCATGATGTGATGATGCGCGGCACCTTTGCGAATATCCGTATCAAGAATGAAATGGTTCCCGGCGTTGAAGGTGGCATGTCGTCCTACAACGGCGAGATCATGCCGATCTATGACGCGGCGATGCGCCACAAGGCCGACATGACGCCGCTGATCGTTATCGGCGGCAAGGAATATGGCACGGGATCGTCGCGCGACTGGGCGGCTAAGGGCACGAACCTGCTTGGCGTCCGCGCGGTGATTGTCGAAAGTTTCGAGCGCATTCACCGCAGCAACCTCGTCGGGATGGGCGTCCTCCCGCTCCAGTTCAAGGATGGCGACACGCGGCTTTCGCTGGGCCTGACCGGCGATGACAACTTTACGATTACTGGCGTAGCGGCACTGAGCCCGCGTCAGGATGTGACCGTTAACGTCACACGGGCGGATGGCTCGACGTTCAGTTTCACCGCGCTCTGCCGTATCGATACCGCCAATGAAGTTGAGTATTTCATGAACGGCGGCATTTTGCACTATGTGCTGAGGAAGCTGGCGGCATAAAGGCAAACTGAGGATCGTTACGCGTCGTTAACGTGGCTTTTTAACCACAGTCGGCCGCGAAAGACGGGGCGTTCCCAAAATGAGACGGAATATCATTGATAGCGCTTTGACAGTTTACGGCCATTCCTTAATGACCCGTTCATCATTTCGCGGCGTCGAGTCGCGAAATTACCCATTCCTGGGGGCGGAAGTTTGGCACGGTGCCAGCGGAAGATCAGGACGAAGAAATGATCGGCAAGTAAGCCGGTTAAGGTTTGGGAGTTAGAGTATGCGAACGAAGATTTTGGGTCTGATGGCTGCGACCGCCCTCGCCCTTCCGATGACGGCGAATGCCGCGGCAACCCGCACGCAAAGCGGCACGATTAACGGCAATGCGTTTGTTGCGCAGAGCAATATTGTCGGTCAAACGTCAACGGCAACAATCGCTGGCGGTGGCAACCCGCTTTATCTTGCCAATACACCTGCTTACAGCGGCGTCGTTGCGCTGATTATGGAATTTGCGGGTGGTTCGTTCATCTGTTCGGGCACACTGATGAATGATCGCAAGACGATCGTCACGGCCGCGCATTGTATCACTGACGCAAACCTCAACACACCATTGAAGACAACTGTCTATTTTGGCGGTGGTCAGGTTGTTGGCGATGCGTTCAACGCAGCGGGCACAACGGCTATTGTTGCTGAAGGTGCATTCTATCACTCCAGCTACACTGGCGAAGTTATTGATCAGAATGACATCGCTGTCGTGCGGCTCAGCCAGCTCGCGCCTGTGTCAGCAACCAGCTACGATATCACTGATCTTAACGATCTGACGGGCACGGACTTCAACGTCGCCGGCTTCGGTGCGCGTTCGGACACCGGTGGTACTGTTGGTGCCAATCTTGGTCCTGGTCGTCTGCGTCAGGGTATCAACACGTTTGACTTCCGCCTCGGTGATTCCGATTTCGCAGGTGGCTGGAATGGCGTGTTCGGCACGGCCGACGTCACCTATTCTTACCTCTCTGACTTCGACAACGGTCTGGCTGCCAACGACGCGTCATGCCTCGTTGCAGCTGACTTTGGCCTCAGCGGTGCGAAATATTGCGACCTCGGCCTCGGTGCCCGTGAAGTCGGCGTTGCCGGTGGCGACTCAGGCGGCCCGCAGTTCGTCAATGGGAAGCTCGCTTCGGTCACGTCTTATGGCCTGAGCTTTGGCGCTGCTTTCGGTGACTTCGGTGGCGGCTTGAATAGCGGCTTCGGTGAATTCAGCGGTTATGTGCCAACCTACATCCATCGGGCGTTCATCGCCAATGCGGTCCCCGAGCCTGCAACATGGCTTCAGATGATCTTTGGCTTCGGTCTCGTTGGTTCGGTCCTGCGCCGTCGCCAGTCGGCAAAGATCGCAGTCGCCTAAACCGACCGTCCTTTCACCGGACATAAAAACGCCCTCTGCTTGATTGCAGGGGGCGTTTTCTTTTGTCACAACGCCAGTGATGCCACGCCGCACCCGAACCATGTCCACCCGCGCTTTGCTGCGCGCCTGGCAACGTCTTCAAGCGGAAGACCCTGACGGTCGGCTGATGCACGACCTCGACCTGCTACAGGCGAAAGATCTTGATCTTTCGGTTCGCCTTGGTGCGCTCCTCGCCTTTGATGCGCTGATGGTCATGGTCGCCGTCAATCCCATCGTCGCATCGCCCGGGGCACCGGTCAGCCTCGATGCGCCGACGCAGCCGATTGCCGTCGTGCTGATTACGATTTCGGTGACGATTCTTGCTATTGCCGCTTATCTTTGTGTCCGCGCGATCATGATTGGCGAGGAATTCAGTGACGAAGGGATCGCGGACAATCCCAAAGCGATCATTCAGCGCATGTTCGCCGCCTATTGCGCGTCGGTCGATGCACAGCGCCAGCTGCTCATTCAGGCATCGCGAACAACCATCGCGGGCGGGGCGCTGGCGGGGCTGACCACGATCTGGATCATGGCCGACAAGATTTTTTGAAGGTATCGGGCGGCTAGAGACAGCGGAATAACTTGACCTGCATGTCTTTGACCAAATTCAGCGTTCGTGGTTTCGGCAAGTTGGGCGCGTCGATGATCAGGCTTAGCGACTGGCCCGAGAACTTACCCTTGAAAGTTGCGGGCTTGCGCCGGTCGGGGCCACCCATCCGTTCGGGCCCGCCCGCATTGGCGACAAATAGGCCGCGCGCAACAAATCGCCCGGCTTTATCAGTGACCAGCGGGCCCGTAATCCAGCCATCGCCGCAGTCGGCTTCAATTCGGCCACCCTTGGCATCAAGCGTCAGATTGGTACGATCCCCACCCCATTGGCCCGTATAGGGATTGGCGGCGTTGACGAGCATCGACATGGCAAATCCCGATATGATGAGGCGAGGACTATGCTTCATGCGCAGAGGCTACGCGCCTTTACCTGAACAAGCAAAAACAAAGCCCCGGCACTGCATTCAGTGCCGGGGCCAAATTTTGTTCGCTTTCGCGACGCGGTGTTATGCGACCGAGTAAGTCACATTCGTCACGCGCTTGCGACGGATAGCACCGCCAATCAGGCCGAAACCGAGCAGCATTTGCGCCCATGTCGCAGGTTCTGGCACTGCAGCAACCGCACCCGTTCCGATCACACCGATGTAGGTGCCCCAGATTGCCCGTGGCGTTGTCGTGAAGTTCGGAATGATTGCCGACGTTTTCGCATATTCGCCAATGACGAAGAAATTGTCATTGTTGACCGGATCAAGCGACACTGCCGCATAATCGCCCCAACGCTGGCGGCATGCTGTATCGATGATATTCAACTCGCCACAACGATAGCCATCGGTTTCGCTTTTGCGGATGAAGATTTCATCGGTCTGGCTGATCGTGCCGTTCGCATTGGCATTATAGACGCGAGCGAAAATACTGATCTGCCCATCTGCCGTTGAGAAACCCGAACGGTTGTAACCGACAACCAGCTTACCACTGCTGTTGATCGCCAATGATCCCTGATAGAAATCATAATTGGGATCGCCGATTTCTGTCTGGCTCAACACGGCCTTGGTCACCGAATCGATCACAACAACGCGAATGACGGACGAGCCGGTATTCGCACCCGCGCCCGCAACAGTCTGCGTATAGTAGATCTTGCCGTTCATTTCCCATGCGTTGCTGGAAATGCGTGTATCGAGCGAATCGACAAGTCGCGTGCCATCGGGTTGACGCCCCTTCGGCGGGCCGGCGGTGTAGCTGTTTGTCTGCACCGCAGCCGTCAGCGTCGCGGCACCAGCAGGGTTGTTGACGTCGTAACCAATTGAATAATTCCCGACATTGCTGTCGGCAACAACGCGACCAACGCCATCATTATCGGTGCTGTTCACGCCTTGGATCGCAAAGCCACGATCAAGCCCGCCATTTGCCGTATTGATCTGGTCGAGGCCCGCTGACGTTGGACCCCCCGCAGCAAATGCCGATGCCCGTGGCAGTATGAGCAATGACGTGCCGCTGTAACCCGGCGTGAAATTGTTCGTGCCGATGTAGACCGCGTCACGGTCAATCGCGAGCGTCGGATAATCCGCCGTCGTGCCCGCGGCCGTCACCGTGAACGACGTCGCGTTCCACGTGCCGAGCGCGTTGTCGGTTGCCGAAACGGCCATGTTGATGACGTTGGTCGTGCCAGCAAAGCCGATCACCATCCAGCGGTTGCTGATCGAGTCAAACAACACCCGGTTGTCGCCAAGGCCGCCTGCGGCCAAACCAGCGTTCGCCCAGAAATTGGGCATCGCCCATGTCTGGAGCAGGGCACCGTTGTTCTTGTTGAACAACTGAAAGCTGCCGTTGCTGCTTTCGAGGAACTGAGTTGTGCCAACCGCACCCATTGTGTCTGGCGGACGGAAGCATTGGTTGAGCGCGCAGTTGCCGAGCTGGTTCGTGCCTTCAAAGCCATAAAGCAGGCTTGCGGCCGACGCCGAGGTTGAAAAGGCAATTGCCAGTGCACCAGCACCGACTGCCATCATTTTAAAATGCTTCATAAAAACCCCTGTGTGAAGGTGACATCCTGCGACTCGACTGGCTCGAGTTATTTTGTTGTTAACATCGGGTTAAGGTTTTTGTTTGCCCTGTCAATCGCCATCGGCTTGCTGTGCGATAGATTGAATTTGTGGTCCGCTTTGGGACACTTATCAGCATTTCTCCGACGGATTGAACGCTGCGGCATGCGACGAATTTGCTCGCAGGCGGGCGGACCGGCTAGGAGCTTTGGAAACCGCCAAAAAAAAGGATTTCCACGATGCGCACCGCCGAATTCGACATCATCATTTATGGCGCGACGGGTTTTACCGGACGCTTGGTCGTTGAATATCTGAACCAGCGCGGCGTGAAGGGCTGGGCGATGGCGGGGCGGTCCGCGACTAAGCTCGCTGAAGTCCGCGACCTCATCGGCGCGCCCAAGGATACGCCGCTCGTCGTTGCCGATGCCGATGATCCTGCCAGCATTCGAGCGATGTGTGCCCGTGCGCGGACAATCATCACAACAGTCGGCCCGTATCAGCTTTACGGCAACGACCTTGTCGCGGCCTGCGCGGAAACCGGCGCGTCCTATGTCGACCTGTGCGGCGAGCCGGTGTGGATGCGCCAGATGATCGACGCGCATCAGGACGCGGCCAAAGCATCGGGCGCGCGGATCGTTTTCTCCTGCGGGTTCGACTCGATTCCCTTCGACCTGGGGGTGTGGAAATTGCAGGAGATCGTGAAGGACCGCTTCGGCGAACCCGCCAAGCGCATCAAGTGCCGCGTCCGTTCGATGAAAGGCGGCGCGTCGGGCGGGACGGTCGCCAGCATGAAAGCGACGATGGCCGCGGTCGGCAAGAACCCGAAGCTGTTCGGCCTGCTCACCAATCCCTTCGCGCTGACCCCTGGCTTCGACGGACCAAGCCAGCCGACCGGCATGATCCCCGAATATGACCGCGCGGAAAAGGGCTGGGCCGTCCCCTTCGTCATGGCGCCAATCAACACGAAGAACGTCCACCGCTCGAACTTCCTGTTGGGCGAAGCGGGGTATGGCGCGGACTTCGTTTATGACGAAATGATGCTGACCACGATCGGCGAAGCGGGCAAGGCCATGGCCGAAGCGGTCGCCAAGATGAACCCCTTCGGCGACGGCAAAATGCCCGAACCCGGCGAAGGGCCGAGCAAGGAAGAGCGTGAGAACGGGTCATACGAAATCCTGTTCACCGCCGAAATGGAAGGCCGCGACCCCGTAAAGCTCGTCGTCAAAGGCGACCGTGATCCGGGCTATGGCAGCACATCGAAAATGATTTCGGAGGCCGCACTGACGCTGAACGAGATCGAAAGTGGCGGCGGCGTGTTTACCCCGGGCGGGCTGATGGCGGGGGCGTTGCTAACGCGGCTCGAAGCGAATGCGGGATTGAGTTTCACCGAAGAAGCCTAAATCCTCTCCCCTCGCGGGAGAGGCGACTCGCGCCGCAGCGCGAGCGGGTGAGGGGGATAAGTGCGATGGCTTTCCCTCAAACCCCTCACCCCGCTCAGCGTTGCTGAGTCGCCCTCTCCCGCAAGGGGAGAGGGGTAGTTGATCCCTTGCAAATCCACCGTATATCCCGTATATTTAAAATCATGACTGCGCCCATGCACGCCCGCACATTCAAGTCCGGTAACAGCGAAGCCGTCCGCCTGCCGAAAGGGCTTGGCTTTGGCATCGGCAAAGAAATCCGCGTCGAGCGCGAAGGGGGACGTGTCGTTCTGACCGAAATCGTCGATACGGCAGAACAGCGTCGGCAGATGGTTCAGCTTTATGAGGATTTGCGCGCCATCGGCGCACCGAGCGACGGCATTCAGGCGCGCGACCCGTTTGAATTTCCCGAACGGCCCGGCCTCGGGTGATCTTCGTTGATACGAATATCGCCATTGCGCTGCGCGATGCCGACCGTGAAACGCACATCCGGGTTCAGGCGCTCGATGAAAAGCCGGTCATGTCGATGATGACCCGGATCGAGTTGGAAAACGGCGCCAGTAAAGTGCCGGGCGATACGGGACGGCGAAAGCAGTTGCTCGACCGGCTCCTCGAAACGCTAAAAGTCGAAATGTTCACGCACAGCGACATTCTTGCCTACGGCGCGATTGTTCATGACCTCGGCTATGACCGCCGCAAAACCCTCGACCGCCTGATCGCGGCACAGGCCATTGCGCGGGATGCTTTGCTGATCACGCGAAATGGGAGGGATTTTCGGGATATTGCCGGGTTGAGGTTGGAGGAATGGGAGACGCCGGAGCTTTGCTGATATGGTTCGAAGCCAACGCGGGATTGAGATTAGAGAGAGGAAGTTTAGGAACAAAGCTAAATTGATGGGGTAGCCGGTCCAGGCGGTCCCGAGGCTATCAGTGCGTCGAAAAAGTCATTCATATGTGCGTCATTTAGCAGAATGTTGTGGGCATAGTCGGGTTTAAGACCTTGTTGAACAGCCATATGCACATGATCGTTAAACATGGTCGGATCAGTATTCCACAGTTCGGCGCTTCCATGCTTAATACAGTTCGCGACTTTGTTGAGCTTATGCACGTCTGGCGCGATCACATATCCCGTATATTTGAGTATTCCGGTTACCTTTCCATGGTGATATTTTTTGTTCCAGTTCGCCCATTTAACTGCGTGCTTTTCCCAAGAGTGGTAGAGTATCAGAGCAAATCCTTGCTTTATCGTGGCTAGAGCATGTTGAGCTTCGTCATGCCTGTCAACGATGTTGTCGAGCCAATTCTCGTGTGCATCGAGTTCATCGGGATCACTGGGATTCGGCGTCTCTAGCTTCCGCTTTTCCTCCTCTTTGAGAAGGCCACATATGGATTCATCAAGCGACGAACGCGCAGCATCGTAGGCATCACGCAAGCGCTGTGTTGCAAAGCGCCACCGCCATTTGGCAACACCAATCACAGTGAGTTCAGTAAAACGCATGTTTTGTATCTATACTGAGCTATCACGGCTTGCCTCCCCCCTCAATCATCCTCATCCTCATACCCCACCAAATCCAGCGCGCGCGCTTTGATCTGGCGGGTCATGCACCAGTGCATCAGGGCTTCTTCGCGGCCGTGCGTTACCCAGACTTCCTTCGGCGCGATTTCGGTGAGGGTCGCCGTCAGTTCGTCCCAGTCTGCGTGGTCGGACAGGATCAGGGGCAGTTCGACCCCGCGCTGCACCGCGCGCTGGCGGATGCGCATCCATCCAGAAGCCATCGCGGTGATCGGGTCGGGCAGGCGGCGTGACCAGCGATCGTTGAGCGCCGACGGCGGGGCAATAACGATCGCCCCGCGCATCTCCTCCTTGCTTGCGACCAGCGCGGGGCGAAGCTCGCCCAGATCAACACCCCATTCGCGATACAGGTCGCACAGCCGCTGCATCGCGCCATGGATATAGATTGGCGCATCATGCCCCAGCGCGCGGAGTTCGGCGATCACCCGCTGCGCTTTGCCCAGCGCATAAGCCCCGACAAGCACGCAACGCTCGGGCTCCGCTGCGAGGGCCGCGAGCAGTTTGGCCATTTCGTCGCGCGTCTCGGGATGACGAAAGACGGGCAATCCGAACGTCGCTTCGGTAATGAAAATATCGCACGGCACCGGCTCGAACAAAGCGCACGTCGGGTCCGCGCGCCGCTTATAATCGCCCGACACCACCACCCGCTCGCCCGCATATTCGAGCAGGATCTGCGCCGAGCCGAGCACATGCCCGGCAGGTACAAACGTCGCTTTCACATCACCAACGACAACGCTCTCGCCATAGCTAACCGCCGTCCCGCCCGCTTGCTCGCCATAGCGCACACCCATGATCGCGAGCGTCTCGGGCGTCGCCCACACCGCGCCATGCCCGCCGCGCGCATGATCGGCATGGCCATGCGTGACGAGTGCGCGGGGCACGGCGCGCGACGGGTCCACCCACGCATCAGCGGGCGGAATATAAATACCGTGCGGGTGCGGTTCGATCCATGCGCCTAGCCTTGCCATGCCATCAACATAGGCGACCCCGCCCGCCATACAACGCCTCTTGAGCGTCGCGTCGCGCGCTGTATTGTCGCGGCATAACAGCTCAGGAGGCGGTGATGCGTTCAACGATTCGGTGTGGGTTGGTTGCGTTCCTTTTGACGAGTTCGGCGCCTGCGTTGGCGGCACCGGCAACAGCGGACAGTCCGGCGAAGACAGCGGCAGGGGTCAACCTGACCACGCCCAAAGCATGGGATGCGGCGACGCAGGGCAATGTCCTGATCCTAACCGCGCCGGAAAGTGATTTGCGCGTTGCCGTCGTCGATGTCGGCAAAGCTGCCGATGCAAAAGCGGCCACAGCAGCGGCATGGCGATCGTTCCGCCCGCAAGCCAATCGGCCGGTCAAACTTGTTACACCGCGCGCCGCCAAGGATGGCTGGGACGAACGCGCGGTGGTTGATTATGAAACATCGCCCAACGAGAAAATCGCGGTTTTCGCGATTGCCTATCGCAAGGACGACGCATGGACCGTGGCCATCCTTGAAGGCGCGGAATCGACGGCAGGGAAACGCGGCGCTGCGCTGAACCTCATCAGTGCGAGCATCCGCCCCGCCGGTTTCGCGCGCGAAAATTTCGCCGGGAAGACCACCCGCCCGATGGACGCCGCGCGAATTGATGCGCTGAAGGCCTTCATGGCCGACGCCATGACCAAGCTCAACATCCCCGGTGTTGGCCTTGCCGTCGTCGAAAAGGGGCAAGTGGTTTACGAAGGCGGGCTGGGCGTCCGCGAACTCGGCAAAGCGACGCCGGTTGATGCGCATACGCAATTTATGATCGCGTCGAATACGAAGGGAATGTCGACGCTTTTGCTCTCACGCCTTGTCGACGAGGGCAAATTGAAATGGGACGATCCAGTGATCAAGGTCTACCCCACGTTCCGGCTGGGTGATGACGCGACGACGAAGCAGACGCTCGTCCGCCATCTGGTGTGTGCCTGCACTGGCTTGCCGCGCAAGGACTTCCAATGGCTGTTCAACACCCCGCGCACGATGCCCGCGTCGGACACATTCAAGCAACTTGCGGCGACGCAACCGACCAGCGGCTTTGGCGAAGTGTATCAGTACAACAATCTGATGGCCGCCGCCGCAGGCTATATCGGTGGTTATCTGGTCAATCCGAAGCTCGAACTCGGCAAAGCCTATGACAGTGCGATGCAGTCAATGATTTTCGACCCGCTGGGCATGCGTGAGACAACAATGTCGATTGGGGTTGCGACTAAAGGCAATTTCGCGAGCCCGCATGGCGACGACCTCAACGGCAAGGCGACTGTACTGCCGATGGATTTTAACTACACCGTCTATCCCTATCGGCCCGCCGGGGCCGCCTGGTCATCGGCGCATGACATGATCAAATATGTCGCGCTTGAACTATCCGAAGGCGTGCTGCCCGATGGCAAGCGGCTGGTGTCGGCCGAAAGCCTGCTTGCCCGCCGCGCACATAGCGTGCCCGACGGTGAAGACAGCTGGTACGGCATGGGCCTTGCCGACACACGGACATACGGCGTGTCGGTGCGGTCATGCTGACCAATAGCGAAAATGGCGGTGCGCTCATCCGTCCGTTTATGCGCCGCGTGCTTGAGATCCTCTATGATGGCAAGCCCGAAGCGGCGAAGGATGTTGAAGCCGCCGCCGCGCGGATGGCGCCCGAAATGGCCAAGTTCCGTGAGCGGCTGGTGGTACCGCCCGCGGCCGATGTGACTGGCTCGTTCGCCAAGACCTACACCAATGCCGACCTTGGACGCCTGACCGTTCGGCGTGAGGGTAAGGACGTGATCTTTGCCGTTACGTCAGGGTGGAGCCGCGTTGCCTCGCGCAAGAATGACGACGGCACGATTTCGATCATTGCGACCGATCCGGCGCTGCTCGGCTTTGAATGGGTGGTGGGCCGCAAGGACGGCAAAGCGACGCTGACCACGCGCGACGGGCAGCATGATTATGTTTTCACACCCATATCGAACTGACCCGCTATAGCGGCGACTATGCCGCTGTTGCCCGAGCCCCTGACTGACTGGTTTGCCGACAAGGGGTGGGCACCACGGCGGCATCAGCTGGAAATGCTTGATGCTGCGCGTGGCGGGCGGCATGCCTTGCTGGTCGCGCCAACCGGGTCGGGCAAGACACTGGCGGGTTTTTTGCCGACGCTGGTTGAGTTGATCGAAGCGCCGGTTGACGGGCTCCACACGCTCTACATCTCCCCGCTCAAGGCTCTAGCGGTCGATGTTCGCCGCAATCTTCTAACGCCCATCGAAGAAATGCGGCTCGACATCCGCGTTGAGGCACGGACCGGCGACACGCCGTCGGACCGCAAGAAGCGCCAGCGCGAACGCCCGCCGCACATCCTGCTGACGACGCCTGAATCGCTCAGCTTGCTGCTGAGTTATCCCGATAGCCTCTCTCTGTTGGCTTCGTTGAAAACCATTGTTATCGATGAAGTCCACGCTTTCGCAATCGGCAAGCGCGGCGACTTGCTCAGCCTGTGCCTCGCACGGTTGCAGGCAATCGCGCCTGATCTCCGCCGCGTTGCCTTGTCCGCCACCGTCGCAGACCCTGATGCTTATCGCGCATGGCTTGCGCCCTATGGCGACATTGACGCCGTGACTGTCGTTCAGGGTGACAAAGGTGCCGCCCCCGACATCCGCATTCTCTTACCCGAAGAGCGCATCCCTTGGGCGGGGCATTCGGGCCGCTATGCCGCGCCGCAAGTCATGGCGCAGATCGAAGCGCACAGGACGACACTCGTCTTCTGCAATACGCGCGCGCTTGCCGAGCTGATCTTTCAGGACTTGTGGAAAGTGAATGAGGGGCGGCTGCCCATTGGCATCCATCATGGCAGCCTCGACATCGAAGCGCGGCGCAAGGTCGAGGCCGCAATGGCCGACAATAAACTGCGTGCGCTTGTTGCCACCGCGAGCCTCGACCTTGGCGTGGACTGGGGCAATGTCGATTGCGTGGTGCAAATGGGCGCACCCAAAGGGTCATCGCGGCTGCTCCAGCGGATCGGGCGCGCCAATCACCGGCTTGATGAGCCATCAAAGGCGCTGGTCGTCCCCGGCAACCGGTTTGAGTATCTTGAGGCACGCGCTGCACTCGATGCGGTGGAAGCGGGTGAGCTTGACCCCGATGTCTTCCGCACCGGCAGTCTTGATGTCCTTGCCCAACATTTGATGGCCTGTGCGTGTGCTGCGCCGTTTGACGAAGCGGTGATGCTGGCCGAGGTTCAGGCGGCGTTGCCTTATAGCGCGCTAACCCCCGAAACCTTTGCCGCGATCCTCGATTTCATTGCAACCGGCGGCTATGCGCTGCGGGCCTATGATCGCTTCCGCCGGCTGGTGAAGGACGGCGACACTTGGCGCGTCGCCCACCCCAAATTCATCACCCAACACCGGATGAACGCCGGGATCATTGTCGAAGCCGCAATGCTGACCGTGCGGTTCAAGAATGGCCGCAAAATGGGCCGGGTGGAGGAAGGGTTCGCCGCGACGCTGAGCATTGGCGACACGTTTTTCTTTTCGGGCGTCAGCCTCGAAGTCGAACGCATCGACACCGAAGACGTCATCGTTCGCGCCACCAGCCGCCCTGCCCGCATCCCGAGCTATGGCGGCGCTCGCATGCCGCTGTCGACCAATCTGGCCGCGCGGGTGCGGGGATTCCTGCACGATGATACCGTGTGGCAGCGATTCCCGACCGATGTCCGCGAATGGCTCGAGATACAGCAACGCCGATCAAAAATGCCCGCGCCAGGGGAACTCCTTGTCGAAACCTTTCCGCATCATGGGCGGCATTACATGGTCGCTTATCCATTTGACGGGTGGAACGCGCACCAGTCGCTCGGGATGCTGCTGACCAAGCGCATGGAGCGGCGCGGGCTGAAACCCATCGGTTTCGTCGCGAACGACTATGCGCTGGCGACCTACAGCCTTGACCCCGTGACCGATCCCCGCGCGCTGTTCTCTGCTGACATATTGGAAGACGAGTTTACCGATTGGGTCGAGGGATCACACTTGCTCAAACGCGCTTTTCGCGAAGTTGCGGTCATCGGCGGGCTGGTCGAGCGGCAGCATCCCGGCACGCGCAAGTCAGGCAAGCAGGTGACGTTTTCGACCGACCTGATCTACGATGTGTTGCGTCGCTACGAGCCCGGACACCTGCTCCTCAAGGCCGCCTGGGCTGACGCCCGCGCCCGAATGACTGATGTCGGCCGCCTCGCCAACCTGCTCGACCGCGCAGCCGATACGATCCTTCATGTCGATCTCCCGCGCGTCACGCCGCTTGCCGTCCCGGTCCTCGTTATGGTCGGCCATGAACATGTCGCACGGGGCACCGTTGACGACGCTCTTCTCCTCGAAGCCGAAACCCTTGCTGTCGAAGCGATGCGTGTCGATGAGGACTTCACCCCCCGCGCCAAACCCGCTAGCAAACGCGGATGAACGCATCTGCTTCCGGCTCTGCCATTCCCCGCTCGCTTTTCGCACTTTCGGTTTTTTACGGGGGCATGGTGCCACTCGGCGGGTTTCTAGGGGCCAAGCAAGTGGCGATCGGGCCACTTGCGGTTGAGGCGGGGATTTTCCCGTTCCTGACACTGATTGCGGTGTCGAGTGCGATTGCCGAACTCCATGGGCGGCCCGTTGCGGACAAGTTGGTGCGATACGGGTTTATCCCGCTGTTCATTGCGATTTTGCTGGCGTTTTTCGTCCTGCAACTGCCGACTGATCCCGGCATGTATGAGCCTGCGAAGGAAGCATTTCCGATCATCGTCGGGCAAAGCTGGCGCATGATGGCAGCTGGGATTTTGGCTTATGGTGTGTCGGTGACGCTCAACGTCTGGCTATTTGAACGGTTGAAATCGGCGACGGGGTCATTCGCCGGTTTTCGAGGGTTTGTGGCGGCGGCGCTGTCGCAAATTGTCGATACGCTGATTTTTATTACTGTGTCCTTTTACGGCGTCCGTCCGATCATGGACCTGATGGTTGGGCAGATGATTGCCAAGATTGTGCTGTCGGCGATTATGGTGCCGCTCGTCATTGCGTTGTGCGTCCGCATCGGTCGGCAGCTGGACACATGAGCCGCCACGATCCCGACAAATCGCTGCTCGCCAAAGCCGAAGTCCTTGTCGAAGCGCTTCCTTATATGCAGCGCTATGCCGGACAGACCTTTGTCATAAAATATGGCGGGCATGCGATGGGCGATCCCGAAGCTGCGCAGGATTTTGCCGAGGATATTGTCCTGCTGAAAGCGGTCGGGATCAATCCGGTCGTCGTGCATGGCGGCGGGCCTCAGATTGGCGCGATGCTCAAAAAACTCGGCGTCGAATCGTCGTTCGTCGATGGGCTGCGTGTAACCGATGCGGAGACCGCGAAGGTTGCCGAGATGGTCCTGTCGGGCGCGATCAACAAGGAGCTGGTCGGCTGGATCAGCGAGGCCGGCGGCCGCGCCGTCGGCATTTCAGGGAAGGACGGCAATTTCGTGCGTGCCGAAAAAGTCGAGCGCACGACACGCGATCCCGACAGCAATATCGAACGCGTGGTGGACTTGGGATTCGTTGGCGAGCCAAAGCATGTTGACCGCACCGTCATCGACACAATCAGTGGCGCAGGAATGATCCCCGTTGTTGCCCCGATCGGCGTGGGGGCAGACGGCCACACCTACAACATCAATGCTGACACGATGGCGGGCGCAGTCGCAGCGGCGCTCGGCGCGACGCGGTTGTTTTTGCTGACTGACGTGGCGGGGGTACTCGACAAAAACGGCGACCTGCTGACCGATCTCGACCCTGCACAGATTGAGGCCCTGCGTGCCGATGGCACCGTAACGGGCGGCATGATCCCCAAACTCGAGACCTGCATACACGCTGTGCAGGGCGGCGTCGGGGCCGCTGTCATACTCGACGGTCGCGTGCCGCACGCGATGCTGGTGGAAATCTTCACGGCAAAGGGCGCGGGGACATTGGTGCGGGCGTAGCTACTTCTCCCCTCCACACCTTTGCTGGAGGGGAGTCGCAGCGCACAGTTGCCGCCCCCACCCCGCCCCGCTACAGCGCGATCAGCAAGGCCCCCTCAAAGCTGAAAGTCGCCCATGGTCGCCGTTATCCAAATTGCCTACATCCTGTTGAATGTCGTCTGGTGGATCATTGTCGTCCAAGCCATCCTGTCATGGTTGATCGCGTTCAACGTCATCAACACGCACAATGATTTCGTCCGGTCGATCTGGACCGCGCTCGAGAAAATGACTGAGCCTCTCTATCGCCCGATCCGCAAAGTCATGCCCGATTTCGGTGCACTCGACTTGTCTCCAATGGTCGTTCTGCTGGTTCTTTACATCCTGATGCAGGTCGTCCTGCCCAATATGCTCTCGGCAATCTGAGGCTGTGGCCGCAGCAGTTATCGACGGCAAAGCCTATGCGGCGAAGCTGCGCGGGCTGATCGCCGAAGGCGTTGCTGGGTTTAGGGCAGAAGCGGGCGCAGTGCCGGGCCTCGCGGTTGTCCTTGTCGGCGATGATCCGGCGAGCGCGGTCTATGTCCGGTCAAAGGAAAAGCAGACGGTCGAAGTCGGCATGCAGAGTTTTGCCCACCGTCTGCCCGCAGACACCATTCAGGCGGACTTGATTGCACTGATCGACGGGTTGAATGCGGATGAGGCAATTGACGGGATCCTCGTTCAGTTGCCGCTGCCCGATCATCTCGATGATCTTGCCATCATAGACCGCATCGACCCCGACAAAGATGTCGATGGCCTGCACGTCGTCAGCGCCGGGCGCTTGGCGAGCGGCCTGCCCGGCCTCGTAAGCTGCACGCCACTCGGCTGCATGATGCTGATTTGCGATACGCTGGGCAAAGACCTGTCCGGCATGGACGCGGTCGTGATTGGCCGGTCGATCCTTGTGGGCAAACCCGTCGCGCAACTGCTGCTCGCCGCCAATTGCACGGTGACCCAAGCGCACAGCCGCACGCGAAATCTCTCCGACATCGTCCGCCGCGCCGACATTGTTGTGGCCGCCGTCGGACGGCCCGAAATGGTCAAGGTGGACTGGATCAAGCCCGGTGCCTGCGTCATCGACGTTGGCATCAACCGTGTGGACAGCAAGCTGATCGGCGACGTTGCTTATGACGAGTGCGCCGAAATCGCAGGCAGCATCACGCCCGTTCCCGGCGGCGTCGGGCCGATGACGATTGCCAGCCTGCTTCACAACACGCTGCAAGCTGCGCGGATGCGGCGCGGCATGGCAATGGACAAACGGTTTTGATGGAACTTTTCATATCGGCATTTGTCACGCTGTTCGTCGTCATTGATCCGCCGGGCTGTGCGCCGATTTTTGCGAGCTTAACATCGGGCGCACCCGCCGCACACCGTCGTGCGATGGCAATCCGTTCGGTTATGGTGGCCTCTGGAATTCTGTTCACGTTCGCGATTTTCGGCGAGGCCTTTCTGGGTGCGCTTGGCGTCAGCCTCGACGCGTTCCGTATTGCCGGCGGCATCATGTTGTTCCTGATCGCGCTCGATATGGTGTTCGAAAAGCGCACCGAACGCCGCGAAAACCGCGCTCAGGATGTGATGGCGCAGGAGCATGAGGATATCTCCGTTTTCCCGATGGGCATTCCGATGATCGCGGGGCCGGGCTCGATTGCGTCCGCGATGCTGCTCACCGCGCGCGCCAATGGCCCGGAAGAAAGCGCCGCCGTGCTCGGCGCTCTGGCGGCGGTATTGCTTTTGACCATGCTCTGCCTGCTGGTCGCAGGGCCGCTGATGAAACTGCTCGGTTACCGCCTCGAAGCGATGATCACGCGCGTCCTCGGCGTGATCCTCGCCGCGCTCGCTGCACAGTTTGTAATCAATGGCGTGAAAGCGAGTTTCGGCCTCTAACTGATCTTCCACACCAGCAGCGGCGACCCCTTCGGCATTGGCACTGGCGTCAACCAGTTGAATTGCTCACCCTTCGCCAATCGCGAATAAAAACCGTTCTTGTGCCGCGCACGGTGGACAGTGGACTCGCTCATATTGGGGCAAGTCATCAACAGCGTCGCGCCGTGCCGGCGCAAGATGGCGCGCGCCTGATCAGGCGTTCCGCCAAACGCACGATAGGTGTCGAGGATCGCCGCCCCGTTGCGGTGATAGGGACCCGATATCGCCTTATGATGCGTCACAGTGATCAGGCGTGGACCCAGATCGTTGAAAGTGAAAATCGTCGTCGCGGGCAGTGCCGCAACTGGCTTCATCGCGCTTAACGAAGGGCAACGGCCATTCGCCGTTTCAACTGCCCGGTCCTTTTTTTGTTCAGATGCAGCGATTGGTGCTTTTTTTGCTTCTGGAATGCTGAAAATAATCAAACCAGTGGCAAGCCCTGAGATTAACAGAAACGCCGCCACAACACCGAAAGTGCGGACAAATACGGATCGGTGCTTTGCCAATTTCGGCAGGACCGCCCAACAGAGCGCCGTCGCGCCGGGAATGCCCATTACCTGTGCCGCCGGACCTTGGCGTGACTGCCAAAGCACGAGAAGCAATGACACCGCTGATACAAACGCGACGGGTGCCCATACACCGAATTGACGCGTTCCCCATGCGCGCCGCGCTGCCCATATGGCGCCGATCAGCCCAATAACAGGCAGTGAAACGACCGCGACAATGGTGCGCCACGGCTGTGTATAAAGCGGCTTCGCTTCGCGGACATTGCTGAACCAGACGCGGACGAGTTCGTCACTAATCTGTTCCGGGCGGTCGATACACTGCGGGAACAGCATGGCAAAGCCGATTGCAAGCGCTGCGCCGCCGGCTGCCGCAACTGCCAATCGAACGGGCCAGCGTTCGCTGTTGAGGAAGGACAGTCCCATTGCTAACGCGCCTGCCACTGCCATCGTCGAAAGCCAGATCGGCGACAATACGTCACAACGCCACGCGGCGTTATCGTAGCTCGCAAAGCCCAGATAACCCGCCGCCGTGCCGAGCGCGAGTGCGGCCCCATAAGTGCGCAGGCGGATCGCTTCTTCAGCTTCCCAAATCCAATGAAGCACAATCGCCGCGCCCGTAATCACCAGAAACGGCATTAACTCTAGCCCGATGGTGAGCGAGGCCGCGCTCGACAATCCCATCGTCAGCCCGCCGCGACGGACGTTAGGATCAGCAAGGCCCGCAATTGTGATGACCAGCATCGTCAGTTGCCAGCCATGATGGTCAACGCGGAGCGGCATGAACATCAACATCGCCGCCTGACAAGAGAGCATAAGCGCCGCTGAAAAAGCGAAAGCGCCGGGGGCAACAAGGCGGCGCGTTGCAACCGCCATCGCAAACAGCGCAACACAGAGCGGGATCAACGGCGCGAGTGCTGCCGATGCCTTTTCCGCAATAACGCCACCGAAAAACGGTTTGATGATCAACTGCAATGCCGCAATCGGTAGATCGACCAACCGCGTCCAGTGGATATTATACCCTTCGGGCGGGTTGAGTTTGTACTGTCGCAGGTCATACCAGCCCTGTCCGTTCATCAGCGCGCGCACTTGTGCCATACGCATGTTATCATCGGTATCGCCCAGCCCAAAGGCGAGGATGGGTTGCCAGCGCATCACAATGAACGCGACGCAAGCGAGCAACCAGATCAGCAGCACCCATCGCCGCCAATGCCGGATCGCCATATTCTCGCCGTCACTCATCGCTGCTTCCCCTGAACCCGTCGCGCCATTAAGAGACCATGGCGTCCCTGCCAAGCCGAACCCAAGCGTAGCCCGATGTTAGACCGCCTCCCCCTAAATAATGATCAACGCGCTCTGTTGGGCCAAGTGCTGCGCTATGCCATCACTGGCGGGTTTGTGACGGCGTTTGGTGTCGCCGCTTATCTGGTCGCAGTCGGGTGGGCGGGCGTCGCGCCGCTGCTTGCCAATGTCATTGCCTATCTTGTCTCGATGGGGCTCGGCTATTTCATGCACGCGCGTTTCAGTTTTCGCGAAACCAGCGGCGACGCCTCCGCCAAACAGGGTGGGAAGTTTTTCATAACGTCGGGTATCAGCTTTGCGTTCAACAGCTTCTTCGTCTGGCTGTTCACAAGCGGTTTTGGATGGGATGACCGAACACCCGTGATCGCAATGATCTTCATCACGCCTGCCATCTGCTTCGTCATTTATCGCAAATGGGTGTTCGCTTAATGGACCGCGTGATTTATGATCGCATGGCCGAGCATGACGCGACCCATTGGTGGTATCGCGCACGCCGCGACGTGCTGGCCAGCATCATCCGCCGCAAGATCACCTTACCACCGATGGCCAACATCCTCGAAATCGGATGTGGCACGGGTCATAATCTGGCGATGCTGTCGGCATTCGGCGATGTCGATGCGATCGAGATTGATGATTATTCGCGTGCGATTGCGACAAAGCGACTGGGCCGCAGCGTTGGCGCATCGCCGCTACCCGCGCTCGAAGGAGTCGCTGGCCAAAGCTATGATATGGTCGCAATCCTCGATGTGCTGGAACATGTCGGGGACGACAAAGCCGCGTTACAGGCCATCGCGGGGCGGCTCCGTCCCGGCGGCCGCATCCTGATCACGGTTCCGCAATTTCCGTGGATGTGGAGCGGGCATGACGTCGCAAACCATCACCATCGCCGTTACACCAAAGCGACGCTGCGCGCGGTCATCGCGGCGGCGGGATTGAAACTGGAAATGCTTCAGAGCTTCAACAGCCTGCTCTTTCCGCTTGCCGCCGCCGACCGACTCATCGCGCGCATCACGGGGCGCAAGGGGAGCGACGACGCGCCGCCGCCGGGTCCCGTCAACGCCCTGTTCGAAAGAATCTTTGGGCTTGAACGCTATTTGGTCGGGCGCGTGCCCATGCCGCCGGGCGTGTCGCTGGTGGCCATCGTATCGGCCCAAACCTGATCTGCTCTGTGACCGAGGCGTGATCCCTCGCGCGAACCACCAATAACATCGGCGACAATGTAAAGCGGTCGCTTCTTGGCTTCGATATAGAGCCGCCCCAAATATTCGCCGATCATGCCGAGTACGAACATCTGCACCGCGCCGAGCCCGACGACGACCAGCATGAGCGACGTCCAGCCCGCTACTGTATTTCCCCGCAGCCAGCCAAAGCCGATATAGGCCAGCAACAGGATTGATGCCCCCGTCAGCCACAGCCCGGCATGGCTGGCAAATCGCAATGGTGCCGTCGAAAAACCAGTGATCGCATCAAACGCGAGCCGAAGCATTTTCGTGAACGGATAATGCGTTTCGCCGGCATGACGTTCTGCGCGGTCATAGGCAAAGGGCACTTGTTTGAACCCGATCCAAGCGACCATGCCGCGAATGAAGCGCGCCTGTTCAGGTAGACTCAGAAACGCATCAAGCGCGCGTCGCGTCATCAACCGGAAATCGCCGGTATCAAGCGGAATGTCGGTATCGGTCAGCCGCGCAAGCAGGCGATAGAACAACGCAGCGGACGCCTTCTTGGCAAACCCCTCCCCCGCCCGCGCACGCCGGACAGCATAAACAACGTCGGCCCCCTCGGCGTTCATCATCGCCATCATATCAGGCAGCAATTCAGGCGGATCCTGCAAATCGGCATCGAGGATCAGAATAAGATCGCCGCGCGCCAAATCGAGCCCCGCCGTTAGAGCCAATTGATGCCCATGATTACGCGACAGGTTGATCGCCGTCAGATGTGGGTCGGTCGCCGACAAGCGCTGCATCGCCGCCCAAGTCCCGTCCTTCGACCCATCATTGATCAGGACAATCTCATGATCCACTCCCGCCGCCGCACGCGCCACAGCGGCGACGCGGGCGTAGAGCTCGTCGAGGCAGGCTTCCTCGTTATAACAAGGGATGATGATCGAGAGTCTGGTCACGACGCAGGCTTTAGCGGCGTTCGATCATCAACGCGATAGAGCGCATTCGGGCCGCCCGTCCATATCAGTGTCAGCCCGTTCAGCCCCGCCGGATCAAAACGCGGCGGCTGAACCAGCCAGACATAATCATACGCATTTCGCGGGAAATTCATCAGCGACCAACCGAGCGGACGCCATTTATCGCGGCGGCATCGTTCGGCTGTTACCACTTGCGACGGATCGCCGCGAAACCCCCGCGCATCATATTTGCGAATCGTCAGCAATTGCGCACCGGCCATGTCCCACTGATCATTGGAAAACGCCTCGTTACGGACGATTGCCATGCCCGAAATATGCGACAAACGGCTCAGCGGCCAGCGCTTCGCGCAGGTGTCACCGACAAATGTAATCAACCGTGCGCCGACGGGCACATGATCAAGCGCGGCAAGGGCGACATCCGCTTCGCGTGATGCCTTGGCAAAACTGATCGTTGTCGATGCCATTCGCGACACGAAGAAAATCGCGGCAACAACCGCAATGCCATGCATGACTTTTGGGTTAGCACTCCGTCGCATCCGCACCGAGATGACCGCAATCGCGATCATGTAGGGCGTCAGGCGCATATCGGCATAAGCCGAGCCAAAAACGATGCGCGGCAGGAAAATGAAAACCGCGATCAGGAACAACGCGCTTGCCCGCAAATTGCGCGACGTTTCGGCGTGGCGGCTGACGAGGCCGTAGAGAACGGCCACAACAAATGGGACTAAGCTCAGCAGATCATACAACTTATACCGGTCGCGCAGGGTTTCGATCAGATAGTCGCCTTTGCGCTTCCAGTTGAACCAGTCTGCCGTTTGGCCGCCGACTTGCCCACTCCGCCACGCTGCCATCAACAGCAGCGGCGGCGCGAGTGACAGACAATGGATTCCCGTCCAGAACAAGGCGCGCGGCCAGCTTTCGCCTTTGTCGTGCTGGCGGATCAATTCGGCGGAAAAGGCCAGCACGCCCAGCGTTCCCCAGCCAAATGTATGCGTCACCCACAGGATCGGACCAATAAACAGAAAGAGGACAGCGCGAAGTCGCAACTTGCCCAGTCTCGCTAGCCGCAACCAAAGCGCAAAAGCCAACAACGCCAGCGACATCGACAGCGCGAAATTAACAAAACCAAAAAGAAACGGATGGCCATAAGCCAGCGGCAGCGCAAACATTGCGGTCGGCGGCACTTCGCCATGCACTTCGCGCGCAATCCACAGCAGACCCGCTACCATCATTGCCGGTGTGGCCATGACAATGAGCTTCGTCCCCAGCTCCAGCCCAAAGATTTTCGACATCGGGATGATCAGCAAATCTACGCCAAGATTGCCAATCAACGCCCATTTGAAATTATAGAAATCGCGCAATGCCGCCGAATTGGCATAGTCCAGCTGAACGCGGTAACGCCCCATATGCCCGGGGAGATCGACCAGTGGCGGCACCGTCGGCCATAGCAACGGCACCAGCGTCAGCAACGCAAGCAACGCCACCGTCGTGCGCTTTTGCCACCAATATTGATGCTTGGTTACCACCGCAGCGCCTTAGCGGTCAGCGGGATGCGGTGGCAATGCCGGGAACAAAGCTAAGCGTCGCGCCGCCCCAGCAGCCGCAGCCGCAGCGCATTTAGCTTAATGAATCCTTCGGCATCGCGCTGGTCATAAGCACCTGCGTCATCTTCGAAGGTCACCACTTTCTCGCTGTAGAGTGAATTGGGCGACTTACGCCCGGTCACGTTGACGCTGCCCTTATAGAGTTTCAGCCGCACCGTGCCGCTGACCTTCACCTGCGAATGATCGATTGCTGCTTGAAGCATTTCGCGTTCGGGGCTGAACCAGAAGCCATTGTAAATCAGCTCGGCATAGCGCGGCGCAAGTTCGTCTTTCAAATGCGCCGCGCCGCGATCAAGCGTCAGCTGCTCGATCCCGCGATGCGCAAGGTGCAGGATCGTGCCGCCTGGTGTCTCGTACATGCCGCGCGACTTCATGCCGACAAAGCGGTTCTCGACCAGATCAAGCCGCCCTATGCCATGCCGCCGCCCATAATCATTCAGCGCCTCCAGCAAGGTTGCGGGCGACATACCAACACCGTTGATCGCCACCGCATCGCCGCGTTCAAAATCCACCGTGATAACTTCGGGCGTGTCGGGCGCATCCTCAGGATTAACAGTGCGCGAATAGACATAGTCGGGCACTTCATCCCACGGATTTTCGAGCACTTTGCCCTCTGATGACGTGTGCAGCATGTTCGCATCAGTCGAAAACGGCGACTCCCCGCGCTTGTCCTTGGGCACCGGAATCTGGTGCCTTTCGGCGAATTCGACCAGCGCGGTGCGGCTCGTCAAATCCCATTCGCGCCACGGAGCGATGACTTTGATGTCGGGATTGAGCGCATAATAGCCAAGCTCGAAACGGACTTGATCATTGCCCTTGCCGGTTGCGCCGTGACTGACCGCATCGGCCCCCACCAGCTTGGCAATCTCGACTTGCCGCTTCGCGATCAGTGGCCGCGCAATCGAGGTGCCGAGCAGATACAGCCCTTCATAAAGTGCATTCCCACGCATCATCGGGAAGACATAGTCGCGGACGAATTCCTCGCGCAGGTCGTCGATGAAGATATGCTCGTCCTTCACGCCCATCAGCTTGGCCTTGGCCCGCGCGGGTTCGAGTTCTTCACCCTGTCCCAGATCGGCCGTGAAAGTCACGACTTCGCAGCTATAAGTCTGCTGAAGCCATTTCAGGATGACGCTGGTGTCGAGCCCGCCCGAATAGGCAAGGACCACTTTGTTGATTTTCTCGCTCATGTCGGCGCGGTTAGCTGCCGCGCGGTGGGCTTGCAACTAAGGTTTGAGCGCAAACGCAACGCTCACGGTGGCAGTGCTGCTGTTCATCCCGGCGCGGATCGGTGGTGCGCTGACCGTTGGCACAGCCTGCGCGCGGTCCATTGACGCTTCGTACATCGGTTCCTCGGAAGCGCTTCCGTCAGTGATCGAAATGATCCGCGCGACGTTCAGCCCTGCTGCTTTTGCATAGACATCCGCCCGTGCGCGAGCGGCTTTATAAGCCGCGGCATAGGCCGACAGGCTCGCCGTCTCCTGATCGTCAACTGTCAGATTGGGGCCCGACACGATATTCGCGCCCGCCGCTGTTGCCGCACCAATCACTTCACCCGCTGAGTCGATCTTGCGCACTTTGACGCTGACGGTATTCGACGCCTCATATTGTCCGCGGTTGCGGCCATAATCGATGCGGTTGACGGTCAGCGCCTGCGTCTGCGTGTCGTCGCGCTTGACGCCGAGCTTTTCGACTGCCGCCATGACGGCATTCATTTTGGTGTTGTTCGCCGCCGTCGCCGCTTCGGATGTTGCCGCAATGCTCGAAACGCCCGCGCTAAATGTTGCGAGATCGGGCCGCGTTTCAGCGTCGCCGGTGGCGCTGACGCGGAGCAGCACTTCGTCGCGGTCAAGCCCGTTTTTGTTGTGTTCACGGTGCCCGCACCCGGCAAGCAGCAGCGTCGAAAGAGCGATCAAAGCAAGTGCGCGCACGATTTTATCTCCCGTTGCGATTTACCACCAGCCTAAGCGCGGTGCAGGCAATTGCAATCCAACCTAGAGCACGCCGAGAAAAAGCAGCAGCATCAGGAAGACCATCAGGACAATCGCCCCGAAAGTGGAAAGCGCAAGTGTTCGGATGATGGCGCCGATCCGGCTGATTCCGTAAGCCCCGCGCAGTTGCGCGTACATATGCAATGGGGGAATGAATGTTCCAGCGATGGGAACCCATGGCAACGCCAATCCTGCAAATCCTCCAACTGTCAGTATGACGGTTAAAAACAGCATAAATGTCAGCGAATAAGTGACAAAAATCGCATGATCATAAAGTTTGAATTGTCGTCGCCAGAAAAACAGCAACCACACGAACGGCACCGAGAGCGGGATCAAGGCCCAACTGTATTTATAGGCACTCGACTGAATCTTGAAGAGATAGAGATTTGGATTTTTATTGGCTTTTGCGATGCCATCATCAAGCGCGGGCCAACCGGTTTTGACGTCGGTCACTGTATAATCGGATTTGCCGGTTACGAAATTTCGAGCCGACTTTAAGTCGCCAATCTCGTCGTTGATCTTGTTGAGCTGCGCTCTCAATTCAGCCGTCGGCTGTTCGGCGTCGCGCGCTTTATCAATGGCATCGCGGATCGAATCTTTCTTTGCCGTCTGTTCTGTCAACGCTTTTTCGAGTTCGCTAAGTGGCTTGCCTTTAAGCTCCGTTTTGAGACCGCTGACATCGGGCGCATGCATCTCGCCTGCCAACCCGCCGACGACCGCAAACATCAGGAACACGGCAAACAGGAACAATGCGAGCGGCGACACGAACTTCGCCCTCTCGCCGTGGATGTAACGCCGCGTCAGTTCACCCGGCTTAAACGCGAGCATCGGTAATGTTTTCCAGACTTTGCCCTCAAAATGGAACACGCCGTGCAGAAGGTCATGGCCATAGGATCTGAGCGTCCGGTGGACTTTCGCTTTCTGGCCGCAACCGTGACAATGCGGGCCAATCAGTTCGACGCCACAGTTGAGACACGCGCCCTGATCACCACCGCGTCCCTCGCCAGCATCGGGTTCGACCGCCCGACCCAACACCGCGCCGGAAATCGCATCGCCTACGGCTTCCAATTCTATCGGCACACACGGTCCTCGCTTGATCGCGTTTCAAACACTGCGACTGAATAACGCCATTTCGGGAATTGAACAGCTAGGCCCCGGCATACCATTCATAACCGGCGGCATCTTCCCAAAATCCGCCTTTGCCGCCGTAGTGCCCCGCCAGCGACGCGACGGCTTCGATGCGCTGGACATATTTGGCATGCTTATATCCCAATTGCCGTTCGACGCGGAGGCGCAGCGGCGCGCCGTTGGGGACGGGCAGCAGCGCGTCGTTCAATGCCCACGCCAGCATTGTTTGCGGGTGCAGCGCATCGATCATATCGACTGATTCATAATACATCGTGCCGTTCGATTGCGGGTCGGCGCAGTGGAAGATGATGTAGTTCGCGCGCGGGCTGACACTTGCCTGATCAAGCAAGGTCTTCAACGGCACGCCGGTCCATTTGCCGATGGCGCTCCACCCTTCGACACAATCATGGCGTGTGATTTGTGATCGAGCGGGCATGGTCTTGAGCGCAGCAAGCGAATGCGCCTGCGGACGTGCAACAAGGCCGTCGATCACGAGCTGCCAATCATTGAACCCCGTCGCCATATGCCGCGCATAGGCATCGCCCGACGGCATCCGCGTGCCATTAGCGCGGAAAATCGGCGAGCGCTGGTTCGGCGCGAATTCCTTGGCGAGCGCGCGCCGGTCCTGCAGCGTCCGGTGGAGCGCGTAATTCGCATCTTCACCCGATTTCAGCAGATTACGAAAGGTTGCGTTGTTCCCGAGCGCATCGCACCCCGTCACCAAACCGCCAGCCCCCGCCACAAACAAAGCCCGGCGCGTGATCATGCGATCTCTCCTTCAGGCTCGAGGATTTTGACGGGGCGGTCGTGCGGGATGCGGAACTTGCCCGTCACCATCGACCGGATTTCATTATACGGCCCCGCGAGCAGCACCAACAACAGATGCACGATAATGAACAGCGCAATTAGCGCGGCGCAGATGAAATGGATCGACCGCGCCGATTGCCGCCCGCCGAACAAGTCGATGGCCCAGCCGGTCAAGGGTGACATGCCCGGCTGCATGCAAATCCCCGTGAGAATGACCAGCGGGATCAGGACGAACAGCACCACCACATAAGTGATCTTTTGCAGCGTATTATACCGCAATGCCGCCGCGCCCGTGGGAAATTGCAGCTTCATGTGATGCACGACTTCTTCGATCAGATGCTTGGGCGCAATCTCGGCGCGGGTCAGCGTCAGGTCGCGCTGGATATGCTTGTTAATCAAGCTGACGATGAGCCAGCCCAGAAACCCAACCGCAAACACCCAAGCGAAAAACAAATGCCAATGCCGCGCCAGCGCTAGATTATACGTGCTCGGGATCGTCGCCCAGCCGGGGAACCGCCCACCTTCGATAAACCAACCGATACTCAGCCACGGTGTATCGGTATTCGCCCCGTAATGCCCCCAATAAAGATGCGGATGTGCATTCGAGATCATCAGGCCCGACATCAGCAGGACAATAATCGCGACGGCATTGATCCAATGCCACAGCCGCGTCGTCAGCCGGTGCCGATGCACGAGTTCGCCGCCCTTGATTGACTCGGTCATATCCGCTCCGCTGCTATGATGGGTCCGCCTTTGCTGCCCTGCACGAGCACGGCGCGCGCCAGCCCACTCGTCAGTATCGGGAGGCTATAGCGCGCCGACGGCCCTGTCCATGTGCCGATTGGGGTCAGGCGCCGGACAATATCCGTATGAACCAGCGTTCTTCCGCCATTCTCACCCGTGCGTATGGGAACCGCAATGCGGCGCGGATCATAATCAACGATCCACACGGTCGCTTCGACAGGCTTACCCGCGCCAACGATTAGCACACCGCCGGAAACAGAAAGGTTCGGTCCAAGCGCACGTTTATGGGCCACAATGGCGGCCTCAACCTCGGCTTTGCGACTGCCGAGAACGGCTGCACGCCCGTTCACAATTAGCTGTGGCGTCTGCACATTTTGGCGACCGCCGGCGCGGGCGAAATCCCATTGTCGCGCTGTAAATTCAGGCTTAGCGAATTGGTCCTTCCAGCCGAGTTGATCCCAATAGGTCACGGCGAAATTGAGCGCGATCACATCGGGCCGCTTCGCCAATTCGTCGAGCACAGCAAGCGCAGGCGGGCATGACGAGCAGCCTTGGCTCTGATAAAGTTCGATCACGGTTGGTTGCGCAATGGCAACCGGTGGTGACGGCGACGTCGCCGCCGCAGAACATCCACTTAACAGCATACCGAGCAATAGGGGCGCAAACTTCATCAATCGGTTCCTTCGGGCATGGCCGTCTCAACAGCTTGTTCGTTGGCTTGGTCCCAAAGGTTTCACGTCATCCATAAGCGCGGATGAAAAACACGATTGTCGTCGTCGCCGTCACCGCGAGCGTCCACCAGCGGATGACACGCGGCGACAATTTCTTGCCATAATGCGCGCCGAGCCAGCCGCCGATGGCTGCGCCGATGAGCATCGGCAGGCAAATCCACCAGCGCACCATGCCGAAGCCGATGAACACGACAGCGGCGGCCGCGTTGGCAATCGCGAGCATCAACGTGCGCGGCGCCATCAGCCGGTGCGGCGGCATTCCGGCCAGCAAACCATAAGTCGCGGTCGTCATGATCCCTACGCCGCCGCCGAAATAGCCCCCGTAAAGTCCAAGCAAACTCTGCGCGACCATGAGCGTCGGCGGGCCAATCGTGACGCGCGACTTGAGCCAGTCCGCGGCGTTCTTGCCGAACGCGATGGCGAGGAAGGCGATCAGCAACAGCCATGGGATGATAATGTCGAAGGTCTGTGTCGGCGTAATGACAAGCAGCGCACTGCCGACCAGTCCGCCAAGAAATGTGATCGCCGCCAGCGTCCGGATGCGGATACCCCCCAGCGGTTCCAGCCAGTCCCGAAACCCCCAAGCCGCCGCCATCGCCCCCGGCTGCAACGCAACGTTGGAGGTGGCATTGGCAATGGGGGAGGGCAGCCCGAGGGCAATGAGCGCAGGCATTGTGGCGAATGTGCCGCCGCCAGCGAGCGCGTTCATCGCGCCACCAACAAGGCCTGCGGCTAGAGGGAGAACCAAATCAGACGGTTGCATCGATTCAAACAATGTAGTAACAATTTTGTATGGGGCGCGAATTTGAATGGGATGAACCAAAAGCCCGTGCGAACCTTGGAAAGCATGGCGTCTCGTTCAACCTCGCACGCCGCGCCTTTGATGACCCCTTAGCGGTTACGGAGCAGGATCGCATTGAGGGAAACGAATTGCGCTGACAGACTTTGGGTATGGCGAATGGCGTCATCCTGCTGCTGGTAGCGCATACGATCATCGAATGGGACGATGATGTTGAGATCATCAGAATAATTTCGGCGCGGCGCGCCAAACCGAATGAAAAGAGGCGTTATGAGCAAGATCGTCAGAACTTCCTACGACACTGAAAACCCGCCACCGTTGAGCGATGCGGAGCGCGACGAACTCGCGCGGCTCGTCGCTATGGGTGACGAGGACATCGACACGAGCGACATCCCCGAGATGAAGTTCGAGAATTCATTCCCGTTCCGCGACCGGCACCTTTACAAACATCTGTTCAAGCCGATCAAGCAATCGACGACAGTGCGGATCGACGCCGACGTGCTGCTATGGCTACGCGCAAAGGGGCGTGGCTATCAGACGCGAATCAACGCGATCTTGCGGGAGGCAATGACGAAGGAGGGGGGTTAAGCCTTCTGTCGTCATTGCGAGCGGAGCGAAGCAATCCAGTCGGACTGTGCCACTGGATTGCCGCGTCGCTACGCTCCTCGCAATGACGATCAAACCGAAAAGTGATCTGACACAAGCAAGGCAAGAAATATCAATAACAGATCAATGCGAACTATAAAAATAAGTTTCACTTTCATGTAACTCTCCAAGCCGCTTAGCGGCAAGCTGGGCGATGAGTTACATGTCTGCTCTAGGAAACAGACCAACTTTAGTTACATGATCGTCTGATCGACGACTAGAAATGAAATATGGCGTGGCGGACAAAATTACAACCTACATTTTCGTCGGAAAAGCTCATCTTTCGTTATTTGCGCAAGCGCATTCGCCCTCAGCAGCCGCACAAACGTAGTTGGCCGTTACGAGCAGCCCGAGTTTAGAGTCGGCCTTAACGCGCATAGTGTGGAACCTCGGCTTGAAAGGCATCACGACGTTTTGGGCACTCGCAATCGCTTCGTCCAGCTGCTTGCCATAGTTGCCCCGCTCATTGAAGGAAATCCCCCGCTCCTTCCAAATGTAATTTGCGACGCCCTCACGCCAATCACCAACGGTAGCCGGAGCAAAATCAAAAAACTGCGCTGTCTCAGGGTTGATGAGTTGGTCTTTAATGGCAGCTTCACAGAGCGCCTTTTCAGGACTTCCAGACGCGCATGAGCCCAATGCAATCATTGGGAGGAGCACTAGTACCATTGCCAAATTCATTTTTTACCCCTTGTTCAATCACCCCAAAGCCGCCAACTTCTCCTCCGCGAGCTTATCCATCTCCGCCCGCGATTTCCGTTCGCTCGACGTCTTCAGCTGCCCGCACGCCGCATCGATATCGCGCCCCCGTGGCGTGCGCACCGGCGCACTGATCCCCGCATTGAAGATAATCCCTGAAAACGCCCGGATGCGTTCGGGCGTCGAGCATTCATAGGCGGCGCCCGGCCACGGGTTGAACGGGATCAGGTTGACCTTTGCAGGCAGATCATAATGCTTGATCAGGCGGACGAGTTCGCGCGCGTCGGCGTCACTGTCATTCTTGTCGCGCAGCATCACATATTCGAAGGTGATCCGCCGCGCGTTGTTTGCCTGCGGATAATCGGCGCAGGCCTGAAGCAGTTCCTCGATCCCGTATTTGCGGTTGATCGGCACGATTTCGTCGCGCACCTCCTTCGTGACGGCATGGAGCGAAACCGCGAGATTGACGCCGATTTCCGCCCCCGCGCGCGCCATCATCGGGACGACCCCGCTCGTGCTGAGCGTGATCCGCCGCTTCGAAAGCGCGAGGCCATCGCCTGCCATCACAAGGTTCAGCGCGTCGCGCACATTGTCGAAATTATAAAGCGGCTCGCCCATGCCCATCATGACGATATTCGTGAGCAGCCGCCCGTCCTGCGACGACGGCCATTCGCCAAGGCTGTCGCGCGCCAGCATCACCTGCCCGACAATCTCGCCCACCGTCAGGTTGCGCACCAGCCGCATCGTGCCCGTGTGGCAGAAGCGGCAGTTGAGCGTGCAGCCGACTTGGCTCGACACACACAACGTCCCCCGGTCGGCATCGGGGATGAAGACCATCTCGTAGTCTTGCGCGTCGGGACTGCGCAGCAGCCATTTGCGCGTGCCATCGGTCGAAACCTGCGCTTCGACAATTTCGGGACGGCTCACGATGAAATGTTCGGCGAGCCACGGATGCATTGTCTTGGCAACGTCGGTCATCGCCACAAAGTCGGTAACCCCGCGATTATACATCCAGTGCCAGAGCTGTTTCGAACGGAGCTTGGCCTGTTTAGGCTCCATGCCCTTGGCTTCGAGCGCCTCCCGAATGCCATCCTTGGTCAGCCCGATCAGGTCAGTGCGACCGTCATCGCGGACAACGGCGTCGCGGGGCACGGGAACGGGATCGATAAGGCCGGGGGATTGCATGTGCGGTGTCATCGGCGCGCTTTAGGGGAAAGCGTCGCTGGGCGAAAGCGGGCCCCTAATCCCGCAACAATTCATTGATCGCTGTCTTTGCCCGCGTCTGCGCATCCACGCGTTTGACGATCACGGCGCAGGACAGGCTTGGCCCCGGCGATCCGTCGGGTAGCGGTTTGCCCGGCAGCGCGCCCGGAACGACAACCGAATAAGCGGGAACGCGACCGACGAAAACTTCGCCCGTCGCGCGGTCTATGATTTTGCTGGTCGAGCTGATGAATACGCCCATCGACAGGACGACACCGCGTTCGACGTGGACACCTTCCACAACTTCACTGCGCGCGCCAATGAAGCAGTCGTCCTCGATAATGACGGGCCCGGCCTGAAGCGGTTCGAGCACGCCGCCGATGCCGACGCCGCCCGACAAATGAACTTTCGCGCCAATCTGGGCACAGCTACCGACGGTGGCCCACGTATCAACCATTGATCCTTCGCCAACCCGCGCGCCGATGTTGACGAAGCTGGGCATCAGGACGACGTTTTTGGCGATATGCGCGCCGTGGCGGACGATGCTGCCGGGGACCGCGCGGAAGCCTGCGTTGCGGAAGCGGGCTTCGTCCCAGTTGGCGAATTTGGAGGGCACTTTGTCCCACCAATTGCTGCCGCCGGGGCCGGGCATGATGCTGTTATCGTTGAGGCGGAAGGACAGGAGGACGGCTTTCTTCAGCCACTGATTGACCTGCCAACCGTCGCCCACAGGTTCGGCAACGCGCGCGCTGCCATCGTCAAGCATGTTGAGTGCGGCGTTCACCGCATCGCGGACCTCGCCCGTGGTGGTAGCGCTAATCCCGTCACGCGCTTCCCAAGCGGCATCGATGGTGGCTTGAAGGCTCATGCAAATTCCCCTGTGACTTCGTGCAGCCAGTCGGCGACATCAGTGATTTCATGATCGACGTAAGCGGGGCGTTCCTTGCCGCCCGCTTCGCGGTCGCTGCTGTGGTTGATCCAGACGGTGGTCATGCCCATTGCATGCGCGGGTTCGAGATTGTGGACTGAGTCCTCGACGAACAATGCGGTTTCGGGCTGGACATCGAACTGCGCACAGAATTTTGCGTAACTGACGGGATCGGGCTTGGGTCGGTGGTCCATCGTGTGGATGTCCATCATACCCTCAAACACGCCCCCAAGCCCGCGCGCACCGAGGACGCGCTCTGCATAAGGCGCGTCGGCATTGGTGAAAATCAGCTTGCGGCCCGGCAATGCCTCGATCCCGGCGCGCAATCGCGAACAGGGTTTGAGCAACGACAAATCAACATCATGCACAAAATCGAGATAGGCATGCAGATCAACGCCATGTTCAGCCATCAACCCGCCCAACGTCGTGCCATAGCTTTTCCAATAGGCGTGGCGAATTTTGTGCGCCGCTTCGCTGTCGATCTCAAAGTAATTCTCGACGAAAAGGGCGATGCGGTCGCGGACTTGCGCCATGATGTTGTGCTCAGGCGCATAAAGCGTCAGGTCGAGATCGAAGATCCATGTGTCAATGTGAGCTAAAGGGCGCGGCATAGGCATCCCTTACCGCAGCAAAGCACCGTCACAACATGTTAATGTTGGCACAATAAATATAGCATTATACCAATGGCTTCAAACAGGGTCGGAGTGGCATATGCGGATCAAAGGGCTTTTGCTGATCGGGAGCGTTATGCCGCTCATGATGCTGGTTGCGTGCGGTGGCGGCGGCGGCGGATCGGTTGCGTCGACGCCACCGCCCCCTCCTGCGCCGGTGCCACCGCCGCCACCCCCGCCGCCAAGCAGCGTTTTCAATACCGCTGAATATGGCCGGTCGGGGGCTGCTGTTCAGGCGCAAGCCCTGTCTGCCTATGATGCGGGCGCTTCGGGATCGGGCGTTGTGGCCGCTGTGATCGATAGTGGCGTTGATCGTACAAGCGCCGAATTTTCGGGGCGGATCAGCAGCCTGTCCGCCGACCTCGCCGGATCACGCGGAACGCAAGACGAAGGCGGACATGGCACCGCCGTGGCCAGCGTCTTGCTTGCTGCCCGCAATAGCACGGGCATGCACGGGATTGCGCCGTCAGCGACATTGCTCGTCGCGCGCACCGATACACCGGGAAGCTGTTCAAACACGACGGGACCCGATTCGGGATGCTCGCATGCCGACAACAACATCGCGCGCGGCGTCGATCTCGCGATTCAAGCGCGGGCGCGCGTTATCAACATGTCGCTCGGCGGGTCGCCAGCCAATGCCAATTTGCGTGCCGCCATCGGACGGGCAACTGCGGCCGGGATCATCATCGTCATTTCGGCAGGGAATGATTTTGACACCAACCCGACGCTGGGCGCAAACCCAGATGCTCTGGCACAGATCGCGACTGATCCGCTGGCGCGCGGGCTTGTCCTGATTGCTGGTGCAACCGATTCGAACAAGAATATCGCCGCTTTTTCGAACCGCGCGGGAAGCTTTGGCACCAATTACATCACGGCGCTCGGCGTGCGGGTTCAGGCAAATGACGAAAATGGGGTTGCCTTTCTGTGGAGCGGGACATCATTCTCGGCACCCGTGATTTCAGGTGCTGTCGCTTTACTTGCACAAGCATTTCCGACGCTAACGGGCGCGCAGATTGTCGATCTTTTACTGCGCACCGCAACCGACCTTGGTGCAACGGGCACTGACAACGTCTATGGGCGGGGCGAGCTGAACATTGCCAAGGCGTTTAACCCACAGGGGCAGACGTCGCTGGGCGCGTCGAGCGTTGCAATCTCGCTGACTGATAATGGCACTTTGTCGCCCGCGATGGGTGACGCCGGCAAGAGCGGCATGGGAACAGTGATCCGCGATGGCTATGGCCGCGACTTTAATGTCAATTTGTCGTCGACTTTTGCGCAGGCACCACGCGGCTTGAAGATGGCACCTGCTTTTTCCAGTTCGACACGGCATTTGAATGCGCAAGGGCGCGCCGTGACTTTGGCGCTGTCGGTGGCCGAGCGCGAGCCGCAGACTTTGCTGATTGATCGCAATGCCTTGCGCCAAGCGCAGGCACTGGCGGGATCGGTTGCCACGCGGATTGGGCGCAACACGCAAGTCGCTTTGGGCTTTGCGCGCGGCAGCGACGGCCTCGACAAAGCGCTGAGCGCGGTATCGTCGCCAGCCTTTCTTGTAGCCGGTGACGGCGCGGGCGTGGGCAGCCGTCCGCAAGGTGCGTTTGCCCTTCGCCAACAGATGGGCAGCTTTGGCCTCACCCTGGCAGCGGAAACCGGCGACATGCAGGTGTGGGAACGCAGTGCGTTGGGGCCACGCGGTGATCGTTACCAGCGCTTCGGCTATGGGTCGGTCACGGTTGGGGCAGACACCGATATCGGCCCGTTGAGCCTTAACGGCCGACTGACGCAGATGACCGAGCGCGAGACGGTGCTGGGCGCGCGATTCATTGGCGCGCTGGGCGGAAAGGGCGCGACAAGCTGGTTCGGTGACGCGCAAGCGGTGCTGACCCCGGCGGCCAATTGGCGGATTGGTGCGACGTATCGACAGGGCTGGACTTTGATCCCCGCTGGCACATCGCGCAGCGCGTCGGCATTGCGGACGCAAGCCTTTGCGTTCGACGTCACGCGAACATCGCTGTTCAGCAAAGGCGACAGCTTTGCAGTTCGCTGGTCCGAACCGTTGCGCGTTACAAATGGGGGCCTCGCCTTTGCGGGCGTCGATACGCTGAACCTGAGCCCATCGGGTCGCGAGCGCGATTTGGAATCGGTCTATGCCCGCGCGCTTGGCCCCGGCTGGCTGACGCTCAACAGCTATTGGCGGCAACAGCCCGACCATATCGCAACTGCCCCTGACGATATCGGGTTTGCGGTGCGATACGGCTTCGGGTTCTAAACCGTAAAGCTCTCGCCGCAGCCGCACGCGCCCTTTGCGTTGGGGTTTTCGAACACGAAGCCAGCCGTGAAATCATCCTCGACCCAGTCCATCTGGCTACCAATCAGATAGAGGATCGAGCCGCCATCGACGAAAAACGTGCCGCTTGGCGTTTCGATGCGCTCGTCGAACGCCACAGCTTCGGTGACATAATCAACCGAATAAGCCAGACCTGAACAGCCGCGACGCGGCGTCGAGAGTTTCACACCAATGGCATCGGCGGGGGCTTTCGCCATCAAATCGGCAATACGCGCCTCGGCTGACGGCGTGAGCGTGAGAGCAGCGGGGCGAACGCGGGTCGTGGTGGTCATAGCATCCCCAATTCGAGTTTAGCCTCATCGGTCATCTTGCCCGGATCCCATGCCGGATCCCAAACCAAGTTCACTTCTGCAACACCAACGCCGGGCACAGCACCAACCCGCATTTCGACTTCCATCGGCATGGTTTCGGCAACCGGGCAATTGGGCGTGGTTAGTGTCATCGACACCGTGACGTGGCCTTCATCAACTTCAACGCCGTAAATCAGGCCGAGGTCATAAATGTTGACCGGGATTTCGGGATCGAAAATCTCTTTCAGCGCGTCGATGACCTTTTCATACAAGTCACCACCGGGCTCTTCGGGGGAGAGCTTGGGCGGTTCGGCGCGCAGAAATCCGTCGAGATAGTCGCGCTTACGCTCAAACTCGACCCGCGCTTTCGGCGGCGATTCAACGCTTTCCACTTCTTCGACTTTCATCCGAACAACTTCCTTACGCGTTCCAACCCGCGCACCAGCGCGGCAATGTCATCGCTATCGTTATAAAGACCAAAACTCGCGCGCGCCGTCGCCTCAACCCCAAGATAGGTCATCAGCGGCTGGCAACAATGGTGGCCCGCGCGAATCGCCACGCCTTCTTCGTCAAGGATCGTGCCCACATCGTGCGGATGAACACCCTCGATATTGAAGCTGACAATGCCAGCTGAATCTTCGGGACCATAAAGCGTGATCGCATTGATCGAACGAAGCGCATCGCGACATTGCGCGACAAGCGCGGTTTCATGCGCATGAATTGCATTGATCCCGATCACATCAACATAATCGATGGCGGCATGGAGACCGAGCACTTCAATGATTGCGGGCGTTCCGGCTTCGAACCGGCCAGGCGCATCGGCATAAGTCGTTTTCTCAAAAGTGACGCGGTCGATCATTGCGCCGCCACCCTGCCACGGCGGCATGGCATTGAGCAGATCTTCACGGCCCCACAACACGCCCACACCAGTCGGGCCATAAAGTTTGTGACCGGAGAAGACGTAGAAATCGCAATCGAGTTCAGCGACATTGACGGGGAGGCGCGGCACCGCTTGACAGCCATCAAGCAGCAGTTTTGCGCCGACCTTGTGTGCCAGCGCGGCGGCACGTTTTGCATCCAATGTCGATCCAAGCACGTTGGAGACATGCGCAAACGCCACCATTTTATGCGCCGGTGTCAGCATGGCTTCGGCGGCGTCGAGATCAATCCGGCCATCGGACGTCAACGGGCAGACATCGACCTGCCAGCCCGCCAGCTGCCACGGCACAATATTCGAATGGTGCTCCAACTGACTGAGCAGCACGCGGCCCTTGTCTGGGTACGAATGTGCGACGAGGTTGATCCCTTCAGTCGCACCACGCACAAAAATGATCTCGTTTTCCAGTGCACCAATAAAAGTCGCTACCCGCCGCCGCGCTGCTTCATAGGCCAGCGTCATATCCGCCGAACGCGCGTAAACCCCGCGGTGGACAGTCGCATAATCGCGACCCATGGCGTTGACGGTCGCATCGATGACGGCCTGCGGTTTCTGTGCCGTCGCACCGGTGTCGAGGTAATGCCAATTGTTGGCGAGGCCGGGGAATTCCGCGCGCAAATTGGGGAAGCTCTCACCGTCGCCCCGCACTTGATGCGGGGCTTGGCTGTCCTTCGCCGTCATCCCAGAAGAAAAGCCTAACCCCGCATCAAGTGCGGGGTGACGAGAAGGGTTTGCAGAAACGCTCATACCATTTCCCCCAATTTCGCCAGAGCTGCTCTCACCATCACGCCATCATTGTCGCTTTCAAACATGCTGGCCACAAACGCCTGTAACAGCAATTTCTTCGCTTCCGCCGGGGGAAGCCCACGCGCACCGAGGTAGAACATCGCCTGCTGGTCGAGCTCGCCCACCGTTGCGCCATGCGCGCATTTCACATCGTCGGCATAGATTTCGAGCTCGGGCTTTGCATTCGCGGTTGCCGTGCGGTCAAGGAGCATGGCTTTGACTGATTGGACGCTGTCCGAATGCTGTGCATCGCGCGCAACGGCGACTTTGCCGAGGTAGGAACCCGTGGCATTGTCCGACAGGATCGTGCGCACCTGCTGATTGCTCATTGCGCTGGGTTCGGCGTGGGTGACGGTCGTGACAATCTCGACGGTCTGATGTCCGCTGCCCAGTTGCACGACGTAAAGATAGAAATCCGAATGCTCGTGCAGCGTCACGTTGAGCACGATCCGCCCGAGCCGACCGCCTGCGTTCAACACATGAACGGTCGACCGCGACCCCGATTCCAGCGTCAGATTCATATGGCGCACGAACACATCGTCGTCAGCCACGGTGTTGATGATCTCAAGACTGTGGTTGCTGTCCTTTGCGACGCGAATCGTTTCCTCGGCGACCGGCCAGACGCGCGCGAGCGCTTCAGTGTCCGAATAGCGGAAGGCTTCGTCACGCATGGTGGGCATGGCCAAGGCTTCAGACATTGGCCATGTCCTCGACCGGCGCGCCTATGCGGACCAGTGCATAACGCTTGTAAACGCGGTCGATGGGCGTGCCATCGGATAAGGGGACGGCGCGCGTCACGTCATGATCGATAAAGCCCTGCTTGGCGTAGAAGGCGAGACCGCCCGTGTTGTCGGCACGGATCGTTGCGTTGATTGCGGTGAGGCCGTTAACGCGCGCCGCTTTGACCATTTCCGCGAAGAGCGCGGAACCGACGCCCTTTTGTGCGCCGTCAATGCGGGCGAAGGTGCCAATGTCGCCGACATCTTCGGGTAGGCAGGGATAGCGGCCGAGGGTTTGGAACCCTTCGATCCGTCCCGTCGCCGTATCGACCGCGACGAAGCACAGGCGGACGTTGGGGCCGTTGAGATAGGTTTCGGCCAATGCTTCGGGCGTAAAGGGTGTCTGAAGCGCTGTGGTGCCCCCGCGCGCTATGATGGCGTTGAGCAACTCGGCCAGCGCAGGCGCATCGTCAGGCGCGACAGGGCGGACGGTGAAACTCAAGCAGCCAATTCCTTATAACCTTCACGCTCGAGTTCGTACGCGAGTTCGGGGCCGCCGGTGCGCGTGATTTTGCCGTCGCTCAGGACATGGACGAAATCGGGGCGGACGTAATCGAGTAAGCGCTGGTAATGCGTAATCAGCAGCACCGCCTTGTCAGGTTTGCGCATGATCCGGTTGATGCCGTCGCCGACGACGCGCAGCGCATCAATGTCGAGGCCGCTGTCGGTTTCGTCGAGGATCGCGAGGCACGGGTCGATGATACCCATCTGCACCATCTCGTTGCGCTTCTTCTCGCCGCCCGAAAAGCCGACGTTCACCGGGCGCTTGAGCATGTCCATATCCATGTCGAGTGCGGCGGCCTGCGCGCGCGCGATTTTCAGGAATTCGGCGCCCGAAAGCGGGGCCTCGCCGCGATGCTTGCGCTGGGCGTTCAATGCTTCACGCAGGAACTGGACGTTCGAGACGCCGGGGATTTCGACGGGGTACTGGAAGCCGAGGAACAGGCCGGCGGCGGCGCGTTCGTGCGGGGCGAGGGCGAGAAGGTCCAAAGTCCCCCTCCCGCGGGCGGGAGGGTTTAGGGGAGGGTGCGAGGCGCCAGCCGAGCCTTTTTCCGTCGAAGGCAGATGCCCGCCCCCGCTCGCGTTGCGAGTCGCCCCTCCCGCAAGCGGGTGGGGTGTGAAAGCAACCTCACCCGAAGTCACCTCATACCCCGGCCGCCCGGCCAATACATACCCCAGCGTCGACTTCCCCGCCCCATTCGGCCCCATAATCGCATGGATCTCGCCCGCGTTTAGCGAAAGCGTGAGGCCCTTGAGGATCGGCTTGTCGCCGACGGTGGCATGGAGGTTATTGATTTGGAGCATTGGTGGGATCACAGACTATATTTGAAATGAATTCGCCAATCGTGTCAGGCACGGTCGGCTCATATTTAAAGTCGTATTCTTGTTGAACGTTTGACGAAACTATGCTGCCGTCAGCGCTATAAGTAACTGATGAGGCAATAAAATTGGTGCTATTGCGACAGTTGTATTTCCAAAGCTGAGTACGACTGCGAGCCTGAGTTGCCCGCACTTTGGATAGGTCAGTTTTTATCCATACTGAAGCGATATCACCATTTCGGCGAATGGATTCGGTGTCCATTTCATATTCTGCACCATCGGTTGCGGTCGCAGCGAGCGGCACCCAAACACGTGCAAATGCTGACGTAGCGAAAAACAAAGCCAATAAACAAAGCGCTATTTTCACCCCACACTCCCCTCAAGCGAAATCCCCAACAATTTCTGCGCCTTCTCAAGCCCCTCCCCTTCAGGGGAGGGGTTGGGGTGGGGAGTCCGGACGCGCACTGCGCCTTCAGAAAGCGCGACCAATATCGCCTCGCCAACCCCATCGATGTTCGACATCACATCGTGGTTCGTTACCCGGAGGACCCGAAACCCATGCTCGCCGAGAACATCGTCGCGCAGCCGATCCTTCGCTTCGTCGTGCGTATCGCCGTCGACTTCAACTATCAGCGACTGTGACGGGCACGCAAAGTCCGCAATGAACCAACCTATCACTTCCTGACGACGGAACTTGTGTCCTCCGAGTTGCGATCCGGACAGGACGCCCCACAAGCGCTTTTCAGGCTCGGTCGGGTTGCGGCGCATGTGGGCCGCGCGGTCGTGCAATTCGGACAGTTGATTTGCCGTGAGTCCCCACCCCCGGCCCCTCCCCTGAAGGGGAGGGGAGTTGGTGCGCATGGCGAAGTCCTTGGGAGTCATCTTCACCCCACGCTCCCCTCAAGCGAAATCCCCAGCAGCTTCTGCGCTTCCACCGCAAATTCCATCGGCAGTTGTTGAAGCACTTCCTTGGTAAAGCCGTTGACGATCAGCGCCACGGCTTCCTCGGCGTTCAGGCCGCGTTGCATCGCGTAGAACATCTGGTCGTCGGAAATCTTGCTGGTCGTCGCTTCGTGTTCGATCTGCGCGCTGGGGTTGCGGACTTCGATATAGGGGACGGTGTGCGCGCCGCTGAGCGAACCGAGCAGCAGCGAATCGCATTGCGTGAAGTTGCGCACGCCTTCGGCATTCGGCGCGACGCGGACGAGGCCGCGATAGGTGTTGTTGCTGTGCCCAGCGCTGATGCCCTTCGACACGATCGTCGAACGGCTGCCCTTGCCATTGTGGATCATCTTGGTGCCGGTGTCGGCCTGCTGGTAGTTATTGGTCACCGCGACCGAATAAAATTCACCGACGCTGTTTTCGCCGTTCAAGACGCAGCTTGGATATTTCCACGTCACAGCACTTCCGGTCTCGACCTGAGTCCAGCTCACCTTGCTGTTCCGCCCTTGGCACAGCGCGCGCTTGGTGACGAAATTATAGATGCCGCCCTTGCCCTCGGCGTCGCCGGGATACCAGTTTTGCACTGTCGAATATTTGATCTCGGCATCGTCGAGCGCGACCAGTTCGACGCAGGCGGCGTGGAGCTGGTTTTCGTCGCGCATCGGCGCAGTGCAGCCTTCGAGATAGGACACGTAACTGCCCTTGTCGGCGATGATCAGCGTGCGTTCGAATTGCCCGGTGTTTTCCGCATTGATGCGGAAATAGGTGCTCAACTCCATCGGGCAGCGGACGCCTTCGGGAATGTAGACGAACGTCCCGTCCGAAAAGACCGCGCAGTTGAGTGTGGCGAAATAATTGTCGTGCATCGGAATGATCTTGCCGAGCCATTTGCGCACGAGGTCGGGATATTCGCGGATCGCTTCGGAGATGCTGCGGAAGATAACCCCCGCGCGTTCAAGCTCGGCGCGAAATGTGGTCGCCACCGACACGCTGTCGAACACCGCATCAACCGCCACTTTGCGCGCGCCCTCTACGCCCGCGAGAACCTTTTGCTCCTCAATCGGGATGCCGAGTTTTTCATAGACACGCAGGATTTCGGGATCGACCTCGTCAAGCGAACCCAGTTTCGGCTTTGCCTTGGGCGCGGCGTAATAATAGGCGTCCTGATAATCGATCGGCGCGATGTCGAGCTTGGCCCAATCAGGCGCTTCCATCGTCTGCCACATCCGGAACGCCTTCAGCCGCCAGTCGAGCATCCACTGCGGCTCATTTTTCTTGGCGCTGATGAAACGGACGGTGTCCTCGGTCAGCCCCTTCGGCGCGAAATCGGTTTCGATGTCCGATGACCAGCCATGTTCGTAATCCGCCACAGACGCAGCGGCGTCCCAAGCGGCCTGATCCTTGAGTTCGGTGTCTTGCTTCATTGCACAACCCCTTGCGCCAATTGCGTCAGTGGCACGGCAGCAAGCGCCCCGCGCACCGCGCCATTAACTGCGCTCCAGTGCGGGCGTGTCTGGCAAGACGTTTCCAGCCCACAATCATGTTTGCCGGTCTCAACGCACGCCGTCATTGCAATCGGTCCTTCAATGGCTTCGATAATGTCCGCCAGATTGATTGCTGCTGCCGGCCGCGTCAGCTTGAAGCCCCCGCCCGTGCCGCGCAACGAGGATAAAAGCCCCGCCCCCGCGAGCTTTTGCATCAATTTCTGCGCGGTGGGCAGCGAAACGCCGGTTTCCGCGCTCAGCGATGTCGCCGACAAACGCGTGCCGCACGGATGGCGCGCAGCCGCACTCATCATAACAACGGCATAATCGGCAAGACTTGATAAACGCACAAAATTCTCAATCAGACTGATTCGGTCTGATTTCTAAATGGGGGCTTCGTCGTCGCGGGTCAAGGCAACGGGCATCCGGTCGAGATGATCGACATTCTGGAGCGTCAGGCGTGAAAGCACCGACAAGTCACCCGGAATCGCGCCGGGCGTCGTGCCCGTAAACTCCTTGATCTCACGGATCAGGTGTGACTGATCATAAAAACCAGTCTCGATAATTTCGTTTATTGTCGCTTCGCCGCGCGTGAGGCTACTTGCCGCCCGGATTGCGCGATATTTGCGAGCGAGCAGCTTGGGTGTGACCCCGTATGCGCGCTTGCAATTGCGTTCGACTTGGCGGCGCGACAGGCCTGACAAAGTGACGAGCGCGGCGACGTCGGGCGAAAAACTGGTTTCCAGCCATTTGTTGATCGTGCGGGTAAAGCTGGTTGCGCCACTGTCGCCACGCGCAATCACGCCCGTGAGGAAATCGGTGACGATGGCAATCCGCGCGGCACAATCGGGCGCGGCCACCAGGGCATCGGCAATTGCAAACACGCACCCACCGAAAATCTCACGCGCATCGACAATCCGATTGGTCAGGACAGATGCATCAATACCCGTGATCGCTTGCCACCCTTGCGGCAAAATGCTGATGCCGAACACAAGCACTGGCCCGATCAAAGTCACTTTCAGCGGCCCTGTCGTCGGACCGAGCAAAAAGACGCGCGTCGTTTTCTGGCTGTTACCGTCAGCGAAAGTGCCCGATCCATGCCCGGTCAGCATGAATCGTATCTGGCCAAGGTCGGCGCGTTCGACATCGTCAAATTGAGGTAATGACGACCGGAACTCGAAGAGGGTGGAGACATGGTGTTCAAGTGCCGCGCTGGGCGGGAACAGGTCGAGCGAAACCGGACTCATGTTTTGGTCACCAGTGGCGACAGTCCCTTCATCTCGGTGCGTTTCAAGGTCAGTGTCGCCAGAGTCGGCAAATCTTCGCTGATCACACGCGGCGTCACACCCGTGAAATGTTTGATTTCACGAATGAAATGCGACTGATCATAAAAACCATGATCAACCAGATCATGCGTGCCTGCTTCATGCTTGGCAAGCATGATCGCGGCTTTCAACGCCCGGTATTTGCGCGCGAGCATTTTGGGGGGCAGACCATAAATCGCCTTGCAGTTGCGTTCGACTTGTCGGCGCGACAGGCGCGTTGCCGCTACCAGCGTATTAACGTCGGGCGATGGTGCATCTGCCAGCCAGTCATCGACAATCCGTGCAAAATCGAATGCGGCGCTATGCCCGCGATCAATCAATTGTCGCGCGATTTCGGCGCCAATCACGCATTTTTCATCGAGAGTGGTTGTCGCGCGGAGTTGCTCCAGTCGCTGATACAGCCCCTTGCCGAACAATTCGGTTGCATCAATGACGCGGTTGACCAGCAGCGACGCTTCGAAATCAAGCATGCTGCCCCACCCCGCAGGCAGTAGACCTGCACCGAATATGTGCACCGGCCCCGTTACGCGAACCGATGTCGGCCCGGTTGTCGGCCCGAGAATTTGGATTTGCGGCCCTTTTTGAACTGTTCCATCGACGAATCGATATTCGCCGTCGCTGCCCGACAAAAGGAAACGGACCTGCGCCAAGTCTGCGCGCTCGACATCTTCGAACAGCGGCACATCGGCGCGAAATTCATAAAAAACCGACAGATGGTTACGCAGCGACTCGTGCGGCATCGCATAATCAAGCGAGATTGCAGCCATGGTGCTAGTGCGCCCCGTTTTTATGGCCGCAATATAACCACAAATCGAGCTCAAAGAAAAGCGGCCCGCCCTCATGAAGAGGGCGGGCCGTAAGTGAAAAGGTTTCCCGAACTTTCGTCCGGGAGCCCTTCGGGTCGCACAGGTCTGCTACGCCGCATCTCCCGAGTCGTATTGGACAAAATCGACATTAACCCTTTTTTATTGTGGTTTTTTTGTCGCAATTTTTGACCCCTTCGCCGACGCCGGTTAACGGCAATCACATGCTTTACCGCCTTGTCCGCCCCGCGCTGTTCGCACTTGATCCCGAATTGGCACATCGCGCGACAATTTCAGCCTTGCGTTGGATGCCCGAGCAACCAGTGCGATTCGCGAATCTGGTGGCAACCACCGTTGCGGGAGTCGAATTCCCTTCGCCAATCGGATTGGCTGCCGGTTTCGACAAGGATGCTGAAGTGCCCGACGCAGTCCTGTCGCTGGGGTTTGGCTTTGCCGAAGTCGGGACGATCACGCCGAAGCCGCAAGCGGGCAATCCGAAACCCCGCCTGTTCCGGCTCGTCGAGGATGGCGGCGTCATCAACCGGATGGGCTTCAACAATGAGGGTCATTCGGACGCCCTGATCCGATTACAGTCACGCAAACGGCGCGGCATCGTTGGGGTTAATGTTGGTGCCAACAAAAACTCAACCGACTGGATAGCCGACTATGTGACGGGCGTCGAACGCATGTCGCCGGTCGCGGACTACATTACGGTCAACATCAGTTCACCCAACACGCCGGGACTTCGCGGGCTTCAGGACAAGGGCGCATTGGATGACCTGCTCGATGCCGTAATGGCGGTGCGCTCCGTTCCGGTGTTTCTAAAGGTTGCGCCTGATCTCGACGCCCAAGCCATCGAGGATGTCGTG
>JANMPU010000093.1:0-38133 GCA_031369985.1 Sphingomonas sp. | reverse complement strand
CGTGCTGCCCCCCGCCAAGTAAAGCCCAGGGATCGTCGTTCGTGCGCCCGGCCGGCGGAAGGACGCCGCCCACCCGTGCGAGGCCCGTCCATAAAGGGCTCCACCCGTCGCCGGAAATCGGGTCGCGAAATCGGTCGGCGTTGTCGCTTGCAGATCGCCCGATAAGGTCAGCCCCGATTGCGCCAACGTGGCCAGCATCGCGGTTTTGCATGTGTCGATCTCCTGATCGGAATAAAAGTGGGTATCGCCATTGGGAGGCGCGTTAATGATGATTTGGACGCGTTCCTTGTCCGATGCGATGCTATTGTCGAGCCGGTCCTGCGCGCAGAGGTAGATGGTGGGCGCGACCGCGAGTTGCCCGCGCCCGATGGCGTCAAACTCTGCGCGGTAATCGTTCGAGAAGAAGACATTGTGATGCGTCAGTGGGAAGCCGTCGGCTTTCACCGCACCAAGAAACGTCATCGCCGAAAGCGAGCGTTGTGCGGGAGGATAGGGCGCGACGGATTTGACGCCAAACAACCCCGCCGCCAGCGCCGCGCTATCGCCGTTGAGCACCACCGTATCGCTGACAATCCGTTCGCCACTCGCCAGTTGCACGCCCGCGACATGGCCGAAATCGGTCAGGATGCGCTCGACTTTGGATTGGAACCGGAACCGTGCACCGCTCTTACGCGCCAAGGCTTCGAGCGCACGGGCAAGTGACGACAAACCGCCATCGACAAACCAAACGCCTTCGGCTTCGACATGGGCGATAAGCATCAGCGTGGATGGCGCGAGGAATGGCGACGCGCCGGTATAAGTCGCATAACGGCCGAACAACTGGCGCAGACGCGGGTCGGGGAAATAATCGCCGAGCACTTTCCACAATGACTCGAAGGGCCGCATCACGAACAAGTCGCGCGGGCGTTGGGTGGCGATCCGCCAAGCGAGGCCGGTCGCGCTTGTCCGGCTGCTTTGCATGAACGGTTTGTCGATGCAGTCATGGACGCGCTTGGCTTCGACGCAAAAACGCGCGTAGCCTCGGGCGGCCTCGGCCCCAGCAAATATACCGATGGCATCTTCACTGGCTTGCGGATCGGCAAAGAGGTCGAGCCGGTGATCGCCCCACGCATGCCGCGCGAGAATGCTCGCGGGGGTCAGACGGATATAATCGTCGAGCGACGCCCCACACGCATCAAATATTGCATCGAAAACTGGCCGCTTTGTGAACACCGTCGGCCCGGCGTCAATCGCGACGCCATCTACCATGTCCTGCCGCACTTTGCCGCCCACGTGGTGCCCTGCTTCGACCACGGTGACGTCACATCCGGCGGCACTAAGTAACGCCGCGCTGGTCAGACCACCGATCCCGGCGCCGATGATGATTGTCCGTGGCGCGGACATGCCAAATCCAACTCCTGCTTGCCGAACGCAAGTATGTCCAGCAAACTGGACAGATGCAATCGTTGAATCAAATGGACAAATTAGGATGGCGGGGACGCTGGATCGACTGGCGGAACCGCTTGTTTACCAGTCCCCGCTTTCGCCGTGTCGCGCTTTCCAATCCTTTCCTGCGACCCGTGTCGCGAACGAAGGCGGAAAGCCTGTTCAACCTGATGAACGGCTTTGTGTTTTCACAGATCGTTTTGGCTTGTGTGCGGACAGGATTGACGAAACGACTCGCAGCCGGTGCAGTGTCGGTCGAGGAGGCGGCAATGCTGGCCGACCTACCCGTCGAAGCGGCGGATCGGCTCCTAAAAGGCGCGGTGGCTATCGACCTTGCTGAACGACTCGCTGACGGGCGTTATATGCTTGGCGAGCAAGGAGCGTCGCTTGTCGGCAGCCCGGGCCTTGATGCGATGATCGAGCATCATGCCTTGCTCTATGCTGACCTCGTCGATCCGGTCGCGATGCTGCGCAACGGCAAAGGGCAGGGCAAACTGGCTGCTTACTGGGCTTATGACGCGGGGCAGGATGCCGCCGCCGATGACGTGGCACCCTATAGCGGCCTGATGACAGCCACTCAGGCTATGGTCGCCGAGCAAGTGCTCGGTGCTTATGATTTTCACGGGGTGAAGCGCCTGCTTGATGTGGGTGGCGGATCGGGGGCGTTTGCGCTTGCTGTGTCAGCGAAGCACCCGCGGCTCGACACTGCGGTGTTCGATCTCCCAGCCGTTGCGGCGAGAGCATCCGACGGGCTCAAAGCCCATGGCGGGAACTTCTTCGAAGACGCACTGCCCCAGCACTTCGATATGATCTCGCTCGTGCGAATCATGCATGATCATGATGACGAACCTGTCATGAAATTGTTGCGCAACATCGCCACAGCATTGCCGCGCGACGGCAAGCTCCTGATCGCCGAACCCATGGCCGAAACGAAAAGTGCCCGCGCGATGGGCGATGCCTATTTCGGCCTTTATCTATGGGCAATGGGCACCGGAAGACCCCGCACCATGGAGGAAAACTGCGCCATGCTGCGCGCGGCGGGCCTAGGCAAAATCCGCATTTTGAAAACGACTTTGCCACTTGCGGCACGCGTCATTCTCGCCGGACATACAAAAGCGTAAACAATATTTGACAATATAAAGTGTCCAGCTAGAGTGACACTATTGGTTGTGCGCAATGGATCCACCATTGGCCAACGGGGAGGGTCGTATGGACGCCGTTGCGGTCATACTCGAAGCACCGGAACACTTGACGCTCCGTTCGCTTGCTCTCAACACGCCGACTGCTGCCGATATTGTGGTGGACATCGCTTGGAGCGGTATCAGCACAGGCACTGAAAAACTGCTGTGGTCGGGGAAAATGCCCGAATTTCCGGGGATGGGCTATCCGCTCGTGCCTGGTTACGAATCGGTTGGCCGTGTGGTCGATGCTGGTGCCGATGCGTGCGGCCGGATTGGTGAATGGGTCTTTGTTCCCGGTGCCAATTGTTACGAATCAGCGCGCGGCCTTTTCGGTGGGACGGCATCGCGAGTCGTTTTGCCCGGTGCCCGCGCAGTGCCGGTGCCGGAGTCTCTTGGCGTGTCGGGCGTGCTGATGGCGCTCGCCGCAACCGCGCACCATGCCATTTCGGGCCATGCCGCACCTGATTTGATTGTCGGGCACGGCGTCCTGGGCCGTTTGCTTGCCCGTGTAACGATTGCACTCGGTTCGCCTGCGCCCGTGGTCTGGGAAACCAACAGCCTGCGTCGCCGTGGTGGTCTGGGCTATCCGGTGGCATTGCCGGGTGCTGACCAGCGACGTGACTACCGCGCCATTTATGATGCGAGCGGCCACGGCGCGGGTCTCGACAATCTCGTCATGCGGCTCGCGAAGGGCGGCGAGATTGTTCTCGCAGGCTTCTACGACAAGCCGCTGCAATTTGCATTTCCGCCTGCGTTTATGCGTGAAGCGCGCATTCGTATCGCAGCGGAATTCGCGCCTGCCGATTTGAACGCGGTCGTCGCGCTCGTCGAAAGCGGTGCGCTCTCGCTCGATGGGTTAGTAACCGACATCCGCCCTGCGGGCGACGCGACTGATGCCTACCCCCACGCTTTTACTGATGCATCGTGCCTGAAAATGGTTCTTGATTGGAACACTCTATGAGCATGCTCGATCTGGGCGCATTGCGCGAAGAAGCGTCGCAAGAGCCCGATCCCGTCCACACCGGGCCGATCACCAAAGAAACCCAGATTATCGCGATTTACGGCAAGGGCGGCAGCGGTAAATCGTTCGCACTCGCCAATTTGAGCTACATGATGGCACAGCAGGGTAAGCGCGTCCTGCTTATCGGCTGCGATCCGAAGTCGGACACGACCAGTCTGCTGTTCGGCGGCAAGTCGACGCCAACGATCATCGAGACCAGTGCTGCCAAGAAATTGGCGGGCGAAGAGATCGGCATTGAAGACGTCTGCTTCCAGCGCGACGGCGTCTTCGCGATGGAACTTGGTGGCCCCGAAGTCGGTCGCGGCTGCGGCGGGCGCGGGATCATTCACGGGTTTGAAACGCTCGAGAAACTGGGCTTCCACGAGTGGGGCTTCGATTATGTCCTGCTCGATTTTCTCGGCGACGTCGTCTGCGGCGGGTTCGGCCTGCCGATTGCGCGCGACATGTGCCAGAAAGTCATTGTCGTTGCGTCGAACGACCTGCAATCGCTTTATGTTGCCAACAATGTCTGCAAGGCAGTCGAATATTTCCGCAAGATGGGCGGTAATGTCGGCGTTGCGGGGATGATCCTCAACAAGGATGACGGCACAGGCGAAGCGAACGCTTTTGCCGAAGCGGTTGGTATTCCGGTGCTGACCGCGATCCCGGCGAACGAAGATATTCGCAAGAAGAGCGCGAACTACCAGATCATCGGCAAGCCCGGCGGGCAGTGGGCATCATTGTTCGAAGACCTCGCCGAGAACGTCGCGAGCGCGCCGCCGCTGCGCCCGACACCGCTCGATCAGGACGGTCTGCTCGGTCTGTTCAGCGCCGACATCACCGGCGCGGATTACACACTACGCCCCGCGACACAGGGCGACATGCGCGGCAAGGCGTTCGTGCCCAAGGCGAGCCTCGAAGTGGTTTACGATGCAGTCTGAGGGAGCCTGCTCCAGCGGTTCGACGCTTCGGGACGCCGCGATTGCAGCGGGCAAGTCCGACGTGCTTGATCGCTATGACGCAGACTATCCAAAAGGCCCGCACGATCAGCCGCAATCAATGTGCCCCGCCTTTGGGTCGCTCCGGGTGGGCCTGCGCATGCGGCGGACCGCGACGATCCTGTCAGGTTCCGCCTGCTGCGTTTACGGGCTGACGTTTACCTCGCATTTTTACGGGGCGCGTCGCTCGGTCGGCTATGTGCCGTTTTCGTCGGAAACGCTCGTCACGGGCAAGCTGTTCGAGGATATTCGAGACGCTGTTTATCAGATTGCTGATCCGGCGCTGTATGACTCAGTGATCGTCACCAATCTTTGCGTGCCGACCGCATCTGGCGTGCCGTTGCAATTGTTACCCAAAGAAATCAATGGCGTGCGGATCATCGGCATCGACGTGCCGGGCTTCGGCATTCCGACGCATGCCGAAGCCAAGGATGTGCTGGCGGGGGCGATGCTCGCTTATGCGCGCGCCGAAGCCGAGTCAGGACCGGTTGCGGCGCCCAAAGAACGCTCAGCGCTGCCGACGGTGACGTTGCTCGGCGAGATGTTCCCGGTTGATCCGGTCGGCATTGGCCAGATGCTCGCGCCACTGGGCCTCGCCGCTGGACCAGTCGTCCCGACCCGCGAATGGCGCGAGTTGTACGCAGCGCTGGATTGCGCTGCGGTAGCGGCGATCCATCCGTTTTACACGGCGAGCATCCGCGAATTCGAAGCGGCGGGGCGCACCGTCATCGGTTCCGCGCCCGTCGGTGTCGATGGCACAGCGGCGTGGCTCGATGCGGTCGGCAAGGCATGCGCGATTGCGCAGGACAAGGTGGACGAGGCCAAGAACAAATTCATTCCCGCGATCCGCGACGCGCTTGCGGCTAAACCGATTAAGGGACGGATCACAGTATCGGGCTATGAAGGCTCCGAACTGCTCGTCGCCCGCCTGCTGATCGAATCCGGTGCGGATGTGCCCTATGTCGGCACGGCCTGCCCGCGCGCCGTCTGGAGCGATCCGGACCGCGAATGGCTGATCGCACGCGGTGTGAAAGTGCAGTATCGCGCATCCCTCGAAAATGATTTGGCCGCAGTCGATGGCTATCAGCCCGATCTCGCCATTGGCACAACGCCGGTCGTGCAGCATGCCAAGGCGAAAGCCATTCCGGCGTTGTATTTCACCAACCTGATCTCGGCGCGGCCCCTTATGGGCGTCGCTGGAGCGGGCAGTCTTGCTACCGTCGTCAATGCCGCGCTCGGCAATCAGGCACGCTTCGACAAGATGAAGGCGTTTTTTGAAGGTGTCGGCACCGGCCACAGCGCAGGCGTCTGGGAAAAAACGCCGGTCGACCGTCCTGAATATAAAGCCAAGTTCGCGGCAAAGCGCATCGCGGCGGCGAAAGCCGAAGAGGCGGTGGGCGTATGACGCACAAACCGTTCGCCCTGAGCTTGTCGAAGGGTCGTCCTTCTTCCTGTGAAATGGTGCCAAAGAAGGGCAGGGCTTCGACAAGCTCAGCCCGAACGGATTTGGGGTTGGGCGTATGACCCTCATCCTCGATCATGACCGCGCAGGCGGCTATTGGGGCGCAGTTTACGCGTTCACGGCGATCAAGGGATTGCAGGTCATCATTGACGGACCGGTCGGCTGCGAGAACCTGCCCGTGACCAGCGTCCTGCACTACACCGACGCCCTGCCGCCGCATGAATTGCCGATTGTGGTCACTGGTCTTGGCGAACAGGAGCTTGGCCGCGACGGCACCGAAGGGGCAATGAAGCGGGCGTGGGCGACGCTTGACCCTGATCTGCCTGCGGTTGTTGTCACGGGCAGCATTTCGGAAATGATCGGTGGCGGCGTCACGCCCGAGGGGACGAACATAGTCCGTTTCCTGCCGCGCACGATTGACGAGGATCAATGGCAATCCGCTGACCGCGCGTTGACATGGCTGTGGACGCAATTCGGACCCAAGAAAGTCCCCGGCCCGCGTATTTTGCCCGACGGTGCCAAGCCAAAAGTCAATATCATCGGGCCGATGTATGGCACGTTCAACATGCCATCCGATCTCGCCGAAATCCGGCGGCTGATCGAAGGCATTGGTGCCGAAGTCGCGATGGCGTTTCCGTTGGGATCGCACCTCGCTGATGTCCGCAAACTGGCCGACGCAAGTGTAAACGTGTGCATGTATCGCGAATTCGGTCGCGGCCTGTGTGAAACGCTTGAGCGTCCGTATCTCCAAGCACCGATTGGCCTTGAATCGACGACGTTGTTCCTGCGCAAACTCGGCGAATTGACCGGCCTCGATCCCGAACCGTTCATTGAACAGGAAAAGCACACAACGATCAAACCGCTGTGGGATTTGTGGCGGTCGGTGACACAGGATTTCTTTGGCACGGCAAGTTTCGCCGTCGTCGCGACCGAAACCTACGAACGCGGCATCCGCAACTTCCTTGAAGAAGACATGGGCCTGCCTTGCACGTTCAGCTTCCGCCGGACGGCAGGGGTGAAGCCCGACAATCAGGCAGTGATTGACGCGATCCGGAACACGCCGCCGCTGATCCTGTTCGGCAGCTATAACGAACGCATGTATCTCGCCGAAGCGGGATCGCGCGCGATGTATATTCCGGCCAGCTTTCCTGGCGCCGTGATCCGCCGCCACACGGGCACGCCATTTATGGGTTATGCGGGTGCGACCTACCTTATTCAGGAAGTGTGTAACGCGCTGTTCGATGCGTTGTTCAACATCCTGCCGCTCGCCGCGCAAATGGATGCTGTCGAAGCAACGCCCGCACGTCCACAAGCCGAAATCGGATGGCAGGATGACGCGAAGGACGCGCTCGACGCGATTGTCGAAAAGGCGCCTGTCCTCGTCCGGATTTCAATGGCCAAGCGTATCCGCGACGCCGCCGAACGCGCCGCGCGCAGTGCCGGCGAACCCTCGGTCAGCGCCGAACGCTTGACCAGCGCCATTCAAAACAGCGGGGTGGCTGCGTGACCGCGCCCGCAAACCAGCTTCGCCCCCTCATCGGGGCTCAACAAATCCTGCGGGCACGTCGCTCGCTGGATGCCGCCCGGGGCGCGTCTGTCGCTCCTTTTTCCTATGGGCACATTGGAGACGAACTATGAGTGACGGAAACCGAGATGAGCTCGGAACCTATTTGACCGCTTCGGAGGCCAAAGAGTTCCACAAGCTTTTCGTACTGAGCATGGGGTTTTTCACCTTCATTGCCATCGTGGCACACATTCTTGTGTGGGCATGGCGCCCCTGGTTCCCTGGCACGCCAGGATATGAAGCCACCAAAACTGCCGTTGTGGCACCGGCACACACGCCGGCCGCAACCGCGAAACTTTAGAAAAGGAGCGAGCTCATGTGGAGAACATGGATGATGTTCGACGGCCGCCGCCTGTTGATGGCGCTGGCAGTCTTCCTCTTTACGCTGGCGGTTTTGATTCACTTCATTCTGCTCAGCACCAATCGCTACAACTGGCTGGACGGAGCGCACAGCTCGGCGCCGGCAACCGTGGTTGCACCAGCGGCAACGCAGTAGCGCACACGATCCAAAGGGCGGGACGGCACGCGGAAATCGCGTCGTCCCGCGCCTGAGGGCGAAGATTTTTTGAAGGCGACCCCAATGGCCGTTCGCGGCGGGGAAAGCGGAGACGTTTCATGGCGTTATTGAGCTTCGAACGAAAATACCGGGTGCGCGGGGGCACGCTCGTCGGTGGTGACCTGTTCGATTTCTGGGTTGGGCCCTTTTATGTGGGCTTCTTCGGCGTGACGGCGGCATTCTTTGCGATCCTTGGCACGGCACTGATTTTCTGGGGCGCGTCGCAAGGTCCGACATGGAACCCATGGCTGATCAGCATCGCCCCGCCTGATCTTCAATATGGCCTTGGCCTTGCGCCGATGATGCAAGGGGGGCTGTGGCAGATAATCACGATCTGCGCGATCGGTGCCTTTGTCTCTTGGGCGCTGCGTGAAGTCGAAATCTGTCGAAAGCTCGGCATGGGATATCATGTTCCGATTGCCTTTGGCTTTGCGATTTTCGCTTATGTGACGCTGGTTGTCATCCGCCCCGCGCTGCTGGGTGCATGGCACTTCGGTTTTCCTTACGGAATTTTCAGCCATCTCGATTGGGTGTCGAACACCGGATACCAGTATCTGCATTTCCATTATAACCCGGCGCATATGATTGCCGTCTCGTTCTTCTTTACGACGACGCTAGCACTGGCGCTGCACGGGTCATTGATCCTTTCAGCGGTCAATCCGCCATCGGGCGACGTCAAATCGCCTGAATATGAAGACACCTTCTTCCGCGACATCATTGGCTATTCGGTGGGGACGCTCGGCATTCACCGTGTCGGCCTGTTCTTGGCGCTCAACGCCGGTTTCTGGAGCGCGATCTGTATTGTCATCTCGGGTCCGTTCTGGACGCGCGGATGGCCCGAATGGTGGACATGGTGGTTGAACCTGCCGGTCTGGTCTTGAGGGGAGCCTGAATCATGGCAAGTTATCAAAACATCTTTACGCAGGTTCAGCTGCGCGGCGCCCCCGAAATGGGCGTGCCTCTTCCCGCTGGTGACGGCACCCGCGCCGGCAAGGGGTCATTCAACTACTGGATGGGCAAGCTGGGCAATGCGCAGATCGGGCCGATCTATCTCGGCGTCCTTGGTGTGTTGTCGGGCGTCTGTTTCCTGATTGCCTTTGAAATCATTGGCCTCAACATGCTTGCATCGGTCGGCTGGGATCCAATCCAGTTCGTTCGCCAGCTGTTCTGGCTCGCGCTTGAACCGCCGGGGCCGGAATGGGGCTTTAGTCCTTTTGTCCCGCTTAATCAGGGTGGTTGGTTCATCATTGCTGGGGCGTTCCTGACAGTTTCGGTCATGCTTTGGTGGGTTCGGACGTATCGCCGCGCGCGCGCGCTGAACATGGGGACGCATGTCGCCTGGGCCTTTGCCAGCGCGATCTGGTTGTTCCTCGTGCTGGGCTTTATCCGCCCGTTACTCATGGGCAGCTGGGCCGAAGCGGTGCCATATGGCATTTTCCCGCACCTTGATTGGACCGCGGCCTTCTCGATCCGTTACGGAAACCTGTTCTATAACCCGTTCCACGCGCTTTCGATTGTCTTCCTTTATGGATCGACATTGCTGTTCGCGATGCACGGCGCGACGATCCTTGCGGTCGGCCGTTATGGCGGCGAACGCGAGATTGAACAGATTACGGATCGCGGGACGGCATCCGAACGCGCTGCGCTGTTCTGGCGCTGGACAATGGGCTTCAACGCTTCGATGGAATCAATCCATCGCTGGGCATGGTGGTTCGCGGTCCTTACGACGCTTACTGGTGGGATCGGTATTTTGCTGACCGGCACCGTTGTCGATAACTGGTATCTGTTTGCCCAGGAACATGGCTATGCGCCACTGTATCCGTCCACGGGCGTCATTGATCCTGCAACTTTGCCGGGGGCACCAAAATGACCCAGAAGCGTATTGCTATCCTGATTGCCGCCAGCTTGTCGCTGACGCTCGCAGGCTGTGAAATCGGGCCGAAAGCGACCGTGCAAAACGGCTATCGCGGCACGGGCATGAACCAGGTCGTCAACAACAGCAAAGTGACGCGGCAACAAGCGATCCCTGCGAACGTCTATGAAACGCCCGACGACAGCGGTCCGCGTGCCAGCGAAACCTATCAGAATGTTCAAGTTCTGGGCGGGATCAGCACAGAACGGTTCAACCATTTCATGGCCAATATGAACAACTGGGTCGTGCCCGCGGGCTTGCCCGAAAGTGAGCAGGGCTGTAATTACTGCCACAATCCCAACAACATGGCTTCGGACGAAAAATATCAAAAAGTCGCCGCGCGCAAAATGATCCAGATGAACCAGAACATTAACGCGAACTGGCAGAGTCATGTGCAGGGGACCGGCGTCACTTGCTGGACATGTCACCGTGGCAATGCGATTCCGCTCAATCGCTGGTCGCTTGACGGCCCCGACGGGAATGGCACCATCGTTGGCAAGAAATATGGGCAGAATACGCCCGACGCCCGCGTTGGTTTCGCGTCGCTGCCCAATCAGGGATTTGCACGTTATTTACTTGCATCGAACAGCATGAATGCGCGGGTCAGCAATCCAGAGATTCATCCGTCACCGAAGCATGTCGTCTCGACCAAAGAAGCTGAAAAAGTCTTTGGCTTCATGACGCACATGTCGACGTCATTGGGGGTTAACTGCACGTTCTGCCACAATGCCGGGTCATTCCAAGCATGGAACATGAGCACGCCGAAACGCGCGCTGTCGTGGTATGCCATCCGGATGGTGCGCGATTCAAACGAGAATTATGTGACACCGCTAGCGTCCGTTCTGCCTGCTGATCAAAAAGGACCGCATGGCGATCCGTATAAGATCAACTGCGCGACGTGCCACAACGGTATCAACAAGCCGATGTACGGCGTCAGCATGCGGGCGGACAATCCAGCGCTGTGGCCCGCATCGGTTGCTGTCGCGGGTGCGCCCGGCCTAATGGCCCCCAAAGCTGATCCGAATGCGACGGCGGCCAGCTGCAATGCCGATTTCGGCAAAGCGCTTGCTAGCAAGACAGTCGAGTTCGACACCGGCAAGGCAACGATCCGCGCGACCAGTGCACCGTTGCTCGACACACTCGTGCAGATTGCCGGGCGCTGTTCGGCCTATCGCATGAATGTTGGCGGTCATACCGACGCCACGGGCAATGCGGCGGCCAACCTGACGCTTTCCGAAGCACGCGCCAAGGCGGTCGACGAATATCTGACATCGCGTGGATTGGCGGCAGGGCAGTTGACGGCTCAAGGCTACGGCTCAACAAAGCAGCTCGATACGTCAGGAACCCCTGCGGGCAACCAGCGCAACCGACGGATTGAATTCACCGTCAGCGCCCCCGTTGGCGGGGGTGTTGCAACGGGCCGATAAGCCTATTTGCCGGTGCGGCGACGTCGCATCGGCAGTAGGACCAGCCCGACGAGCACGCTGACAAACGCCAGTGCGGCAAAGCCAATTAGGAACGGATGGCTGCTGTCCTCGCGCGTTTCAAGATCCATGATGTGCAGGCCCCACATGAAATCGAAGACGCGCCATTGCCCGCTGCGGATGGCCAGCAGACTGCCCGTATCCGCGTCAACATAGACATTCGCCCCATCGGCAAAGGCGATTTGCCAAGCCGGACGCTCGCGGCGCAGATCAATCGGAGGCGCGTTCGCAGGGGAGTGCTTGACCGACAGGATGGCCGAGTCGGGCTTATACCATCGCAGCGCCGTCTTGCGCGCTTCGGCTTCGGTGACGTTTGGCAGCCATCGTCCATCGCGCGCCGCCGCGCGCATTTCATGGCCGTGGTCGAATGTTGCGATCCAGACGGGGCCGTCGGCTTGCTGTTCGAGGCGCACCGACAGCGGTACCCCATGATCGCGCGGGAAGGCGGGAACGACAATCGGCCCCGCGACATCGAGTGGCAACGGCGCAGCTTTCAGATGGACGCCGCGCACTTCCTCAATCGGGCGCGCGACCATGAAAAGGCCGGTCGCGGTCCACAGCAATAATGGAACGCCGACGAGCCAGCCGAGCCAGATATGGGCGCGTGATAAACAACGAAGCATGAATTCGAGATCCGTACGTTACCAGCCCAATTGCCGTCGAATCGGTGCGGCTTCTTCGGTTGGCATTCGATCTAGAATGACGCGAGTGGTGACGTGTCCCCGCATCACGTTTTTCTTCAGATAACCCCAATCGACGATAAATTTATCTGCTATCACCACGCGCTGGCCAATCTTAAACCTTGGTGAGATTGGATCATTTTCGAGGATTCCCGTGAGAACGCCACCTGCGCGTTTGAGGTCGCCTGCCCAAATGAACTCTGCATCGGCATAAGGCGTGAGGTTGAACTTTACGGTGAAATTCGATTCGTCGGCGCTTGGTTCCGCCCAATGGCTAAAGAACTCAGGTAACGTAGAATTACCTTTGATTTTAGCTGCGTTCATTTCGGTATCAACCGCCAACACAGATGCAATATTCGGCAACTCGGCACTCGGCTGCGCCGCCCCAATTTGTGGCGCAAAAAGTGCTGCTGCGAGGAGAAGTTGAGGTATTTTCATGAGGTTCCGTTCAAATATGAATCGCCTTGCCCGTCACGCCCATGGCCGCTTCCTTCAACGCTTCCGAATGCGTCGGGTGGGCGTGGCAGGTATAGGCGATGTCCTCGCTGGTCGCGCCGAATTCCATCGCTTGCGCGGCTTGCGCGATCATCGTGCCCGCCAATGACGAAATGATGTGGACGCCGAGCACGCGGTCGGTCTTTGCATCCGCAATCACTTTGACAAAGCCGTCGGTGTCGCGGTTGGTTTTGGCGCGGCTGTTTCCCGCAAACGGGAATTTACCGACCTTGATCTCACCCTTTTCCGTGGCTTGCTCTTCGGTCAGGCCGACGCCCGCAATTTCAGGGTGCGTGTAAGCCACGTTCGGGATGACGTCGTGATTGATGATGCCCGTGAGGCCCGCAATGTTTTCGGCGACCGCGATCCCTTCATCCTCGGCCTTGTGCGCGAGCATCGGGCCGGGGACGACGTCGCCAATGGCCCAGATGCCGGGGACGCTGGTCTCAAACCGGTGGTCGATTTCGATCTGTCCGCGCGCATTGGTGGCAAGGCCCGCTTTGTCGAGCGCCAATCCGTCGGTATTGGGCTTGCGGCCGATGCTGACCAGCACAACGTCAGCAGCGATGGTTTCGGCGGCACCACCAGCGGCGGGTTCGACCGCCACTGTGACTTGCTTGCCTTTCACGGTGACGCCAGTGACTTTGGTGCCGGTGCGGATTTCGAAGCCCTGCTTCTTGAAAATACGCGCGGACTCCTTGCGGACTTCGCCGTCGAAGCCGGGCATGATCTGGTCGAGATATTCGACAATCGTGACCTTCGCGCCCAAACGCCGCCAGACGCTGCCCATTTCAAGGCCAATGATCCCGCCGCCGATCACAACCAGATGCTCGGGCACTTCGGGAAGTGCCAGCGCGCCCGTTGAATCCACCACGACATCGGGGACAAGATCGACACCGGGCAGCGGCGTGACCGATGATCCGGTCGCAATGACGATGTTCTTCGCACGGTAGCTTTTGCCGGCCACGTCAACCGTGTCGGTGCCCGTGAACGCGGCATAGCCTTGCAGCCAGTCAACCTTGTTCTTTTTGAACAAGAACGCGATGCCGCCGGTCAATTCCTTCACCGCCAGTGCTTTTTCAGCGTGCATCTGGTCGAGGTTGAGCGTCGCGCCCTTGATGTCGATGCCGAACTTGGTGAGCGCGCCCGAATGCGCCTCCTCATAAAGCTCGGACGCATGGAGCAACGCCTTTGACGGAATGCACCCCACGTTCAAACAGGTGCCGCCCAGCGTTTCGCGGCCTTCGACACACGCCGTTTTCAACCCCAACTGCGCTGCACGGATTGCCGCGACATAGCCGCCGGGGCCTGCGCCAATCACCAAGACGTCATAATCATAATCGGCCATGCTTAGGGTTTCCATCGATTTGGGAATCGTTGCCGCGCCATAGCCGCTCAGCGGGTCGGCGCAACCTTTGGCGGCCCCAATTCGGCGCTTGTTGCCTCCAGATAAGCAAGGATCGCGGGTTCATCGTTGGGATCAATGGGCGCCTTATACACTTCGCGCATCTTCTTGATCTCAGCTTTCCACTGGTTAGCGGTAAGTGCCGGTTGGAGGAGGATCATCGAGGTGGAATGACAAGCGGCGCAATTGCGGTCCATCGCGTCGGACCCCGCACGCGGGGGGAACAGCGCATTGTCTTGCGGCAACGTCACCGCAACATCTTTGAACGTGAATTTGCTTGCTGGTTCCTGCTCGCAGGCGGCAAGTGCGAGCAACGGGATAAACGCCGCCCTCACGCGATTTTCATCGTAATGAACTCAATGCCATCGCGCGCATAGCCATTGGGGTTCCAGCTTTGTGTCATCGGCTGCGTCGCCCCATCGGTATTGGTGCAACGCGGCCCGATGCGCGCGTCTGAATAGATTTCGGGGAGCGTTGCCGACCACCGGCGAAACCCGTATTTGCCCTCTTCCGGTCCCAGTTGCGCTGCGACCACATGCCCATCGCCGTCCTCCACAATCAACTCGACTTTTGCGACGCCGGCGTCGCCCCCCATCGCGATCCCGCTCACGGTTTTTGGAACGCGCGCGCCGTCGCTGTGGCTTGTGATCCACGCACGGGGGATCATCTTGCTGATCGGGCGCGTGGGGAAGCCAGCGTCACCGGGCTTCACCGGCACGGTCGGCATCCGGTATGCCTTCGCCATCCAGAAATTCTGGTCCTCGTTGGTCAGAACTTCGATGTCGCTCAGCATCTTGACCCAATAGGTCGAATACCAACCCGGCACGACGATGCGCAAAGGAAAGCCATTCAGCAGCGGCAATGCTGTCCCGTTCATTGCAAAGGCAATGATCGTGTCGTCGGCCCGCGCGACATCAACGGGGATGGACTTGATATAGTGCGGCGCGCCTTCGACCGGCGGCTTGTCGAGCCCTTTGAACCGCACAAACCGCGCACCGGTCCGCAGTCCCGCTTTCTCAAGCACATCGCGGAGCCGCACCCCGCGCCACTGCACATTGGCCATTGCGCCTTGTCCCCATTGCGCGCCCGCAACGCGCGGTTCGAAGAAGCCACGGCCATTGCCCGCGCACTGGTTGACGGCAGTGAGTTCGATATGCGGCCCGGCATTCAGCACTTGGTTGAGTGAGAGCGTCAGGGGGCTTTGCACCGCGCCATAAACTGCCACACGGTATCGGCTGACGTCGATGCTGGTCGGCACATCCCAGTGCCAGCGCACAAAATGCCGGTCATTGGGGGTCAGCAAGCTGCGGTCGTAAACCGCGAACGGCGTCTCGAGCAGCGGTGGGTGCACGCGCTGCACAATCATTTCGCGCTTCTGCGGGAAACGGGGGAGAAGCGGGCGGGCGCTCGGTCCTCCCGGCAAGCCGAGATCGACCATCCGCTGCGCGAGCACGGGCAGGGCGAGTGCACTGCCTGCCCCGGCTCCGGCAATAAGCGCACGTCGAGTCACTAACTTCATCGTGAAAGAATAGGCCTCCCAAACCGTTCGTGTCGAGCGAAGTCGAGACACCCGCCCCAACAAGGTCGCTCGACTTCGCTCGGGACGAACGGATATTGCCTGTGTATAGGGCACTTATGACCCGCCGCCTGCTCGCCTCGATCCATGATGTTGGCCCGAAATTTGAGGCCCATGTCGATCAACTGGTGGACGCGCTTGAACGCCATGTCGGCGCGGCCAACTTCGCGATGTTGGTGGTCCCCGACCATTGGGATGAAGCCCCGCTGTCAAAGGCTCCGGCCTTCCAGGTAAAGTTGCGTCGCTGGGCCGATGCGGGGGTGGAAATGTTCCTCCATGGCTGGCGGCATCGCGACGATGCGCCCGCAAAAGGCTTTGCACAAAAGCATATGACCGCGGGCGAGGGTGAGTTTTCGGCGCTTTCACGGGAACAAGCCAGCGCGCGGATTGTCGATGGTCGCAAGCTGGTCGAGGATGTGATCGGACGTCCGGTCGCAGGGTTCATTGCGCCTGCGTGGCTCTATTCCGACGGTGCTCTCGATGCCGTCCGCGACGCCGGATTTGCTTTGGCAGAGGATCATATGAAAGTCTGGCAGCCCGCTTCGGGCAAAGTTGTCGCGCGAGGCCCCGTCATCACATGGGCGAGCCGCTCGCCGGGTCGCATCCGCAGTTCGCTCATGGTCGCCGCAGCTGCACGCGCCTTCCCGCAAGCGCTCCCGATCGCGCGGATTGCGGTGCATCCCGGCGACGTAACGGTGTCTGCCTTGCTCGATAGCATTGATGCGACGTTCAAGCGTTTCGCTGCGACACACCGGCCATCGCATTATGCTGATCTGCTCGCCTGAATGCGCGTTCTGACATTTCTGCACAGTTTTGAACCCGGTGGTGTTGAACGCGACGCGCTGCGCCTGAACGCTGAATGGGCGAAATTGGGCGTCGATGTGCAGATTGTCCTCGGTCGGCGGGACGGGCGGTTGGCGGAAGAGGCCCCCGACTTGCCTTACGCGGTTTTTCAGACGGGATGGTTTTCGACGGCGGCCTTCGAAACGTTCTGGATGATCATCAAACTCCCCGGCGCAATTCGGCGGTTAAAGCCCGATATCTTGTTCTGTTCGGGCAACACCTATTCGATTGTCGCCGTCACGACGCGCTTGTTCCTTGGGCGCGCTGCTTGCCCGCCAATTGTTCTCAAGGTCAGCAATGATCTGCGCCGCAATGATCTCCCCGCGCCGATGCGCTGGGCTTATCATTTGTGGCTGCGGGTGCAGCGCGGCGCATTTGATGCCGTGGTCGCGATGGCCAAACCTGCACGGGGGGAGATTGCGGATGTCATGCGCGTCGATCCCAAGCGCATCCACGTCATCAACAATGCGTCGCTTACCGAAGCCGATGCGCAGGCCTTCGCCACCGCGCGCGACACCTCGAAACGCGACCACAAAGGTCGCCGATTCCTCGCCGTTGGACGGTTGGCCCTTCAAAAGAACTTCGCCCTGCTCTTCCGCGCCTTCGCCCGGATCGCGACATCCGAAGACCGCCTGACCATCATCGGTGAAGGGGGGCAACGCGCCAATCTTGAAAGACTCGCCAAATCGCTGAGCATTACGGATCGCCTATCGATGCCCGGCCATATCAACCCGTTGTATGAGGCCTTCGCTCAAGCCGATGCCTTTATTCTATCCTCAGACTATGAAGGCCTCGGCGTCGTCGTCGTGGAGGCTTTGGCCTCTGGCGTGCCGATTGTCGCGACTGATTGCTGCGTCAATATACCGATGCTGGTCGAAGGGGCGGGGACATTGGCGCCAATCAAGGACGTCGCGGCGCTTGCTGATGCCATGGACAAAATTGGCCATGTCCCCATCCGCGTTGTCGAAATGCGCCAACGCGCACACGAGTTCACTGTCGAGGGAACCGCTCCCAGCTGGCTGACTCTGTTCCGCCAAATTGCCTGTGCTTAGTTCTTCAACAGCGTCTTCAATCCCGCGAACGGTCCCGTTACGGCATCAACTTCGCTCAACACACCTGCTTCCTTCAACTTCGCTTCGGCGGCGGGGCTGCGCGGGAACGGGTTGACGGCCAGCGCCAGCGACTGCCCCACCGCTTCGCCAATATCAACTGCCGCCCCGTCAAACTCGACCATGTCGAGATCATCCTCGCTCAGTTCGACGTCATCAATGGGCTCGGCATCGGCACCTTTGGCAACAAAGTGGATCGCAAACGCTTCCTCTACCCGCTCGTGCACCGGCTCCCCGCTCGCCACGCATGCACGCTCAATCGACGCTTCGAACGTGCCGAGCGCATCAATCCCGCCCGCCCGCGCCAGCAATTGTGCATTCGCGCTCAGGCTCGCAATCGCGGTCCAGCCAAATCGCTTCGCCAGTGCCGCGCATTCGCCCGGTTCGGCGCTGATTCCCACCTTGTGCCCGCCGGCGCCAATCATATCGACCGAAATTCGGCGGGAAAATTCAGGTGTCATTCGAATGACCCTTTCAAAAGCGCGGCCAGTGGCACGGCGTTGATCCGCTTTTCCAATGCACCTGCCATTGCCACCATTTTGTTAACGGCATCGTCGTTCGGCGGCGCGTCGCGATAGACATTGCGGATGACCGCAGCCCGCCGCTCGCCCGTCCGATACGCACCCAGCCGTCCGCCCAGCATCCCCATGATGCCGCCGACACGCTTGCCGACGACAAGATCACCGAACCCGACTTCGCGCATCGTCCCGTCCATATCGTCGATAAAGACTTCGGTGAGCATGACAGAGGGCAATTTCCCCGCCTCGCTCTCTCGTTCCAGCCGCAACAGGACGAAGCAGAGCACTAGTGCAACCATGTCAAACCGCCCGTCCATCGTATCGGGCACTTCCCCGGCACGATACCAGTCGGGCTGCCGCGCTTCGGCGACAATCGCGTGGTAAAGCGGCATCATCGTGGAGCGGTCACGCGGATCGCCCAGTAATTTTGACAGGAAACTCATGGTCACTCCGCTTGCCGTCTCGTCCTTGCGCGCATATTGAGGCGCGAGCCCCCAAGCGCAAGACGAGTATCCGTTATGAACAAAGCCCTGACCCTGTCCACTGCTCTGGTTGCGCTTGTTGCCACCAGCGGCTGTTCGCGCGTCCGCGGGCATCAAGGTTATATTGCTGATGCGACGTTGATCGATGCGATCAAGCCAGGCGTTGATAACCGCGAATCAGTTTCAAAAACGCTGGGCCGCCCGACTTTTGCTGGACAGTTCGATGCGAACGACTGGTATTACGTTGATCGCGAGACGAAGCAGTTGGCCTTCGCGCTGCCACAAGCAACCAAGCAAACCGTGCTTCGCATCAGCTTTGACGCGGCAGGAAATGTTGCTGCGGTCGAAAAAACCGGCATCGAAAAAATCGCTTCGATCCGTCCGATAGGCGACAAAACCCCGACGCTGGGCCGCAACCGCAGCTTCTTTGAAGAAATCTTCGGCAATATCGGCCAGGTCGGCTCGGTCGGACAGGGCGGCGGGACAGCGGATAACCCCGACGGCAATTAAAGCACAGGATCCGCTTGCCAAGTGCGCCGCTGCGCGGCAGGCTTGTGCGCTATAATCATAGGGAAAGGTTGCATCGATGTTCAATATCCTCGGCTGGATCGTCGTCGGCTTTATTTCGGGCGCGCTGGCGCGCTTCTTTTATCCCGGCGCGGTGGATATGAGCTGGTGGATGACCATTTTGCTCGGGATCGGCGGATCATTTGCCGGCGGGTTCATTGGATCGCTTTTCACAAAGGCAAAGGACACGGGACAACTGAACAAGGCGGGATTTGTCCTGTCGGTTGTTGGCGCCATGATTTTGATCTTTATCGCGCACCGTTTGGGTATTCGTTGATCCCTAAAGGGTTTTTCGTTTTGGTTCGTTGATGAACAATTGCCGTGCTGCGCGGTTTGGCAATTCTCTATCAAAGGACCAAAGCATGACTCTCGCTAAATTTCCGCTTCTCGCTGTCACAGTCGCTGTGGCGTTGTCAGTGCCCAGCTACGCCAATGCGCAACGGGGGTGGGAAACCATCGGCAGCCGCGAAGTGAATGGCGTGCTTGATCGCGACACAATTGTTGTGCGCGGCAACGAACGGTTTCGCGCATTACGGCTTTGTGCCCAGCGTCGCCCGGTGCGCGTTTATGATGCGGATATCGAATTCGCCAATGGCACGCGACAGGATCTGCGAGCCTCGTCGCTATTGTCGCCCGGCGAGTGCAGCCGTCCGTTCAACCTAGCCGGAAAGCTGCGCGATATTCGCAGCGTTCAACTGAGCTACGCCAAGTTCCGCGTGTTCGGAAAATCGCCACGTTTGATTGTTCAGGCACGCTAAACCCCACGGTCACGCTGCCGTTCTTGGTTAGCATGACCGCCACCGCAAATGTTCAGGAAGCCCGCGTTGCCGAGCGCCGCCGTGTCAAAATCCGTGCGCTGGTGCGCGAGGCGGGGTCGGCAAGGGTTGATATTGACGTCGTAGATTTGTCGGCGACGGGCTTCCGCTTTGAAAGCTACTATGGATTTGCTGCGGGTGCGCGGGTGTTTCTGTCGGTGCCGTCGCTGGGTCCGCTTGAAGCGGTGATTGCTTGGCGCGGGCGAAATCAGTTTGGATGCCGGTTCCTCAAACCACTTCATCAAGCGGTGTTCGATACAATCGCCGCTCGCTTTGCTTGATCGCCTTGCCTAGGAAGACAATGCATCATCACCAAGGAATGTCAGATGGCCAAAGGCCAAAAGAAAACGAACAAGGAAGCGCGCAAGCCAAAGGCCGAAAAAGGACCAAAGGCAAATGCCTCGAACCCGTCGACAAAGGGTAATCCTGTCGGGATGACCACAATCAAGGGTTAACGTGCGCACGGGTCTGAGGTATCTGTTGGCGTTGGCGTATTTCATCGCGGGTATTGCACATCTATGGTCACCCGCTGGGTTCGTGCAGATTACGCCCATGTGGGTGCCAGCGCATAATCTGGTCGTGTTTGTAACGGGGCTTTGCGAGATCTTTGGTGCTCTTTCGCTTGCGTTGGTTCCGAAATTACACGTTGCCGCCGGGCTATGTCTTGCAGCGTATGCCGCAGCGGTTTTTCCCGCGAACATCAATCACGCCCTGAACGACATCGCGATCGGTGGCGTCGATCTCAGCTGGTGGTATCACGGCCCGCGTTTGTTGTTCCAACCCGTCATCATCTGGTGCACTTTATGGACGAGCGGCGTTATAGACTGGCCTTTCGGAGGACATCATGACCGATAGCCTTGATGAGCAAATGATCGACACGCCCGATGGCCCGATGACATGGGCCGCGTGGAAGAAGAAGAATCCTGTGCAAATCCCTTCGCGCCGGACCAAGGGCAAAGACCTTCCCGTAAAAATCAAACGTTTCACCGAGAAGTAGGGCTGGAATCGTAACGCTCTGCACGGCATAAGCGCCTCCCATGCTGATCGCTGTTGCCTCTGCCCTCCTCATGACGTTGATCGTCGGCGTCCGTTATCTGATTGTCAGCGGTGCCTTCGCCTATGCAACGAACAAAGTGCGTCCCGGCCTCTACGCCAACCTGACCCCGCAAATCCGCCGCGAAATCTGGTGGAGTTTGCTGAGCGCGGGAATTTATGGCGCGCCGGCTGGCATCGTCGCTTGGGGCTGGCAAAACCATGGCTGGACACGGGTTTACACAAACCTATCAGACTATCCGCTGTGGTATCTTCCCGTCAGTGTACTGCTTTATCTTCTCGCACATGACGCTTGGTTCTATTGGACGCACCGCTGGATGCACGCGCCCAAACCGTTCAAGATTGCCCATGCCGTGCACCACGCCAGTCGCCCACCGACCGCTTGGGCTGCCATGTCATTCCACCCATGGGAAGCGCTGACCGGCGCAATTGTCATTCCCGCACTCGTTTTTCTGATACCCATCCACGTCGGTGCTTTGGGGGTTGTACTGAGCGTTATGACCATTATGGGCGTCACTAATCATATGGGGTGGGAATTATTTCCAAAAGCCATCGTTAACGGGGCGTTAGGGAATTGGCTCATAACAGCGTCACATCATCAACGGCATCACGCCGAATATAGGTGCAATTATGGGCTTTATTTCCGTCACTGGGATCGTTTCTGCGGCACCGACAAGGGCCTTGGCCGCTTTGACGATGCTGACCGCCGTGACGGGGAACGTCGCACCGGGATCGCTTGACGCCGGGATTAGCGGCTTTCGCAGCCAAAAGGGTCAAGTCATGGCCTGCCTGACGACAAAGCCTCAGAATTTTCCGAATTGTCAGGACGACCCGAATGCGCGCCGCATGACGGTGCCGACGCGACTGGCGGGCGAACTGAAGTTCGATAATTTGCCCAGCGGTGCCTATGCGCTCGCCCTGATCCACGACGAAAATGGCAATGGCAAACTCGACACGATGATGGGCATTCCTAAGGAAGGTTTCGGCTTTTCAAAGAACCCCGCCATCCGCTTCGGCCCGCCTAGCTTCAAATCGGCGCAGGTTGTGATCACAAGTGGGCAAGTCGCCGAGAGTGTGAAGGTTAAGTATCTGTTCTGATCAATAATACTCGACATTGGCGGCGGCGGAACATATGTTGAACATATGGCCCAACTTGATGTCCGTCAAAAACTCGAAATCCTCGCCGACGCCGCGAAATATGATGCGTCGTGTGCGTCATCGGGCACGGCCAAGCGCAATTCAAAGGACGGCAAAGGGCTCGGTTCGACCGAAGGCACAGGCATTTGCCATGCCTACGCCCCCGATGGCCGTTGCATCAGTCTGCTGAAAATCCTGCTGACCAACAGCTGTATTTTCGACTGTCATTATTGCATCAACCGCAAAAGTTCGAACGTCCGCCGTGCGCGGTTCACGGCAAAGGAAGTCGTCGATCTGACGATTTCGTTCTACAAACGTAACTATATCGAGGGGTTGTTCCTGTCCTCGGGCATCATTGGCAGCTCGGACTATACGATGGAGCAGATCGTCGAAGTCGCGCGGTCATTGCGGGAGGATCATCATTTTCGGGGCTATATTCACCTGAAAACGATCCCTGATGCCGATCCGCTGCTGGTCGAGGCAGCGGGGCGCTATGCCGACCGCGTATCGATCAATGTTGAGCTGCCAACAGAGCCGGGACTGATACGGCTTGCACCCGACAAGTCCGCGACGCGGATCGAAGGCGCGATGGGTGCCATGAAAACGTCAATCGCCGACGCGCGCGACGCCACGCGGCGATACAAGCATGCGCCGCGTTATGCGCCTGCAGGACAATCAACCCAGATGATCGTAGGCGCGGATGCCGCTACCGACAGCGACATCGTGCTGCGCGCCAGCGGGCTCTACAACAATTTTCGCATGCGCCGCGTCTATTACTCGGCCTTCAGCCCGATCCCCGATGCCAGCGCGATCCTGCCGCTCAAACGCCCGCCTTTGATGCGCGAACACCGGCTCTATCAATCCGATTGGTTGATGCGTTTCTATGGCTTTGCACCCGCCGAAGTGCAGGCAGCAACCGACGACGGGATGTTGCCGCTCGACATCGATCCCAAACTCGCTTGGGCGCTCAAATTCCGCGATAGCTTTCCCGTCGACATCAACCGCGCGCCGCGGGAAATGATGCTGCGCATTCCGGGGTTGGGCGTGAAAGCCGTCAACCGCATCATCACCTCGCGGCGGCACCGGCGCTTGCGACTGGACGATGTAGGACGGTTGACGGTGTCAGTAGCAAAAGTGCGCCCGTTCATTGTGGCCGAGGATTGGCGACCTGTTGCGCTTGCTGATCGCGCGGACGTTCGGCCACTGGTAGCACCGAAAATTGAACAGCTCGAACTCTTCGCCGCCTGATGCACACTGTTATTCTGCCCGAACCCGATGATTATGATGCGTGGCGTGAAGCCGCGCGGGCGCTGATCCTAGGCGGTGTGCGTCCCCAAGAAGTGGTTTGGCAGATTGATCAAACCACCGATTTGTTCGCCACTGCGATACCATTGCCCGAGCCAACCGGCACGCTGGCCGTTCCCAAATCCTTCACCGACCTCGCGCGCACTGCCATCTGCCACAGCGATCCCGCACGCTGTGCCTTGCTCTACACCCTGCTTTGGCGACTTCGGCAGCAACGCGGCTTGCTGGCCGATCAAGCTGACCCGATCGTCCGCCGCGTCGAGGAATTGGCGAAAGCCGTCCGCCGCGACATCCACAAAATGCGCGCCTTCGTCCGCTTCCGCGAACTCAACGATCATTATGTCGCGTGGTTCGAACCCGATCATCACATTGTTCGCATCAATGCGCGTTTCTTCGTCCGCCGTTTCGCGTCAATGCGCTGGTCGATCCTGACGCCAGAACTGTCAATCCACTGGGACGGCAAAGCCCTCCACGAAGCTCGCGGCGCCCGCCGCGAGGACGCGCCCGACGGCGACCCGACCGAAGACCTCTGGAAATCCTACTACGCCAGCATCTTCAACCCCGCCCGTGTCAAAATTAGCGCGATGACCAAGGAAATGCCCAAAAAATATTGGCGCAACATGCCTGAAACTGCGCTGATCCCCGCTCTTATCGCTTCCGCCCAAGCGCGCGAAACCGCAATGATCGAGCGAAGTCAAGGCGGGGGGTGAGTAAGGTCGCAATTGGTCGGGGAAAGAGGATTCGAACCTCCGGCCCCTGCCTCCCGAAGGCAGTGCTCTACCGGGCTGAGCTATTCCCCGACCGATGCGAAGGCCGCACCAAGTCAGCGCGACAACACTCCTTTGATTAGCCGCAGGGCGTGCCGCGTTCAACCCCGTTTGGGCACATAAATGCCGTGGAAACTGTGCGGTAGGGGAACGTCCGCGCGCCATGTCACGTGCGGCCCCGCCGATACGCGCTTCGCATCCAGCACATGAAGTTCGGTCGCGCGCGCTTTCAGGTTGAGCGTTGTGCCGACGAGCCAGCCATCGCCTTCGCCCTCCCCGCCCGGCGCAAACAGGAATTCTTCTACAATTTGGGTGTCGCCGAAATCGAATTTATCGGCGCGACCGCGCTGCCAATCCCATTGGCTGATCCCATGTGCAAATGGGTCGCTGCGATAATCTGTCACATGCGTTGTGTAGCGTCGCGAAAGGCCGGCGAAGCGTTTGTCAGTGCTAGGGAATTCGGCAGTAATCTTGGCGGCGACCATCTCTGCGCGGCCATTGGGGCGTAGGATGATCTGCGTCAGCATTGGACGTGGCGCGCGGATATATTCACCGCGGAGGAGGGCAGAAGCTGATGTCTGTCCGAAGGTCGGATCTGCCTCCAGTGCACCATCAAAGCGGATGGTGCCGTCGCTTTCCGCCCACGCGTCGCCCAAATGGAAGAAAGAGAAAGCCGGGAGTTCGAAAATGCGGCGCTTCGACAAATCATCCTTGTTGATCACAAGGACTTGTGTACCCTGCTCGGGTCGCCAGACCATGCCGGTCGACAGGGGGAATTTATATTCCTCCTGCAACCACGGTTGAAGCACGATCACGAGGTGCCGCGCAGTCGCGGTGAAATCATGATAGTAGCTTGGGCGGGGCAGTTTGATGACTTCGGCCTTGTTAAGGCTGCCGTCGGCGTTGAGTTTCCAGACAATGCACTGCGTGCCGCCGCCGCTGCCGATGTTCCAGATGACGCCGTCAGGTTGAACGCGGGGGTGCGCGAGGAACGGCATGTGCGCGAGATCGTCGCGGAACGTCTTGAACCCGCGCGTGGCCAGCGTTTCGGGGTCCATCCGCGCGGGCGACCCCGCTTCCCACAATGCAAGCAGATCACCACCGGCCATCAGCATCGACGTGTTCGCCGCATTGCCATCATCGGGGCTCGCAAGCGTGACGCCCTCGCCGCGTGGCGATCCGAAGCCGGGCATGGCCATTCGATTCAGCGCCGTCTCCTGCCGCCGCTTCGGCGTGTCGACGAACTTCGCGGTCAGTGTCGCCTTACCTTCGCCCATGCGGAACTTGCGGATCAGCCCATCGCCATCGAACCAGTGACCCGACGCACCACCGGCGCGGCGGAACTTGGCAGGACCATTGCGGTAAAGCGTCCCGGCCAGACCCGATGGCGTACGACCACGCACCAAAGTCATCGGCGCTTCCGCAATGTCCGCCTCGACATCGGCAGCACCCAGCGCCCATCCCGGGGGTGTGGCCCCTGCCAATGCTTGGTCGGGTGTAATGATGCTGGCCGCGCCAATCAGGAGCGAGGAACCAAGGAAGGCGCGACGGGCGATCTGGGCAGTCATGGCGTGTGTCCTTACTTGATGGTGATGCTGATTTTGGTCGTGCCGCTCGTCACGTCGAATGCGGCGTCGCTCCACTTTGCCGGGCCCATCGCGCCCTTGGCATTATTTGAAAAAGCAAAGGGTTCGGTCGGCATGCCGAACGGGTTGCTGCTCATTTTTCCGTCGCCGTCAATGTCGTGGAACGCTTTGATCGCATAGCGCCCGGCGGGGATCCCTCCGATGATGGTCGCGATGTCGGCTTTGTCGGCGACAACGCGGGCGCCGTTGATGCTGGTGCCCTTGTTATAGGCGTCTTCGCTGTCATAGACCCCGAACATGACCGCGCCTTTCTGGACTTCGATACCAGTGAACGCGACTTCGAGTTTGGCGGGGGCATCTGCGGCATAGACGGCGGTAATCGCGGGGATGTTCAATGCGATGGCGGCAATGATTGATTTGAAATTTGTCATGATGGTTGCTCCTTTTGCACCATTTGCTAGGTGTGTCATCGAAATGAACAGCCACGCCGCTCGCTACAAACGAACTTACGCGAAGCCGCTGAATTTTTGCGTCAAATGACGGAAATGGCGACTGGCGCTTCGCCAAATGCAGGACCGATGACGCAGCACCGCGCGGGTTTCGTGGTCGCGACCATCGCTGCGGTGTTCATGACAATTAGCGAAGCGATGGGCACAGGCGTTGTGCCGTTCTGGACGCGGTTGCTTTATTGGGTGATCGTGATGGAAACCGGCGCGGTGATCGGCGTCGGGGTGACGACGGGCATTCAGGCATGGGGCCGGTTGCAAAAATGGCCGATTGTCGAAGTCCTCGTGATCGCGACATTGATCGCGCTGCCCTTAACGCTGGGCGTGATCGGGGCGGGGATGATCATCCTCGGAATGGATCGGCCCGACATCGGTGACATGTTCCGCAATTTCCTGCTGGTCGCGTTTGTCAGCGCCATCATCACCGGGATTACCTATGCCATCGGGAGCAGGCGCAAGGCGATCATTGCGCTGACATCAGCCGAATCTGCGCCCGCACCCGCACCCGGTGCGGCACCATCGGACGACAACCGGTTTCGCGCGAAGCTGCCGCTGCACTTGCAAAGCGCGCGGCTGTTAGCGCTGGCGAGCGAAGATCATTATCTCCGCGTCTACACTGACAGCGGTAGCGCCATGATCCTGATGCGCCTGTCCGACGCGATTGCCGAACTGGGCAGGGAAACCGGCGCACAAACGCACCGAAGCTGGTGGGTCGCGCGCGATGCTGTGATCAAAGCGGTGCGCGGCGACGGCAAAGCGACTTTAACTCTAAGCGACGGGACTGAAGCCCCGGTCAGCCGCACTTATTATCGCGCGTTGAACGGGCAAGGGTGGTTTGGCTAATCTCCAGCCACGCGACCTTTTGCGACATCAGCGGCGATCAGTGGCAACGCTTTGATCAGACACGAATAATGCGATTTTCCCGGCATGATGTTGGTCGCAACGACGTTGGGCAAGGCTGCTGCGAGCGGATGCGCCATGTTTACGGGGGCCCATGTGTCATCGGCACCGTGCCACACGAAAGTTTCAGCCTTGATTTTGGGCAGGATTGCCGCCCACGGCTGCACATAAGCCAGAATTTCGCGGATGTAGCTCAATCGGTTGCGGAACAGGCTGACCCGCGTCATGCGGGATATCAAGGCTTTGAATCCCGGATTGTCCGCAAGCTCACGTTCCGCCGTCGTCACATTGTTGAACAGGATGCTGTGAAGCAGCGACGGTGCAGTAATTGCTATCAGTGCTTGAAGCCGGACCAAGAAATGAAACTGGAATCTTGAACGGCGGGCGGCAGAAAAGATCACCTTTCCTGCCATCTGAGGCAAGAAATTGCCGAGCTCCAGCGGCGCTGCTGCAGAAATGAGGTCGACGCGGGAAACCGTCGGGCCGAGCCGCGATGCAACCTGCAGAGCCACAAAACCGCCCATCGAAAATCCGACGAAATGCAGCGGCACATCCAGAAACTGCGCTTTGAGTGATGCGCTTATCTTGTCGAAATCGCCGGCATATTGATCTTGACGATCCGGCAGGATGATCGTGATTCCCTTTTGCCAATTGTCGTCGGCGCAAAGGGTCAATTCCTCACCAGTGCCGGGCATACCGTGGAAATAGACCATGATGTGGTCCAGTGGTTTCACCCCCGCGCACCCAGCATTTCCGCGATCCGCGTAAACTTCTCTCTCGGCGAACCGTCGCGGGCACGGGCGATTTCGGCAGTTTCGATTTTTTGCCAGTCGCGGAAGGTGACGAGGTCGACGTCACGGCTTTCGAGCAGGGCATCGAGCGCGGGGCGACCTGCTTTGCCCGCGCCACTGCCAATATCCGATGCGATCAGGTCTACAACTGCGTAACCATCCGGCCGATTGGTGCCGATGGTCCCGCTCGGCCCGCGCTTGGCCCATCCGACACAATACAGCCCTGGCAGTATGCGCCCGTCGCTGTTCGCGAACCGTCCGCGGCCATGTTCATAGGGGACGCCCTCGATAGGCGGCGTCTGGTATCCGATGCACGCTACAACCAATGTCGCGGGAATAGCATAGGTTTCGCCCGTACCTACTGAACGAAGCTCAGCATCGAGACGCGTCCGCTCCACGATCACGCGTTCGGCGCGGCCATTGCCCTCGATCGCGACAGGCATTGCGAAGAAATCGAAATCAATCGCAACGGGTTTGCCCGCTGGCCCCGTGCCCGTAAAGTTCCGCAAATGTGTGACCGACTTGCGCATACCCGGTTCTAGGAGCGCGTCGTCTTCAACCGTTGGCAAGTCGCTTGCTTCGACGAATGGCTGCGCACGTTCGAGATGCTCGAGCTCGCCCAGTTCCTTTGGCGTCATCGCAATCTGATGCGGCCCCCTGCGCCCCAGCACCGAAATGCGGACAATGCTCGATCCTTCCAATGCCGACAGCGCATGCGCGGCAATGTCCGACCCAGCAAACTCGCCCCGCGTCTTGGCTAGAATGCGCGTCACATCCAAAGCGACATTGCCATTGCCGATTACTACAGCGCCCGGCCCCATGAGCGCAGGGTTCAAGTCGGCATGATCGGGATGGCCATTATACCAGCCGACGAATGCCGCCGACCCCACGACGCCGGGCAAATCCGCCCCGGGAATCTCGAGCGTTCGGTCATTGGGTGCACCGGTCGCGAGGACAACCGCATCATACATGTCCTGCAACTCGGCAATCGCAACGTCACGCCCCACCATGACATTGCCGACAAAGCGGACTGTGTCCGACAGGTTGACCGCTTCGTACCGGCGATAAACCGCTTTGATTGATTGATGGTCGGGGGCGACGCCCGACCGGATGAGGCCGTATGGGACTGGCAGCCGGTCAATGATGTCGACGCGAACATCCTCGCCAAACGCCTTTTGCGCGGCTTCGGCAGTGTAATAACCCGCAGGCCCCGATCCGACGATCGCGATGTGGCGCATGGCGTCCCCCGTTTTTTGTCTTGTAGCCGATGCTAACGCCTGCGTCGGGGCTGGCAAGTCTCGAAAGGCGCGCTATGCGGAGGCAGCATGACGTGGATCGAAGCAATTGCCGTTGCATTGGGGGTGGCGAACATCGCGCTGATCATCCGGCGAAGCGCGTGGAACTATCCGTTCGGTATCGTCATGGTGATGCTTTACGCACACATTTTCTGGCAGGCAAAGCTCTATAGCGATGCTGGGCTTCAGGTCTTTTTCCTCATCGTGCAATTCTATGGCTGGTATGCGTGGGCGCAGAAGCAGGAGGATGATGGGCGTGTCGCGGTCGAGGCGATGGGCGGGCGGGCGCGGGTGCTGTGGGTCGTGGGTCCGGTGGTCGCTGCGATCCTGTGGGGCACGATGATGTCCCGCCTGACCGATGCGCATTACCCCTATTGGGATGGTACCATCGCGATGTTGAGTGTTGCGGCGCAGATCATGATGACGCGGCGGCTCGTTGAAAATTGGCTGTGGTGGATCGTCGTCGACATCCTCGCCATCGGCCTGTTCGCCGTGAAAGGGTTGTGGCTTACTGCGGGGCTTTATGGCTTGTTCCTCGTCATGGCGACCTATGGCCTGATCGAATGGCGTCGGCAGTTGCGCGCGGCGTGAGGCGGATCTGTCTGCATGGCCCCGAAAGTGTTGGCAAGTCGGTGCTTGCGGCTGAACTGGCAGCGCATTTCGATACGGTGTTCGTCTCCGAATATGGGCGCACTTATTGCGAGCAGTTCGGGACCGATCTCAACAATGATGACCTTCTGACCATCGCCAAGATGCAGGCGGCAATGGCTGACGCTGCGGGGCAGCAGGCGAGCCGGGTGCTGATCCTCGACACTGATCCGCTGATGACCGCCGTCTGGTCCGACATGATGTTGGGCGCTCGCGATCCGTGGTTCGCGGACTTCGACGAAACCGCCGATCTCTACTTGTTGCTCGATATTGATTTGCCTTGGGTCGATGATGGCACGCGCGTCTATGGCGATGCGGCAACGCGCGAGGCGTTCTTTAACCGCTGCCACGACGAACTGGTCGCGCGCGGTGTCGATTGGGCTCTAGTTTCGGGCAAAGGAAAGGCGCGAGCAACAGCAGCACTTGCCGCGATTGCCCAGGCCTTTCCTGAATTTCTAGCGGTTTGAAGTTGCTTGTGGTGCTGCGGCCGCTGCGTTGGTCGGCAGGCCGCCCAATTCAGTCACTAGCTTGGTGTAGGCATCGAGATAAGCTAGAATGATCACCTGACCAATCGCTGTGTCCTGATAGCCGCCACCGGCTGCACCACCGAACAGGCCCCATGTGCCACCACCGCCACCAGCGCCCCAGCTGACGTCTGACTTGCGCGCATAGCCCTGTGTCAGTGCTTCTTCCTCGGTCGTTCGTGCATTAACGACCGACAGCGTTACGCTCGCTTCGGACTTTTTGACATTGATGCCGCCAGCGACTGCGCCAAACACACGGCCTGCGCCACCGAACAAGCCACCTAGCCCGCCGAGCACAGCACCCGCGCCGCCACCGCCCGAGTTACGGTTGCCCGTCACGATATTGGGCTCGAGATAATAGTCAGCAGTCTTGACTTGGCCTTTGCCGAGGTTCGATCCGCGCTGGAGTTCGCCACCATCGGCCATCGCGCGCTCCATGGCGCGGCTCTGCATGGCGCGGCCGCGGTTGACGAGGCCGAAGCAGCCCGATTGCTGGACAAAGATCTTCAGGATCGCTTCGGGACTACCGAGATTATAGTCGCGCCACCACTGTGTGTCGGGCTCGACAATAGCGAGCGTGCCCAAACGCTTTTGACAACGCGGAATCTGCATCTCGCCTTTCGTCTGCATTTGTTTGCCCGACGAGGCTTTGCTGCCGATCTGAGCGGCGGCTGGTGAGGTGAAAAGTACTGCTGCTGCAGCAAATGAAATCATGTGACGCATCGTAATCCCCTACTAATCCGCATGCTTCCGATATTCGGCTCCACATGCAACAACGGACGCGACCCCGTCTTTAGACCATCTAGCAGTGAGCTTGTTGCTCCGCTAGTGGCCATCGAATGACACCTCTCGACAAAATTCGTAACTTTTCGATTATCGCGCATATCGATCATGGCAAATCGACCCTTGCTGATCGGCTGATCCAGACGACGGGCGGACTGACCGCGCGTGAGATGTCGGCGCAAGTGCTTGATAACATGGACATTGAGAAAGAACGTGGGATCACGATCAAGGCACAGACGGTGCGGCTGGACTGGAAAGGCTATGAGCTCAACCTGATGGACACGCCGGGGCATGTCGACTTTGCTTATGAAGTTTCACGCTCGCTGGCGGCGTGCGAAGGCGCGTTGCTGGTGGTTGATGCGGCGCAGGGCGTAGAAGCGCAGACGCTCGCCAATGTCTATCAGTCGATCGAATATGATCATGAGATCGTGCCGGTCATCAACAAGATCGACTTGCCCGCCGCCGAACCCGACATGGTCCGCAAGGAGATTGAGGACATTATAGGGCTGGATGCATCGAATGCGATCCTGACCAGCGCGAAGTCGGGTATCGGGATCGAAGCCGTGCTCGACGCCGTGATCGAGCGCATCCCGCCGCCAAAGGGCGACCGCGAAGCGCCGCTCAAAGCGATGCTCGTCGACAGTTGGTATGATCCCTATCTCGGCGTGGTTATCCTGATCCGGGTCATTGATGGCGTGATCCGCAAGGGGCAGGAAATCACCTTCATGGCAGCGGGGACCAAGCATCTTGTCGACCGCGTCGGCTGCATGCGGCCCAAGATGGAAATCCTGAGCGAAATCGCGGCGGGCGAAATCGGGTTCATTACCGCGCAGATCAAGGAAGTTGCGCAAACGCGGGTCGGCGACACGATCACCGATGCAAAGAAGCCCGCCGCCGAAGCGTTGCCGGGTTTCAAGGAAGTTCAGCCGGTCGTGTTCTGCGGGCTGTTTCCGGTCGATGCGAATGATTTCGAGAAACTGCGCGAAAGCATCAGCAAGCTGCGGCTCAACGATGCGTCATTCTCGTTTGAGACTGAGTCCAGCGCCGCGCTTGGTTTCGGTTTCCGGTGCGGCTTCCTCGGGCTGCTCCATCTAGAGATTATTCAGGAACGCCTGACGCGCGAATATGATCTCGACCTGATCACGACCGCGCCGTCGGTGGTCTATGACATCCATTTGCAGCATGCCGATCCCGCTGGCGTGAAAGTGCTTCACCTCCACAACCCGTCAGATATGCCCGACCCGAGCCGGATCGAGAGCATCGAGGAGCCGTGGATCGAAGCGACGATCTATGTGCCCGATGAGTATCTCGGTAGCATCCTGAAGCTGTGTCAGGACCGGCGCGGTATCCAGAAGAACCTGACCTATGTCGGCGGCCGCGCGCAGGTGACCTATGAACTGCCGCTCAACGAAGTCGTGTTCGATTTTTATGACCGGCTGAAATCGCTATCGAAAGGCTATGCCAGCTTCGATTATCACCAGATCGGCCATAGACTGGGCGATCTTGTGAAAATGAGCATCCTCGTGAATGAGGAGCCGGTCGATGCGCTATCGATGATCGTCCACCGGGGAACGGCGGAGACGCGCGGGCGCGGCATGGTCGAACGGCTGAAAGACCTGATCCCGCGCCATTTGTTCAAAATCCCGGTGCAGGCAGCAATCGGCGGCAAAGTGATCGCCCGCGAGACGATTGCGGCGATGCGCAAGGATGTGACCGCCAAATGCTATGGCGGTGACGCGAGCCGGAAGAAGAAGCTGCTCGAAAAGCAGAAAAAGGGCAAAGCCCGGATGCGCGAATATGGGAATGTGAGTATCCCGCAGGAAGCGTTCATCGCGGCGCTGCGGATGGGGGATGAGGGGTGACAAGAACGCATGATCAAATGACCGATTTTATCGAGCTATACCGTGCGAAACAGATTGGCCGTCTTATGGCGATGGATTCGTTCAACCAAGCATGGCGGAAGTGGGAACCGCAAATTCGAAAGATCACTTCGGAATATTCCGATCCAGCGGCGATCTATGGCTTGGGCAATCATCTCTCCGAGATTTTTCGATCAACCGGCACAGGAGGTCGCGATCAGGCGAGCCTTTCAGGTGGCGGTGCAGCGTGGGAGGCGCTTGTCTGCTGGTATCTCAATCAGGTATTTGTGGGAACGCGAGCAATCGCCTTCAAACAAAACAAGGCTTTAATCCCAGACTGCATATTTGATGCCGCGACGGTCACATACGGGAACCAGCAAACCAATACCGAGTCGGATATTTCGGTGATTGTGTTGCCCGACAATCTGACGTTCCCTGCGAGCCTAACAGGCGACAAAGCGATATTCGAGCATCTGGTGCGGCAGGATTTTTCCAACGTCGGATTGGGCATAATCCAATGCAAGACGAACTGGAACGATAACGCTCAAATTCCGATGTTGTGGGATATGGTCTACAAGGCGGATTACACGACGGCGTCGGGCGTGAAAATCGGTCGCAATGGGTTCTCCGTCAAGCAGCTCGAATTTTCATATAGCTTTGTCGTTGTGCCTTCCCAAAAGAAAGCGATTGTAGCCGGATCGATACCGACCGTTCGCGTCAACGCGCTGACTGGAGGGAACTATTGGGGACAAGCAACGAAAAATGGCGTTGCCCTGAGCCTGACCGAGATATTCATGCGAAATTTTGGGCGTGTATTCCCCAAAAATGTGCAGGATACGATCAAGTCAGCGATTGCCAATAAGATTGGACCTTATGCCTAAAAACACCTGGACATTGTTCTCTTTATGTGCCATCTGAACATGACTGATTAAGGAGGTATTTATGCTGCTGGCAGCTGACACAAAGGTGGTCGAGACGAGCGAGGTTACATCGCAGTCGGTCGAGCCAGCCAAAGCGCCGACCCGAACGATGTTTGATCTGTTCGCTGGCTGTGGCGGCTTATCGTTGGGGTTTGAACACGCCGGATTTGTCCCGATCTTTGTGAACGAGCTCAACGATGATGCTCGAGCGACATATCTTGCTAACCGCCGCCATTCGTTAGGCGACAAGTTATTTGTCGAGCACAAGCAGTTGATCTCATCTGACATTAGCGAATTGGATGAAGCACGACTTGATCAGGTAAAGACCTATATCGAGGCACTCGATCTCGGCATCACGTTTGGTTCTGATGGCACATTGGATGTTCTCGCTGGCGGACCTCCTTGCCAAGGCTATTCCGGCATTGGTCACCGGCGGTCTTACGCAGTCGATAAGGTTGGCCTGCCTTCGAACCAACTCTATGAAAAAATGGCTCGGGTGATCGAGAGCGTTCGACCCCGGATTTTCCTGTTCGAAAACGTCAAAGGATTGCTCTCCTCACGTTGGACGGACGAAGGCGAAAAAGGTGAAATCTGGCGAGACGTGTACGGTAGGTTCAAGGCGTTGGGCCGTGAGCATGGTTATCAGGTCCGTTGGAAACTGGTCTATGCGAAAGATTATGGTGTTCCGCAGAATCGCCCACGAATTTTGATCGTCGGTATACGCGACGATCTCGTGACAAAACTGGGAAATTGGATCAATCTTCGCGCTGATGAAGAGGACGCCGTTTTGTGCGGCTTACTGCCGGCACATGGTGAGATCGCTCCGAATATTCAGGATATTTTCTCTGATCTGGAGGATGGGCAAGTCACAAAGCGCCTCAAGAAACAGGATTTTGAAAGCACGTTTGCGACGCTGTGCTACCCCAAAGCGGCGGTCGGAAAGTGGCAAAACTATTTCCGACCCGGAGAGTTATCCAAACGCCTCGCGCCGCTTGAAGAACAGCATTACAGTCGGCACTCGAAAATAGTGGTTGAGAAGTTTTCGTGCATGATAAAGAACGGCGGTACAATTCCGAAAAAATTCCAGACTAAGAAATTTGCGCAACGGTTGCTCCCTCGTATGTGGGGTAATCAGGGACCAACGATCACAGCATGTTCATTGGCGGATGATTATGTTCATTACAGTCAGCCACGTTCACTGACTGTTAGGGAGTGGGCTCGGTTGCAGACCTTCCCTGATTCATACATCTTCATGGGCAAGCGCACGACGGGTGGAATCCGACGCGCTGGTAATCCGCAAGCGGGAAATTTTGACCGGGAAGTGCCCAAATATACCCAGATCGGAAACGCTGTTCCTGTGAAGCTGGCTGAAGCAGTGGCCAAGCATTTCGACAGTTTGTTGGTTAAGGGCGGCTTCTAGCACTCGCCAGCCGCCCCCTTGAACCCGCTGATACACGCCCCACATTCGCGTCTTCCGGCGGCAACTCCCCGCCGATGTGGACTAACGACATGACCGAAGTTCGACCTTTTGCTTCGCTCGGCGCGGCCAATCATGGCTGGCTCGATGCGCACCATCATTTTTCGTTTGCGAGCTATTATGATTCTGCGCGGATAGGGTGGGGGAGCATTCGCGTGTGGAATGACGATGTGATTGCGGCGCAGTCGGGCTTTCCGCCGCATGGCCACCGCGACATGGAAATCATCACTTATGTGCGGTCGGGCGCGATCACGCATGAGGATTCGCTGGGCAACAAGGGCCGCACGGAAGCGGGCGATGTTCAGGTGATGAGTGCGGGCACGGGCGTCCAGCATTCAGAATGGAATGCGGAAAGCGACGCGACGACGCTGTTCCAGATCTGGATCGAGCCGCGCGCGGCTGGCGGTGCACCGCGATGGGACATGAAGCCGTTTGCCAAAGACGGGCGGTCAGGCGCTTGGCAGTTGCTGGCGAGCGGGTTTGGCGACGACGGGGCTCTGGAAATACGCACGGATGCGCGGATTTTTGGCGCGGTGCTCTCGGCTGGTGAGACCCTGACCTATGACGTTGGTGCGGGTCGGCATGCTTATCTGGTGCCTGCGCTCGGGCGGATTGATGTTGGTGGCACGGTGGCCGAAGCGCGCGATGGCGTCGCGCTGGGTGGCGGCGCGGTGACGATCACGGCGCTAGAGGACAGCGAAATCGTGATGGTGGACGCGGTTTAGGGTCAGCGCCTATAGCGCGGCCATGCTGCTTGCCGATCTCGTCCTGTTTATTGATGCCGAAGCCATGATCCTCGACAAACCGGCGGGGCTGGCGGTGGATGCGCCGCGTGACGGATCGTTGAGCGTGATGAACCATCTCGACTCGTTGCGGTTCGGGTTTGAGCGGCATCCGTCGATTGTTCACCGCCTGGATCGGGACACGTCGGGGTGCTTGCTGCTCGCGCGCAATCCGAAATCGCAGAAGCGGTTTTCGCAGGCGTTTGAAGCGGGAACGGTTGTAAAGACGTATCTCGCGGTGCTGGCGGGGGTGCCAAAGGAACCCGGCGGAACGATCAATATGGCGCTCAATAAAGTCAGCACGCGCGAGACGGGGTGGCGGATGATCCCCGAACCCAAGGGGCAGCGCGCGGTAACGCATTGGGAAACCGTGACGTTTGGCGATGGCAAGGCGCTGGTCCGGTTCCGGCCCGAGACGGGACGGACGCATCAGTTGCGGGTGCATGCGGCGAGCGGGATCGGGATCGCGATTGCGGGTGATCCGGTTTACGGGATGAAGGGGCCGCATATGCTGCTCCATGCCGAGAGCCTGTCAGTGCCGCGCGAAGGCAAAGAGCCGGCAATGGCGACGGCGCCGCTGCCGGGGCATTTCCCCGACTGGGCGCGCAATGCCATCGGCTGAGTGGCCGGCGCTTCCGGAGGATGCGCTGGAGGAGCGGTTTCTCGCGGGTACGGGGCCGGGCGGGCAGAATGTGAACAAAGTCGCGACGACGGTGCAGATGCGGCTTGATGTGTTCGCGCTGCGGCTCCTGCCCGCCGTCTATGCGCGGTTGAAGGAACTGGCGGGGTCGCGCTGGACCAATGACGGCGAAATCGTGATCACGGCGCGCGAATATCGCAGCCGCGAGGCGAACCGCGAGGAAGCGAGGGCGCGGCTGGCGGAGTTGGTGGGCAAGGCGCATCAGCTGCCCGCGAAACGGGTGAAGACGCGGCCGACCAAAAGCGCGAAGGAAAAGCGGATGGTGGGGAAGGCTGTCCGGTCCGAAGTGAAGAAGGGGCGTGGGAAAGTGAGTTTTGACTGATGTTTGATTTCAAGACCGACGCCACCGGTAAAACCCAGCTGTGGGCCGATGCCCTGTTCGCCGCTGATGCAGTGACGGCGGGGGAGACCGATGCAGTCGCGAATATGGCGAATGTGTCCGCCGTGTTGTTCCAGATGTTGCCTGATCTGAATTGGGCCGGGTTCTATCGCATGGTGGACGGCGCGCTCGTGCTTGGTCCGTTTCAGGGGAGGGCAGCGTGTATTCGAATTGCCCTTGATCAAGGGGTGTGCGGCGCTGCGGCGCGGACGGGGGAAACCCAGCTGGTTGCGGATGTTCATGCGTTTGCGGGGCATATTGCTTGCGATGCGGAGTCGCGGTCGGAATTGGTGGTGCCTTTGGTTGTTGAGGGGCAAGTCATAGGCGTGATTGATCTTGATAGTCCGATCCCTGCAAGGTTTAATGCGGAGGATGCGGCGGGGTGCGAAGCGTTGGCCGAACTGATTGCGGCGCGCGTTTCAGCCTAGCCCCGCATCAAGTGCGGGGCGATGAGGTGAGGGAACGCCAATATAAACTGGCCCCAAATTGGGACAGGCCGTTAACCATCGAACCTAGTGTTAACAGCATAGTAATGCTAAAAAGCCCCCAGAAACAGCGCGTTTGGTTGCGCTTGTCGGTTTGGTTGTGTCGGGGAGTATTTACTATGCGAAGCCTTGGTTTCACTGGCGTTGCGGTTGCCGCCCTTATG
>JANMPU010000063.1:0-44159 GCA_031369985.1 Sphingomonas sp. | reverse complement strand
GCCAATATCGGGCCGGTCACCTATTTTCAGTTGTTGGCGCGGTTCGGGAGTGCCCGCGCGGCGCTGGACGCGATCCCGCAAATGGCTGCGCGGGGTGGCGGGAAAGCATTGGCGCTGGCCGACCCCAAAGCGGTTGAAGCGGAAATGCGCGCGGTCGAGAAACTCGGTGCGCGCTATTTACTTGTGGGCGAAGGGCTCTACCCGCGACTGCTGGCCGAATTGGATACGGCACCGCCTGCGCTGATCGTGCGTGGCGATTTGCGGCTGTTGGAGCGGCCCGCCGTGGCAATCGTTGGCGCGCGCAATGCCAGTGCGGCGGCGTGTCGCTTTGCGCGCGGGTTGGCGCTGGATCTCTCGGGGGCAGGATGTGTGGTCGTCTCGGGGCTGGCGCGCGGGATTGATACGGCGGCGCATCAGGGGTCGGTCGATGCGGCAACCGTCGGCGTGATTGCGAGCGGGATCGACATCGCTTTTCCGCCGGAAAATGCCGCGTTGCAGGAACGGATTGCACGGGACGGCGTCCTGATTGCCGAACAACCGCCGGGGCGCGAACCGCTGGCGCGGCATTTCCCGTCGCGCAACCGGATTATCGCGGGGATGGCGCTGGGCACCGTCATTGTAGAGGCGGCCCCAAAATCGGGATCGCTGATCACGGCGCGGCTGGCCAACGAAGCGGGGCGCGAAGTGATGGCCGTGCCGGGATCGCCGCTTGATCCGCGCGCGCAGGGGTGCAACGCGCTGATCCGTGATGGGGCGACATTGGTGCAAAGCGCCGATGATGTGCTCGAGACGATCCGCCCGATCGCGGGGCGGGTGGAGCAGCCGCGCGACGGGTGGCGCGGGCCGCCGGTTGATGCCGATGCAAGCGACGTCGAGCGTGATGTGGTGACGGCGCTGCTTGGGCATACGCCAGTGCTGGTTGATGAGCTCGTTCGCCAGTCGGGGATGCACCCCGCCGTGGTCGCGACGGTGTTGCTCGAGCTTGAACTATGCGGGCGGCTAGAGCGGCATGCGGGCGGGCGGGTCAGCCTCGGTTAGTTTCCCCTTGTCGTTTTGGATCGTTGGCTTAGGCTGTCAACGACCGAGAATTTGGAAGGATCGCGCACCATGAAAATCGAAGATCGGCTTGAGTTCAAGAATAAGTCACCCGTTTATACGCTGAGCCCCGATGATTTGGTCATGACTGCGGTCAAAGCAATGAGCGAAAAGAATTATGGCGCTGTCGTCGTGGTTGATGGCGCAAAGAAGCCGCTCGGCATTGTGACCGAACGCGACTTCATGCGGCGCTTGCTGAATGACGGGCGCGACCCGAACAAGACCAAGCTCAGCGAAATCATGACGACCAATCTGAAGCTGGCCAAGGGCGACGACAATCTGATCGAATGGCTCCAGCAGATGTCGAACGAACGCTTTCGCCATTTGCCGGTGGTCGACGATAATGGCGTTCTGATCAACATGATGAGCCAAGGCGATTTCGTCAGCTATACGTGGCCCCAGCTTCTCAACCGCGTGGTGGAACAGGCGCGCGCGGAGTTCAACACCAACCCGTCAATTTATGCAGCGCTGGGCGCAGGCGTGATCTTCATGCTCGTGATCATTGCGGCGATTATGGTGATGACGTGATTGGCAGCTTACCCGGAGAAATCGGGTCAGCGAGCAAATGTCCCTGATTTAAGGAAATAAATCACTTGTCGCGCGACGCGGGGGTGGAAGGGCATCAACGGGTGGCCAACGGGGAGTGTCAGGTGGTCGGTCATGCCCGCGATTTTGGTTGAAGCGACCGAGACTTTGCCGTCATGCGGCGCGCGCATCAGAAAGGGAGCGATGAGGCGGTCGATGGGGCGGTCGCCAGCAATGATGCCGACCTCATAGTCGATTTCGCCGAGGTGCCGGTCAAGGTCGGAGGCGCGGCGCGTGACCAGATATTGGCTGTTCGGCCCAAGGATGCGGGCAGCCAGCCGTGTTCGTTCAAGCATGTCGACCCATTCGCTGCCCCCATGTGGCGGGGCGAGCATGACGACGCGGCCGAGATTGTCGGGCTTTTGTCGGGTCAAGAGCGCTCGCGCGACGAGTCCGCCAAGCGAGTGGGTGATGAGGTGAATTCGTCCGTCAAGCGTATCTGCAAACCTTCGCATTTCGGGATCAAGCCGTTCGGCAATCGCAGGGAGCGGCTGGGACGTGCTGGGATAGCGGATGCTGAACGTGCGAAACCCCGCCTTCGCCACGCGCCGTTCAAGCAGACTCATTGATCCCGATGTCCGCCCGAGCCCGTGCAACAGCACAACACCATCGACGGGCATTGAGGCGTTAAACCCCGACGCTGACTTTGGCTTTGCCGCCCTTCTTGCCCTTTTTCGGGGGCGCAGGGGTGATCTCGAACGAAAGCGCGTTAACGCCGTCGGTTTCTTTCAGGTGGACCATCACTTCACCGCCATGGACGAGTTTGCCGAACAGCAATTCCTCGGCAAGCGGTTGTTTGATCTTTTCCTGAATCAACCGACCCATCGGTCGTGCGCCATAGAGCTTGTCATAGCCCTTGGTGGTCAGCCATTCCTTCGCCTTGTCATCGAGCTTGATATGGACGTCGCGGTCCGCAAGTTGCAGTTCGAGTTGCAGAATGAACTTGTCGACCACGCGGGCAACGACTTCGGTCGGGAGGTAGCCAAACGGGACGATGGCATCGAGGCGATTGCGGAATTCGGGAGTGAACATCTTCTTCACCGCTTCCTCGTCCTCGCCCTCGCGCGTGTTGTTGCCGAAACCGAGAGACTCGCGCGCCATGTCGGACGCGCCCGCATTGGTCGTCATGATCAGGATGACATTGCGGAAATCGACCGCCTTGCCATGCTGGTCAGTCAGCTTGCCGTGATCCATAACCTGCAACAGGATGTTGAACAGGTCGGGGTGCGCCTTTTCGATTTCGTCGAGGAGGAGGACCGAATGCGGCTGCTGGTCGATGGCATCGGTCAAGAGGCCGCCTTGGTCGAAACCGACATAGCCTGGCGGTGCACCGATCAGGCGGCTGACCGAATGGCGCTCCATATATTCGCTCATGTCGAAGCGTTGGAGGGGGATGCCCATGATCGAGGCAAGTTGGCGCGCGACTTCGGTTTTGCCGACGCCGGTTGGCCCGGTGAACAGATAGTTGCCGATGGGTTTGTCGGGATCGCGCAGACCTGCCCGCGACAGTTTGATGGCCGACGCAAGTTTTTCGATGGCATCATTCTGGCCGAAGACAACGCGTTTGAGATCGTTCTCAAGCGACGCGAGCGATTTCGTGTCATCGGTGCTGACCGATTTGGGCGGGATGCGCGCCATTGTCGCGATGACCTGCTCGATTTCCTTCGGCGTGATGACTTTCTTGCGCTTGTTCGGCGCGACCAGCATCTGCATCGCGCCGACTTCATCGATCACATCAATGGCTTTGTCGGGCAGCTTGCGGTCATTGATGTAGCGCGCCGACAGTTCGACCGCTGATTTGATCGCGTCGGGCGTGTACTTGACGTTGTGATGCCCTTCGAAGGCCGAACGCAGACCCGCAAGGATCTTGATCGTGTCCTCGATAGTGGGTTCGTTGACGTCGATCTTTTGGAACCGGCGGAGGAGCGCGCGGTCCTTTTCGAAATGGTTGCGGAATTCCTTGTAAGTCGTCGAACCAATGCAGCGGATTGTGCCGCCGCTCAGTGCTGGCTTCAAAAGATTCGACGCGTCCATCGCGCCGCCGCTCGTTGCACCCGCGCCGATAACGGTGTGGATTTCGTCGATGAACAGGATCGCGTGCGGCAGCTTTTCGAGCTCGTTAACGACAGCTTTCAGCCGTTCCTCGAAATCGCCGCGATAGCGGGTGCCCGCGAGCAGCGCGCCCATGTCGAGCGAGTATATGACCGCAGGGAGCAGGACTTCGGGCACATTGCCCTCGATGATTTTGCGCGCCAGCCCTTCAGCAATCGCAGTTTTGCCGACGCCAGGATCGCCGACATACAGCGGATTGTTCTTCGACCGGCGGCACAGGATTTGCACGGTGCGGTCAACTTCCGGGCCGCGCCCGATCAGGGGATCGACTTTGCCGTTACGTGCTTTCTCGTTGAGATCGACGGTGAACTGCTTGAGTGCAGATTCGGCTTTGCCTTTGCCGCCTTCGGACTTGGCGGGTTTCTCTTCATCGGCTCCTTTGGGCGATGACGCCTCGGGCGCGGCGACGCCTTTGCCTACGCCGTGGCTGATGAAGCTGACCGCGTCGAGGCGGCTCATATCCTGTTGCTGAAGGAAATAGACGGCGTAACTTTCGCGCTCGCTAAACAGTGCGACGAGGACGTTGGCGCCAGTAACTTCGTCACGGCCCGACGACTGGACGTGGAGAATCGCGCGCTGGACGACGCGCTGAAAACCGCTCGTCGGTGACGGGTCGGTCTGGCCTTCTGTCCGAAGTGCCTCCAACTCGCTGTCGAGATAATTGGTGACGGTCCTTTTCAACTCGTCGGTATCGACGCCGCACGCGCCCATCACTTGCGCGGCATGTTCGTCATCGATCAGCGCGAGCAACAAATGTTCGAGCGTCGCATATTCATGTTTGCGCCCCGACGCAGCAGCAAGCGCATTGTGGAGAGTCGTTTCGAGTTCACGAGCGAAAGAAGGCATGTCTTGGTCCTAATTCGAAGCCTGCGGGCGCGGCTTCAGTTGAACATCATGTCGGGAGCCCGGTGCTGTCAATCAAGAACGTCCATCGAAACTTTCACTTTAGCGACCGAATAGCGCGTCGGCGCTTGCCCGGTGGTTAACGGCTTTGTCACGTTTGGCGCGGGTGCGGAGGATTTCGGCTTCGAGTGCGACGATGCGCGCATCAAGTTCGGCAACCGAAAAGGGGTCGAGGTCGAGCTTGACCAAAAGGGCGAGCGGGTCGCCGGCACGCGGGGGAGGCGCGATATCGTCGGTATCCATGCCGCTATGGTTAAGGACGCGGCGGGCGGTGTCAACTGGCGGTGTTTGTGCAGACGGTTAAGCAAGAAACAACCGTATCCCTGAGCTTGTCGAAGGGCTGCCCTTTCTTGAGCAATGATCAAGAAGAAGGACAGGCCTTCGACAAGCTCAGGCATGCGGTGTTTTAAGTTAAGCGGCCAATCCTTCAAACTGCAACCGTGCCAATCGCTCATATGTCCCACCCGAACGGCTGAGCGTGTCGTGTGTCCCTTCTTCGACGATCCGGCCATCTTCCATGACGATGATCCGGTCGGCTGCGCGGACGGTGGCAAGGCGGTGAGCGATGACAATGGTGGTGCGGTTGGCCATGAGGCGTTCGAGAGCGTCCTGAACGAGGCGTTCGGATTCCGCGTCTAATGCGGAGGTCGCTTCATCGAGGAGCAGAATCGGGGCATCGCGGAGGATCGCACGGGCAATCGCCATGCGTTGACGCTGGCCCCCGGACAATCGCGCGCCGCTTTCGCCCATAAAAGTGTCGAGACCTTCAGGGAGTTTTTTGAGGAACTCCGACGCATTGGCGGCATCAGCAGCAGCCCAGAGCGCGGCATCATCGCTATCCCAATGGCCGTAACGGAGATTGTCACGCGCCGACGCCGCGAAGATCACTGTTTCCTGCGGCACCATTGCAATGCGCTGCCGCACCCATTTGGGGTCGGTCGAGGGGAGGGCCACGCCGTCGATGCTGACGGTGCCCGAGGTGGGATCGTAGAAGCGCTGGATCAGCTGAAAGAGCGTCGATTTGCCTGCGCCCGAGGGGCCGACGACCGCCACGGTCTCACCCGGTTCGATATGCAGTGTGAAGTCGTCAAGCGCGCTGACGTCCTGCCGCGTCGGATATTTGAAGACGACATTGTCAAACGAGACGCGCCCCTGCGCGGGTTCGGGCAATGCGACGGGGTTGGCGGGGGCAGCAATGCCGGGTTGTTCCTGAAGCAGTTCACCGAGGCGTGCCGCTGCGCCAGCACCGCGCAGGAGATCGCCATAAACTTCGGTCAATGATCCAAATGCGCTGGCGACAAGGGCACTGGTGAACACGAACGCCGCAATACCGCCGCCGGTCATGCGTCCGGCTTGAACGTCAATCGCCCCTTCCCACAGGATCATAACAACCGATCCGAACAGCATCAAAATGACTGCCGCGGTCATGATGGCGCGCAGGCGGATGCGACGTTGCGCGGTGTCGAAGGTCGCTTCGGCAGCCGACTTGATGCGTCCCGCTTCGCGCGTTTCCTGTCCAAAGGCTTGGACGACTTTCATCGCACCAAGGATCTCGCTGGCGGTCGAGCCGACGTCGGCAATCCGGTCCTGTGACTTCCGCGACAACGCGCGCAGTTTGCTACCAATGAAAACGATGGGGAGGATGACGAGCGGAATGCCGACCATCAGCAACCCCGCCAGCTTTGGCGACAGGTAGAACATGTAAATGATCCCGCCGATGCCGGTCAGCGTATTTCGCAGCGCAACCGATAAGGTTGTACCGACAATCTGTTCGATGATCGATGTGTCGGCGGTCAACCGCGACGAGATTTCCGACGGTCGATTTTCCTCGAAATAACTGGGCGAAAGGCGGAGCAGATTTTCCTGAACGGCGATGCGGAAATCGGCGACGACACGTTCGCCAAGCCATGACACAAAGTAGAATCGCAGCGCCGTCGCGATTGAAAGCAGCGTGACGACGCCCAGCAACAAGCGGAACCCAAGGCTGATATCACCACCCCCGCTGCTAAACCCCTGATCAATAACAATTTTGAATCCCGCGGGAATCGAAACCGTGCTCGCCGACGAAATCGCCAGCGCAATCAGCGCACAGACAATGCGCCCCGGATAGTGCGCGGCAAAGCGGAACACGAGGCGGAGATTGCCAATTTTGCGATTGCCGTTCGGCTGGGGAGGATTGGTGGCCACGCCGCGCGCCTAGCAAGGATGCGACGGGTCGGCAAATGATGCGTTGCAACATAGAACCGATTGGGCCTATCGTCCCCAATGTTGCATTGCACCAAAAGGGGTCGGCGCGTTGTTGTATCATGCTTATGAAATGCAGCGAGGGCTGCTGGCGGGGGCAAGTGCGTTTGCCAATATGGGCGCTGAGCTGCTCCAGTCGCCGAGCCATCCGATGAGCTATTGGCCCGCCGGCCCCGTGTTCGCATCGGCACTGGAAGTCTTCGCACATGCCGCAGCACCGCGCGGGAAGCCGGAATTCGGGCTGAATTCTACGGTGGTCGAGGGCGAGGAAGTTGCGGTCCGCGAGGAAATTGCGCTGCGCAAACCATTTGGACAGTTGAAGCATTTTGTGAAGGACGGTGTCGAGGGCGCGCCGAAGCTATTGATTGTCGCGCCGATGTCGGGACATTTTGCGACGCTGCTGCGCGGCACCGTTGAGCGGATGCTGCCCAAGCATGATGTTTACATCACCGACTGGCGTGACGCGCGTGATGTGCCGTTAAGTGACGGGCAGTTCGATCTCGACGATTATATCGATTATCTGCGCGGGTTTCTTGAGCATATGGGGCCGGGTTCGCATATGCTGGCAGTGTGCCAGCCGTCAGTGCCTTGTTATGCACTGGCATGTTTGATGGCAGCGGAAAAGCATCCGTGCCGTCCGAAAACGCTAACCATGATGGGTGGCCCCGTCGATACGCGCGAGATGCCGACAAGTGTCAATGACGTCGCAACTGAACGCCCGCATGCCTGGTTTGTCCAGAATGCTATTCAGACGGTTCCGATGATGTATCCGGGCGCGGGGCGGAAGGTTTACCCCGGTTTTCTGCAGCTGACCGGGTTTTTGTCGATGAACCTTGGCAGCCATATGCAAAGCCACTTCGCGATGTTCAAGGATCTGGTGGCAGGCGATGACGATGCCGCCGACGCGACCAAGGATTTCTACGAGGAATATCGCAGCGTTTGCGACATGACCGCGGAGTTTTATCTTCAGACGATCAGCACGGTCTTTCAGGATCATTCGCTGCCCAAGGGCGAAATGATGCATCGCGGCGTTCGCGTTGATCCGGCAGCGATTGAGGATATTGCCATTCTCGCCATCGAGGGCGAACGCGACGATATTTCGGGGATCGGTCAGACGAAAGCCGCATTGAAAATTGCAATGTCATTGCCCGAGAAGTTGAAGAAATATCACCTTGCGCCCGGGGCGGGGCATTATGGCATTTTCAACGGGTCAAAATGGCGCGACAAAATCGCGCCGGTCGTCGAAGACTGGATCGCGAAACATAATTAATTGGTGCCCCGGTTTGGGGTCCGGGGCACCAAATGGTCGTCAGGCCAAAACGACGGCGCGGGTCGCAATACGTCGCCGCATGGCACTGCCCACCAAACCGAATCCCAGCAACATCATCCCCCATGTTGCTGGTTCGGGAACGGCACCGCCCGCTGCAAAAACATTGCGCGTGAAGGCGCAACTTGCCTCCTGCGTTGGACAGGTTTGGGCAAATGTTATGAAGTCGAACTGGTCATCGTTGGGATCGTTGGGATCCTGCGGATTATAGATCTGCACCGTCGTGGTGGCATTGTAGAAGGTGTAGAGTCCCGCAGGGGCGTTGCCGCCGACCGGCGTAAAGCTGCCGAACAGCCAACTGAAGGATTGCCCCGGCTGGAGATCGAAATCCACCGGACTGATGAAGTTGGGCTGATTGAAATTGAAGTTCCATTCATAGGCGCCCGGGCCACAAACATTTGTGAATGTACCCGAACAGCCAAAAGCCTCGTTAAAGAAAACGCGCGTATTCGGGTCATTCAGGTCAATGGGCCCTGTATAACCTGCATAGTCGAAGCCTGATGTGGGCTTGCCAGTCGCATCGGTCGTCAGTGCATCCGACTGCGGATCGAGCGTCAGGGTCAGAAAGACATCAATCGCCGCATTGGACGCGACCGTGCCCGTGGGTGTGTTGAACGAGAGCGTGGCAATGACCGCCGCCTGCGCCTGCGACGTCAGTGCAAGCGCCGTTGAGAAAAGTGCTGTCTTGAAAAGATTTTTCATGTGAACCCCCAATTGTTGCGTTCGGGGACCGGGCCGCGCGACCTTATCAGCGTCGATCCAACAGTCATTGGATAGCTAACGCGGCATTTACCCGACCAGCGGCGAACGCGGACAGGGGCGGACAAATGCGGACATGGCCGCAGAAAGTGCTAGGATATTAATCCTTTAAGTGCGGGTGATGCGGCAATCCTGTCCTGATATGGGACGAATTCGGCATAAGCGCCAATTGTGCGGATTTCGGCTTCGTTGATTGATTCGGCCTTTTCCAGCCAACGGATCACATTCGTCGCATCGCGATTTGCCGCCTGAAGCATTGCAACGCGCAGCGCGCTTTCGCCATTTTGTTCGAACTGCGCGATTTCATGCGCGATCAGCGATGCCATCATGGCTTTGCGTCCACCCGTTTTGAATGCCGCCGCCGCAGCATCAACGGCCTTAGCGCCATCTGCATCTTTACGCAGTTTTGCCTCGGTGGCAGCGGCCGCGAGATAGTCAGCGTCACGCCCCTCCATCAAATAAAAGCGCGCGAGATAGCGATAGGCGCCGCTGAAGGCCGGATCGACATCAATGATCCGCTGAAGCTCTGCAACGGCTTCGGTATGTTTTCCGAAACGATATTGGGCATAGGCGGCATCAGTGGCGATTGCGGTCGAGCCGGGATCAAGCGCGCGGGCACGGTCGAAAGCACGCACGGAGTCCGCCGGACGATTTTCACTCAGCAAGGCTGTCGCGTACCAATGATGCGACTGCGCCTGATTGGGGTCGAGCGCGATTGCCTGTTGAAACAGTTTGATCCCTTCCTTGCGCTTCCCCTCGCCATGATAGCGGACAAAGGCCAGCGCGCAGGTCGCTGCGGCCGATTTGGGGTCAAGCGCAATGGCGGCTTGAGCGGCGGCCGCCGCCCGCCGATAGGCGGTTTCGTTCGGGAGAGAGTTGAACTCACGCAGCAGCAAATTGGCTTCAGCCAGTCCAACAAAAGCTGCGGCGTTGCGGGGATATTGCTTGCCCAATGCCTCGAAGGTCTCGGCGGCTTGGAGCAGTCCGGTAACCGAACGCCGGTTCAGGCCAAAGGTGGCCTTGCGATACAGATCATTGGCTTTGGCATCGACGGCGTAGGGTTCGGGCTTGGCCTTTGCAACGGTTGCGTTGCCGAAACTGTTCCACAGCGCCGGTGTTGCTGCCATCAAACCAACACCACATGCTGCAAGAAGCAGAAAGCCAGTCCGCCTGCTCGGTCGGGCCCCGACCACAGCCTGTTGGACTTCGGGATCGCTTACCATCCATGCGCGAAGATCATCGGGCATTGCCCAAACCGTCGCGCTACCGCCGCCGGGAACGCGATTAACGGGAAGGCCGCGTTCAGCTTCCCACCGACGCACAGTACGCTCGTCGCGACCGAGAAAATTCCCGATCGCTTTCCAGCCCACCAATCGTCCGTCGTCTCCACGCGTCACGTTTCGTCCCCCTGTGCGACCCGGGTTCATGATACCTATAACATGAGATTACGCCGGTTAAAGAACTTCAAACAACCCCGCCGCGCCCATGCCGCCGCCGACGCACATCGTGACAACAACATATTTCGCGCCGCGCCGTTTGCCTTCGATCAGGGCATGGCCGGTCATCCGTGCGCCGCTCATGCCGTACGGGTGGCCGACCGAGATCGCGCCGCCATTGACGTTGAGTTTGTCCATCGGGATGCCGAGCTTGTCGGCGCAATAGAGCACTTGGACGGCGAACGCTTCGTTGAGTTCCCACAGGCCGATGTCGTCCATGGTCAGGCCGTTGGCCTTGAGCAGCTTGGGAATGGCGAAGACGGGGCCGATGCCCATTTCGTCAGGTTCGGTGCCCGCGACTGCCATGCCGACATAGCGACCGAGCGGGGTCAGGCCTTTTTTCGCCGCCACAGAGGCCTCCATAACGACCGAGGCGGAGGCCCCGTCGCTGAGTTGAGAGGCGTTGCCCGCCGTGATCGTCATATCGGGGCCGAGGACGGGGCCGAGTGACTTCAAGCCTTCCAGCGTGGTGTCGGCGCGATTGCCTTCGTCCTTCGCGAGCGTCACTTCCTTGTGCGTGACTTCCTTGGTTTCCTTGTTCACGATGGCCATCGTCGCGGTGACGGGCACGATTTCGTCGTCGAACTTGCCTGCGGCTTGGGCAGCGGCGGTGCGTTGCTGTGATTGCAGCGCATAATCGTCCATGCGGTCGCGGCTGATGCCGTAGCGCTTGGCAACGACTTCGGCGGTTTGCAGCATGGGCATGTAGATGTTGGCGTGCATGGCGAGCAGTTCGGGATCAGGAGCAACACGCATCTGCGGCGTCTGAACGAGCGAAATGCTTTCCGCGCCGCCGCCGATGCAAATGTCCATGCCATCGACGATCACTTGCTTGGCGGCCGTCGCGATGGCCATCAGGCCCGAAGCGCATTGCCGATCCACCGACATGCCGCTGACCGTGACGGGCAGGCCAGCGCGGAGCAGCGACGTGCGCGCGAAATTGCCAGCTTGATGACCCTGTTGCAGCGCCGATCCCCAGATCACGTCGTCAACTTCGGCCCCGTCGATCCCGGCGCGCTCGACGGAAGCCTTGATCGCATGGCTCGACAGCGTCGGCGCGGGAAGATTGTTGAATGCGCCGCGATAGGCACGGCCAATCGGGGTGCGGGCGGTAGAAACGATGACGGCGTCGCGCATTGGTATATTCCTTGTTTCAAATCCGTTTGTCCTGAGTAGGGACTGAGCTTGTCGAAGGCCCGTATCGAAGGGTCTTGCGCTCTGGTCCTTCGATACGCGTCTTCGACAAGCTCAGCCGCTACTCAGGACAAACGGGGTTAGGTTCTACTGGTCTAAATGAAAAATTGTGAAACCCACTCGGCGATCAGGGCGGGTTTGTCTTCGCCTTCGATCTCGAGCGTGTATTCGACGGTCTGCTGATACTGGCCGGGCCGCTTTTCGGCGATCTCCAGCAGCTTGAAATGGCCACGAACGCGCTTGCCCGAGCGGACAGGGGCGAGGAAGCGGGTTTTGTTGCCGCCATAATTCACGCCCATCTTGATGCCGTCCATGCGTGGCATGTCGGTTTTCTGGGTGAGGACGGGCATGAGCGACAGCGTCAGGAAGCCATGCGCAATCGTGCCGCCGAAGGGGGTGAGCTTGGCTTTTTCCGCGTCGATGTGGATGAACTGGTGATCGCCCGTCGCGTCAGCGAATTTGTTGATCATGTCCTGATCGACGGTCAGCCAATCCGACACGCCGATGACAGTGCCAGTCATTGCTTTGTATTCGTCGAAGCTGACGACAGCCATAGTGCATTCCTTGCGCAATAATATTACAAGACTGCGAGTCCCGTCTGCGGCGCTTTACGTCCGCGTCAACTGCCGAGTCAAAAGCCATGTATGCCGCAACGTCAGATTTCGCGAAATTGCACCGGGCATCCGAACCGGAAGTGCTGAAACCGCTGCTTGAGCGCGCGGCGTTGCGTGCTGACGAGCGGGAGCGGATATTGGTACGGGGGATGGCCATGCTCGCCAATCTGCGCGCGGCGCAATCGAGCGGGTGGGTCAACCAGTTCCTGCAGGAATATAGGCTGAACACGTCCGAAGGGGTGGCGCTACTGTCGCTGGCCGAGGCGTTTCTGCGTGTGCCCGATCCTGACACAGCGGATGCGCTGATTGCAGACAAGCTGGGCGATGCCGACTGGAAAGCGCATGCGGGCAAGTCCGCGTCGGGGCTGGTCAATGTCGGTACTTGGGGGCTGGTGATCGGTCGCGCGCTGGTGAGCGAGAAGGAAGAAGCGGGCGTTCTCCGCCGTCTGATCGCGCGGGCGGGGGAACCATTCGTGCGGCAGGCGGTCGGGCAGGCGATGAAGATGATGGGCGAAATCTTCGTCATGGGCCGCACCATCGACGAGGCGACGAAGCGGATGACCAAGCCCGAGAACAAGGGCTTTACCGCGAGTTTCGACATGCTCGGCGAGGCGGCGCGGACCTATCCCGATGGGCAGCGCTACCTGAAATCCTATGCCGATGCGATTGCGGCGGTGGGCGCGAACCCGGCAGCGGGGCATTCGATCTCGGTCAAGCTGTCGGCGCTGCACCCGCGATATGAGGTCGCGCATTGGGACAAGTGTGTCCCTGAACTGATCGGTATGGTCGAGGGGTTGGCGGTGCAGGCGGCGAAGGCCGGGATTGCGCTCACCATCGACGCCGAAGAGTCCGAGCGGCTCGAGATGAGCTTGTCGATCATCGAGGCGGTGGCGGGGTTGCCGGCGCTCAAGGGCTGGGATGGGCTGGGCATGGCTGTGCAGGCTTATGGCAAACGCGCTGCGCCGGTGATTGCGTGGGCCGATGATCTGGGCGCGCGGACGGGGCGGCAGATTGCGGCACGGCTCGTTAAAGGTGCTTACTGGGACAGCGAGATCAAGCGGACGCAGGAGGCTGGGCTGTCCGACTATCCGCTCTTCACGCGCAAGGCGGCGACCGATGTGAGTTATCTGGCGGTTTCGCGCGACATGCTGGCGGCGAAGAACATCTATCCCGCGTTTGCGACCCACAATGCGCTGACGGTGGCGACCATATTGGAGTGGGCGGGAGCCTCGCGCGATTTCGAATTTCAACGGCTGCACGGGATGGGCGAAGGGCTTTATGAGCGGCTGGTGCGCGAGGACGGCTATCAGTGCCGCATCTATGCGCCGGTGGGCGGGCACCGCGATTTACTTGCGTATCTGGTGCGGCGATTGCTGGAGAACGGCGCAAATTCGAGCTTCGTGCATCAATTGGCCGACGAAAATTTGAGCGATGAAGATTTGCTGGCCGATCCGGTTACGAAGATCGCTGCGGTCGGCGGGGCGCGGCATCCCTCGATAGCGTTGCCGGTTGATTTGTTTGGCGAACGCCAAAACTCATCGGGCGTCGATTTGCAGGATCGGGCAATCTTAGCGGAAACAGTGCAATCCCTTCGCGCCTTCGCGGCTTCGCGCGAGCACGGCAATGGTCTCGCGCAAAGCCGCAAAGGCGCGAAGAGTTCGGTCGATGACGCCACCCGCGCATTCCCGGCATGGGCTGCGGTTACATTGGAAAGCCGCTGCGCGGCGTTGGAGCGGCTTGCCGATTTGCTCGAAGCGAACCGGGTCGGACTGATGGCCATCCTTGTCGACGAGGCGCAGAAGACGATCCCCGATGCACTGGGCGAAGTGCGCGAGGCGGTTGATTTCTGCCGCTATTATGCGCTGCAGGCGCGCAGTGGGTTGGTGCCGATTGAACTGCCCGGACCGACCGGCGAGCGCAATGTGTTGCGGATGGAAGGGCGCGGCGTCTGGGCTTGTATTGCGCCTTGGAATTTCCCGCTGGCGATTTTCTTGGGGCAGGTTGCAGCAGCCTTGGTGACGGGAAATACTGTCGTCGCGAAGCCAGCGCCGCAGACGCCACGCATTGCCGCGCGGGCGGTTGAGTTGGCGCATGAGGCGGGGGTGCCAAAGGATGCGTTGGTGTTGCTGGTTGGCGGGCCAGAGGTTGGGGCCGAACTGGTGGCCGATCCGCGCGTGGTGGGGGTTGCATTCACTGGTTCGACGGCGACGGCGAAACGCATTGCCCGCTCGCTCCTTGACGATGACGCGCGGCCCATCGTCCCGCTGATCGCGGAAACCGGCGGGATCAACGCGATGATCGTCGATTCGACGGCGCTGACCGAACAAGTGGTGGCTGATGTCGTGACGTCCGCATTCCGTTCGGCGGGTCAGCGTTGTTCGGCGTTGCGGCTGTTATTGCTGCAAGAGGATATTGCCGAGCGCACGCTTGAGATGCTTGCGGGGGCGATGGATACGCTCGTCGTGGGCGATCCCGCTGATCCCGCTATCGATGTCGGGCCGGTGATCGATGAGGTGGCTTATACGCGGCTGATGGATTATCGGGAAAGCAAGAAGGCTGATTGGGTACATAGTTGCGATGTGCTCCTGCGAAAGCAGGAGCCTAGGAAGCCGGGACAATCGTCCGACACGGCAGGGCTCCTGCTTTCGCAGGAGCCCATGGACTTGATCACCCCCCCCACAATCATCCGTCTCAAATCTATCGACGACATCACGCAGGAATGGTTCGGCCCCATCCTTCACGTCGCCACTTGGAAAGCGGGTGAACTCAAAGCAACTGTCGCGAAAATCAACGCCAAGGGATTCGGCCTGACGATGGGGCTGCACAGCCGCATCGCGCGCAATGCCGAGACAGTCGAGGCGTTGGCGAAGGTTGGCAATCTTTATGTGAATCGCTCGATGATCGGGGCCATCGTGGGCTCGCAACCGTTTGGTGGTGAAGGCCTGTCGGGCACGGGTCCCAAGGCAGGCGGCCCGCATTACCTTTCGCGCTTCTGTGTCGAGCGGGTCACGTCGACCGACACGACATCGGCGGGTGGCAATGCAACGTTGCTCAGCCTTGATGATGTTGGCCTATGATGGCTCTCGTAACGTGCCATCGGGCGATGCGGTAAACGCGATCTGCGTGGGGTTGGCGAGGCGGATGCTTTCATTTTCGAAGCGACGAAGGATCGCGATGCTGATCCTGTGGCGGGTGTTGAAGACGGTGTCATAGTCTTCGGAATGGACGTCATATTGCAGCTCGACATCGAGCGCCGACGGGCTGAATCCGAGCACGCCGCACCGCACGAGACTGGCGGGTGGGCAGGATTTCACGACTTCGCCGAGCATCGTCGGTATGCTATCGAGAACATCGACGGGTGTGCATTGGACCAGCCCGAAATTCATCACGATCCGCCGCCGGTTGAGCCGCGCGAGATTGTGGATTTCCTTTTCGAGCAACTGTTTGTTCGCGACGATGATCTGCTCGCCGGTGATGGCGCGGATGCGGGTTGATTTGAGGCCAATGTCCTCCACTTCGCCCGCGGTTGTGTCATAACGGATCGAATCGCCCTTGCGGAACGGCCGGTCGAACAGGATGGCGAGCGCAGCGAACAGATCGGCAAAAATACCTTGCGCTGCCAAACCGATGGCAATGCCGCCCACGCCCAGTCCCGCGATCAGGCCCGTGACGTTTACGCCCAGATTCGACAGGATCAGGATGATGGCAATCGCGAACAGCGCGACCGTCACCAGCAGACGGATGATCCCCATCGCACTGGCAAGCGCGACGTGGCCGTCGGCACTTTGCGCGCGATATTCGACCACGCCGAGAATGATCTCACGCAGGAAAACCGCCGCCTGCAACGTGACCGCGATGACGAACAGGAAATAGATGGTCTTCGCGAGATCAGGCGGCGCGTGCGAGTAAGTTGCGACCACCTGAAGCGCCACACCCGCCATGAACCACAGCCGGATTTTGCTCAGTGCACCGCCGATAATCTGTGGCCAATGCGCGCCATCGGCATGCTTGCGCTTGAGCCGCCGCCCCAGCCATTTGGCGGCGAACAAGGCTGATACAACAACGGCGGCAAGCAAACAGGCGACAAAAATCTGGCTTGAATGCGCGACAATCCAATCGGCGCTGTCCCGCCAAAGGGTGGCAATCCGGGTTTCGAAATCTGGCACGGCGTTCATCATCAACCTGTCTTCGACACGCACGGGCCGTTGTCGTCAAGCCGTCATCGCGACCTTCGCCTTGCGTCCGAAAGGTTCCGTCGTTTCGCCCCGTGCCCGCCGCGCGGCATAGGTGTCGAGACCGATTTGCATACCAACGAGCATATAGAGGAAAGGCTGGAACGCGATGCCGACGAAGACCGATCCGACCAGATAAATGAAATGCCCCTGTTGCAGAGCGTTTGCGAGGCCGCTGATCCATTCGAGCCCTTCGCGTTTCTTATATCGGGATCGAAGCACTTCCATGCGGATCAGCCCGCCGAAATGAATTAGCAGCCAAAGGAATAGCCCGGGAAAACCCTGTTCCCCCAGCATTTCAAAATAGGAAGAGTGGTAAGCGCGCGACTGGTCATTTTCGACTGAGGTGGAGACATCAGTCTGCGCGCCGCTCTTTTCGACGTCTGTTGTTACGACGCGGATCTTGTTCTGGCGATAGGCATCAAACCCGCCGCCAAAGGGGTGCTCCTTCACATAGTCCCATGTCCATGCCCAAACCGCGAGGCGCGTGCCTGCTGACGTGTCCGACTTATACCCTTTGATCGTGTCCATCCGGTCCATGAAGCCCGACGGGAGGAGCGGGACTGCAATCATGGCAGCGACGCTGACGCCCATCAGATAGACCATGCGCCGTTTGGTTGATCGCAGTGTCAGGATGCCCAAAACAGCGATACAGACGAGACCGGTTCGGGCTTGCGTGCCTACAGGGATCAGCAAGCACGCAAAGATGAGGGCATAAGCGAATGTCTTTACGCGCCAATCAGTGGGGTAAATCGTCCCCGACTTCACCAGCCACAGGATGAGCGGGATGATCGCAATCGCGACGGTGGAAATGATGCTCCCTTCATAAAGGCCCGAATTGTTCGCGACCATGAGGTTGAGCGACCCATAACCGCCGCCGGATACGATGGTCTTTATGCCGCCGACAATGATAATCGAGGCCGCGCCTAAAATCATGAACAGCGCAAGTGCTTCGATGCGGAGTTTGGTGCGGAGCGTGAGCGGCAGGAAAATGCCGAACGCGATCGCTTTCCATGCCCAATCCCATTTGCCGAGGGCTTCCAGCGGGAAGTCGGCTTGTGTCGTGGTGACCCCGCAATAGACGAGGAGAATGAACATCAGCACTTGCCGGGGCGCAATGCGGACATCCTTTTTATCGTCGAACAACGCCCATCCCATGACCGCGAACACCACGGTGATCAGCGAAATCGGCACTGTGTTGAGGAGCAAATAAGTCAGCCGTTGCGGCGAGACGATATCGACATAGACATAGCCAAGCACCAGCAAGAACGGGCGGCGAAAGCCCATCCCGATGAGTGCAAACAGGAACGCAATGAAGGCAAGATCACGCATTTATTTGCGGCCCCAGCCTTTGCGCTCGCCCGCATCCTCACTGTCGAGATCCGTGCGCGACAGGAGCTTCCACGCCGCGTAGATCATCAGAAAATGGGTCAGGCCAAGCGAAAAATTGTCGATCATGCTGGCTTCCCTAGACTAATCCGGTTGACGTCGCCTTAAGGTTCATCGTGCGATAGGGGCCGCTGTGATGCGTATCCTCCATGTTCTTGATCATAGCTTGCCGTTGCACAGCGGCTACACCTTTCGCACGCGGGCGATCATGCGCGCGCAGGTTGAAAAGGGGTGGACTGTCGCGGGGCTGACGGGCCAGCGGCATTATCAGCACGGGATTGTTCCCGATGTTGCTGATGAGGCTGTTGAGGGATTGCATTTCTATCGCACGCAAAGCGTGGCTTCGGGGCCACTGGTCCTGCGCGAATTGGGCGAGGTTCGGGCGCTGTCTGACCGAATCATATCGCTCCATCGCGAAGCGCCGTTCGACCTGATCCACGCGCATTCGCCAGTGCTCGACGGGCTGGCGGGATTGCGCGCGGCGAAGAAACTCGGGGTGCCGCTGGTCTATGAAATCCGTGCTTTCTGGGAGGATGCAGCGGTCGGCAACGGAACCGGGACTGAAGGGTCAGCCCGGTATCGTGCGACGAAAGCCATCGAGACGTGGGTTGCCCGCCGCGCTGATGCGGTCGCCGTCATTTGCGATGGGCTACGCAGTGACCTGATCACGCGCGGCATTGATCCGGCGAAAATCATGGTTTCGCCCAATGGGGTGGACATGCACATGTTCGGCGATCCCCCGCCGCGTGATGAAGCACTGGCGGCGCAACTAGGCCTGAACGGTGGCGACGTCGTAGGTTATGTCGGCAGTTTCTATGATTATGAGGGGTTGGATGACTTGATTGCGGCGATGCCCGCGCTGGTTGCGGCGCGACCCGATGCGCATTTGCTGCTCGTTGGTGGCGGCCCGATGGAAGCGGCGTTGAGCGCGCAAGCAGTATCGTCGTTGGTGGCAGCGCGCATCCATTTTGTCGGGCGCGTGCCGCACAGTGAGGTCGAACGCTATTACAGCCTGATCGATGTGCTGGCCTATCCGCGCAAGAAAATGCGGCTGACTGATCTCGTGACGCCGCTGAAACCGCTGGAAGCTATGGCGCAAGGAAAGCTCGTTGCCGCATCCGATGTCGGCGGCCACCGCGAGTTGATCGAGGATGGTGTTACCGGCACTTTGTTCAACGCTGATGATCCCGCAGCCATTGCCCGATCGCTCGCAAACCTCCTCGAAGACCGTTCGGGTTGGGACCATCGCCGAGCAACCGCCCGCAAATTTGTTGAGACGGATCGTAACTGGTCGTCAAACATTTCACGTTACGAACCCGTTTACCGTAATTTGGTCGCCGGATGTTCAGGTGCTCAGCGGTAAAGGACTGGATTGATATGGTAACCTTGGCACGCCGCGCTCACCGCATACCCTTTGCGCCTGTTGTCGCTGTCCTCTTTGGTGTTGTGGCCGCGATTTTGATGGCTGCTGTACCGGTCTGGCTGTTTGAAAAAGGCGTTGTGGCGTCGGGCTTGCCAGATTTGATTGCGGCGGCAGCACCACCTTTGGGCCTAATCGCGCGCTTGCTTGCCATTGCCGCGGCCTTTTTGGGAACAGCTTTGCTTATCCGCCTTCTCCTCGTGCCAGTCGGCCGCATGATCGACGGCAAAGCGCGCGTGCGGACGCCGTGGCGCGATGCCGGTTATGATGCCGATGCTACCCAGTCGAACACCAATCCGCTCCCGCCGCGCCGTCCGATTTTTGCGCCCGATGAACTTGGGGCACCGTTGATGTCCGACGAAGCCATTGCTGCGGTTCAGCCCGTTATTGAGGACGAAGCCGTTGCGCCCATGGTCGAGGAAGCGCCAGAGCTCGCCGAACCGATCACGGTTGAAGCGCTTGAACCGAGCATTGTCGCTCCAAAAGATGCCGACAACTCGATTACGGCGCTGATCCGTCGTCTTGAGGAAGGGATTGCGCGACGTGCGTCAAATGACAGTGATCCTGACGGGTCGGGCAACGGCACCATGCCATTGTCGCGCAACTGGATCGTTCCTGAAGATGTCGATGCAAGCCCTTTGCCGCGCAAAGATGGCGAGGAAACCGTCCGGCAGGCACTCGGCACACTCCGTCAAATGGCGAGCCGCTAAAGCGCTTCGAGATAGGCTTCCATTGCGGTGATCGCCGCCGCTGTCAGCCGCACATGGATCGACCGGGCATCGCGCGGATTGTCGAGCCGCTCAACCAGCCCCTGCTCCTCAAGCCAGCGCAAATGACGCAGCGCGGTTGTTGTGGGAACATTCGCGCCAATGCATACACTTTTGACGGTCATCCGCCGCCGCTCGCAATCGGCAATGAACAGGTCGAGCAGCATGTCCCACGTCGGCTCGGCAAACAGGCTGCCTGAGAAGTAACGGCTGCGCAGACGGCGTTCACGATAAAGCGCCCGCGCCATTTCCAGTTGCGGGTGTTCGGGGCGCTGCCGTGGCGGCAGTTTCGCGTTCAGGCGTTGACTGCCCGGCGGGTGAGCGTTTCGCCTTTGCTGCCCCGCGTCGTTGAATGGTCGAGCGGGCCGGGGACGTCCCATGCTCCTTCCGGGCGGATCAGCTCGAATGGCGACCGCCCAATGCCAATGACATCATTCGACAAGGGCACATCAGCTTCCATCTCGACATACGTCACGTCAGAAAATTCGAAGGTCGGTCGCCCCGGTATTTCGTGAAAGCCAAAACGGGCCCAGAAATTGACGAGATCGTGGCGTGAATGGCCATAGGCTTTGCGAAATCCCTTGGCCCGGCAATAATCAAACGCCGCCCGTACGAGTCGGAACGCGAGCGTTGACGACCGGAATTCGGGTCGCACTGCCAACCGCTCGATCTTTACGAAATCGCCGAAGAAACGGATGCGGATGCACCCTGCGGGCTCGCCGTTGATCTCGCCAAGGATATGCGCGGCGCAGAAATCATTGCCGTCAAATTCTTCGTTATAGGGGCAGGCCTGTTCATTCATGTACGTCGCAGCGCGGATCGAGAAAACTTTCATGACGTCCTCAATCGTGCGGCTGACGCGCGTCGTTGTTTTTGCAGGCGGTGCAACGACCTGAGGCGCCGGTTCGTTACGGAAGACGACGAGCACATCGTCGTCGGCGTCCGCGTAATGATCGGTTGCCTTGTTAAATCCCAGCGACGAAAACAGCCGAGCCGCTGCGGGCGTTGCCGCACTTGTAAAGAGCGGCACGCCGTTGGGGGCAATCTGTTCGAAATGCGCCGCAATGGCCGAAATCGCTGGAATGAAGTTTCCGGGTGAGTAAAGACACCAGATGTAAAGCGCGGCGGCAGTTTCATCGGCCCGCGCCAACAGATGTAAATCTGGATTACGGCGATCAAGTTGCCCCTGCGTCAGTGCAGCGAGGCCTGCGGTGGTGAGTGGCAGATAAGCGAGAAACGCCGGTTCCTGTCCGGAATCGCGCTCGACCATGCGAATAACTTCGGGATTATGCGCCAAAACACGGCGCAAGACTTGATCATCCGCGACATCGCCAATTGCGTGGCGTAGTTTCTTTGCGAGGAATCTAGCCTCATCAATTGAGACGGCGCGTGAGTCCGAATAGTTGCGGTAGCCACGCGTTTGCACAAGCCGTTCGAAACGATCACTAAATCGGATACTCTTATAGCTGCTTTTTTCAGAATCTATGTTACCAGCAGCATCCATCGCGAATTCCTTTTCGTAACGCGTTGTTTTTACGGGTCTGGGGCTCCTTTCTATGATCAAGCAGCGGGGAAATATGGTCCAAAAGCGTGGACCGGGTGTTCAGGTTTCTGCACAGGAGGCGCGCAGGCGCGCATCACTCGACCGGATTTCGTGGGACAATATGCGGCTTCTCCTCGTGTTGTCGGAGGCCGGGAGTTTCCGGTCCGGTGCCATCGTTGCCGGGATTTCGCTGAATACGATCCGCAGTAAGATTGATCGGCTGGAACGACAAATCGGAACCACGCTGATTCGCCGCAGCGTCGAGGGCGTTACGCTGACGCAGGATGGATATGAACTCGTGTCAATCGCCAAACAGATGCGCGCGCTGGGCAAATCAGCCGAGCGTGTTCAAGCAGCGGCGCAATTACCCCGCGAATCAAAAGTGCGGATTACTGTAACGGAGGGCTTGGGCACCTTCTGGCTCGTCCCGCATCTCGTCGATTTTCGCCAACAGCATCAGGAAATCCATATTGATCTGCAATGCGATATGTCGCCGCCCGACGTTTTGTTCCGCGACGTTGATATTGCGGTTCAGCTTGAACGGCCGACCAATCCCGATTTGATGGTCCAGAAAATCGGGACACTCCATCTGATGCCCTATGCGGCGGAGAGCTATTTGCGGGTTCATGGCACGCCGACAACTGTTGAGGATGCGCGGCGGCACAAGCTGGTTTGGCAGGAAGCGGATCAGGTCGCATCCGATTTGCTGCCGATGTTTGTTGCGAACGACATTATCGATAATGGGCTGATTGCGGTGACGACGAACACGAGTTCGGCACATTTCTGGGCCATATCGAAAGGGGCGGGGATTGGTTTCCTGCCGACTTATGTCCGTGTTGTCAGTCGGAGCACGCGGCCGCTCGACATTGGCCTCAATCTGCGTCGGAGTATTTATCTGGTCTATCATCCTGACTCGGTGCGGTTTCCAGAGATTGGCACGGCGTTGCAATGGGTTCGCAGTGCATTTGATCGAACTAAATATCCGTGGTTCGCCGATGACTTCATTCATCCCGACCAATTTGATCGGAAATTCGATGATCCGACAGTGGTGAGCTTGTTTGAAGGATTCCGTTAACTACAAGTTATCTGCCCGTTACTGATTCAATATTTCAGTCAGTCGAGCGGTAAACATCAATGTAAGCAGCGAGCCTTGTTTGTGTGGCGTGCCGGGAACATTGATATGATGGACGAGCTCTTAGATGTTGTGGACTTGCCGCGTGGCGCCACGTTAGGGCGGTTGCGTCAGGATTTGTTGCGCTGCATCGCGCGTGCCGAAGCGCTGGGACTGACAGCGATTGCAATCTATCTCCAGCGCGCTGTGGACGAGATCGGCCAGATCTCAACCTAGGCCATTTCGCTTCTGATTGAAGCATGTACTCCTGCGAAAGCAGGAGCGTTGGAGAACGGGCATCACTCTGATTGCCAAAACTCCTGCCTTCGCAGGAGAGCAAGAGAGGCTCGATTTTACGCGATCACGCTCTAACTGTCGGATCGGCAAGCCCAAAAACGTCAATGGGGGCCGATCTTGCGACCGACCCCCACTGCGCTGGGTTATCATTACATTGCTCTTGGCATTGCTGCCGAACGACGCGACGATCATCCCTTGCGTTTTGCAGCTACTTTCCCTTTGCCGCGCTTCGTTGCCGATGCGCATCGCCGGTTCCGTTACTACATGGCTGGCTGACTACGAGGTTCGCGCGACGGTTCGGCTTTCGCTTTGCCATTCCGCTGGTGCCTCAAGCCACCAAACCTGAACCGGTCTCTCCATCATTTCATCCCGCTTGCGCGTTCAGCATGTCTTCGTTACCGGCCCTTCCGTCGCTGGTTTGCTTCTGCGTTTCCGCTTCACCGCTCCAGTGGCGATAAGAAGAAGCTCTCATGCCTTTCTGAGTCGCACCAGCGCTAAATGCGCTGTTTTGCCTGTGAACAACGAGGATATCGGGGAGCGTTTTACGCCCAGTCGAGAATCGCCCAGCCTTTACGCCGCGCGAGTTTGCGCAAGGGACCGTGCGCGTTGACCGCGAAGGCTTCGTCCGCCCAATCCATGGCGGGCGCGTCGGATACATGGTCACTGTAAAACCGGATGTGCGCATCTTCGCGATTGATGCCCTCATCATGCATCCACGCGGTCACCATGCGAAGTTTAGCGGGGCCATAGCAATTTTCGCCATCAATCCGCGCCATGATCCGCGTGTCGAGGCCAGCCATCGTGTTTGTCGCAACCGTCGCGTCGAAACCGAGTTTGAGCGCAATCGCTTCGGCATAAAGTTTGTAGGACGCGGTCGCCATAACGAGCCTATATCCCTCGGCATGGTCAGCGACGATCCGCGCGCGGGCGTCAACGAGCACGTTCTTGGCTGCTGTTTTTTCCGCAAAGCTATCCGCGATCGGGGCCAGCTCGTCGGGATGGATCGACCGGCCGACCAGCAACGACTGGTTCCATTCCTTCAACCGCGCCCGGTCGATTAACCGCAACGCATAAGCAACCAAGGTCAACGCCACCAATGGCAGCAGAACCAACCGCCAAGGGTGCCGCCGCCGCGCCGCGTGGAGCAGGAACCCGGTAAAAGTCGGTAACCGCGTGATCGTGCGGTCCATATCGTAAATGGCGAGGCGGATCATATCGGCGCTGTAACGCGGGCGTGCCTTGCCGTCGCCCGTTTCTTGCCCCAATGTCCAGCGGGTATGGCCGAACGCGCTGAATTTACGCATGAGGACCGTGACGGTCGGCAGGTTGTGGCGTTTGCCGGCGACTGGCGGTTGCCGGCGCTGGGCGATGTCACGCGGCGGCTGGACGAAGTTGGGGTAATTGATTCGATCGATCTGTCACGAGTCAAACATATCGACACCGTCGGCGCGTGGATTGTCCATCGGCTGACGCGCGATCACGCCGCTGTCCTAACCGGCGCGAATGATGATGTCGCCACGCTGATTGATAAGGTGTCGCAATCGGACAAGACGGTGCGGATGCGCCCCGAGCGAGTTTTCCCGTTCAAGCGCGTGCTCGGCGAAATTGGTGAGGCGACATATATCGCGGCGCACAACATGCGCGGGCTGCTGGGCTTTTTTGGTGCCGTGATGATCGCGATGTTCAACGTGATCCGAAACCCGCGCCGCTTTCGAAGCAACGCCGTCATCCAGCAGTTCGAAGTTGTCGGCGTGTCGGCGCTGGCGATTGTCGGCCTGATGAGTTTTCTGATCGGGATTGTGATTGCGCAACAAGGTGCGGTGCAGCTTCGCCAATTCGGTGCGGAAATCTACACCATTAATCTAATCGGTCGGATCACAACGCGTGAACTGGGCGTGCTGATGACGGCAATCATGGTCGCGGGGCGGTCGGGGTCGGCGTTCGCGGCGCAGATCGGCACCATGAAATTGACCGAAGAAATTGATGCGATGCGCACCATCGGCGTGTCGCCCGTCGAAGCGCTTGTCCTGCCGCGGATGATCGCTGCTGTCCTGATGATGCCCCTGCTTGGCTTTTACGCGACGATCCTGTCGATTTTCGGTGGTGGACTGTTCTGCTGGATCAACCTCGGCATTCCGCCGGTAACGTTTATTCAGCGTATCCGCGAAGTCGTTCCGATGACCGACATGTATGTCGGCCTGGTCAAAGCGCCCGTCTTTGGCGCCATCATTGGTCTGTCGGGATGCTATCAGGGGATGCAGGTCGAAGCCAATGCAGAACAAGTCGGGCTGCGAACGACATCAGCTGTCGTGCAAGCCATCTTCCTTGTGATCGTCCTCGACGCGTTCTTTGCGGTCTTTTTCACGGCGATTGGCTGGGCATGACCAGCACGGACATTGCAATTTCGGTGCGCGGTCTCGTCAATAAATTTGATGATGCGGTTATCCACGAAAATCTTGATCTGGATGTGCGCCGTGGCGAGATTTTGGGCGTCGTCGGCGGTTCGGGCACGGGGAAGTCAGTGCTGATGCGTTCGATCATTGGGTTGCAAAGGCCTGACGCGGGTGAGGTTCATGTCTTCGGCGAATCAATGATCGACCGTGACGAAGATGAAGCCGTCGACATTCGCAAGCGATGGGGCATCTTGTTTCAGGGTGGTGCACTGTTCTCGACGCTTACGGTGGCCGAAAATATACAAGTGCCGTTGCGCGAATTCTACCCGAAACTTGACCAGAATTTGCTCGACGGGATTGCTGCTTATAAAGTCGTGATGTCGGGTCTTGACCCAAGCGCGGGGCCGAAATTCCCATCCGAATTATCGGGCGGCATGAAGAAGCGCGCAGGGCTGGCGCGGGCTCTGGCGCTTGATCCTGAACTTTTGTTCCTTGATGAGCCGACGGCAGGGCTTGACCCAATTGGTGCCGCTGCGTTTGATGAATTGACGCTCAACCTTCAGAAAACGCTCGGGCTGACGGTTTTCCTGATTACGCATGACCTCGACACCCTCTATGCAATTTGTGACCGGGTGGCGGTGCTGGCAGACAGGAAAGTGATTGCAGTGGGGACAATCGACGAATTGCTGAAAACAGAACATCCGTGGATCCAGCAATATTTCAACGGGCCGCGCGGGCGCGCCGCCACCGCTGCGGTCGCCGCGCATGAAAAAGAGGCCGTGTAATGGATACGCGTTCGAACCATATCCTTGTCGGCGGTGTCGTTCTGGGCCTGCTCGCAGCGCTGGCGGCGTTCCTTGTGTGGTTGTCGGGTATGTCGGGCAGCAAGGACAAGGAATATGACATCTTCTTCAAACAATCCGTGGAGGGGTTAGCGAAGGGATCAAGCGTTAGCTTTTCGGGCGTGCCGTCGGGGCAGATTATCGACATAGAGTTGTGGCGCGACAATCCTGAATTCAAGCGCGTCCGTGTTTCGCTGAAACAGGATACGCCGGTGCTTCAGGGGACGACGGCGACGATCCTTGGGAGTTTTACGGGACCGTCCACCGTGGTGCTTGACGGGGCGGTGAAGGGGATGCCGCCGATTGAGGAGCTTGGCCCCGCCGGGCGTCCGGTGATTCCGACCAAGCGCGGGGGATTGGGCGCATTGCTCAATTCTGCGCCGCAGTTGCTTGAACGGCTCTCGACCCTGACCGAGCGGCTGACCGAATTGCTCTCGGACAAAAACCAAGCGTCGATCACTGGCATTCTCGCCAACACCAATCGTCTGACCGACAAGCTCGCCGACAGCGCGCCGGATATTCAGCGGACGCTGGCCGACACGCGCGTCGCGATTCAACAAGCGGGGAATGCCGCTGAAAAGATCGGCGCGCTGGCCGCGAATGTTGACGGTCAGGCCGGGCCGCTGGTTGGCGACCTGCGTGAAACCGTCGCGTCGGCAAAGCGCAGCATGGAAACGCTGGATGCGACGCTGAAAGACGCGCGTCCGGGAGTGCAGGCGTTCTCGCAGACGACGATCCCTGAAATCGGGCAACTTGTCCGCGATCTGCGCGTCATGTCCGAAAGCCTGTCGGCAGTCGCGACCAAGATTGATCAGGGCGGCGCGACCAGCATATTGGGATCGCCTGCATTGCCTGACTACAAACCCCGTGGAGACCGCAAATGACCAAGCCGCTGTTCGCGCTGTTGCTGTTGTCGCTGGCTGGCTGCGTCAGTTTTGGCGGGAAACCGCCGAAGCAATTGTTGACGTTGACCGCGAGCCAGCAAGTCGCGGCGGGCGTGACGCGGACGGCGGGGGCGGGGCAGACCGTGACGATCTTCACGCCCAACGCACCGGCGGCGATCATCGCCCCGCGTGTGCCGGTGTTCAGGGACGGGGTCGCGATTGCTTATGTGAAGGATGCGGCGTGGGTCGACAGCCCGGTGCGGTTGTTCCAGCGCCTGCTGAGCGAAACCGTGGCCGCGCGGACGGGGAAGATTGTGCTCGACCTGCGGCAATATACGGCGGACCCGGGCCTGCGCGTGCAAGGCAATCTCCAGATGTTCGGTATCGACGAGGGGAAGGGCGAAGCGGTCGTGATTTATGATGCCGTTATCGTGCGCGCAAAGGGACTCGACAGCCGTCGTTTTGAAGCGCGTGTCCGGGTGGGCGTGATTGATGCCGACAGTGTGGGGCCTGCGCTGAATGAAGCTGCGAACAAGGTCGCGGCTGATGTGGCGGATTGGGTGAAGTAGAGCGCTAACCAAGTAAACACCGCATCCCTGAGCTTGTCGAAGGGCTGCCTTTTCTTTGCGATGGTTGACAAGAAGGACAGGCCTTCGACAGGCTCAGGCATGCGGTTTTGTTTCGCTGATACTACTCAGACCAAACTCTTAGACGCCTGTTCGTACACGTCCTTCGACAACCCCTCAGTCCCGACAATCCGTTCGAGCGCCGCGCGCATCAGCGATTGCCGTGCGTCATCAAACCGCCGCCAGCGGCCGAGCGGCGGGACCATCTTCGCCGCCGTCTGCGGATTGATGGGGTCAAGCGCGATGATCTGATCAGCGAGGAGCGTATAGCCTGCGCCATCCGCGCGGTTGAACCAGCGCTGGTTGACCGAAAACGCCCCTACAAGCGCGCGGAAACGGTTGGGGTTGTTGAGTGTGAAATTGGGATGATTGAGCAACGCCGCTACCGCTTCAACCGTGTCATGGCGCGCCGAGAAAGCCTGCACCGAAAACCATTTGTCGAGCACGAGCGAATTGTCGCGATAGCGGTTGTAGAAAATATCGAGGGCAGCGAAGCGCTGGTCAGCGTCGCCATTGGCCAGCGCCCCAAGTGCGGCAAGCCGGTCAGTCATATTGTCGGCAACTTCAAACTGCGCGAACGCCATGCCGGGTGCATCGGCAGCCGTTGACGAGCTGATATAGCCGAGCGCGAGATTGCGAATGCGCCGAGCGCCCTTTGCTGCTGGTGAATATTCGAATTTCGCGGCGGCGTGCTTGGCATAGAGCGCACGCCATGTCGTTTCATGGATTTTGGCGAGGTCATACCGCAAGGCTTCGCGTGCCGACGCGATCCCCTCTGGATCAACGATCAGCATCTGGTCGCCGATGAATGCCTCACTCGGCAGCAACACTGCTTCGGCAACAAAAGCAGGATCGAGATCGGGATTAGCGAGCGTGTTTCCCACCGCGTCGATGACCGCCGCATGATCCGCGCGCCCCGCCGCAACCGCCGCCACCATGGTGTCGAGCATCAGTTGCTGCATCGCTTCGTAACGCGCGAACGGGTCATCATCATGCCCTGACAGGAACGCGAGATCAGCAGCACTGCGGTTGGTTTCGACAATGACGGGGGCGGAAAAGCCGCGGTTGATTGACAGGACGGGGTCGGTTGCGCCGTCGAGCCGCACTTTGGCGGTGGCATCGTCGAGGACGAACAGTTCTTGCGTTATCCGCGTGCCGGTCGCGCGGTCGAAGACAGCAATGTCGAGCGGCAGGGGCATGGGCTGCTTCACATCCTGCCCGGGCGTTGGTGGCACGGTTTGCGTTAGGGAAAGTGTTGCGACCCCGTCGTCCTTGCGCAGTATCGCTTTGACTTTCGGCGTGCCCGCTTGTTCATACCAGCGGCGGAATTTGGTCAGGTCGATGCCGCTCGCATCTTCCATCGAACGCACGAAATCCTCGCAAGTGACCGCCTGTCCGTCATGCCGTTCGAAATAGAGGTCGGTCCCGGCGCGGAATTTTGCGGCACCCAGCATGGTGTGCATCATGCGGATGACTTCAGCGCCCTTGTTGTAAATGGTCGCGGTATAGAAGTTTCCGATTTCCATATAGCTGTCGGGGCGGATCGGGTGCGCGAGGGGGCCGCCATCTTCGGGGAATTGCGCGGCGCGAAGCATGCGGACATCTTCGATACGTTTGACCGCGGCTGAGCCTTGGTCAGCGCTGAATTGCTGGTCGCGGAAAACGGTGAAGCCTTCCTTCAAGCTCAGCTGAAACCAGTCGCGACATGTGACGCGGTTGCCCGACCAATTGTGAAATATTCATGCGCGACGACGCCTGCGACACCATCATAATCCATGTCGGTGGCGGTGTCGGGGTCGGCCAATATGTAGCGCGAGTTGAAAATGTTGAGCCCCTTGTTCTCCATCGCGCCGAAATTGAAATCGTCGACGGCGACGATGTTGAACACGTCAAGGTCATATTCGCGACCATAGACATCTTCATCCCATTTCATCGACGTCTTCAGCGCGTGCATGGCGTGTGCGGTTTTGGGCAGGTCGGCTTCGCGGACCCAGATGCCAAGGTTGACCTTGCGGCCGCTCATGGTCGTAAAGCTGTCTCGGTTTGCTTTCAGGTCGCCCGCAACCATCGCGAACAGATAACAGGGTTTGAAATGCGGATCGTGCCATTCGGCCCAGTGGCGGCCATCATTGAGCACGCCATTTGCAACATTGTCGCCATTGGCGAGAAGAACGGGGAAGGCGGCTTTATCTGCTGTCATGCGGACGCTGTAGCGGCTCAGCACATCGGGTCGGTCGGGGAAAAACGTGATCCGCCGAAATCCTTCGGCTTCGCATTGTGTGCAGAGTAACCCGCCCGAGGCATAAAGACCCATCAACTGGGTGTTCTTGTCGGGGGCGATGTCGACTTCGGTTTCGATTGTGGCAGTATCGGTGTTGATGCTGATGATCAGATTGCCGTTGTCGAGCGTCCAATCATTGATCGCTTCACCATTCACCACAACTCGGCGGGGGGTGAGCCCATCGCCGTCGAGCACCAATGGCCGGTCGTGCCCGCCGTTGCGCGTGACCGAAAGATTAGAAACAATCCGCGTCCGTGCGGCACTCAAATCAAAATCAAGCGCAATGTCCGGGACCAGCCAATCGGGGGCGGTGTAGTCTTCGCGGCGGATGATGGCGGGTTCGGCGGTCGTATCAAGCATGGGGATGATGTAACGCGCCGCCCGCGCCGCGCCTAGCGCAAATCAGGCGGCGAGGCTGAATGCGGGTTTCGCCACCGCTTCGATGAAGGCATCGGCCTTGACCGGTTTGCCGATCACCCAACCTTGAACAGTATCACAGCGGAAATCCTTCAGGCGCTTCAGGCAGGCGACGTCCTCAACGCCCTCGGCGACGACTTTGAAGCCTAGTTCATGCGCGAGTTCGATGGTCGAGCGCACCACAATCTGGTCGCCATTGCTGTCGAGCATGTTGGTGACGAAGCTCTTGTCGATCTTGATCTCGTCGGTCGGGAAGGATTTGAGGTAGGCAAGCGTCGCCTGTCCAGTGCCGTAATCGTCGATGGAGACGCGTGCGCCGAAGCTACGGAATGTTGTAAGTGCGGCAACGGCGCTTTCGGTGCTGGCGATTGTGGCCGACTCAGTCAGTTCAAGTGTCAGATGACGTGCGGTTGCGCCAAGAGTTTGCAGACGATCTGACATGGTCCGAACAAATTCGGCATCATCAAGCAACGCTGCCGAAATATTGATCGCAATGCCAAGATCATGGCCGTTCGCGTGCCACGCCGCCATTTGGGCAATGCAGGTATCGACAACCGATAGCGTCAACAGGCGCATTTGGCCGTTGCTTTCCAGCACAGGAATGAATTCATCGGGGCTGAGCGGGCCGAACACGGGATGATGCCAGCGCACCAGTGCTTCCGCACCCGCTATCTGCCCGCCCGCGACGTCCCATTTCGCTTGATAAACGACATTGATGTCGCAGTTGGCAATCGCTGTTTCGATGTCGGCAATGATTGCAATCGACCGGTCGGCTTCGTTGGAAAGCGTTGCGCTTTCAAAAGCCCAGCGTTGCCCGGCTGCTTGGGCTTGCTTTGCGGCAATTTTGGCGCGGGCGAGAAGGTAGGCGGCGTTGCTGCCGTCACCTTGACTGACCCCGAATATCGGGCTGATCAGCACTGCGCGGGCGGCCAACGCGACGGGCGCACGGAACAAAGCGCCTGCGGCTATTGCCTGATCCTGTTCGAGCGGCTCAACATCTGACCAGCCGAGAATGCCGCTTTCAATGGCGTGCAATTGCGCATGTGGAAACGCGACCGACAGCCGGTTGATGATCTGGGTCATCAATAATTCGCGATCAGGTTCCGATAGAACCGCGGTGATTTCGTCAAACTGCGGAATGCGGACAATGGCAATGGCAATGTCGGACGTCGAACGACAAGCGCGTTCGAGCGCGCGACCGTTGGGCAGGCCCGTAATGGCGTCGGTCAGTCGGCTTTCGGACAGGTTGCGGCGCAGCTGAAGCAGCCCGACCACCAGTCCATCGAGGGCAAGAAGGACAAATGCGGGTGCAATTTGGAAACTGCCGACGTTCATCATTTCGAGCACGAGTGGACCGACGATTAGAAGCACTGCCACTATCACGGCGACCAATGCAAACCAGCGCTGTCGAATGGCAAGCGCCAGTAACAACGCCGTCACGATCAACGCTGGCCATGGCCCCGCATCGGGGTTGACAGTGCCTAGGATCAACGTTTCCGCTGCAAGCGCTTGGATCACCACACCGGGCAGGACGCCGTGACCCGGCACGACATAACGATCCCCCATTTCAATCGCGGTCGCGCCGATAAGGACTGCCTTGCCTTGCAAAGGCTTGGCTTTACCGTTGAGCACGTCAATGGCACTCGCACGCGGAATAGTCGTGGGATCAAGCGCGGTATCGATGCGGAACTGCTTGCCGATATTGCCGCGGCTGTCCGCCAGATGAGCGGCGATAGACGGGCGCGGTGTTCCGGCGGTGACCGTGCCATAATTGTAGTGGCGCAGCTGCCCGTCGGCATCGGGCCGAACATTCACCGAGCCAAGGAAGGCATGGGGTCGCAAGAGCGCAATCGGCATGTTTTCGGTAAAGATATTACTCCCTTCCGAAATCGGCTGGCGAAAGGTGGGGAGGACAACAGAACCGTCGGCTCGCTGAAGTGCGGCAGCAAGCGCGCTATCATCAGCGGCGTTTGTCGTCGCGGAAAAATCAACATCGAATGTGATTGTTTTGGCCCCCGCCGCGCGGAGTTTGTCGATCAGGTCGGCATGAATGCGACGCGGCCACGGCCAGTCTGAGATTGATTCGAGGCTGCGCGCGTCAATTTCGACAATCGCAATCTGGCCACTTGTTGCCGATGGCCGCGCAGCGTCACGGATCAGGCGCAGCTTCTCGTCAACTGGTGTGGCCGTTCCCAACAATGCCATGACAGCTGCCATAAAGACCGCAATCATCAGGGCACCACGGCGCAGCACGACACTGCGCCGGTCTGGCCATTGATCGTTTGTCGTCCCCGCTGCCATGCCGTCCCCGACCATTGTCGCTCGACAGCACACTTATGCTAAAATCAATAACAAGCGCTAAAAGCAGGCGCAGCGATCATCAGTCATCGTCGAAACCGATGTTCGGGCCGTTGTTGTTTCCGGGGCCGTTGTTCCCATTGTTCCCATTATTGCCGGAACCATTGTTGTTGCCCGGGCCGAACGGGTTTCCGTTACCAGAATTTCCTGGACCGATGTTGCCGCCGCGATTGCCGTTGGTCGGCAAAACAGCAGGATCAACGGCTGGATTGCCGGTCGTCAAAATGATCGGGTCAACCACTGGACCTGGCGTAGGATCAACCACCGGTGCTGGCGGCAACGGCGCCGGTGCCGGGTCTACGCTCGGCGCTGGGGTCGGTGGAAGCGGTGCCGGGACGGTTTCGTCAACAGGCGCTGGTGTCGGCGGTAATGGGACCGGCGCAGGCTTAACCACACCACCCGGCGCGAGTGCGGGCGTCGGATCATTCACCGGTGTTGGTGCTGGTGGCGGCGGATCAGCAACGGGGGCTGGGTCTGGCGCGGGCGGCAACGGCAGTGGATCGCCTTTGACGGGCGGTGGCGGCGGATCCTGAACCGGCGTTGAGGCAGGTTTCACGGGCGGTAAGGCATCTGCAACGGGCGTGGGTGGCGAAGGCGCAGGATCGGCAACCGGTGCAGGCGTTGGCGGTAATGGCGGCAGTGGTTTGCCGCCTGCTTCGGGAGCGTCAATTGGTTCCAGCGGCGATGGTGCCGGCACTGTCTCATTCGCTGCCACAGGTGGAATTGGTGCAGGCACAGTATCGGCTTGCGTCGGCGGAAGGGCAGTGGGTGCGACCACCACTGCCGCATTTACAACGGGCAACGGTGTTGGCGGAACGGGATCGACTGTTTCGGCTTGCATGGGATCGATGCTCGCGGGACCAGCAGATACAGGTTTGGCGGTTGCATCGGCCATGACGGGTGCTGTTTCGACCACAACGTCTGTGGATGCGGCAGCAGGTGCAGGTGCAGGTGCAGGTTCTGGTGCTGGCGTTTCCAGCGCGGCGGATTTCATCATCGATGTCATTGCCGTCATCGATGAATCGCCGCTGACCATGCCATCGGACATTGCGGACAGGTTGACCGCGCCTTCGCCAACCGGCTTGTCGATACTGCCTGAAAACTGCGCTTGTTCGGCGGGTGCGTCGGGTGTCGCTGGCGTGGCCACCGGCGCATCAGCCTCGACGCTTGCCGTGACCGCAGCCGCAGCGGCGACCGGCGTTGGCGACGATATGCTGCGGTTCTCGCGCCCTTGGACATTAAGTGTCGCAGGCGCCGACGCGCTGACAGAACCGATATCGCCGGGCAGAACCATGAAGGTCGCACCACCATCGCGAGTCGCAACTTCGACACGGCCTTCAGTCACTTGGACGGCTGCGCCCTTTTCGGTGACTGTGACGCTGAAGGTTGTGCCCTTCACGACAGCCGCGAGGAACGGCGTTTCCACCGCAAAATGCGGCGTCGTCATTTTCTTGATCTTAAAGATGACATTGCCAAAATATTCGACAATCTGCGTCAGGCCGCCTGATTTCGCGGGGTCGGCGACGCGGATCCGCGTGTTGGGCGACACGACAAGATATTCCTCGCCGCGGACCAGCACTGCGCGGCCATTGCGCCCGGTGTTGATGACGTCGCCCGTTGCCACCGAACCGCCGCGCACCGCAGCTTTGATCAATCCAGTCGACACTACGGACACCTGACCCGAGCTTTCGGAAATCGACCACCCCGGCATACCGGCAAAGGCTGTGCTGCTCGCCAACAAGGCGACCGCAATCGATACGTAATGACCCAAACGCATGGAACTTCCCCCGAATTTGTCCGGACTAGTCGGAATGTGGCAACCAAGCGTTCAACAGACATGGTTTCTCAAGCGTTTACGACGATTTGGGCTTAACGCTTTGTTTGCCAGATGCAGGTTAAGCGGTTCGCATTTGGGGGTGAATCCGTTCATTTTATGCGTCTTGCTTGTGCAATTTCTGTCGCGCTGATCGCTGTGCCGGCCGTGGCGCAGACGACTGCGCGTGACGCGGCGGCGACGCTGGGCCGAGACTTGTCGGCTCAACCGGCGATGCCCGATGCGCGGGCCGTGACATTGCCAACTGCAGCGCAAACCGAGCAGGAGACATCCGCTGCAGATACTGGCGGCCTCTTCGTCGGTGCCGTCAATGTCGAAGGCGGGCGTGAAGTGCCGCGCGACGTTTTTGCGCCGGTCATCGAATCGTTTCTGGGCAAGCAGGCCGATGCTGCCGACCTTCAGAAAATGGCGCGTGCCGTCGCCAATGCGGCGCGCGACCGGGGCTATTTGTTTGCCAGCGCGATTGTGCCTGAACAAACCGTAGACTCGGGCACTGTCACTGTGCGCCTCGATGCGGGCACCGTGGACCGTGTTCAGATTAAGGGATCGAACAACGCGAAGCTCCGCCGCATCCTGAACCGGATAGTCGGATCGGCAGTGCGCAAGGAGGATTTTGAGCGCCAGTTATTGCTGGCGGGTGACTTGCCGGGGGTTGTCATCGTCAGCACGCGCTATGCCCGCGAAGCCAGCGGCGCGACCTTGTTTGTCGAAGTCCGCGAGGATCGGTTCGCGGGCTCGGTCGGTCTCGACAATTACGGCTCGCAGGAATTGGGTCCGGCGCGCGCGCGGCTTCGGCTCGACTTAACGGGGTTGCTTGATGATGGTGACCAGCTGACGACGCAGATCGTGATGACACCGCTCCAGCCCAAGGAATTGGCTTACGGATCGGCTCGCTATCAGATCAGTTTGGCGTCGGGGGCAACTCAAGTCGGCGTCGCAGCAGCAGTGGGTAAAACCAAACCCGGTGGCGCGGCACTCGCAGGGCGGCTCAGCGGGGATAGCCTGTATGGGGCCGTTTACGTCAATCAAGCGATCATGCGGACAAACCGGTCAAGCTGGTGGGTGAATGGCGAACTCGCCTATCTCCGCGTCAATCAGGATCTTGCCGGTTTCCCGCGTCAGCAGGACCGGATTGCGACGCTGACGCTGTCCACAACCGCATCGACGAAACTTGGCGGCGGCAGATTGTGGGGCGGCTTTGGTGTCGTCCAAGGACTGCCCATCGGCGGCGTGACACGCGTCAATGATCCGGCGTCATCACGCTTTGACGGCAATGCTGTTTTTACCAAAGCGACGGCATGGATGAACTGGACTGGCAATCTGTCCAAAATGCTTAGCTTGCGTGTTGCCGCCAATGGTCAGATCGCCAGCCGTCCGTTACTCGCTGCACAGGAAATTGGCGTCGGCGGTCCAGGCTTCGGGCGCGGCTATGATTTCAGCGAACGCTTTGGCGATAATGGTGTCCTTGGCCTTGTTGAAATCCGCGAACAGTTCGATGATCTGCTCCCCGGTGTCGATTGGGTGCAAGTCTATCAATTTGCCGACGGGGGCTATGTCGAAAATCTGGCAGGTGGTTTTGGCAGCGGCACGCGCTGGTCTGCGGGTGGGGGCCTGCGCGCCGCGATCGGCAAAACGAATATCGCACTCGAACTCGCCTTTCCGTTGAGTGATCCGCGCAGTGGCAGCAACAGCAAAGCGCCGCGCGTTAATTTGAGCGTCGGACAGGACTTTTAGCGATCCTTCTGACGCTACAATCGTTTACGTCTCTTGCCATTTTGTTAACCATTTTCGTTGAGAACTCTCCGTGAAGGTCGGGCGCATTTGTGCCCGGCGGATGTTTCGCGTGTGAGAGGGTGAAAATGGCTAAAGTCCGCAAGGGTCGCACCAAGTCGGCAGCATTGAACAAAGTGGCTTCAAGCAGCCACTTGCTCGCGCTGGAACCGCGCATGATGTTTGACGGTGCCGCTGTCGCCACCGCCGTCGATGCGGTGGACACGATGCATAGTCAGGCACTTGCACCCGAAGCGCTCGCGCTCGACATATCCGCTGATCGTCAAGCACGCATCGACCGCGCAGACATCATGTGGTTCGATACCGAATTTTCGCGCATGCCCGCGTCATTTGAACGCTTCTCGTCGCGCGACATGCAACTTGTCGATGACATGGGCTTATCCGTTAAGTTCTGGAACGGCGAACCGATGGCCGAACGGATGGCCGATGATGGCATTGGCGAACAGCGTGGTGGCGTCGTGTCCGCCGAATCGATGGCGGCCAGCAACGATATTATTTTCATCGACACCAACGTCGCGGCCTATGATGTCCTCGTTCAGGAATGGCAGGGCAAAGGCACGATTGTCCTGATCGACGGATCCGCCGACGGCATCGACCAGATGCGCCTCGCGCTGGCGGGACAAAGCAATATCGGTGCCATTCATATTGTCAGCCACGGCGTCGACGGCGCGTTTTTTCTGGGGACGACGCGCGTCGACCAAGACGCCATCAATGGCAGCTTGGCGAGCTCATTCGCAGCGATTGGTCGCTCGCTTTCCGCTAATGGTGATCTCTTCATCTATGGGTGCGATTTCGCCAGCGGCGCCAACGGACAGGCGCTGATCGATGATCTCGCGCGGGTGACTCAGGCCGACGTGGCCGCATCGATCGATGATACGGGCGGCACGATCCGCAATGCGAACTGGACGCTTGAGCGGACCTTTGGCTTGGTCGACCATGATACGCTTTATTCATTCCATTATGAGGGGCTGCTTGCGCCCGTGGTCATTGCGCCGGGCGTCAACAGCCTGGTTGTCAGGGATTCGACGGGCGCCATCGTCAACCCTGTCGGAACGGCACAGGGTGCGGGATCGATCGCGCGCTGGTCGAACGCCGCGACCGTCAATGGGCAGGTTGTCGATCTAAAAGCGACAATTGTTTCGACGACCAACAATGCCAAGCTGCAGTTTAACCAGATCGCGGCGGGCACGAACGACCCATCATTTACATTGACCAGCGGTGGTTTGACGACCGGCATCGGCACGGCAAAAGTCCGTTGGGAACTTGTGGTTGCGGGGACAAACACGCCCGTTTTTGCCGACATCCGCTATACGATTGCTGATATCGACGGCACCGGCGTGCCTTTCACGGGCACGACGCAGCGCGAAGCCATCCGCGTCGATACTGCGACGCTGTCGTCCTACACGCGAACGGCGACGACCGACGTCCAAGTGGTCAATACGCCGGGGGCGATCAACGCTTTTGGCACACAGAACGAGCTGGCTTCACCCCCATTGCCCATTTCGGCGATCCAGCTTGATTGGCTGAATACCAATGGCTGGGACATCACCTATGAGCTGAATTATGCCGGGTCGACGCAGGCCGGGTTCAACCATGACGGCAGCCAGGATTTCAATTTCGGCAGCACTGCCGTTCAGGTTTCGGTCCCGCGGCTCGATCTCGACGCGAATGACAGCACGGCAGCAGGAACGTCGGCGCTTAAGACTTATATTGAAAATGGATCGGCATTGTCGGTCACGGACAGCGACGTGCTTGTCACCAATCCAGTCGGAACGGTTCAGAGCGGCACGATCATCCTGACCAATGCGCAAACGGGTGATGTGCTGAGCATTGGTTCGTTGCCGACCGGCATCACCGGTGTGGTCGATACAAGCGTTGCGGGACGGATCACGGTCAATCTGACAGGAGCAGCGTCAGCGGCATCCTATCAGGCGGCATTTGCAGCCGTGCTATTCAGTAGCACAAGCGAGCGCCCGAGCACTGTAGACCGCAACGTCACGGCGACGTTCACCAACGGCACGTTGAACAGCAACCTTGCGGTGTCCACAATCAAAGTCACCGAAGTCAACGATCCGCCGGTCGCGGTGAACGATACAGCGTCAACAAACGAAGATGCGCCCGTCATCATTTCTGTGCTGACCAACGATACTGATCTTGACGGCGATGTGCTGACGGTGACGGCGGCGACCGCGCTTAATGGCACCGTTGTGCGCAACGCGAATGGCACGATCACTTATACGCCCAATGCCAATTTTAATGGCACCGATACGATCACTTACACGATCAGCGATGGTCGCGGCGGCACGTCCACGGCCACCGTCACGGTCACGATTGCGGCTGTTAATGATGCGCCAGTGCCGGTTGGCACCTTGCCGCCGCGTGCCAATGTTGATGCGGCATCGGGCATTTCCGTGGCCACAGCGGGCGGCTTTACCGACGTCGACAATGCCACTTTGACTTACAGCGCAACCGGGCTTCCCGCGGGTCTTTCGATCAACGCGACAACGGGCGTCATCACGGGCACGATTGATCGCTCGGCCAGCCAAGTCGCGGGCGGACTCTATAATGTTGTCGTCACCGCGCGTGACACGGCAGGGTTGACCGCGACCCAAGCCTTTACCTGGACCGTCACCAATCCCGCCCCGGTTGCAACCGATAACACCGCATCAACCAATGAGGACACCGCGATTGCCAGCATTAATGTGCTGGGCAACGACAGCGATCCCGATGGTGATCCGCTGACCGTTACGGTCGCAAGTGCTGCCAATGGCACGGTCACGATCAACGGTGACGGCACGCTTCGCTATGTGCCAAACGCGAACTTCAACGGCACCGACACGATCACCTATACGATCAGTGACGGGCAGGGCGGGACATCGACGGCGAAAGTCATCGTGACTGTGGCCGCTGTCAACGATGCGCCGGTGCCGGTGGGCACGTTGCCGTCACAAGTTAATCTTGATGCGGCGGCGGTTTCGGTGGCGACAGCGGGTGGGTTTACCGACATCGACAATGCAACGCTGACTTATTCGGCGACGGGCCTGCCAGCGGGCCTGACGATTAACGCAACGACGGGCGTAATCAGCGGCACCATCAACCGCTCGGCGAGCCAGGTCGCGGGTGGCGTTTACAACATTGTTGTGACCGCAACCGACGCTGGTGGTCTGTCCGCGACGCAAGCATTCCGCTGGACCGTCACGAATCCAGGCCCGGTGGCGAAGGATGATACGGCGTCGACGACCGAAGACACGCCGGTTACTGTTGCCGTGCTGGCGAATGACAGCGATCCCGATGGCGATCCGCTGACAGTGACGGCGGCCAGTGCGGCCAATGGCACGGTCGTGATCAACGCAGGCGGAACGATCACATACACACCGAGACTAAACTTCAGTGGTACCGACACGGTCACTTACACGATCAGTGACGGGCAGGGCGGCACGTCAACAGCGACAGTCACTGTTACAGTCGGCGCGGTCAACGATCCGCCGGTGCCGGTTGGCACATTGCCGCCGCAGACCAATCTGGACGCCGCATCAGGCATTTCGGTGGCGACGGCGGGCGGGTTTACCGACATCGACAATCCGACGCTGACTTATAGCCAGACCGGACTGCCGGCGGGTCTGTCAATCAACACAACGACGGGGGTGATCAGCGGGACGATTGACCGTTCGGCGAGCCAGACGGGCGGTGGCGTTTACACGGTTGTTGTAACAGCGACCGACGCCGGAGGTCTCTCTGCCGCGCAGAAGTTCACATGGACCGTAACCAATCCGGGACCAACCGCCGCAAACGATACCGCAACGACGAGCGAAGATACGCCGATTCCGGCCATCAATGTGCTGGGCAACGACCGCGATCCCGATGGTGATCCGCTGAAGGTCGTGTCGGCGAGTGCGGCAAACGGGACGGTGACGATTAACGGTGATGGCACGCTGCGTTATGTGCCCAATGGCAATTTCAACGGCACGGATACGATCACATACCAGATCAGCGACGGGCAGGGTGGATTTGCGAAGGCCATCGTGACGGTTACGGTTACGGCAGTGAACGATGCGCCAGTGGCCAAGACATTGCCATCGCGTGACAATCTTGATGCGGACGCCGTTTCGGTGCCGGTCGCGGCATTTTTCTCGGACCCTGAAGGCGACCGTCTTAGTTTTAGCGCCATAGGGCTCCCAGCGGGCTTGTCCATCGACCCCGTAACGGGCGTGATCAGTGGCACCATTGACCGTTCTGCCAGCCAGCCCAATGGCGGCGTTTATAAGGTCACCGTGACGGCCGACGATGGCCGTGGGGGCACAGTCTCGTCGAGCTTTGCGTGGACCGTCACCAATCCCGGCCCCGATGCGGCCGACGATGATGTCTCCACCGCCGAAGATACGCCGGTTGATATCCGTGTGCTCGACAATGACAAGGATCCCGACGGCGACACGCTGACTGTGACTGATGCGAGCGCCGGTAACGGCACGGTCGTGATCAATCCCGACGGGACGCTGACTTACACGCCAGAGCCCGGTTTCAACGGGACGGACACAATCAAATACCAGATCACTGACCGCGAAGGCGGCACCGCGACTGCCATCGTTACTGTTACCGTCAATGATATAAATGACTTGCCGGTGGCGAAGCCGCTGAACGGTCAGACCAATCTTGATGGGCAAATCATCAGCTTGCCGGTGGGGGGTGCGTTTAGTGATCCCGATGGCGATGTGTTGACATTTGGCGCAACCGGGCTCCCGGCGGGCCTCGCGATCAATGCCGTGACCGGCGTGATCAGCGGCACAATTAACCGCAGCGCAAGCCAGGTAAACGGCGGCGTCTACTCGGTCACCGTCACAGCAAGCGACGGCAAAGGCGGCACGGTCAGTTCGACCTTCACATGGAATGTCAGCAATCCCGCACCCGTCGCCGCGAATGACACCGCGAGCGGCAATGAAGATACGCCGCTGCGTATCGACGTGCTGGCGAATGACCGCGATCCCGATGCTGATCCGCTGACTGTTACCGCCGCGAGCGCAGGCAACGGGACGGTTACGATCAATCCCGATGGCTCATTGAACTATGTGCCGAACGCGAATTTCAACGGCAGCGACACGATCATCTATTCGATCACTGACAGCGAAGGTGGCGTTTCGACCGCAACCGTGTCGGTGTCAGTCCGTCCGATCAACGACGCGCCGACGACCGTGGGTCTGGGCGATCAGAGCGATCCCGATATCTCGACAATTTCGGTGCCGACTGGCCCCGCGTTCAGCGATCTTGACGGCGATGTGCTTGGCTTTGCCGCAACTGGCTTGCCGCCCGGACTCTCGATTGATCCGGCCACAGGTCTGATCACCGGCACGCTGACGGCAGGCTCGTCTAACGGTGGCCCGAACGGCGATGGCAATTATTCCGTCACCGTCTTTGCAACCGACCCGAGCGGCGTCACAGTCTCGGCCACTTTTGTCTGGCGCGTCCAGAACATTCCGCCGGTGGCCAATGATGATGTCACGATTACCAACGAAGACACTGCGGTCACTTATGCCGTGTTGTCGAACGACACCGATGCGAACAATGATCCGTTACGCGTGACCAGTGCGATTGCGACCAATGGCACGGTTGTCATCAACGGCGATAACACTGTTACGTTTACGCCCAATCCCGATTTCACCGGGGTTGCAACGGTCACGTATAACATCACCGACACCCGAGGGGCGGTGGCAACCGCGACGCTCACGATTACGGTGCGCGCCGTGAACGATCGCCCGGACTCCGTGCCCGTGCCGAACGCGACCAATCAGGACAATCAGCCGATTTCTATCGACGCGAGCAGCTTTTTCAGTGACCGTGACGGCGACACATTGCGCTTCACCGCAACGGGTCTGCCTGCCGGCCTCAGCATCGATGCAGCGGGTAAAATCACTGGCACCATCGATCGTAACGCTTCGCAACCGGGTGGCGGTGTTTACTCGGTCACTGTGACCGGCACCGATCCGGGTGGGTTAGCGACGAGTCAGACCTTTACGTGGACAATCACCAACCCCGCGCCGACCGCTGTCAATGACACAGCGACCACAGCGGAAGACACGCCAGTCACGATCCCGGTTCTGCCCAATGACACCGATCCCGATGGTGACCGCCTGTCGGTCACAGCGGCAACGGCGACGAACGGCACGGTCACGATCAATCCGGACGGCACGCTGCGTTATGTCCCCAATGCCAATTTTAATGGCACTGACAGCATCATTTACACGATCAGCGACGGCAATGGCGGGTTCTCGACCGCTGCCGTGATTGTTACGGTGACCAGCGTCAACGACGCGCCGGTCGCGGTCAACGACACCGCGCGGACCAATGAAGACACGCCAGTCACCGTGCCGGTCCTCGGCAATGATAGCGATCCTGATGGCGATCCTCTTACCGTTACTGCTGCGAGTGCGCTCAACGGTACAGTCGTGATCAACCCCGACGGCACCGTGACTTATACACCGCGCGCGAATTTCAACGGCACCGACACGATTACTTATACGATCAGCGACGGCAAGGGCGGGACATCGACTGCGACGGTCACGGTCACGGTCGATCCGGTCAATGACCCGCCGGTTGCGACTAATGACACGGCCACGACGAACGAAGATACGCCGGTCACGGTCTCGGTTCTGGCCAATGATACCGACATTGATGGTGATCCGCTGACGGTGGTTTCAGCGACGGCACCGAACGGCACAGTCGTGATCAATCCGAATGGCACGATCACCTATACGCCGAATGCGAATTTCAACGGCACCGACACGATCACTTATCAGATCAGCGACGGGAAAGGCGGTTTCTCGACCGCAACCGTCACTGTCACGGTGGCCCCGGTCAACGATGCGCCCGTCGCCAATCCGCCGCTGGCGCCGCAAGCCAATCCTGATGGTGCGACCGTTTCTGTGCCCACGGCTGCGAGCTTCAGCGACCCCGACGGCGACGTCCTCACTTACAGCGCAACAGGCTTGCCTGCGGGTCTTTCGATCAATGCGACCACCGGCGTGATCAGCGGCACGATTGACCGCAGCGCTTCGCAACCGAATGGCGGCGTCTACAGCGTCACTGTAACGGCGAACGACGGCAAGGGCGGCACGGTTACATCGACCTTCGGCTGGACCGACACCAATCCCGCACCAACAGCGGCGAATGACACGGCGACCACCGACGAAGAAACAGCCGTCATCATTCCGGTCCTGACCAACGACATTGATCCCGACGGCGATCCGCTGACGGTGGTTAGTGCGAGCGCACCGAATGGCACAGTGGTGATCAACGCCAACGGCACGATCACTTACACCCCCGCGGCGAACTTCAACGGCACCGATACGATCACTTATACGATCAGCGATGGCCAAGGCGGCACCTCAACCGCGACCGTCACCGTGACTGTCAACGCCGTAAACGACGCGCCGACAGTGGTCAGCTCGATTCCCGCGCAGAATAATGTCGATGCGGCGAATGTTTCGGTCCCGGTCGCGGGCAATTTCACTGATCTTGACGGCGATACGCTCAGCTTCACCGCCAGTGGTTTGCCCGACGGTTTGACGATCAACCCCGCCACCGGTCTCATCACCGGCACTATCGACAAGAACGCATCGCAACCGAATGGTGGTGCCTACCCCGTCACGGTGAC
>JANMPU010000023.1:0-19867 GCA_031369985.1 Sphingomonas sp. | reverse complement strand
TACGCGCTAAAGTCTTTGTGTCTTCAGCCTGCCAACCGAGATAGTCTTGCCAAGCGGCCAGCCGAAAAACGACGTTCAAGGAAAAATTAGCTCGTGCACTTCACCGCGACCGGCATCAAGCTCCTTGATACCGTCCATCAGGTGTTTCGCATTGGCGGGCGACGCCAGCAGATAAAGCGTTTCCTCCATCCCGGCCCATTCACTCTCGGAAATGATGACGACGCCTTCCCCCCGCTGCCGCGTGATCGCAATCGGGGCGCGGTCGGCAACGACTTTGTCGATCACCGATTTGAGATTCTCGCGGGCTTCGGAATAGCTGATGGCTTGCATGACACATTCATTGGACAACAATCTGTCCAATGTCAAGATCAACAAAGAAACCCCTTTCCTACACGCCCCCGTTGTGTTCCAAATAGGTTCATGACAAAATCACCTTTCCCGCCCGGATTCGAGGATCCGGAAATCCCCGCTCCGAAGCCGACGACCGCGCTGGTCGCCAATCCGGATTACAACCCGACCCCTGCGGAGATCGAAGCCGAGATCGACGCTCACGGCTTCGATCCGGCTGACTATCAGTGGGTGCCCGTCCTTCGCAAACGCCGCGCCGATGGCTGGTCGCCCGAGCGGCAGTGCGATTTCATTGCTCGGCTTGCTGATACAGGATCAGTGAAGGATGCAGCGCGGATGACGGGCATGTCCGAACAATCCTGTTACCGCCTGCGCCGTTCACCCGGCGCGGAAAATTTCGCCGCCGCGTGGGATGCCGCGGTCCAGCAGGCGTCGCTGCGCCTTGTCGACGTCGCCTTCGAACGTGCGCTTAACGGCGTTGCGGAGAAAATCGAGTATGACGCGAACGGCGATCCCATGGAGCCGCGCCGTCGCTATAATGACCGGCTGCTCATGTTTCTCCTGCGCGCGCACCAGCCCGAGCGTTACCGCTTTGCCAATCATGACGCGCGGCTGGCGAATGAGCCGGCGGCACCGCTTGCGCCGTCGCTTCCCGACGCCATGGCACGCCTCGAACCCGCCATGCCCGCCGCGCCGCAATTGATGGCTCCGCACAATGACCCGATCAGCGCGATGCAGGTTGCGGATATTCTCGACGGTGAATTGCCTCGTCATTACCGCCAAGATGCCTTCGGCGCTGATTATGATTTTATGGCCGAACCCGTGAATGTCGCGCTCGAACGCTCCTTGGCACAGGCCAAACGCGCCAACGCAGCGTCAAGGCCGAATTTGGCGGATTATCAGGACTCCTTGGACTAACTTTTGACTAACTTTTGAAAAGGCGCGTGACTAGACTGCCCAAGGCCGATCCCTGTGCCCCACGCCTAATCAAATAAATCCTCGAGAAACGACTTCTTGCGCTTGCCGTAAGGATATTTGGACGGCTGGGCATAGCCATAGCTGGGGTTGGCATAGCCTGAAGGCGGCGGGGCCATTTGTTGGGGCGGGGGTGCCGCGACGGGCGGGGGCGCGTTCTCGTTCGCGCTGCGTTCGATGATCTTGTCGAGCTCGCCGCGATCGAGCCAGACGCCGCGGCATTGCGGGCAGTAATCGATCTCGACGCCCTGGCGCTCGCTCATGGTCAGCGGCACTTTGCACACGGGGCATGGCATTCCGACGGCAGCATTGGTCATATCGAACTCCTCTAAATGATGCAGTCCGACATCACCGCCGCAATGCAACGATCAGAGGGGCCCGGCCTGTCGAATTAATCTGGGCATGTCGCAGCGCGCTTTCAAGAGTGCGTTGATCCGCATAACCGCGCCGACATCTCTGATCGCGTTTAGCCGGACAGCAGCCAGATTTATCGGGCGACGACGCCCGTTTCGCGAGCTACATGCCCAATGATGTCATTGCCGCGCGCGAATCCCCTATTCGAATGACCGACGAATCACGGGGTTCCACCCGCTTCTCCAATACGGCATCGACAGTGGCGGCGAATGCCAGCAGCGCGCTTGCGCTCAGTGCGGTTTTCGCGGTGATCATGTGTCGGCTCGCCATCTGGTTTCCGCCGACGATGGCGACATTTTGGACAATGCGCGATTTTTGGCTGGCGCTGGCATCGACGTTTCAGGACACTTGCGTGTTGCTTGTGCTGATCTGCCTGCATTGGTTTGCACGCGCGGCAGGCGGGCGCGGGATGGGCAAACGGCGCACGATCATCGACGCCATTTTTGCGATCGTCTATTTTGCATTCATCGCCGTGGTCACATCGAACGTGGTCAGCATTCATTCGATCGGCGCAGTTCTCGATCTCAATTGGTTCGGCCAAGTGAACCCGAGCAACAGCAGCACAATCATGACAATCCTGACCAGTATCATGACGCGCAGCAAAGTGATCTTGATTATCATATGCTTGATCGTGGTGCCGCTTGTCGCGCTGATGCTTCACCGGTTGATCGGGAAAGACGTCAAAGCCTATGCGATGTTTGCCGCCGCGATTGCCTTGACGACCGGCGGCATGAGCGTTGCGCTCCCCGCCCCTGTCGACAGCTTTTCAAGAACCTACAAAACGCGCAGCCCCATTGCCGGTGCCCTCAACAATGCGTTGTTTCCATCCGCGACGCAGCGCTTGCTGGCGGGTGAACCCGGCGTCGATCCGCAAGCCGAGGCGCAAATCGGCGAACAGGACTGGCGCGCGGCACCCCATCCCGCGGTTGATGCGTGCTGCATGGGCATGAACATCGTCCTGATAACGCTCGACAGTGTGCCTCTAAAGCGCATGTCGCGCGACTATGTTCTGAAACGACGGGATCAATACCCAAATCTGGCGCAGCTTTACCGGCGCAGCATTGCCTATGATAATTTCTACACAAATTATCCGAGCTCGACCGAAGCGCTCCGCGTCATGCTCGGATCGGTCTATGCATCAAACGAGCCCTTGACGAACAGCATGAAAGAATGGGTTGGTCGCGACGTGCCGACGCTTCCTGCCGTGCTGGCGGCAAACGGCTACACATCAGCGCATTTCATGTCGGGCGAGCTTGCCTATGACGGCGTGAATGATTTCCTCAAAGGCCGTGGATTTTCGAAAATCGAAGACAGTTACAGCTTGTCGTGCGGACCCAATGATGATGCCGTCCGCGCGATTTACACGCATGTCGGCGACGATTGCATTGCAAATGCCGCCGCGCGCTGGATTGATGCAGCGCCGCCGTCCCCTCTCTTCCTGTGGGTTTGGTTGACCAATCCGCACACACCCTATTTCATCAAGCGGCAACCGCTGGACGGGACGCAAGGTCGATCCGCCGACCGCCATGCCGAAGCGGTCCGAGACACCGATGCAGCAATCGGCAAAGTGCTGCGGTCACTCGAAGCGCGCAATCTGATGGACAACACGGTCATCATTTTGATGGCGGATCACGGCGAGGCTTTTGGCGAACATGGGCTCTTCTACCACGGGACATCGCTGCATGATGAACAGGTCCGCATCCCGATGCTGATCAGTGCGCCGACCTTGGCCAACGATGTGGTCGTCAACACGCTGGGCAGCACGATTGACCTCGCGCCGACGATAACGGGATTGCTTGGGCTACCGACACCTGCCGAGTGGCAAGGGCAAAGCCTATTTGCCGAAAAGCGCAAACCCCGCGCCTATTTCACCGCGCTGTCCGCGGGACGCATGGCGGGATACCGCGAAGGCAATCGGAAATACATCCTGTCGAGCCTTGAGGATCAACCCTTTGCCTATGATCTGGTCAAAGATCCGGCTGAGCAAAATCCCATTGCCTTGCCGCCCATGGAGCGGCGCATTGTCGCCGCAAGGCTGGGCGCGTTCGTCCGCGACCGGAATACGATGCGCTGGACAAAGCCGCAGGTTGTGGTGCGGCCATTGTCCTTGGTTAAGCAGGTTACGGTATTACGGTGACGTTGCGCGATTGCATCAAGCGACCACTCTCGCAAACTCCATCAGACACCGCGCTGCCGCTACCCCGAATTGCGCAGCGCAGTCGCAATTGCGTTGATCGACAGCTGGATTCCTTCGGCAATCCGCTGGTCATTGTCCCCGCTACGGTGCCGTTTGAGGAGTTCGATCTGGAGCAGATTGAGTGGCTCGATGTAGGGCATGCGCAAGCGGATCGAGGCGTCGAGATTGGGGTTGTTCGCGAGCAACCGATCCTGCCCCGTCGCGATCAGCAATTGGTCGTGCGACCGCTGCCAGCTTCCCTTGATCCGCGCGAAAATCGCGTCCCCTACCATTCGGTCGCTGACAAGGCCCGCATAGCGCGCGGCGATGGCCATATCCGATTTGGCGAGCACCATTTCCATATTGCCGAGCACTGATTGCAGGAACGGCCAGCCCGCCGCCATGTCTTTAAGCAATGCCTTGTCAGCAAACCCCTCGAGCGCTGCGCCAACGCCGTACCAACCCGGGAGCATCACGCGCGCCTGTGCCCAGCTGAACACCCAGGGGATGGCGCGCAGGTCTTCGATGGCGTCCGACTTGGTCCGGCTGGCGGGACGTGAGCCAATTTTGAGCGTCGCAATCTCGGCAATCGGCGTCATTTCACGAAAGAACGTGCGGAAGCCTTCGGTCTCGTAAACCAACCCGCGATAGGCGCGGAAGGCGGCGTTGGAGATTTCGTCCATCGCGCCGGTGAAGCGCTTAGTATCGGCGGTCGACAGCGCTTCGGGTTCCATGCTGGCCAGGATCGTCGCGGCGGCCATTGCCTCCAAATTGATCGCGGCGGATTCACGGGAGCCATATTTGGCGGCAATGACTTCGCCCTGTTCGGTGATGCGGATGCGGCCCTTGACGGTGCCCGGCGGCTGCGCGCGGATGGCGGCGAACGATGAGCCTCCCCCGCGACCCACCGCCCCGCCCCGCCCGTGGAAAAGCTGCATGGCCGTCCCCGCCTTTTCAAATACCGGCGCGAGTGCAAGGCTCGCTTGATACAGGCTCCATGTAGAGGTCAAGTAACCGCCGTCCTTGTTCGAATCCGAATAGCCGACCATCACTTCCTGATGCCCCGCCGCCACGGCCAGCGCCGCCATTTCAAGCAGCGCAAAGAAGTCAGTCATGATCGCGGGCGCGGCCTCCAGATCGCCGATAGTTTCAAACAACGGCACGACCATGATGTCGGCCCGACCGGACGCGTAAAGGCCCGCTTCCTTCAACAGGATGTAAACTTCGAGCAAGTCCGAAACGCTGTCGGCTTTTGAGATGATCGCGCGGACAATCGCCGCGTCGCCATGTCGTTTGCGCGCTTCGGCTGCAGCCGCGAAGATCGCCATTTCGGAGGTGGTTTCGTCACCATAAGACAGGTTGGGCCCAGACAGCGGACGTGGGCTGGCGAGTTCGCGGCGGAGGAGCGCAATGCGCGCGGGTTCATCAAGGCTGGCATAGTTTGCTTCGACGCCAGCGACTTTTAGGAGTTCGCCCACCACTCGCGCATGTACGTCGCTGTTCTGGCGCAGATCGAGCGTGGCAAGGTGGAACCCGAACACGTCCACTGCGCGGATCAACCGCCCGAGTGCGCCGCCGGTCGAGAGTGGCCCTTTCTCGAGCGCTTTCGCAAGCGCGCGAAGGTCAGCGCGGAAGGCCTGGGGGTCGGGGTAGGCTTGGCCTGTCAATGCCGATGGACGCGGCGGTGCCTTGCCAACGGCCGCTTCGAACGTCGCGACCAGCCGCGCATAAATGCCCGACACGGCGCGGCGATAGGGCTCGTCGGCGCGGCTCGGCGCATTGTCGCCACTCGCCTCGGCAAGTGCGAGGACGCTGGCATCGACATCGGCCAGCTCCGTCGAAATCGAAAGCTCCGCCCCTAACGCGTGGACCGCGTCCAGATAGGAGCCCAGCACGGTTTCCGCGGCTCGCCCCAGCGCGAGGTCGAGCGACGCCGCAACGACATTGGGGTTGCCATCACGGTCGCCACCAATCCAGCTGCCCAGTTTCAGGAAAGACGCCGTGCGATGCCCCAATGCCCGGTCCCAGCGGGCATACAAAGCGGGCAACGTGGGCAAAAACACATCGCGCATCCACGCCAGCGCATTCTCGACTTCGTCGGCGACATAAAGCCGTTCACGCCGCAATGGCCGCGTTTGCCACAGCAAAGCAATCTGTCGCGCAATCGCTGCTTCGACCGCATCGCCATCTTCGGTTTCGGTCGCACCCGCGTCGCGCAGCGCCATCAGCGTCGCAATGCGGTTGCGGTGATCGATCATCGACTTGCGCCGCACTTCGGTCGGGTGCGCGGTCAGCACGGGCATGACCAGCGCATCGCCGAGCATCGCGCAAACCGCTTCGGCATCGGTGCCATGCGCCGCCAGCGTCGCCGCGACATGCGCAACGTCCGCGCCGGTCTCGACTGCCACGCCCTGCCGGTCCTCGGCCAGATTAGCGAGCATCGAAAACAGCATGAACCCGCGCACAAAATCGAGTGTCTCATCAAGGCTGAGTGCTTCGAGGCCGCTGTCCACCGCGTCGGCCCCTTCGACACCACGATGGCGGTCAACAGAGGTCGAGCGGATATATTCAGTGCGCTTGTAAAGCGTTTCTCCCCCGAGTTCGCGGATCACATCGCCCAGAATGCGGCCGAGAAAACGGATGTCGGGGTTTTGCGTGATCGGTGCGGGACTGGCCATTTCTTTATGCTGCACTGCACAAGCCGTAGCGTCAATTGCCAAGCGCGCGCAGACGCGGCACGAGGGGGGACAAAGGAGCAACCAATGATCACGATCCACCATCTCAACGAGTCCCGCTCACAGCGGATATTGTGGCTGCTCGAAGAGCTAGGCTTGCCCTATGACATAAAATTCTATGCCCGCGATACGGCGACCCGACTCGCCCCGCCCGAGCTGAAAGCGGTGCATCCGCTGGGAAAATCGCCCGTCCTCACCGATGGGCACGCCACGATCATCGAATCGGGGGCGATCATCGACCATGTGATCCGCAAGCATGGCGGCGGTGCGCTTCAGCCCGCGACCGACAGCGCCGATTATGAAGCCTATGTGCAATGGCTGCATTATGCCGAGGGGTCGGCCATGCTACCGCTGATGCTCAAGCTCTATTGCGGCATGCTCGGCGAAGGCGCGGCCCCGCTGCAACCGCGCATCGAAAGCGAGATTGCGTTGCATTTGGGCTATGTCGAGACGTCGCTGGCGGGGCAGGACTGGCTGGTCGGCGGTGCGCTGTCGGGCGCGGATATCCAGATGAGCTTCGTCGGCGAAGTCGCGGGGCGCTATGGATTGCATGCAACACACCCGAATATCGGCGCGTGGGTGAAACGGTTTCAGGGGCGCGATGCGTATCAACGTGCTCTGGAACGGGGTGGGCCTTATTCAATGGCGGATTGATGTTTGATGCGTGATGCGCTATGTATGATGCATGCGAACGACGGTCACAATCGACGATGACGTGCTTGCGAGCGTTCGCGAGCTTGCAAACCATCAACGCACAACCGTTGGCGCGGTCCTTTCCGATCTGGCGCGCAATTCCTTGACGCGAAAAGTTCTGCGCCGCGCAAATGGCATACCCATGATCCCCGTCACAAATCCGGACGCTGTGATCACGATGGAGCATGTCAACATGCTCCGCGACGAGTTGCCTTGACGACTCTGCTCGACGTCAATGTGTTGATTGCGCTGATAGATCAGCAACATGTGACGACGCAAAGCGCGCAAAGCTGGTTTGAAGAACATCATTCTGAGGGCTGGGCAACGTGTCCAATAACGGAGAACGGCGTTCTCCGCATTGTCGGTCACCCGCGTTACCGAAACTTTCCCGGCTCAATCTCTTATGTCGCTGATGCTTTGCGAGCCCTCATAGCGCTGCCGGGGCACGTCTTCTGGCCCGATGATTTTAGCCTCGTCAGCACCACCCCGGTTCCCGAACTCATAACAATCCCATCATCGAATAACCTTACCGATACCTACTTGCTGGCATTGGCGGTTCGCCGCCGCGGAACGCTGGTGACTTTTGATCGCCGCTTGGTAAGCGCCGCCGTTGAAGGCGGCGCAGAGGCGCTCGTCGTTATTGAGCCTTAGCCGCCCGATTCTTAAGCCGTCACTTTCAACAGCGCCGCAAAGCGCGGGCTTTTGCGCACGGGATCGAGCATCGGGTCAGTCAGCATATAAGTCAGCCCGGCATCACGGGCGGCCAGCGCCCGTTCGAGCGTGGTCAGCGTGGCATCACTCTCGCCCCATTGCGCCAGCACTTCGGCTTGCTGGTAAAGCCCGGCGTCGCCATGTTCCTTGATAAGCCGCGCCATTGCCGCTCTCGCAGCAGCCACATTGCCCAGCCGGTGTTCGACAATCGCCAAGCCTGACTGGCCAAACAGCGATTGTGGCTCAGCGATAAAGGCAGTGCGTGCCTCCGCAAACTGCCCGAGCTGATAGAGCGCAGCGCCAAGGTAATAATGACCGTTGCCAATCGTGGGCTTCAACGCGAGCGCGCGCCGCAACGGGGGCAGCGCGTCCGCATAGCGCCGTCCCGCATAATTCACGATGCCCGCCACGCGGTGGACCCGCGCATTCAGCGAATCGAGCGTGAGCGCGCGCGCGATGGCCTCGCGCGCCTCATTATCGCGACCGGTGCGTGCACAAAAACGCGCGTAAATGAGGGCGATATTGGCGTCGCCGCGGCCAAGCGCATAGCCCTTGTCAAAATAAGGCCGTGCCGCCGATGCGCTCATCCGCGCAGTCCAGATGGCTTCCGCCAACTCCATCTGGGCATCGGCAAGGTCGGGTGCCAGCGACACCGCCGTCTGCGCGGCCGCAATCGACGCATCATAAAGGCGCGGCAAATCCTCGCCCGTTGCATATTGAGAGGCGAGACTTCGCAACAAGTGCGACCGCATGGAATGCGCGTCGGCGAATTTGGGGTCCGCCGACAGCGCCTGATCAAAAAGGGCCACTGCCGCGCGCTCACCCGCCTCGTCAGTCGAATCGAAATACACCGCCCGCCCTTTCAGAAACGCCTCATAAGCAGCCACATTCTTCGTGCCGCCGGGTGCCGGAGACGCCGTTGCGATTGTCGCCGACAGTGCTTCGGTTACGGTGTGCGCAATTTCGCTTTGCACGGCGAAAATATCAGCCATTTTGCGATCAAGGGTGTTCGACCATTTGCTGAACCCCGTCTTGCCGTCGGTCAGCTCGGCAGCAATGCGAACGACATCGCCTGCCCGGCGGATGCTTCCTTCAAGCAGGAACGCGACGCCGAGCTTTCGCGCGATGGCCTTGGCGTCATCCTTGTGGTCGCGGGCGGTTTCGGACGATGTGGCTGCGAGCACCTGCAACGCATTGTTGCGCGTCAGTGCCGAGCGCACTTCCTCGGTCAGGCCGTCGGAGAAATAAAGCTGCGCCGGATCGCCGCTAAGGTTTTTGAACGGGAGGACAGCGATGCTCCACACGGCTGGATCACCGGCAAATAGCCCCGATTTCCATGCGAGAAATCCACCACCACCGGCTGCGATTGCCGTTACGCCAAGCCCGGCAACCAGCACGCCACGCCGTGCGACCATCGGCTTCGACCGGATTTTCGACGGCAGCACCACCGGCCGTCCGGACGTGCTTGCGATGCTTTGCAACAGTCGCACGAATTCGGCCTCGTCGCCCTGCCCGTGCCACTGGCTCAGATCAATTGCATGATATTGCTGAAACCCCAGCGGGGGTTCGGTGCCGTCAATCGAGACCGGCACCAGCCGTTTGCGGTCGCGCCCGCGTCCCGCCTCGTCACGGACCCAGTCCGATTGCACCGATGCTTGCGACCACAAGACGATAACCACATCCGCCGCGTTCAACGCCGTCTCGATTGATTTCGTAAAGACCGCGCCACCTTCGATCAGCGCGTCCCACCACACTTCGAAGCCGGCATTTTTCAGCGCGGTACCAAGTTTCTCCGCAACCATACGGTCCGCACGGCTATAGCTCAGGAAAAGCGTTGCGGGCTTTTTGACGGCGGGTTCGCCCGGATGATCCGACATTGGCTGGGCGCCTCCCCGCTGCGCATGACGTCACTCAGGCCGAACGCAACTAAGCCAACAACTCCGTATCCCAATACAGCCAGTCGCGCCAGCTATCATGCAGGAAATTGGGCGGAAACCCTCGGCCATGATCCTGCAATTGCCAGCTTGTCGGGCGGATCGGCGCGATGTGGAGCCCCATCTTGGCCTCGCGCGGGGTGCGCCCGCCTTTTTTCAAGTTGCACGGCGCGCATGCGGTCGTCACATTTTCCCATGTCGTGCGCCCGCCATAGGCTCGCGGGACGACATGATCGAACGTCAGGTCATTGCCGACACCGCAATATTGGCACTGAAACCGGTCGCGCAGGAACACGTTGAACCGCGTGAAAGCGGGATGCTGCGACGGTTTGACGTACGATTTGAGCGCAATGACCGACGGCAATTTCATGGTATGTGTCGGCGAATGCACTTCGCGCTGATAATGATCGACAATGTCCACCCGGTCGAGAAACACGGCCTTGACCGCGGTCTGCCACGGCCACACGCTCAACGGGTAATAGCTGAGTGGCGTGTAGTCAGCGTTCAGGACAAGCGCCGGACACCCGTCTGGATGGCGGATAAGGTCGGGGTGGTACATGCGTTACCCAAATCCCTTTCGTGTCTTCGGCGCCCGTGGAGCCCATTGGTGACATGCGTATGACAGCACAGGGAGCGACTCTCGGTCAACAGCCCATTTCACGGTTTGCGCCTTCGCCAACCGGCATGTTGCATCTGGGCCACGCTTATTCGGCCGTAATCGCGCATGATCTAGCGCGGTCGGGTGGGGGTCGGTTTCTGATCCGGATCGAAGATATTGACGGTGGGCGCTGTCGACCTGAATTTGTCGAAGCGATTTTCGATGATCTTCGCTGGCTCGGCCTCGATTGGGACGCGTCAAGCATACAATCGGACCATGCGGCGCGATATGATGCCGCGTTGAGTCAGTGCCGGGCACTCGGCTTGCTCTACCCATGTATATGCACCCGCGCTGAAATCGCCACCAGCGCCAGCGCGCCGCAGGGCGATAGGCCGCCAGTTTATCCAGGCACATGTAAGGGGCGCGTGGTTGAGGGACTAGCAGCATGGCGACTCGACATGGCCAAAGCGGCGGATGCCGATGACCCCGCCCAAGCGTGGGGCGATGTCGTGGTCACACGCAAGGATGCACTCGCAAGCTATCATCTTGCTGTCACCGTTGACGATGGAGCTGAAGGCGTGACTGATGTTGTGCGTGGGCATGACCTTGAAACGGCAACCGATGTGCACCGTGTCCTGCAACGCCTGCTGGGCCTGCCGACTCCGCGCTACCACCACCATCCGCTGATCTGCGGGCCCGACGGCAAGCGTCTTGCCAAGCGCGCAGGATCGGTAAGCCTTGCAGATATGCGTGCGGACGGGATGGATGGGCTTTCACTCGCAAATGATCTGCGCGGGGGCCGCCTGCCCATTGGCTTTAGCTTCGACAGCCCCTAAATAACGGTGATGTCTACGCTTCTCATCATCCTCATCGTTCTTGCCATGGGCGGAACCCTTTTCGCCCTGATCAAAGGGATCGTTGCTTTCCTGCAAACGACCGAAGCTGATCTGAACTCGCCTGATGGTGGGGTCAGCCGGTCGGCGGAGCGCCAGAACAAAGCCATGTTTATGCGCGTCGGCTTCCAAGCGGGCGCGGTTGTCCTTGTGATGCTGCTGTTGCTGCTATCGCGGCAGGGATAATGGTCAAGCTCAACAAGATTTACACCAAGACCGGCGACGACGGCACGACGGGCCTCGTCGATGGGAGCCGCGTGGCGAAGTCATCCGCGTTGATGGCGGCGATTGGTGATGTTGACGAAGCGAATAGTTTGATTGGTGTCGCGGCGCTGCATGCTGACGGCGACGTGCTCAAGACGCTGCGCACGATCCAGAATGATATGTTCGATCTGGGTGCCGACATCGCCACACCCGACGGTGATTTCGGGTGGGAGCCGTTGCGCATTGTGCCCGCACAAGTGGCGCGGCTTGAGGGCGAGATTGACGCGATGAATACGGGGCTTGCCCCGCTAGGGAGTTTCATTCTGCCCGGTGGATCGGCGCTGGCCGCGAACCTGCACGTTGCCCGTGCCGCCGTGCGCCGCGCGGAACGCAGTGCGGTGGCGGCTGAGGGGCTTAGCACGCAGGCGCTGGCCTATCTTAACCGCCTGTCGGACCATTTGTTCACAATGGCGCGCGTCGCCAACAATAATGGCGCCGACGATGTCCTGTGGGTGCCCGGCGCTTCGCGTTAGCCGGCGGGTATGACTTCGGTCGCGGTGACTTTCGGCCCCGCCAGATAGGGGATGGTCAACGCATAAATACCGAGCCCCAATAGCACGAGCATCGTCGCCAGAATGCCGAACATGCGCAGCTTGCTTTCGCCCTCGACCAAATCCATGCCGACACCGTGCGCCACGCGCGCCAGCAGATAAATGCCAGTCACAATCCACAGCCAGGTGCTTGTCCCGGTCGCCATTTCAATGAGGCCGATCAGGATCAGCACATAGGGCGTATATTCGGTAAAATTCGCGTGCGCGCGCATCCGCGCAATCAGGGTTTGATTTCCACCGTCACCGATTGAAATCTTGTTCGCCATCCGCTTTTGCCCGACGCGCAGCGCAAGCCAGATATTGATAATCGCGGCGGCCCCGGCGGCGGTCAGCGTAATCGGCAAAATCATAAACGTCCCCTCTGGTTTCGATTTGCAACGTGGCATGCGGCGCACAACCTTGCAACTCTTAGGGGAATCGGTATAGGGCGCGCTCACCACCGGGCACCCGTGTCCGCTTATCCCGTTTTTGTTTGAAGTGAGACAGGTGCCGAAATGGCCGTTCCAAAGAGAAAAACCACCCCGTCGAAGCGCAACATGCGCCGTTCGCATGATTCCCTGACTGTTGCATCGTTTCAGGAATGCCCGAACTGTGGCGAGCTTAAGCGTCCACATAATATGTGTTCGGCATGCGGCCATTATAACGGCCGCGAGATCCTTTCGGTCGCAGGCTGATTCGACCGATTAACCGGGGAGGGCGACGCGCGTGACGAATAGCCCACGGCTCGCCATCGACGCGATGGGCGGTGACGAAGGGCTGGCGGCAATGCTCGCAGGCGTGGCGCAGGCGCGGCGGCAATGGCCGGGCCTGACCTTCCTTCTCGTTGGTGATGAACCCGCCATCCGCGCGGGCCTCGAAAATCATCCGAACCTGTCCGCCGCATCGGACATCATTCATGCGCCGGATGTAATCGACGGCAGCGAAAAGCCGTCGCAAGCCATCCGTCGCGCCAAGACCACTTCAATGGGCCTTGCCATTGACGCCGTAAAAACCGGACAGGCAGGCGCTGCGGTTTCATCGGGCAATACCGGTGCGTTGATGGCCATGGCGAAACTGGCGCTGCGCACGATGCCGGGGATTGACCGGCCAGCGCTTGCCGCCTTGCTGCCCAGCCTTGGTGATAAAGATTTCGTCATGCTTGATCTCGGTGCGAATACAGAGTGCGATACGCGAAATTTGATCGAGTTTGCGGTGATGGGCGCGGCCTATTCGCGCACCGCACTGGGCATCGCTCGCCCGCGCGTTTCGCTTTTGAACATCGGTTCGGAAGAGCAAAAGGGCACAGATGAGATCAGGGATGCTGCTGCCCAGCTTCGCGCCGCACCCGAATTGCACATGGCGTTCCAAGGTTTTATCGAGGGTGACAAAATTTCGCGCGGCCTGACTGACGTGGTTGTGTGCGACGGCTTCACCGGCAATATCGCGCTGAAAACGATGGAGGGCACGGCGCGGTTCGTCACTGATCTGCTGCGCCGCGCGTTCACCAGTTCGATCCGCTCGAAATTCGGCTTTCTTGTGTCACGCCCCGCGACTGAGTTGATGCGGCATCATCTTGATCCCAACAACCATAATGGCGCGGTGTTCTTAGGCCTCAACGGCGTGGTCGTAAAAAGCCACGGGTCGGCGAATACAAAGGGAATTGCGAACGCGATTGGTGTCGCGGCAAAGCTCGTTGCCAACGACATCACACGGCGGATCACCGAAGACCTTGAACAATTTGCCGGACACAAATCGCTGTCGAGCGCGGTCGCCGCAAAATGAAACGCGCGGCGGTTTTGGGCACGGGGTCGGCACTGCCCAAACGCCGTGTCACCAATGCCGAACTCGCCGAAACCGTTGACACGTCGGACGAATGGATCGTCGAGCGCACGGGCATCCGGTCGCGCTACATTGCGGGGGACGATGAAACGACTGCATCGCTGGGCACGGATGCGGCGCGGAAAGCGCTGGACGCGGCGGGCCTCGAGGCGTCCGCCATTGACCTCATCATCCTGGCCACCGCCACGCCCGACCAGACGTTCCCCGCAAGTGCCACGAAGATTCAAGCGATGCTTGGCATCAATGATTGCGTTGCGTTTGACGTTGCCGCGGTCTGCTCGGGTTTTCTCTACGCGCTGTCGGTCGCCGAAAGTATGATCCGCGCAGGATCGGCGCAGACGGCGCTCGTCATCGGCTCGGAAACTTTCAGCCGCATTCTCGATTGGGAAGACCGCGGAACGTGCGTCCTGTTCGGCGATGGCGCAGGCGCGATTGTGCTCGGCGGTGTCGAGGATGGGCGGGGCGTCCTGTCAGCAAAACTCCATGCCGATGGCCGCCACAACCAGCTGCTTTATGTCGATGGCGGGCCGTCAACGACTGGCACTGTCGGCAAGCTGCGCATGCAGGGACCAGCGGTTTTCAAACATGCCGTCACTAACCTCGCCAATGTGCTTACCGAAACGCTCGACGCCGTGGGGCTGACTGCGGCCGATGTCGACTGGGTCGTCCCGCATCAAGCGAATGCCCGCATTCTTGACGCAACCGCCAAAAAGCTCGGCCTCGATCCTGCCAAAGTCGTCGTCACTGTTGACCAACATGCCAATACCTCTGCCGCATCAGTGCCGCTTGCGCTCGACCAGGCCGTGCGCGACGGACGTATCCAGCCGGGGCATTTGGTCGTCCTCGAAGCCATGGGCGGCGGGTTCACTTGGGGCGCGGCGGCAATCCGTTGGTAGCCCTCACAAGTTGACGTCACCGTGCATCACGATAAGATGCGTCATATAAACGACTTACGGGACATTCCTCATGGCTGCTACCGGCACACTCACCCGCGCTGACCTCACCGAAAAACTTCACCGCCAGATTGGCCTGTCGCGCGCCGACTCATCGGGCCTTGTCGAAAACATCTTGGATGAGATGTCGGCGGCGCTTTCGAAGGGGGAGAATGTCAAGATTTCGGGTTTTGGCAGCTTTCTGCTCCGCGACAAGACGGGGCGGATTGGCCGCAATCCCAAGACCGGTGTCGAAGTGCCGATTTCGCCGCGCCGCGTGCTGACCTTCCGCGCCAGCCAGACCATGCGGGAGCGGATCGTCAAGGGTCGTTAGTCGCGTAAACAGGATTTGTATCGATGGCTGAACCAAAGAGCGCATCTGCTTTTCGCACAATCGGCGAATTGTCGGCGGAACTTGGCCTGCCGCAGCATATCCTGCGCTATTGGGAAACGCGTTTTCCGCAGCTGCGCCCGCTGACCCGCGCGGGCAACCGCCGCTATTATCGGCCCGAAGATGTCGCGCTCGTCCGCCGCATTGACCAATCGCTGAACCGCGACGGCTATACGATCAAGGGCGTGCAGAAATTGCTGAAGTCAAAGGATGAAGCGCCGGTATCTGCTCCTGCTTTGATTGCGGCACTGCCGACACCGGTTGCGCCACCCGCGCCGGATATTCTGCCCGACCTGATGCGGATCAGGGATCAGTTGAAGGCGGCGCTGGCGGAGTAGAATGTAGCGCGTGAAGTCTAAATCAGTGCTCCGGGCTTGACCCGGAGCTTTGTGACTTGCGTTCACTCCTGTTTCGCAAGGCTCCGGATCAAGTCCGGAGCACGAGCGAGCGAAGACAATCAACGCGATACCTTACAGCATCTTCGCCATCACATTGTCCGAAAATTCGACCGGGAACTCGGCAAAAGTCGCTTCCCCAATGACCACGAAACCCTGTTTTTCATAAAAGCGGATCGCGCGGGTATTGCGGGTATAGACGCTCAGCACCAGCCGCGCTGCACCCCGCGCCCGTGCTTCGGCTTCCGCGACATCGAACAACGCGCGACCAGTCCCCGTCCCGTGCCACCGCGACAGGACGTAAATCCGCTTCAACTCCGCATCCTCCGGCGTCGTTCCCGGCAACGATCCCGGTGCGAGCACCGCATAACCAATCGGGCAGCCCGCCACTTCCTCGACAATCCAGACCGCGACATCGGGCTTAGCGAGCGTTTGCGCCCAAGCGGCCTCACTATGATAGGCTTGCAGAAATGCCACCGTCGCATCGCCCGGATGGTCATTCGCAAACGTCTCAAGGAACGTAGCGCAGCCGATCAGGCTGAGCTTGCCCGCATCATCCCCCGTGGCACGCCGCATCGTCAATCCGCGTCGGGCCCCAGCGTGGTGTCCAGATCACGCGGCCGCACAAACCGCATGAGGCGCGCGCCATTTGCCTTCACATCGATCCAGCGATCAACATCGAATTGCAGCTCGGCCAGGCTCGCAGTGGGGAACTTCTCCTCAACCTCGTCGCGCAGCCGATCATCGCTATCGTCGGGCACCAGCATCAGGATCAGATCCTCAAGCCCGGGATTATGGCCGCACATCAACACGCGCCCCATCGCGTCATCCTGATCATGCACGACGTCGAGCAAGGTCGCGCCCGACGCCAAATAAATCCGCCGATCCCAATGCGGATGCAGAATGCGGCCATAGCCTTCCCAAACCCCGTCCAGCGTATCGACACACCGCACCGCAGGCGACGACACCACCGCGTCAAACGAAAGCCCCAGATTGCGCATATGCACGCCAACGGTCTTCGCCCCCTTCATCCCGCGCGGGTTCAGCGCACGGTCGAAATCGCGGGCAACGGGATCATCCCAACCCGATTTGGCATGGCGGAGCAACGTCAGCGTCTTCACGCGCTTTGCTTTGGCCTAATTGCGTGACGGGGGGAAGACGGGGGCGCTTAAAAACTCACCCGCCCCGTTACGCGGAAATCGCGGCCACTTAAGGGGGCATAATCCTTCAGGAAACTCGCCGCCCGCCGCGCTTCGACGTTGAAGATATTGTTGGCGCTGAGCGTCAGGCTCGCTTTGCTGTCCGCGCCGAACGGGCGGATCACTGCGCTGGCGTTCACAATTGTGAAGCCCGGCGTTGCCGTTTCGAAGGCTGCGATCTTGTTTTGCTTGGCGGTCCACTCAACTTCGGCGCGCAGGTCGAGCACGTCCGATTTGCCCTCGACGCCGCCGAGCAACCGCAGCGGCGGAATGCGCGGGGCAGGGCCGACGCCCGTAATCGTCGCCCGCGTCAGATCACCGACCGCATCGACCGACAGGCCAAAGCCGCCAAGCGTGCCCAGTTTCGCCGACACTTCGGCTTCCAAGCCATAATATCGCGCATTCGCTTGCGTGAACTGGAACACCGGCAAATCATCTTCGACCGCGCCGGTTTGCGCTTCGTAGATGTAATCCTTGAACCAGTTATAATAACCCACAAAGCTGAAGCTCACCCCACCGACCGCGCCGCGCAACGACGCCTCAAGCCCCGTACTTTTCTCCGTCTTGAAATCAGGATTGCCGATTTCGAACGACGCTGTCCCGGCATGCGGGCCATTGGCGAACAGTTCCTCGGGCGCAGGCGCGCGTTCAGTGCGCGATCCAGTCAGCCCCAGCCGCACGCCGTCGAAAATCTCGTAACTCGCGCCCAATGACCCCGACAAAGCCGTAAAGCGCCGCCGCAGATCGGGATTGCCAATCGTCGCGTTTTCGAACGCATCAAAGACTGACCATTCGGCACGCGCACCTGCCTCTGCCTTGAACCGCCCGGCATCAATTTCCTGCAAAGTGAACAGGCCGAACTGCACGCCCGAATTTTTCGGCACGAACGCTTCGGCCCCGATCACGTTGAAGTCGCGCACGGCCAGCTGCGCGCCGAACGCCCCGCGCCACGCGCCACGCTTTGCCTGCGCCACTTCCAACCGGCTTTCGATTGATTTGTTGAAGAAGGTCGTGGCGACTGTCCCGTCCTCCTCGATTTCCGAATGCTGATAATCGGCAAAGGCAGTGCGCAGCCGGATCGTATCGATAAATGCGCCGCCTGCATTGATTTCCGCACGCAGATCGAACCGGTCCTGCTTCAGCGCTAACCGCACTTCCTCCGCCGCAATTGCGGGGTCGAGCGAATAGCGGATCGGCACACCATAAAGGCTATCATAGCGGCTATACGACACGCCCAGTGTCCCGCGCTCACCGATATAAGCAAAGCCTGCCGCCGCTTCCCACGTCCGCGCAGCACTATTCGGCAAGCGTCCGCGCAACGTCGCGAGGTCGCGGATATCGGGGTCCGCACTTGCCGCCGCCTGCGCCCGTAATGGCGCTGCCAACACGAAATTCCCCGTGTCCAAGTCGCCGGTCTTTGCATAGCTGCCATCGACATGCGCGACGAAGCCACCCCCAAGCGGCACGTCAAGTTGCCCAAACGCCGTCCGCTCACGCGCCGCGCTGCCATAGGTCCCCATCACATCGATATGCACCGCATGGTCGGGCACGCGGCGGGGAATGCGCGTATCGAGCACGTTGACGACGCCGCCAATCGCCGCCGATCCATAAAGCAACGCCGCCGGCCCACGCAGCACTTCGATCCGTTCGGCAGTCAGCGGATTGACGACGACGGCATGATCGACTGACGTGTTCGACACATCGATGCTGCCAATGCCATCCTTCAGCACGCGGACCCGCTCGCCCTGAAGCCCGCGCAGCACGGGGCGCGACGCATTGGGGCCGAACGACGTCGCCGACACCCCCGGCAAATGCGCCAGCGTCTCACCAATCGTCGGCCGCATCTGCCGCGTCAGCGCTTCTGCTGTCAGCACCGACGTCCCTGCCAAGAGCGCCGCGCGGTCGCGATTATAGGGCGCAGTGATGATGATTTCCTTGGACTCAAGCCCATGCACGTCGTCGCGCGCGGTGGTTTGCGGCGTGGTTTGCGGCGTGGTTTGCGCGGTGGCAAGCATGGGTGCCAGCGCAACAGTGGACAGGAAAAACGCGGCGGCGGAGCGAGGATATGTCATCATGCCGCGGGCCATAACAAGCGTTGCGATAGGTTACAACATCTCATCGATGAAATGTGCAATCTATGCGCGTGCTGCTCCCCGCATCGCTTCGGTAATCGCCACCGTCTCGACGCTCACGCGCACCACCCGCCCGAGCAACTCGATGCAAGCCTCCTTGTGATCGGCGAAGCGGTAGGTGTTGAATTTCGCCCGGATCGTCGGGTCGCGCGGGGTTTTTTCCTTGTGCTGATCGAGCACCCAATCGATCGCGCTGCGGTTGCCAAGGCGATATTCCCACGCGGCGCACGGCACGCCGGTCAGTTGCGTGTCTTCGTCGATGACGATGGTCCCCGCGTCCGGATTGCTTTTCAGCTTCGGCTTGGGATGCGTCCCTTCGGCACGCTTGGGCGCTGGCGTATCGACACGAGTCAGTCTGGCAGGCTTCACCGTTTCATAATCGATATGGAGCGCCAGCAACGCCTCGCCCCATTCCACCCACTGTGCAAAATCGGGATAAAACGGAATTCGCGGGAATTCGCGCTTCAGGTTCAGCGCATATTTCACGCGGTAAAGCGGATCGTGCAGCACGGCATAGCAATAGGCAAAGATGGCGTCCTTGGTGATCTTAAGCCCCTCCCCTTCAGGGGAGGGGTTGGGGTGGGGACTGTCGACGCGATCAGAGGCTGGGGATTCGCTGACACTCCCCACCCCCGGCCCCTCCCCTAAAGGGGAGGGGGGAAGGTAAGCCCCCACAAACTGCGCCACCGCCCAATCGGTGATATTATC
>JANMPU010000071.1:0-37624 GCA_031369985.1 Sphingomonas sp. | reverse complement strand
TATTGGTTGAGCGGGTCACCCTGCCGCCACCATTCCTCGCGGGCGGGCGTATCGAGATGGCGTTTGAACGCCTTTTTAATCACCTCGGCGCGTGCCTTGTTCAACCCCTCATCGCCATAAAGCCGGATTTGAACTTGCCAGTAACCGAGCTTATGCTCCCTCAGCAGCTCCTGCACGCGCCAGTCGGGGATCGCGCTTTCCTTGTCCCAGAAATCTTTGCGCTGTCCTTTCAGGACGATCTTGCCGAGCCAAGACGGGATGAAGACATTCTGGTCGATTACACCGGCGAGCTTCAGCGGCGTCACCGTGTCGACGACCCAGCCAATATCTTCTTCCTGCGGGATATCCCACGTCAGCACCAGCGAACTTTCGGGCGCGGGCTGCAGCCATAGGCCCGCTTTCACGACGACGCCCATGTTCGATTGCGTGAACATATGCGTCCAGTCGGGACCAAAGCTCAGCGGGAACAGATGCGTGCTGTGGTTCCCCACCATCGCGCCCATGCCCGTGCGCATCAAATCGCCATCGGGCAGGACCACGTCGAGGCCACACAGATTGCGGGCATGTTGGCCATAGGGCGTATAGCCCATGCCATGATCAAGCGCGTTGCCGAGCACCGAGCCCCAGGCATTGCCAGGCACCGACAGCCATAAAGGTGCCTTTTCGCGCTGAATATGTTCATACAGATCGAAATAGCCGACACCGGGTTCGATGACGGTATAGGCCAGTTCAGTGTTGAGCTCGTGGATCTTCGTCATCCGGCCAAGATCGAGAACAACGCTTCCCGGCATGCGCGGTGCGTTCGCGCCATAGCCGAGATTTTTGCCGCGGCTTACCGGCCACAGCGGGGTTTTGTGGATGTTGGCGAGGCGGACGACGGCTTGCACCTCTTCGGCAGAAGCGGGTGCAACAGCGGCGGATGCGGGCCATTCGCTTTCAGGCCCGGGTGCGTAAATGTCTGAATAGGCGTCGCGGTCTTCATCCGACGCCATGACCCATGCTTTGCCAATGGCCCCTTCGAACGCGCGCAAGGCCGTTTCGAACGCAATCGGCGAAATCCGGGGCGGGAGCGTCAATTTCACAATTCAAGCTCCCGCCTCGCCCCGCTTTAGAAGTTTTTCTTGACCGAAATTGCCCATTCGCGCGGTGCCGCAGGGAGCGCTTTGTCAAACCCCGCGCCCGCACCAATCAAGTTGAAGCGGCTGAGATAATAATATTCGTTGGTGATGTTCTGCACTTCGAGCGAAATGCTGAGATCATCGGCTGCGTTCTTCCACGTCAAGCGCCCGTTGAGCGTCGTGAAGCTCGGGATCGAGTTGAGGATGCGAACCCCGCCGATGACAGATGGCCCGGTACATTGGCTCGACTGGTAAGCTAGGTCGAGGCGGGGGGTGACTGATCCGGCACTGCCCAAATCGGCTTTATACTGGAACCCAAGGTTTGCTTTCCATTTCGGCACACTGGGGGGATCGTTTGGCGATACGCCCGCTGGATTGACGCCAACCACACCGGGGCGAATGACCACGCCCGTAAACGTCGCATTGGGATCGAGCGAACTAGCCTTCAGCCTTTGGGTGATATAGCTGACCGCGCCGTCAATCGTCAGGCCCGGGGTCGGCCGCGCCGTGAATTCAACTTCCCATCCCTTGACAGTCGCATCACCCGCGTTGAGGCGCGCGGCGCAAGGGCTGGTTGGGCAGGCCAACACCGGTATCTGCAAACCATTATATTTATTATAGAAAACAGCTGCGTTCAGACGAAGGCGCTTGTCGAAAAAGTCACTTTTGAACCCATATTCAAACGCCGTGACCGTTTCGGGATTGAACGGGATCAGCTGCGCGGCATTGAACGGGCGTGGGTTTGATCCGCCACCCTTAAACCCTGTCGCCACCGACACATAGGCGAGAAACTCAGGCGAGACGCGATAATCAATGGCTGCGCGGTAATCGAGTTTGCTTGCGCTATACCGCGCCGTGTTGCCCGACTGTGCCGTCACAATTTCGGTCAGGTTGCCATTGCCATTTGAATCGCGCGTGTCCGGTCCCTTATATCCAACGCCGTAAACCGCGCCGACAGGATCAAGGAAACGATTGATCGAGCCATCAAGATTATAACGGAAATAGGTCTGCGCTTTGCTTTCATCAGTGTAGCGCAGCCCGGCGTTGATGGTCAGCGCGTCGGTCGCCTTGAAGCTGATATTGGCGAATGCCGCCTTTGCGTTGGCGCTGGTCGGATCGGGCTGGCGGAACTGGAGCGGAAACACCGAGACATAGCGGATGTCCTGAAAAGAGTCATAAACAGAATCCTGTTTGAAATAATAGCCGCCGATGGTCGCATTGATGCTGTCGGTTGGCGCAATGTTCAGCCGGAGTTCTTGACTGAAGCTCTTGTTCGAGAGGAAGTTACGCCCGAAATTGGTGTTGATCGGCGTCAGGTCGTCATCGGTATAAAATTCGGTGTCGAACTTGCGATATCCGGTGATCGATGTGATCGAGACGGCGTCGCTGACTCTGTAATTGATCTGGCCCGACACGCCCCATCCATTATATTTGCTTTGGTCGGTGCCTGCTGTCGCAGAGAGCCTAGTTCCAGCGGAGCCAGTGACATCAATGTAAAATGGCGGCGCACCCGGGGGCGCGACGTTCAGTGCGGGCAGCCAAACCGCGGCAGGCTGGCCCGTGGTAGCGTAATTGCAAAAGCGACCGCAGATGAATGCGTTACTGAGCGGAACGCCGTTTACAGCCGTATTGGGCGGCGGCACCGCGCCCGTCGCCAGCAAAACTTCGCCGGCGATTGTGCGCTCATCCTTCGTGTAATCGGCAATTAGCGTGACATCGAGCGCGTCGGTCGGTTCCCAACGGACAATACCGCGCACCGCCTGATAGCCAACGCCGCCGAGCTTTCCGACGACGCAGTTATTGCCGGTCTGAATGGCGGGCACGCCGCTGGTGGGGAAGCGGCAGCCATAATCAACGCGGTCGACATAGCCTTTCTGGCTTTTGAACACGCCCGAAATGCGCGCCGATAGCGTATCGCTCAACGAGAAATCGGCAGCCGCACGCAATCCGATGCGATTGCGCGAGCCATAGCTTGCCTCAACAAAGCCACCGTTGCCGCCACTCGGTTTCTTCGAATAAAATTTGATTGCCCCGCCAGCCGAGTTGCGCCCGGTGAGCGTCCCTTGCGGCCCGCGCAGAATTTCAACGCGCTCAACATCAAGCAGATCGAAAATTGCACCCGTCAGTTGCGGATAATAAACATCGTCGATGTAGATACCGACGCCAGGTTCGAATGCCGGGTTGAAGTCATTCTGCCCCACGCCGCGAATTGACGCGGTGACTGACGGCCCGAAGGATGCACCCTGCGGCCGGACACTGACGTTCGGCGCTGTGTCAGCAACTTGCTGAAGGTTAGTCTGGCTGCGCGCTTCAAGAGTCGCGGCATCAACTGCCGTGATCGCCAGCGGCACGTCCTGCAATTTCTGGTCGCGAAACTGCGCGGTGACGACGATTTCGCCGTCATCGGCCTTTGCGGGTGCGGGTTGCTGCGCAAGCGCGCTCGATGCGATGCACAAAGCGGCGACGCTGCAAGCAGCGCGAAGCACGGAAATCTGGCGTGAAGCGGTTTTCATCGGCATTCCCCTCCTAAATATCCTCGGCCTCGCCCGGTTTTCTAATGGGGGCAATAACCGCATGTTGATGGCAAATTCCAGCCGTCAATTGTTAGTAAGGCATACAAAATTAGGGTTTGCAAGTTCAAACATTTGTTAGGGTCGAGAGGCGGGCGAGCATTGCCGCCGCAGCCGTTTTGCAAGATCACTGATGCCGGTTTATGGGGCACCTATGACTGCGAAATCAAACCTTGTTGTGGAAGCCGATGTCGTTGCGATTTCGTCGCCAGTTGAGCTGCTTGTCCAGTTGTTGAAACAAGCGAGCCTGATCAGTCGTCCTATGATCGAAGGAGTCGCCGCGCCCAACGGCCTTTCGGCGAACGAGCTGCGCATCATAATGTGCCTCGGCGGCGAAGGGACGCTTGCGGGGCATGAGATCAGCGTGACCATGGCGATTCCGCCCATGAACGTCAGCCGCGCCATTGCGGCGCTGGTGGAGCGCGGCTGGGTCGAAAATGTCCGCAATCCGGCGAACCGTCGCCGCAAGCCTGTGCAACTGAGTGCGGCGGGGTGGGAGCGCTATCGATCGCTGATCCCCGATGTTGCTGCGGTGGCGAGCGATTTGCTGGCAGGGTTGAGCGCATCGGAGAAAGTCGCATTGGCGCGCATCGCCGCGAAGGTGACAGCCGGCATCGAACGGTGGCAGTCTTAAGGTGCTGACTTAGGCGGCAGCAAAACGTTCGTCTCGGTCGTCGCACATTGCATTCTCGACTCTTACTTAATTGTATGTGACACTCACTAAATATAGGAGGGTGTATACATGGGGTCTGATCGCAGAACAGCCTTCATGCGCGGGGGTGTCAATGTAGCACATAACGACAAACTCTGGGTCGGCGGCGAATGGGTCTCGGCGCATTCGGGTCGGATGATCGAACTGGTTTCGCCCAATACCGAACAGGTTATTGGGTCGGTTGCTGAAGCCGATGACGCTGATATGGACGCTGCCGTGGCCGCCGCCCGCGCCGCGTTTGACGATGGCCCATGGAGCCACCTCTCGCCCGCCGAACGCTTTCAATACTTGCACAGGATGGCCGATCATCTTCAGGCCCGCGTCCCCGAAATTGCCCGCGCGTGGACACTGCAAATGGGCGGGCTCGCCAGTTTCGCCGGGCCGATGCACGGCGGCGCGGTCAAGGGGTTTCGGCAGATCATTGCCATGGCCGAGGCGTTCCCCTTCGTCGAACGTCGCCCCAGCACCGGTGCAGTGGTCGGCCTGATTGCTCACGAACCGGTCGGCGTTGTGGCCGCGATTGCGCCGTGGAACGGGCCGTTCGGCATCATGCTCAACAAGGTGGCTTATGCGCTCGCGGGCGGCTGCACGGTCATCATGAAACCATCGCCCGAAACGCCGCTCGAAACCTATATCATTGCCGAAGCAGCGGAGGCCGCAGGGGTGCCGCCCGGCGTCGTCAATCTGGTGTGCGGCCACCGCCCGGCAAGTGACCACCTCGTCTGCAACCCCGGCGTGGACAAGGTGAGCTTCACTGGCTCGACGCTGGCGGGCAAGCGGATCGGCAGTGTCTGCGGCGGACGCATTGCGCGCTGCACATTGGAACTCGGCGGCAAGTCGGCGGCGATTTTGCGCGATGATTTTGACATCGCCCACGCGGCGGCGCTGCTGACCGGCACGCTTAACACGTTGAGCGGCCAAGTCTGCGCGATGCTGTCGCGGGTGTTGGTCCCCAAGGAGCGGCATGACGAATTGGCGGAGGCCATCGCAGGCGAAATGGCAAAAGTCGTGATCGGTCATTCGGACGATCCCGCGACTCAGCTCGGCCCGCTCGCGATGAAACGTCAGCTGGAACGCGTCGAAACCTATATCGAGGAAGGCAAGAAGACCGCCGACCTTGTCTATGGCGGCGGGCGGCCCGCGCAGCTCAATAGCGGTTATTTTATCGAACCGACGTTGTTCGCAAACGTCGATAATGAAAGCCGCATTGCGCAGGAAGAGATTTTCGGTCCCGTCCTCAGTCTGATCCCTGTTGAAGATGATGAAGACGCGATCCGCATCGCCAATGCGTCAAACTATGGCCTCAACGGCTCGGTCCTGACGCATGATGCCCACGCCGCCTATCGGATTGCCCGGCGGATGCGCACGGGGGCGGTGGGTCAAAACGGGCTGCGGCTTGATTTCGCTTTGCCCTTTGGCGGGTTCAAGCAATCGGGGATTGGCCGCGAAGGTGGTATTGAGGGTCTCAAAACCTGCCTCGAAATGAAGACGATCCTGCTTGATACGATGCCCACGACGTTGTGAATGGTGCCGGCTGCAGGAATCGAACCCGCGACATCCAGTTTACAAAACTGGCGCTCTACCAACTGAGCTAAGCCGGCACGTTTTTGTTGGCCGGATCGGACCGCAACCAAAGTTGCTACAATCCGGCATGGCGACCCTATAGTGTCATAGGACGCCGAACGTCCAGCCCTCGGTTTCGGCAACCGCATCAAGGCCATCAGGAGTCCACAATGCCGCATCGTGTCCCACTTTGCGCAACCATGCGGCGGTCAGGATCGCGTCGGTAGCGTGATCGGTGTATCGGCGTAACACTTTGTGGCGTTCGCTGCCGAGATTGTTCAGTGCGGCATCAAGGGAGGCGGCATCGCGCATCTTGCTGAGGCCCGCTCGAAGACCGGCGTGGCGGGCGGCAAGGCTGGTGTAAATTTCAACGATCACGGAGCCGGTTTTGGGAAGCGGATCGAACGGCCAGACGGAGATGGTGCCGTTCAGGCGATGGAGCACACGCATGCCGGTCAGGCTGGACTTGCCGACTTGTGCCGCACCGACAAGGTTGAAACAGCTGTAAGGCGACAGGCCATGCGCGCGCTGGCGTTCCTCGACCACACGCAACCGCCCGCGCCCGATGCCGAAGCGGTCGCCGGTGCGGTTGCCGTGGCGGCGGAAATATCGGCTGGCTTCCGGGTGATCGACAAACATGCTGGCGGTGAGATTCGGGTCTTCGGCGCAGATGTCATCGACAAGCGACCAGAGGTCGCGCGCATTTTCGGGACTGTCGATCCAGTCCGGAAAATAAGCCGCTGCATCAGCAAACGGAAAGGCAGGCGAAAGGTCCATGCCGACCAAAGCGTGATCGGGCAGGTCATTAAGCAGCCAATCCAGCACATCCTGACGCGACCAGACGCGATTGGGGTGGATCAGAACGGGTGCTGCATCACCCGTTGCGCATGTTGCTATCGCAATCCCCGGTTGGCGCGGGCCAACCGCCCCCGACCAGTCGATGGCAACAAAGTGCTCGAACTCAGGCGTGTCGCAACCCACCCGCCAAGCGCTTGCGCCTCAGGCTCGCACCGACAACGCCGAAGCCAACGATCATCATGGCCCAAGTCGTAGCCTCGGGCACAGGGACCAGATTGAATTGCCGGTTCATATCACGCGCAGCAGCAGCCTGAACCGCAGCGGTTGGGTGGACGTCATCGAAATAAAAGAAGCCGGTGCAATCGATGTTTGGCCCCGGCGTTTGAGCACGCAGGCATGTCGTATCCGTGCGCAGTGGCGGCAGCCCGAGCGAGCCAGGATTCGTCGCAACCGTGTTGAAAAAGTTGATGAAGCTGTAGCGATACAGGTTGGTTCCCGGCGTCAGTGACAGCGCATCGAGCGACGTCTGCAACTGCGCCTCGAGCCCAATGGCGGTCGGATTGCCCGCGTTGGGGATGCCCGTGATCAGGATGTTGCGCGCGCCGATGCTGTTGAGATATTGCACGCTGCTGGCATATTGTGCAGCAACTGCGGCGCGATATTGCGTTGGCGTCAGGCTACCGATGTCGCCGCTGCCCAGTGCGAAGACATCATTGCCGCCGAAGTTCAGGACGTAAAGCGCGTTGGGATCGCCAACACCAAGCGACCGCGCTGCATAGGCATTAAGTTGCAGCCCGAGATCGGGAATCGAATCGCTTGTGTTCGCGACAACGCGCGCGCCGCCCCATGCAAAGTTATTGCCGCCGGCAAGTGACGCAACCGTTGGCGTCCCGAATGTCGCGATGCTCAGTAGGTCAGTATAATCATACCCGTTGGTGAAACGCCCCTGAAAATAGCCCAGCGCGGCGTTTGGTGTCGCACCACCCGTCGCGATGCGCACGTTGCCAGCATCGACCAAGCTGTCCCCGAACACAAAATAGGTGGAAAAGGTCGCTGCTGAAGCGAGAGAAGGGAGCGCGAGTGCCGCTGCGATGGCGAACGACCGAATGATTTTCATGCGACTCTCTCTTTGTTCAACATACCGTAACCATAAGAGGGTTGGCGCGCATAGCAACGGGATTATCGTTCGGTGCGCAGCTTGTTCCAGTGCGCGAGGCGTTCGGCAATCTTGGCTTCGAAGCCGCGTTCAACGGGAGCATAGAATGTCGCGGGGGTCATCTCGTCAGGCCAGTAGTTTGCGCCTGAAAAGCCCTCGTTGGTATCGTGGTCATAGGCATAGCCTTTGCCATAGCCCAAGTTCTTCATCATCCGCGTCGGGGCGTTGACGATGTTCATCGGCGGCATCAGCGATCCGGTGTCGCGCGCGGTTTTCCAAGCGGCTTTCTGGGCTTTGTAGGCGGCGTTCGATTTGGGTGCGGTGGCGAGATAAAGACAGGCTTGCACGATGGCGAGCTCGCCCTCGGGGCTGCCGAGGAAGTCGTAGGCGTCTTTGGCAGCGAGGCACTGGACCAGTGCTTGCGGGTCGGCAAGGCCAACGTCCTCGCTGGCAAAGCGGACGAGACGACGGAGGAGGTAGAGCGGTTCTTCCCCCGCAACGAGCATCCGCGCCATCCAGTATAAGGCGGCTTGTGGGTCTGATCCGCGCAGGCTTTTGTGGAGCGCGGAAATGAGGTTGTAATGCCCCTCGCGGTCCTTGTCATAAACCGGCATTCGACGGTGGAGCAGCGCGGCGAGCGCGGGCGGATCTAGTGGCTCTCCGATGTCGAGCGCGAACAGGGTTTCGGCTTGGTTGAGCAGGAACCGCCCATCGCCGTCTGCACTGGCAATCAGGGCGTCGCGGGCATCGGGCGTGACGGGCAGGGTCCGTTCGGTCAGTGTCTCGGCGCGGGTCAGGAGCGTGCCCAATGCCGCAACATTGAGCCGGTGGAGGACAAGGACTTGTGCGCGGCTGAGCAACGCGGCGTTGAGTTCGAAGCTCGGGTTCTCGGTCGTCGCGCCAACAAGGGTGATTGTGCCGTCCTCGACAAACGGCAGAAATCCGTCCTGTTGGGCGCGATTGAAGCGGTGGATTTCGTCCACAAAGAGGAGCGTGCGTTGGCCAAGCGTCGCGGCGTCACGGGCGGCGGCAAAGACGCGCTTGAGGTCGGCGACTCCTGAAAAGACCGCGCTGATGCTTTCGAAGCGCAGGCCCACGGCGTCGGCGAGGAGACGGGCGATCGTGGTCTTGCCGGTACCGGGTGGTCCCCAGAGGATGATTGAGGCAAGGCTCCCCGCCGCGACCATGCGACCGATTGCGCCGTCGGGGCCGGTCAGATGGTCTTGGCCGACGACATCGGCAAGCGACTGCGGGCGCAAGCGGTCAGCGAGCGGCGGCGGGGGAGCGGGGGCAGCGAACAGGTCAGGCATCATGTCCAAACTACGCAAACATCACCCATATGTCACACGGTCAAAATTACCCCTTGAAACATTATAAGATATATCTTAGATAGCTTTCATGCTTGAAATGAAAGGAATGGAAATGTTTCAAATGTATGGCAAGCGCGGATGTGGTCCGCGCGGCTATTACGCGATCTGGGGACATGGTGGTCCCGGCGCATTCATGATGGGTCATGGACGCGGTTTGCGCGGTGGACGTGGCGATGGCGGCGGACGACGTGGTCGAGTATTTGATTCTGGTGAGTTACGCCTTGTTCTACTTAAGTTGATCGAGGAAGCGCCACGCCACGGCTATGACCTGATCCGCGAGATCGAGGAGCGGACAGGCGGTGCCTATGCACCGAGCCCGGGCGTGATTTACCCGACGCTGACGTTGCTCGGCGATATGGGCCTGATCGAGGAAGCCAAATCCGAAGGCGCGAAGAAGCAGTTTGCGATTACCGAAGCGGGGACGGCAGAGCTTGCGGCGAAGGCCGATGAAGTTGCAGCGTTACTCAACCGCTTGTCCGAAATGGGCAAGCAGCGCGCCAAAACCGATGGCGCGCCAATCCGCCGGGCGATGGGGAACCTGCGCGCAGTGCTGCAAAACCGTCTGGTCGGAGACGACGTGACGGCGGAAACGCTGCACGACGTGGCGTCGATCCTTGATGAAGCCGCGCAGCGGATCGAGCGGCTTTGATGTTCGCGTCAACAGCAATGGTGCCAACCAAAAGCGGCAGCCGCTATTTGCAGCAACTCTGCAAGCACTGGGCGCATAATATGGCGGTCGAGTTCACGGCAGAGCGGGGGACAGTGACGTTCCCCCGCGATGCGCGCGGAGCAGACTGGCCTGGCGATGGGCTGGTCACGATGATAGCGCACCCCGAAGCGCTGGAATGCCGGATCGAAGCAACGGCGGAAGGGCAACGTGACGGGCTGAAAGGCGCTTTGGCGCGGCATCTCGACCGTTTCGCGTTTCGCGAGGCACCGCTGGGTTTCGAGTGGGTGGACGCCTAACGCGGTTTGCGCCGCATGCCCCAGAAATGCGGGCCGCCGGGGACATCCCATTCGTGGACGGGTTCAAAGCCCAAGGCGGTGTATAGACCCAAGTTTTTGGGATCTGCCGTTTCGAGATAGGCGGGAAGGCCGTCTTCATCTGCGCGGGCAAGTCCTGCGCGAATGGCGGCCCCGCCCATGCCTTTACCCTGATGCGCTGGGTCACATCCGGCAAAGTGCAAATACCACACCGGTACTTTAGGTAAGTGGTGGTTGATGAAACGCGCCACGCGTTCGCCGCGAAACAGCCCCGATCTCAGCGCGCTGACAAATGTGGGCAGCAAGCGGATCGTGTCCCATATCCCGTCGTGCGCTTGGCCGGGCGCGCGCCATAGCGTGACGGCCTCAAAGCCCGGCGTGGCATACGCAACCCCTTTTGCCATGTCGTCGCGGACGAACGTGGGGAACGTGCGGTCGAGCGCCATGCGCCGCTTTCCAGCATCAGGCACGATGTAGCTGAACGTTGGTTCGTTCTGAAACGCACGGGCAAGCGTGCTAGCCAATGCGTCATTCTGACTGATCGTTGCCAATTTCGCGACGGGCTTTGTCACGCACCTGTCCCATGATTCGCAATGACATCCAAATATTTCGTCGCCAGTGCGCCGTTGACCGCGTCCCATGTGTAGCGCCCGGCAATCTTTTCGCCTTCTGCCCCGGCTGCCTGTGATTTGGCGGGGTTGCGGGCGTAGGTTTCGATGGCGTCGGCATAGGCCTTGATATCGCGCGGTGGGACGAGCGCCCCATTTAAGCCATGTACGACCATATCCCGTGTACCAGTTGCGTCTGCGCCGACGATGGGCAGCGCGCAGGCCATCGCTTCGGACGTCACATTGCCGAAGGTTTCGGTGACGCTGGGTTGGAGGAGCAAGTCCGCCGAGGCAACGGCGCGACCGAGATCAGTGCCATTCTGATGTCCGGCGAAAACTGCGCCCGGGACTTGTCCGGCAAAGGTCTCTCGCGCCGGACCATCACCCAGCACGAGCACGCGGTGCGCTACGCCGCGCGCATTCAACGCCGCGATGGTTTCGGCAAAGACGTCGATACCCTTTTCAAGCACGATCCGGCCAAAGAACAGAATGACAAAATCATCATCCTTGATCCCGAGCGAGCGGCGCCACTCGAGGCTGCGGCGATCGGGATTGAATACATTGCGGTCGATCCCACGGCCCCAAATGCCGATGTCAAAGTTCATCCGCTCGGCGCGCAGCACGTCGGCCATCGACGGCGACGGCGCGACAATCGCGTCGCATTTGCGGTAAAACCGGCGTTGCAGCGCGGTGACGGCGGGTTCGAGGAAGCCGAGCCCATAATAACGGAAATAGGTTTCAAACCGGGTGTGGACCGACGCAATGACGGGCAGGTTGTGCGCCTTTGCATATCGGACGGCGCTGTGGCCGAGGATTTCGGGCGATGCGACATGGATGATATTGGGGCGAAAAATGTCGAGGTCTGCCCGCGCTGTGTCGAGGCCCATCGGGATGCGGTATTCAGGGCGCATCGGCACCGGCAGCGAACGGACTCCGACCAGATCGCCGGTGGGGGGGAACGCCGGATGCTCGACGACCGGCGCATAGACGCGAACCGCTGCGCCCTTATCAAGCAGCCAACCGACCAAATTGTTTAGAGCCCGGTTCGCCCCGTCGCGAACGTAGTTGTAATTGCCGCTGGTCAGCGCAATGCGGAGGTCGGAAATTTGCACGGGAATGATCGTTAGCGGGGTGCAGCTCAAAATACCAACGCGGCGCTAGGCAACCACAAAATCCTCAGTATCAATCGCCGCCTGCATTCCCTGGGTATAGCGTCCGCCCGCGACCGTCTCCTGATTGATCAGCGCATCGATCTTCGCAATCGTCGCCGCATCGGGCACCCAATCCCAACGGGCGATATTTTCCTCGACATGCGCGATATTCTGGCTGCCGGGGATGGTGACGATATGGTCGCCCTTTGCCAGCACCCAACCCATGGAGAGTTGCGACGGGCTCACGCCGGCCTCGGCGGCAATCGCATTATACCCCGTGACCAGCGCAAGATTGGTCGAATAATGCGGCTCCTGAAAACGCGGCCAGTGTCCGCGGAGATCGCCCTTTGCCCAAATCTGTCCCGGCTTCAGCCCGCCGGTGAGGAACCCACGCCCAACGGGCGAGAAGGCGACGAACGTCACGCCCAATTCCCTGCATGCCTCCAGCACGGCGATTTCGGGATTGCGCGTCATTGGTGAATATTCGGTCTGCATCGCAGAACAGGGGTGGACGGCATGGGCACGGCGCAGTGTGTCGGCGGACATTTCAGACAGGCCGTAACTGCCAATCTTCCCTTCCTTGATCAGGTCGGCAAGTGCCCCAACCGAGTCCTCAATCGTCGTGTTGAAGTCACGGCGATGGAGGTAATACAGGTCGATATGGTCGGTCTGAAGCAGCTTCAGGCTGGTCTCGCAAGCGGCTTTGATACTTTCCGGGCGGCAATCGATGCGCCGCGCCTGACCATCGACAAAGATACCGGTTTTCGAAGCGAGGAAATACTCGTTGCGCCGGTGCTTCAGCGCTTGGCCGATCCAGGTTTCGGATTGGCCGTCGCCATAAATGCGCGCGGTATCGAGATGGTCGTAGCCCGCATCAAGCGCCGCATTGAGCAGCTTGACGGCGTAATCCTCCGCAACCGGCGGAGCATAGGCCCAACAGATATTCATGCAGCCGAGGCCAACCGGGTTGACCGCGCGACCGTTGATCATGCGTTTGGTGAAGGTCGTCACAGCGGCAATCCTACATAATTTTCCGCGATGCTGGTCTGCGCCGCGTCCGAATTCGCGATATAGTCGAGTTCGGCGATTTGCATACGCCGTTCGAATGCGCCGTCTTTGGGGAAACGGTGCATCAGCTTGGTCAGATACCAGCTGAAGCGTTCGGTTTTCCAGACGCGGGCAAGTGCCCGGTCCGAGTATCCGTCGATCCCGCGCGCGTCATTTTTGATGAACCAGTTGATCAGCGCTTCGGCAAGATAAGTAACGTCGGATGCGGCGAGGTTCAGCCCCTTTGCGCCAGTGGGCGGCACGATATGCGCGGAGTCCCCGGCAAGAAACAGCGCGCCGTGGCGCATGGGTTCGCTGACGAACGAACGCAACGGCGCAATGGATTTTTCAATTGATGGGCCGGTCACGACTTTGGCGGCGAGATCGGGGCCAAGGCGCGTTTTGAGCTCGTCCCAGAAACGGTCATCGGACCAGTCCGCGATCTTCTCATCCAGCCCGACTTGCACATAGTATCTGCTGCGCGTCGGGGACCGCATCGAAGCGAGCGCAAATCCGCGTTCGTGGCTCGCATAGACGACTTCAGGGTGGCACGGCGGCACATCGGCCATGACGCCCAGCCAACCGAACGGATAAGAGCGTTCATAGTCGCGGCGTACGGTCGTCGGAATGGCTTGGCGCGCGACCCCGTGGAAACCGTCGCAGCCGATTATGAAATCGGTGTGAAGCGTTTTGGGGGTGCCGTCGTGCGTGAAGGTTAGGGAGGACGTTTCGCTTTCGATGCCATGAACGGCAATGTCAGGGGCGTTCCACAGGATCGGCAGGTCGCGGTCGGGCGCAGCAGCGATCAGGTCTTTGGTCAGTTCGGTCTGGCCATAAACGGTGACATGGCGGCCGGTGTGTCTGGTGATTTCGATGTTGATGACGCGACCGTCATTGACCAGCGTGACACCTGAGTGGAGCATTCCTTCGGCCTGCAACCGTGCGTCGAGGCCAAGTCGTGCCATGAGGTCAGTCGTGGTGCATTCGAGAACACCAGCCCGAATGCGCGCCTCAACCCGTTCGCGCGTCGTGCGTTCGATGATGATGCAATCGATGCCCGCCTGGCGCAGGCTATGGCCGAGCATCAGCCCTGCAGGTCCCGCGCCGATGATTGCCACTTGGGTTTTCATGGATGCAGTCAACGCGATGTGATGAAAGCGCGCCAATCGTAACGATATTGCCGATATAGGATTTTACGAAGTCAGGCCGCAGCAGTCCGTTCCACCTGCTCGACAAAAGCACGTTGCATCGCTGTTGGAAACCAGTTTTCGCGCACTGTCGTCCCGATTGTGCGGACCAATGACGCGGGTGTATCGCACAGGGTCACGAGCCAGCCCGCCGCGAGTTCGACCGCGACTTGATCGGGCGACAGCAGCGTCAGGAAATCACTGTCGCGCAGGATTTCACGGATCGTGATCACTGACCCGCATTCGACCGGCACACGCGGTGGCGCGATCCCCGCCCCTTCGAACAGTCGTTCCCATTGTGCGCGCAGTGGCGTGCCGGGGGCCGCGACTGCCCAGGGGTAGGTGGCAAGCGCGGCTAAATCGGGCATTGTCGCTAACAAAGGATGTCCCGCGCGGGCAAGCACGACGGGATGATCGACAAACAACACCGACTGCCGCAGTCCATCGGCGGGAGCATTGTCGCGAAGCGCACCAATCAGGACATCAATGTCGCCATCGCGCAACGGCTCGACCAGTTCGGCATGCGATCCTTCGATAACGCGGATTTCGGCTTCGGGGTAAAGGCGCAGGAACGCCGTAACCGCAAGCGGCAGGATGCGGGCGCGGGAGAGGGGCATCGCGCCAATCGCGATCCGCCCCGTCTCGCGGCCCTGCATTGCGGCAAGTTCGGAAAGGCCCGCGCTCAACTCCGCACGCGCCAATCGGAATTGGCGGAGGATGCGCCGCCCTGCCTCCGTGAGTGCAATGCCTTTGCCGCGCCGTTCGACAAGCGTGCGACGTAACGCAACCGACAGATCGGCAACAGCACGGTGCAGCGATGGTTGGGCAAGGCCGGTAGTTTGGCTCGCGGCGGCGTAGCTTCCCGCATCGCCGACTGCGATCAATGCGCGCATCTGCGCCATCGTGACTCGTGAGCTGCCGACATGCGCCAAAGCGCGTTCGATGCGGGGCGCAAGGAGGCGCGCGGCATCGGTTGCGTTCATCCCGTCGGGCCGCCGATCGAACATGGGTTGGCCCAATTGTTGTTCGAGTTTTGATATGCCTTGTGTGAGGGCGGGCTGCGTCAAATGCACGGCCTGCGCTGCGGCGGACAGACTGCCGAGGCGCGTCGTCGCCGCGATTGTCGCCAGATGACGGAGGTTGAGCGCCCATAGGTTCACAACACACACTTAGCTTATACTTATTTCGAGCCGCAAGTTCCGACTTGCGCGTCAAGCGTGTCGATGGTGAACCTCGTCCAATGACAGGTATCGTTGTTCAAAACATCGACCGCGCCGACCCGGCTACGATCGCCGATCTCGCGCAGTGCGGCGTCTCAACTGTCCACGAAGCGCAGGGCCGCGCTGGCCTGATGGCCAGCTATATGCGCCCCATTTTTCGCGGTGCGCGGATCGCGGGGAGCGCGGTCACGATCTCGGCACCGCCGGGCGATAACTGGATGGTGCACGTCGCTATAGAGCAATTGCAGGCAAGCGATATATTGGTGATTGCGCCGACCAGCCCCTGCGAAGACGGCTATTTCGGCGATCTGTTGGCGACGTCGGCGATGGCGCGCGGGTGTCGCGGGTTGATCATCAATGCGGGCATTCGTGATATACGCGACTTGACCGAAATGGGCTTTCCGGTCTGGTCGAAAGCGGTGTTTGCACAGGGGACAATCAAGGCGTCTTTGGGTTCCGTGAATGTGCCGGTTGTGTGCGCGGGTGCAATCGTAAATGCAGGCGACGTGATTGTTGCCGATGATGACGGTGTCTGCGTTGTGCCGCGGGCGAACGCTGCTGATGTGGCAAAGGCGGCCGAGGCACGCGAGGCGAATGAAGCCGACAAGCGCGCGCGGCTGGCCGCAGGCGAGTTGGGGCTCGATATGTACAAAATGCGTGAGAAGCTCGCTGAAATGGGTCTTAAGTATGTCTGATGCTGTCCGCTGCATGTGGATGCGCGGCGGCACGTCAAAGGGCGGTTACTTCTTAAAAGAGGACTTGCCCGCTGACCGCGATGCGTTCCTGCTCCGCGTCATGGGCTCACCCGATCCGCGCCAAATTGACGGGATGGGCGGGGCCGATCCGCTGACCAGCAAAGTTGCCGTCGTGTGCAAATCGGCGCGTGATGGGGTCGACGTTGATTATCTGTTCCTGCAAGTTTTTGTCGATCAGGCGATTGTGACTGACGCGCAGAATTGCGGGAATATCCTTGCGGGGGTGGGTCCGTTTGCGATTGAACGCGGACTGGTTGCGGCAGCAGGCGATGCGACGCGCGTCACGATCTACATGGAGAATACAGGGCAAGTAGCGGTGGCCACCGTCGCGACACCGGGCGGGGTTGTGACGTATGATGGCGATGGGCGGATTGACGGCGTGCGCGGGACGGCAGCGGCCGTGCCGCTGGAGTTTCGTGACACGGCGGGGTCGAGTTGCGGGGCATTGCTGCCGACGGGGAATGCGGTTGATTTGATCGAAGGGGTGGCCTGCACGCTGATCGATAATGGGATGCCGTGCGTCGTGATGAAGGCGGCGGATATTGGGGCAACAGGGTATGAGGATCGCGACACATTGGACGCCGCCGAAGCGATCAAGGCGAAAATCGAAGCCATCCGCTTGGTTGCAGGGCCAATGATGAATCTGGGCAATGTTGCCGACAAATCGGTGCCCAAGATGATGCTGGTTGCGCCGCCGCGAGATGGCGGAGCAGTGACTGTGCGGAGTTTTATTCCGAAGCGGGCGCATGCTTCGGTCGGGGTTTTGGGGGCGGTTAGTGTGGCAACGGCTTGCCTGATCTCGGGGTCTTCCGCCGCAGAGGTCGCGGTCGTTCCCGAGGGTACGCCCAAGATGTTGTCGGTCGAGCACCCGACCGGGGAAATGACCTGTGTGCTCGAAACGAATGCTGATGGCGCGGTAGTTTCGGCGGCCTTGCTTCGCACCGCACGCAAATTGATGGACGGGGTGGTTTATGGCTGACCGTATCACGAGTTGGCATGGCAACCCGTCCAAACCGCGCTTCGTGCCGCCGCCGGGTGCGGTCGATGCACATTGCCATGTCTTTGGCCCGCAAGCCCAATTTCCGTTCAGTGCGAAGGCGAAATATCTACCCGAGGATGCGGGGCCGGAGATGTTGTTTGCGCTCCGGGATCATCTGGGTTTTGCGCGCAATGTGATTGTGCAGGCGAGTTGTCACGGGACCGACAATTCGGCCACGCTGGACGCGATTGCCCGATCAGGCGGGATGGCGCGTGGGGTTGCGGTGGTTGATCCGGCGATTTCAGCAGATGCGCTTCAGGTGCTGCATGACGGGGGCATTCGCGGGGTGCGGTTCAATTTCCTGAAGCGGCTGGTCGATGACGCGCCGAAAGACAAGTTTTTTGAGCTTGCCGCGCGGTTGCCGAAGGGGTGGCATGTCGTTGTGTATTTCGAGGCCGATATTCTTGCAGAACTGCGTCCGTTCCTCGACGCGATCCCCGTGCCGCTGGTCATCGACCATATGGGTCGTCCCGATGTGTCGCCGGGGCCTGACGGTGCGGATATGCGCGCATTCCGGGCATTGCTCGACAGTCGTCCCGACATCCATTTCAAGGCGACATGTCCCGACCGGCTCGATCCAAAAGGCGCACCGTGGGACGATTTTGCGGCCGCCGTTGCGCCGCTGGTCGCTGATTACCCTGACCGTTGTCTGTGGGGCACCGACTGGCCGCACCCCAATATGCAGGACGCAATCCCCGATGACGGCGCGCTCGTCGACATGATCCCGCGCGTTGCGCCGACGGCGGCGTTGCAAACGGCATTGCTCGTCGACAATCCGATGCGGCTTTACTGGACGGATTAGCGCATACGTATGCGTATTTGCGCATGCCCGCCGCGTGAGGCAGACAGTCCTCAAATAAAACATGTAGGGGAGCGTGAGCTATGGCTTTGCCAGTAACAGGCGGATCAGTTTCGGGCGGTGCCGCGCCCGCGAATGACAAGACGAAGATTGTTCTTCTGCTTGTTTTTGCGGTGTTTTTCATCCTTGGTGGTGTGACGAACATCAACGATGTGCTGATCCCCAAGTTTAAGGGGCTGTTTCAGCTTACGCATTTTCAGGCCAATCTGGTGCAGTTCGCGTTCTTCACCAGCTATGCGATTTTCTCGATTCCATCGGGCAGACTGATATCCAAAATCGGTTATGTCCGCGGCTTTGTGACCGGATTTATGATCATCGCTTTCGCCTCGCTGCTATTCCTCCCGGCGGCCTATTCAGCGCAATATATCTGGTTTCTTGTTGCCCTCTTTGTGCTGGGCGGCGGGATTACGCTGCTTCAGGTGGCAATGAATCCGGTGACGCTGGTGCTTGGCGCACCCGAAACCGCGCACAGCCGCCTGACGTTTGCGCAGTTGTTCAACTCGATAGGCGTCTTTCTAATGATCTATGGCGGCGCGGAGTTGATGCTTGGCAAGAGTTCGACGGTCGATCCGGCGACGCTATCGGGCGCGGAACTGGACGCGTTCCGGACGGCTGAATCTACAGTGATCGGGCATGCTTATATTGGCCTTGCGATTGCGATGGTGCTGATTGCCGGCGTTTTTTGGCTCTATCGTGCTGCTCTTGACGGGCAGAAGGCCGATGTTGTGCAGGTTGGCGGGTCGATTGCTCTATTGCAAAAGCATCCGCGGCTAATGTTCGGCGTCGTGTGCATCTTTTGCTACGTCGGGGCCGAAGTGGCGATTGGTAGCAATCTGATCGCTTATCTCGGCGATGCGCGAGTTATGGCGCTTGACGAGAAGGCTGCGGGCAAATTGCTCGCGCTCTACTGGGGCGGCGCGCTCGTTGGGCGCTTTTTTGGGAGCTTCCTGCTGCGCGTGGTGAAGCCGGGCCTCCTACTTCTGACATTTGCGGGTGCAGCGATTGCGCTCAATCTTGTGTCGGGGATGTCGGCGGGTGCAGTAGCGGGCTGGACGTTGATTCTTGTCGGCCTATGCAACTCAATCATGTTCCCGACGATTTTCAGCCTCGCGACCGAAGGGCTTGATAAGGAAGCACCGCAAGCATCGGGTTTGCTCTGCACGGCAATTGTGGGCGGTGCGTTCGTGCCGCCGCTGTTTGGCTTGGTTGCCGACGTGAGCGGTCTGGCGATGGCGCTGGTTGTTCCCGTGATCTGCTACATCGTCATTGCGGGCTTTGGCATTTACGCAAACCGGAATCCGGTTGCGCGCTGACGGCGAACGGGTCAAACCGTCGGGCGATGAACGACGGTCCATCTCCGAGCGGTGAAACGACGTGCGGTGCGCTGGGCATTGGCGTAACGGGTCATCGGCTGGGGCGGTTGGCCGGGGTCGATCTCGACGCAATGCGCGCTTCGTTGCGGGCGGTTCTCGCGCAGATTGTAGACGGTCAGGCGGGCACGATGCGGCTCGTCACGGGCCTTGCCGATGGGGCAGACACGATTGCGGCTGAGGAAGCACTGGGGCTGGGGTGGACGCTCGATGCGGTCCTACCGCTTCATCGAGAGGTTTATCTGCGCGATTTCGATGATCCCGTTACACGGGCCGATCATGAAATGCTCCTGACGCGCGCCACCAATATCTTCGAGCTTGATGGCGACCGGAATGTTGAAGGCGGCAGTGCGATTGCTTATGAACGTGCGGGTCGCGTCGTGCTGGCGCAAAGCGATATCCTAATCGCCGTATGGGACGGCGGCCCCGTGCGCGGGCGGGGTGGCGCAGCACAGATTGTGGCTGAAGCTGTCTTGGCAGGGATACCGGTGATCCACCTGCATCCTGCAGCAGCGCATCCGCCGCGATTGTTATGGGACGGGCTGGAGGAACATGACCTCGGTCAGCAAACCGTGGAAACGGTAGCGTGCGGCGATTTGGGCGCCCTTGAGGGGCTGGTCCGAGGACTGCTCGCCACGCCTGAAGACAAGGCGGAGCGCGCGATGCTCGACGGGCTGGAAACGCCTTTGAAACGTCGTAGGAACTGGGCTCTGGCTTATCCGATACTGCTTGGCGTCATCGGCGTGCGGCGACCACGCTCGAGCGATTGGAAAACGCCCGATCCGGCGAGCGCGATGTCGGCAATTCTCGGCTCCTGTTCGGGCGAGGCGCTTGATGCCGGTGGTTTCGGGGCGCGGTTGCGGGAAATTGTCGCGCCGCGCTTTGCCCGCGCCGATGCGACGGCGACACACATCGCGCAATTTTTCCGCAGTGGCTATGTGACCAATTTCAGTTTTGCCGCGCTGGCAGTGGTCCTGTCGCTGCTCGGCCTTGCGCTTCCCGATGCGCTGAAGCCAGTGCTCATCATTCTCGAATTCATGGTCATTGCCACCATCCTTGTAATGACCCGCGCGGGGCGGCGGGCGCAGTGGCACCGGCGCTGGCTCGACAATCGCCATCTGGCGGAGCGGCTGCGTTGTTTATCAGTCGCGGCGCAACTCGGCGAGTTGGAATTGCGCAGTGGGGCTGAATTGCGACCCGGTTGGGTCGACTGGTACGCGAGGGTAACGGCGCGGACTCTGGGATTGCCGTCAGCGCGGGTTGATGCCGCCTATCTTGGGTGCGTGCATAACGGGCTGACCAGCTTGATTGATGGGCAGATTGCGTATCTGAACCATGATGTGCACCGGATGCACCGGCTTGAGCATCGGCTGCACAATCTGGGCACGATGCTGTTTCTGGCTACGGCAGTCATTTGCGTTGCGGCGTTGCTGTTCAAGGTGGCCGACAAGATGGTTGCGGTTGCTGCATTGGATGTGATCGCCAATCCATTCCTGACGGCGACAACAATCGGCAGTGCCGCGCTCCCCGCGATTGGTGCGGCGATTTACGGCATCCGCATGCAGGGCGATTTCGCCGGCATTGCCGAACGCAGTGCGGCGCTGGCGCATAATCTGACGGTGCTAAGGCAAGTGATTGATGCCGACGCGCTGAGTTTCGATACGCTCAAACGCCGCGTTGCGCGGGCGACTGATTTGCTGACGCAAGATCTCGCAAGCTGGCTGCAAACCTATCATGCCCGCCCCTTGACCCTTCCCGGCTAGGGTGCGAACCTCATCAGCGACGGGGGTGCGCGATGGCCAAATATCTCCTAATTGCGTGCCTTTTCCTATCAACGGTTACCCATGCGCAGGAAGCTGCAACGCCGCCTGACGAAACACCGCCGACTTTTCCGCAAACCGAAATTGTCGGTCCTGACTATCTGCGCAATGCAGAGGGGGCACTGGTCGAGAAGCGCAGCACGCGGCGGCGGGCGATTGGCGGAGATCGCGTGACGCGCGGCACTTATCGTTTTCAGGCGCAAATTTATTCGAACTTTACCGGCTATTCCCCCGCTGAACGCGCGGGGCGCGAGATGTGGGAGCTTCAGCATCGGTGCGGCGGCACGCTGATCGCGCCCAATTGGGTGCTGACCGCGGCGCATTGCATCACGCAGGAACAGGTGGATCGTGATTATCGCGTACGGATTGGCGCGACGAATTTGCGGGTTGGCGATGGCCCCAGTTTCCGCATTGACCGGATGGTGCGCCATGCCGATTATGATCCGGATACACAGTTGAACGACATCGCGCTGGTGCATTTTGTCGGCAATGCGGGTGGTCTTGAGACGGTCGACTTGCATCGTGCGCAGGATGGCGTGCTGCTCGATCATCCGCGTTACAATGCGCGGCGCGGGGTCATACAGGGGCGTGAAGTGCTGCGGCGGGTCGATGCGAACCGGAGCGAAAGCGAGTTTCAGACGAGTTTTGCGCTTGGCTGGGGCAAGACATTGCCGGGGCCACAGGGACGTTATTCGGTCGTGCTAATGCGCGTGCCGCTTGATCTAATGAACGATCCCGAGTGTCGCCGGACCGACTATTACCGCGTGCGCACGAACGCTAAAACGGTGTGTGCCGCGCGCAAGGGCAAGGATACGTGCACTGGCGATAGTGGCGGGCCGTTGATCCTCAACAGCGACCGTCGCGGCCCCAACGACACCCAAAGCCAGCGGCGGGCGACTCAGATCGGCATCGTCAGCTGGGGCAAAGGCTGTGCCGAAGAAGGCAACCCCGGCGTCTACACCCGCATCACCGCCCACCGCGACTGGATAAAACGCGCAATGGCGGCGCCGGTGGGGGTGAATGAAATGCGGTAAGGGTTAGCGGACGTCAACCTTGCCGCGTTGGTCGGGATTTCCTCTTTGATCAGGATTCCCGCGCTGGTCCGGGTTGCCCCGTTGGTCGGGGTTGCCGCGTGCGTCATCTGGGATGGCGCGCATATCTGACCCGTTTTCGATCGGCGCATTGGCATTTTCCAACACGATGGCTTCAACGGCATTCGTTGGCGCAGTGGTCGATGGAGCCTTCTGACATCCGGTCACAGCAACGGCTGCCACGATCAACGTTAAGGCGGTTTTGAAAGTTGACATGATCTTATCCCCACAAAGTTTGTGAACGCTACGCCAGGCTAAGCGACTTTAACAACTGCTCAAATCGCCGATCGCTGCGCAATGGATCGAGAAATGGATCGACGCGGGCCTGAAGCAATCCAGAATCTCCAATTTTTTTGGCGCGGTCGAGGGCCGCAAATGCTGCTTCAGTGGCATCCCATTGTGCAAGAATTTGGACTTGCTGGTAAAGCGCGCTGTCGCCGAGCTCATCGGTTAGCGATTTCATTGCCGCTTTCGCCGCTGCCTCATCCCTTAATCGTTTGTGCGATATGGCAAGGCCTGGCCATTTCAGTAACGCGCCCTTCTCCATGAGAAACTCGGCACGAGCCTCTTCGTTGCGATTGAGCATTAGCAAGCAGTTTCCGATGTGTCCGTGTGCGTTGCGTAGTTTTGGATCAAGCGTAAGCGCTCGTCGGGAGAGGGGCATTGCCCCCTCATAGTTTCGGGCAAGGTATTGAATCAAGCCGCCGGATCGGAACGCTCGCGGGTTAAGCCGGTCAAGGTCCATCGCTCGCGTTATTGCGTGGATTGCTTTTTCAGGATCGACGGATCGCGCGGTAAAAACAGCATACAGAGTCAAGATGTCGGCATCGCCCGACCCCAGCGCGGCGGCGCGCTCAAATGGCTGTTTCGCGTTGGGTATATCGAGGCGACCAGTGTAGTAAGCCTGAGCCAGTGCCAATTGCGCGGCGGCTAAATCCGGTGCGAGCTTTACTGCTTTTTGTGCAGATCCAATCGCGTTATCGTAAGTCTGTCGTAGTTCATCGGCCTTTGAGTATTGACTGGCTATGGCTGTTAACGACCGCGACCTCGCCGCATGGGCATCCGCATAGTTCGGGTCTGCCGCTATTGCCGCATCAAATTGCGCCAGTGCCGCGCGATCGCTTTCCTCGCCGCCGTCTGCGTTGAACAGTGCACGGCCTTTCAGGAAGGCGTCGTAGGCGGCGACGTTCTTGGTCCCGCCGACGCCCGGTTTGGCCACTGCCACGCGCACGGCGAGCGCTTCGGCGACGATGCGGGCGATTTTGCTTTGCACCGCGAAAACATCAGTCAGTTGCCGGTCGAAACTTTGCGACCATTTGCTGAAGCCCGTTTTCGTATCGACCAGTTCGGCGGCGATGCGGACGATGTCGCCGGCGCGGCGCACGCTGCCTTCGAGAAGGAAGGCGACGCCGAGCTTGCTGCCGATGGCCTTGGCATCCGCTTTCTGGTCGCGGAAGGTGTTGGCCGACGTGGGCGCAGCGACTTTCAGCGCGGGATTACGGGCGAGGGCGGAGCGGATTTCTTCTGACAAGCCATCGGAGAAGTAGAGTTGCTCCTTCTCCGCGCTCAAGTTCGCGAAGGGAAGAACGGCAACACTGTTTGCCAGTCGCCCACCACCAAACGGGTTAAACACAACGAGCCCGCCCGCCGCGACCGCCACCGCGCCGCCACCAATCATCAATGCCTTGCGCCGGTCAATCTCCGATTTGGGTGAGGGCAAAAATGGCGCAGGTGCGTTGCCCTGCACGCCTGAAATGCCGCCGATGATGCTGGCCATTTCGGCGCTGTCGGCGCGGCCCTGCCATTTAGTCAGGTCGACGGCATGATATTGGCGAAAACCCAATGGTGCCTCGGTACCGTCGAGGGACACGGGGACAAGTCGTTTGCGGTCGCGGGCGTGCGCGGCTTCATCGCGGACCCAGTCGGAATTGACTGACACTGCCGACCAGCAGACGATGACGGCGTCTGCGGCCTCCAGTTTTGCTTCGATCATTTTGGCGAAGCCCACGCCACCTTCGATCATGGCATCCCACCAGACGTCATAGCCCTGCGCCGACAACACAGCGGCCAGTGGTGCTACACGCGGACGATCTGCGCGGGCATAGCTGATGAAGATCAGCGCGCGCTTGCTTTCCGCTGAATCGACTTCGTCCGGAATCGGCTTGGCCCCCATCCAATACGCGTTGACTGTAGCGGATCGGCGCGCGAAACGTAAACAATCGTCAATTGATGAGTCCTGAAACAAGGCAAGACATTCATGTGGAACGATAGTTTTGTGCTGGCCGACCGGATCAAGGGAAAATTCTTCCTTTGGATCGGCGCGCTGATCGCGGCGGCGACGGCTGCTGATGTAGCAGGCTATGCAAATGAAGCCGCGTTGCCGCTCACCATCTTCGGTGTTGTCGCACAGACTTTCATTGTCGTCGCGGCGCTGAATGTTGGTCAATCCGATGGCGCAGGGGTGGCAATCCGTCCGCGTGTCGCCACGGTTTTTGGCATCGCACTTTTATCGGGATTGGGTATTTTGGTTGGTGCATTACTTCTCGTGATCCCCGGCTTGTTCCTGCTGGTCCGCTGGTGGGTCGCGGTGCCGGTGGCGCTGGATCGCAACCTCGGTGCGGCGGAAGCGCTTCGCGAAAGCTGGGCGATGACGGCGGATCATTGGTTGCCGATTGCGGGGCTGCTCGTGGGCCTGCTTGCTATATTCGCCATTCCCGCAGCCATACTATTCATGGTTGGTGGTGTTGATGAAGAGCAGATGGCGCTTGTCCCGTCGCTGTTGTTGAATAGCGTCATTTATGGGGTGACCAATTTCGGCACAGTCAGCACTGTTGCCGTCTATCGCGCCATCAGCGAGCGGGCAGAGGACTTGCGCGCTGTCTTTGAATAGCGCACTTGACGCGGCTCGAGTGACCCCGCCACCCTCGCCCGCACACGTAAGGGACGCATTTTCCACCCATGCAACTTGTCATTGTTGAATCGCCGGCCAAAGCCAAAACCATCGAAGGCTATCTGGGCAAGGATTTCCGTGTCCTCGCGTCCTATGGCCATATCCGCGACCTTCCGCCCAAGGATGGATCGGTGAACCCCGATGATGGCTTTGCGATGGAATGGGAAAATTACGCCGACAAGGCCAAGCAACTCAAAGCGATCACTGACCTCGCTAAGGGCGCCGACCGGCTGGTGCTGGCGACTGACCCAGACCGCGAGGGGGAAGCGATTTCGTGGCACGTCCGCGAAGTGTTGGCGAAGAAGAAAGTGCTGCCCAAAGATGTGGCGCGAGTTACGTTTAACGCGATCACGAAAACCGCAGTGCTGGCGGCAATGGCGGCCCCGCGTGCGCTTGATGATGATCTGATCGACGCCTATCGTGCGCGACGGGCTTTGGACTATTTGGTTGGCTTCACGCTGTCGCCGGTGTTGTGGCGGAAATTGCCGGGAGCGAAGTCGGCGGGTCGGGTTCAGTCGGTTACACTTCGCATGATTGTGGACCGCGAGCGCGAAATCGAAGCGTTCAAGACGCAGGAATACTGGTCAGTTATTGCCAATATGGAACATGATGGCACTGCGTTCACTGCGCGACTTGTCCGGTGGAAAGGCGACAAGATTGATCGCCTCACCATCGGCAATGAAGGCGATGCAATGGCGACTAAAGCGGCCGTCGAGGGTGGTCGGTTTAGCGTGCAGGACGTCGAAACCAAGCCGCTGACGCGCAACCCGCCGCCGCCGTTCACAACATCAACGTTGCAACAGGAAGCCGCGCGCAAACTCGGATTTTCAGCGAGCCACACGATGCGTCTGGCTCAGGGGCTGTATGAAGACGGTGCGATCACTTATATGCGGACCGATGGTGTCCAGATGGATGGTAGCGCGATTTCGGCAGCACGCGGCGCAATCGCCAAGCGCTATGACGCGAGCTACGTCCCCGACAAGCCGCGCATTTACACTGCCAAGGCGAAGAATGCGCAGGAAGCCCATGAGGCCATCCGGCCTACCGATTTCGCCAAGGATCGCGCTGGATCGGGTGATCACGCGCGTCTCTACGAACTAATCTTCAAACGCGCGATGGCGAGTCAGATGGCATCGGCGCGATTGGAGCGCACGAGCGTCGAATTGGTTGAGGGCACGGGACAACATGCTTTGCGTGCGACAGGCCAAGTTGTGCTCTTCCCCGGCTATCTGGCGCTTTATGAAGAGGGCCGCGACGAAGATGGCGACGAAGAGTCACGCCGCCTTCCACGCTTGTCGAGCGGCGATGCGCCGGCCAAGACAGCGGTCAACGCAGAACAGCATTTTACGCAGCCGCCGCCGCGCTATTCGGAAGCCAGCTTGGTTAAAAAGATGGAAGAGCTCGGTATCGGGCGTCCCTCGACCTATGCATCGATCCTTCAGACGCTGAAAGATCGCGACTATGTCTCGACGGACAAAAACCGTTTTGCACCAAGCGAAAGTGGACGCTTGGTCACAGCGTTCCTCGAGCGTTATTTCGAGCGCTATGTGAGCTATGATTACACGGCGGGGCTTGAGGAAAGCCTCGACGATGTATCGGGCGGACGCGCCGGATGGCAATCTGTGCTCGAAGCCTTCTGGCGGGATTTCAAGCCGAAAACGGCCGAAGTCATGGAAGCCAAGCCGTCCGAAGTGACAGCGGAGCTTGACTTGTTCCTGTCGCCATTTTTGTTTCCTGAAAAAGAAGACGGCACTGATCCGCGTGTTTGCCCCAAATGCGGCAATGGACGGCTCGCACTGCGCGGCGGCAAGTTCGGCGCATTTGTGGCTTGCTCAAATTATCCCGAATGCAAGTTTACCCGGCAGTTTGGCCAAGGTGGCGATGCCCCCGCAACCGGCGGTGATGATGAGACACTTGGAACCGATCCGGTTAGTGGTTTACCGATTGAGAAAAAGAATGGTCGGTTTGGCCCCTACGTCCAAGTGGGCGACGGCAAGGACGCCAAGCGCGCGTCGATCCCCAAGGATATCGGTGACATGGATTTTGACTGGGCCGTCAAACTACTCTCGCTCCCACGCACGATCGGTGCGCATCCCGAAAGTGGAAACCCGATTACGGCGAGTATCGGGCGTTACGGCCCCTATCTCGCGCATGACGGCAAATATGCGCGGCTGACGTCAACGGCCGAAGTATTCGACACGGGTATGAACAGCGCCGTGGTCAAACTTGCCGAAGCGGCGGCCAATGGCGGGCGACCGGCGCGTGGGGCGCAAGCTCCCCTGAAAATCCTCGGCAATCATCCCCGCACTGAACTTGAAATCAAGTTGATGGCGGGGAGGTTCGGTCCCTATGTTACCGATGGCGAAACCAATGCGACGGTGCCGAAATCGGTCGAGCCCGAAGCGTTGACGCTGGAGGAAGCAGTGCAGTTGATTGACGCGCGCGCGGCCGCTGGGCCACCCAAGAAGAAAGGGCGCAAAGCGCCAGCAAAAAAGAAAGCTGCGCCAAAGAAGAAGGCGAAAGCCTAGCCTTCAATCAAGGCAACGTCTTCCCCGTAACGCAATCCCGCAAGGCGGCAGGCGGTAGTTAAACGAGCAATGATCTGCGCGCGGGATACATTGGTATCAACGAACCAATTTGGCGCGATCTCATGCGCGTGATCGGCGGCAAGATGTGGTGAGGTTACGAACAAGGCTTCTGCCGATGGCGCAATCCAGCGGCGGCGCTGCGTGCCTTCGACGGCGAGCATTTGAAACAGCGTCGCTTTATGCCGAACAAGCGCGGTCAGCGTCATAAGATAGGCGTCCTTCAGATTGAGGGCCGGTTGCGTGCGCCCAAATAGCGTGACACGCGTATTACCGCGGCGCCTTGCCCGAATAGGCGAGCGAATCGCAGGCCGTTCGTGCGCCGTTCGTCGCCGCGAGGTGCGTTCGGACAGCGCCCGTCTGATGATCGCGTCATGGCTTTCGCTGAAGGAAATCCGTTGTGATTCAATCGCCTTGTAAGTAGCGAGGCTGATTGACACCGCCTGTAATCCGCTCATTTCCAGTCTCCGTCTCGCCGGATATTTATAAGCGGTAGATGCTTATAAGGCGTTAAAGCCGAAACAATGCGGGTTCAGCAGCCACAGGTGCGGCATCCAGGGTCTTTGGGCATGCGGATCGTCCGGAACGAGGGCGCAAGTCCGTCGATTAGGTGAAGTTTACTACCCTGTTGATCTCCAAATGGGTAAATCACGCGAAGAGTTTCCACCGCTGCATAGCTGCCCATCACCCCGGTCATAGCTCCGAGCACGCCAACCTCGGCGCAGCTGTCACAATCGTCGCTGTCATGCGCGTCGCCAACATAACAGCGATAGCAAGGTTGATCGGCCTCCCACCCGCGCCATGTGCCGAGCTGGCCGTGAAACTGACCAATGGCGGCGGAGACGAGGGGAATGCGTAAGCCATAGGCAGTGTCGGCAACGGTGAGGCGCGTGGCGAAATTGTCTGATCCGTCGACAATGACATCCGCACCAGTGAGCAGTTCGGTCGCGTTATCGTCTTTAATCCGTTGTTCGTGAACCGTGACCGTTACATGCGGATTGATCGCCTTCACCCGTTCGCCTGCGCGCCTCGCCTTGCTCAATCCTACGTCGATCGTGTCGAAAATTACTTGGCGTTGCAGGTTCGACAGGCTGACCACGTCATCGTCGATGATGGTCAGCCGCCCAACGCCCGCCGCCGCGAGATATTGGAGCACTGGCGCCCCAATGCCGCCCGCGCCGATGACGGTGACCGTTGCCGCGCGGATCGCCGCCTGACCCGCGCCACCGATTTCGCGGAGGACGAGATGGCGGGCGTAGCGGTCAAGCTGCTCGTCCGACAGCGTTGTCATGATCCTGTTGAGCCGAAACCCCCGCTGCCGCGCGCGGTGTCATCAAGGCTGGACACTTCCAACAGGGTGGCGCGGTGGACGGGAGCGGGGACGAGCTGCGCGATCCGGTCGCCGCGTTCGATTTCGAACGGCTCGCTGCCCAGATTGGCGAGGATGACCTTCACTTCGCCGCGATAATCGCTGTCGATCGTGCCCGGCGTGTTGAGGCAAGTGATGCCGTGCTTGAGCGCGAGGCCCGAGCGCGGGCGGACCTGAACCTCATAGCCTTCGGGAATGGCCATCGCGAAGCCCGTCGCGACCGCATGGCGCGCGCCGGGGGCGAGTGTGAGGTCTTCGGCAGCAACCACATCCATGCCCGCTGCGCCCGTGGTGGCATAGGCGGGTAGGGGGAGGTCGGTGCCGTGGGGCAGGCGAAGGAGGGGGATGGTGATGGGCGGCATGGGTTGTTCTCCCTGATGATAAGTACGTCGTAGCCGAGTTAGCACGCGATTACTTGAAGGTACTCAGGGCGCTGCTGTGAAAGTGCTTGCATCAAGCCATCACTAGTTATGATCGGAATTCGACGTATTCGCGCGGTTGCGATTAGAAAACAATCGCCAGGATCTTTATGTCCCGTATCCGTGACGACTTTAGCTGCCTCGCACGAAATCCGCTGTTGGATCGGTATGACGCGGGCTGCCGTTACGCGCACAGCTTCCCGGAACCAGCGTTCCGGCGGATCATCACCCAAATTAGGTCTTCCTGCGGCGCGTGGCTTTTGAGTGGCTATTGAAAGTTCCCACGCGGTAACAGGCGATATGCACAATGTTCCCGCTGCTTGATTTAAGCCAATTGCAATGAGCGCTTCCTCACTCAGCGCCTCCTCGCCGCTGACGAACCAATAGAGCGCGTGTGTGTCGAGCAGGACCCCCGGCAAGGATCAGTTCTTGAGGGCGGATGACGGGAGCTTTCGACCGCCAACGCCCTTTTTCGCCTGAGACGCAATAGGCTTGGTAAGGTCAACACCCTTCCGGATTGTCAGATGGCCCTTTAATGCACCAGCACCGCGCACCGTAATAAATTGGCCCGATTTTGAATCTCGGACAAACGTCTCAGTGCTTTTCGCATGTGCTTTTGACATTCTCTGAATATAGCAGGCTGGCGGCCAGTTTCCAAGGCCATTACGAGATGGCGCTCTACTCATTTCCGACATTTTCTGAAAACGGCTAATTTCCCCGCAGCAATGCCGCAATAGCCCGTCCCGCCAACCGTTCCGCCACATCCCCCTTCGCCATCTTCGCCCAACTCTCCACACCGTCCTTCGTCACGACATGCACCGTGTTCGCAGCACCGCCCATCACGTCGCCGGAAACGTCGTTGGCGACGATCCAGTCGCAGCCTTTGCGGGTGAGTTTGGCCTTCGCGTTCTCGACAACATTTTCGGTTTCGGCGGCGAAGCCGATAAGGAGTTTGGGGCGTTTCGGGCTGCGCGCCAGCCCAGCGAGGATGTCGGGGTTTTCGACCAGCGTCAGCGTCGGCATCACGCCGCTGCCGTCCTTCTTGATCTTCTGTCCCGCCGCTTCCACGCGCCAGTCGGCGACGGCGGCGACCATGATCGTGGCGTCGGCGGGGAGGGCGGCGTCGACTGCAGCGGCCATTTCACGGGCAGTCTGGACGTCGATGCGCGTCACGCCCGGCGGCGTTTCGAGCGTCACGGGTCCGGCGATCAGGGTAACCTTTGCGCCTTTAGCCGCGAGCGCGGCGGCGATGGCGAAACCCTGTTTCCCCGATGAGCGATTGGCGATGTAGCGGACGGGGTCGATCGGCTCATGCGTTGGCCCTGCCGTGACGATGATGTGCAAGACTAGGCGCCGGGCCGCGTTGTCGGCGCATGCGGCTGGGCCAGCACCGGATCAAACGACACGCCCAGCTTCGCGCATATCCGGGCAACGATGACGGGTGGTTCGGGCAATCGGCCGGGGCCGAACTCGCCGCATGCCATTGCGCCTTCATCGGGGGGCATGATGTCGATTCCGTCGGCAGTGAGTTGCGCGCGGTTGCGCTGGGTCGCAGCGTGGTTCCACATGCGCACGTTCATCGCGGGGACGGCCAGCACGGACTTGTCGGTGGCAAGGAGCACAGTTGTCGCGAGGTCATCGGCAATGCCCGCTGCCATTTTCGCCATGATGTTCGCAGTGGCGGGGCAAACGACGATCAAGTCGGCTTGGCGCGAAAGCTGGATATGGCCGATGGCGCGTTCTTCGGTCAGGCTGAACATGTCGCCATAAACATGATCCTCGGTCATGACGCCGAGCGATAGCGGCGTGACGAATTCCTTGGCGCTTTCTGTGAGGACCGCGCGGACGGCAATCCCCTGTCGCCGGAGCAGGCGGACCAGTTCGAGCGACTTATACGCCGCGATCCCGCCGCAGACGATCAGGAGGATGCGTTTGCTGTCCATGATGCTAACCTAAAGCCCAGAACGCGCCTGCGCCAGCCAGTGCCGCAATCGTTGCCGTCAATGCGTAACCCCACGCGCCCGAACCTCCCGAGCCCATTAGTTTCACGTCGGCGAGCGGTGCTGGGGGCGGCGCTGCGCCTTTGACCGGGAATGTCGCCTCGATGCGTCGCACAAGATCGGGCAGCCGCGATAGCGTACGCAGGTTTTCAACAATGCTGTCGGCGACTTGCGCTTCGGGGCCCAACTCGCCGCGCAGCCAGTCGCGGACATAAGGCGCAGCCGTTTCCCACATGTTGATGTCGGGATCGAGCGCGGACGCAACACCTTCGACCATGACCATCGTTTTCTGGAGGAGCAGCAGATGCGGCTGCGTCACCATGCCGAAATCGCGGGTTATTGCGAACAAGCTGTCGAGCATGTTGCCAATCGACATGTCCTTGACCGGCAGGCCGCGCATCGGCTCGCCGACGCTGCGTAGTGCGGTGGCAAATTCAGCGACATTATGGTGCGCGGGAACATATTGCGCTTCGAAATGGATTTCGGCCACACGGCGGTAATTGCCGGTGATCAGGCCAAAGAGGATCTCGGCAAGCCAGCGCCGTGCCTGACGGTCGATGCGACCCATGATCCCGAAGTCGATGGCAATCAGGTCATCGCCGCCTGACGCATTGCGCCGCGCCATCAGATTGCCCTGGTGCATGTCGGCGTGGAAAAAACCCTCGGCAATGGCTTGGCGCAGGAAACCGCGGACAAGCACTTCGGCAAGGCGCTTGCGGTTTATGCCAGCTGCATCAAGCGCCTCGATGTTCGACAGTTTGATCCCGTCGATCCATTCGAGTGTCAGCACGGTGCGCGATGTTCGCCGCCAGTCGATGGTCGGAATAATGAATCCCGGTTCGGCAGTCATTGCCGCTGCCAGTTCGGACGCCGATGCCGCCTCGCGCCGCAAGTCGAGCTCGCGCATTGTCCATTGGCGGAAGGTCGCAATCGTTTGACGAGGGCGTAGGCGCGCAAATTCGCCGCCCATCGCTTCGACATGGGCAGCGGCCCATTCATAGGTTTCGAGGGCCTCGGCGAAGTCGCGCTCGACACCAGGACGGATCACTTTGATCGCGACGGTCGTGCCCTCGGTCGTCACCGCGCGGTGGACTTGGGCGATTGAGGCGGCGCCGACGGATTCCTCCTCGATGCTTGTAAAGAATGCTTCGACCGGCTGTGTCAGGCCGCGTTCGATGGCGGCTTTGATCGTGGGGAAGGGCAGCGCGGGCAAGCGGTCCTGCAAGCGGAGCAAGTCGTTGGCGGCAAATTCGCCGACCAAATCAGGGCGGGTGGCCAGCGCCTGCCCCAGCTTGATCGCCGCAGGACCGATGGCTTGGAACGCATCGGCATAAGCGGGCATTTTGGGTACGCGCGCGCCAAAGCGAGCAATGCGGATCAAGCGTTTGACTTGTGGCGGCGTCAGTGGGTCGCGCTCAATTCCCGTCAACGCGCCGTGCCGCGCCAACGTCCGCGCCCATTTCATCAGGCGCCAGATATGCGTTGCGGGACGGGTCATCTTAAGCCCCTCTCCTTCAGGCGAGGGGTTTGGGGTGCGGAAGGTGTTGCCGAGAAATGGGTTGAGGTTTTCGGGGAACAGTCCCCACCCCAACTCCTCCCCGGAAGGGGAGGGGCTATCAAATTTTCCACCCTGAATGGATCGCCACCAGCCCACCCAGCATGGGTTCGACCTTGGTTTGCACGAAACCGGCATCGGCGATCATGCCTTCGAACGTCGGCATATCGGGGAACCGTCGGATTGATTCGATGAGATAGCGATACGAATCCTCGTCGCCTGCAATCATCCGGCCGATTTTCGGGACAATCTTGTGCGAATAGGAGTCGTAAATGTCGCCAAAGCCAGGCCACACCGTCGTCGAGAACTCGAGGCAGAAAAACCGCCCGCCGCGTTTGAGGACACGGTGCGCTTCGCGGAGCGCTTTTGGGATGTCGGTGACGTTCCGGATGCCGAAAGCGATGGTGTAGGCATCGAAACTTTTGTCGGGAAATATCAGTGTTTCGGCATTGGCTTCGGTCCACACCAGCCCATCGATCCCGCGATCCGCCGCCCGTGCAATGCCGACGTCGAGCATCTCGGCGTTGATGTCGGCCACCGTAATTGCTGCGCCGTAGGGAACCATGCGGAACGCAATATCGCCGGTACCGCCTGCCATATCGAGGATGTATTCGCCCTTGCGAGGCTTCACGCGATTGACGAAGCGGTCTTTCCACAGGCGGTGCATGCCGACGGACATGGCGTCGTTCATCCGGTCATAATTGTGTGCGACGTTTGTGAAGACTTCGCCGACCTTGGCAGTTTTTTCTTGGGGGGCGACCTGTTGGTAGCCGAAAGATACGGTTTCGCTCATGCTTCGCCTCTAGCGAGGGCTTGCGGTGGCCGCAAACGCAACCTAGCCGGAAAATGTGCCTGAACTCCCCGAAGTTGAAACAACCGTGCGCGGGCTTGAGCCTGCGTTGCTCGGTCATGTGCTGGTGCGCGTTGACCCACGTCGCGCCGATTTGCGGCGTCCGTTCCCGGTTGACCTGCGCCAGCGGATGACCGGCGCGCGAGTGACAGCGCTCCGCCGCCGCGCAAAATACGGGATTGTCGAGACGGATCGCGGTGACAGCATGATCTTCCACCTCGGCATGTCGGGCCGTTGGCGTGTCGATGCAGGTGAGATCGGGACGCATGATCATCTGTTGCTTGAGACTGATGCGGGCCGGGTGCTGGCGCTTTGCGACCCAAGGCGCTTTGGGTCGGTGGATTTGGTGGCGACCGACGCGCGGGCAACGTGGGGGCCGTTTGCGGCATTGGGGCCGGAGCCGTTGGGGCCAGATTTCGATGCGGGGTATTTGAGAGCGGCGCTGGGCGGACGGGTTGCACCGATCAAGGCCATGCTCCTCGACCAACGGATCGTCGCAGGTCTCGGCAATATTTATGTGTGCGAAGCGCTGAATATGGCGGGTATCGCACCGGGGATGGCTGCAGGGCGGGTGACCAAGCCGAGGTTGGAAAAACTAGTCGTAATGGTGCGCGAGGTCCTGACTGCTGCCATCCTCGCCGGTGGCTCCTCCCTGCGCGATTATGTTCGCCCCGACGGACAGCTGGGCTATTTTTCAAAAGACTGGCGCGTTTACGGGCGTGAGGGCGAAGCGTGCGCTTGCGGTGGCATGGTTGAACGTCGCGTTGATAGCGGGCGATCAACATTTTGGTGCCGCACCTGCCAGCGTTGACCTTTCGAAACACGCCCGCTATGCGCGCTGTCCGAGACGGTGCGAGCGAATCGCGCCGCTTTTTGTTTTACAGCTAGTCGAGGTTTATTCATGGCGAACACGCCGCAAGCAAAGAAGCGCATCCGCCGCAATGATCGCCGCGCGGTCGTTAACGGCAACCGGGTTGGCCGTATCCGAACCTTTGTAAAGAAGGTTGAAGCTGCGCTTGACGCCGGTGACAAATCGGCTGCGGCGGCAGCACTTGCCGCAGCGCAGCCTGAACTCGCGCGTGGCGTGGCCAAGGGTGTGATGCACAAGAATACTGTCGCGCGGAAATTCTCGCGCCTGACGAAGCGGGTTTCGGCACTCGCCTAACGACGCTGACCGCATCAATACGGGAAAAAAGGGCCTACTGACAAAAATGTCAGCGGGCCCTTTTTTCATGGCTATCGCCGCTGCGCAAAAGTCGAGCATTTCCCGCGATTCGCGGTTTCTCCGTCCAGCGATTCGCAGCAGGAATGGCAGATTTTCAATGAAAATTCGCTTCATCCGCAGAATAGCGTCGGTTGTCGATGTCAACGGTATTTATTTCAGTTTTTTTACGTGTCGGGCGCTTGCGCGGGGCCATTGTTCGGCTCAAAAAGTTGCAACGGCTCGCAAGCGAATCGCTTCCGCGGATTAGCCCGAACACTGTGACTTGGACGCAAAGGGCGGTGCGCTTTTTGCGAGCAAGACGTTCGGCCCAATCCCGGTTGGCGCGATCGACGCGGGCATTGGCGGCGGGGGAGGTTGCGTGGATCAGGACGTGGGCATCGACGGAGAGCAACAATTGCGCGTGTCGGCGGCATGGACCGCCATCCGCGACGGCTTGCGTCGCGATGTCGGCGCCCGCAGCTTTGACCGCTGGCTGGGGCGCATCGTCCTTGGCGAATACTGCCCAACGGATCGATCGATAACGCTTGTCCTACCGTCTGCCTTCATGGCCAATTGGGTGTCGAGCAATTTCGCCGACCGGCTGACGCTTGCTTGGCGCAGTGCCAGTGCCGATGTGTTGGTGGTCAAGATCGCGTCAGCGGAAATGCCGGCTGAACGTATCGAGGCTGCTGCGCTTCCTGTTGAACTGGTGGTCGAGGAGCCGGTTGGTCCACGCTTTCGCTTCGAACCGAAATTCACATTTGATCAGTTCGTCATCGGTCAGTCGAACCGTATTGCCTGTAACGCGGCGCGCGCGATTGCCGAAGGTGGGCCAATGCGGTTCAATCCGCTGTTCATCCACGGTGCGACGGGGCAGGGCAAGACGCATCTGCTCCATGCGATTGGCCATGGTTACACGGCGCGCAAGCCCAAAGCGCGGGCGCTGGCGATGTCGGCCGAACGCTTCATGATCGATTTTGTGAACGCGATGCGCGCGAAAGATACGATGGCGTTCAAGGAGCGGTTGCGTTCGGTCGATATCCTGCTGATTGACGATTTTCAGTTCATTGCGGGCAAGGAAACGACGCAGGAAGAGTTCCTCTACACGATTGACGAGCTGATGCGCGGTGGCCGCCGCCTGATCATCAGCGCGGACCGCAGCCCGCATGAGCTTGACGGCGTAGAGGGGCGCATATTGTCGCGCCTGACGCAGGGGTTGGTGGTGGATATCCAGCCTGCCGATTATGCGCTGCGCCGTGCCATCCTGGACGCGAAAGTGACGGGGATGCCGGGTATCAGCGTGCCGACGCTGGTGCTCGATATGCTGGCCAGCCGGATTTCATCAAATGTGCGTGAGTTGGAAGGCGGACTGAACCGGCTGGTCGCTTATGCGTCATTGCAAGGGCGCGAGATTGACGAGGCGTTTGCCGAAGATGTTCTTGCCGATATGTTCCGCGCCAGCCAACGCCGTGTGACGATTGATGAAATCCAGAAGCGCGTGTCGGAGCATTTCAAGATCCGTCAGGCCGAGATGGTTTCCGCGCGTCGTGCCCGTGCCGTCGCGCGCCCGCGTCAGATTGCTATGTATTTGGCGAAACAACTGACGCCGCGTTCGCTCCCCGAAATCGGACGGCGCTTTGGCGGGCGCGATCACACGACGGTCATCCACGCGGTTAAACAGATCGAAAAACTGCGCGGCTGCGACAGCGAAATTGACGCCGATGTACGGGCCTTGCTCAGAGCCTTGGAAGGCTAACCACGCCGTTTACCCGGTGGCGCTACCGTAATTTTCACGGTCTCGCCCGAGTTGCCCGGGAAGCCTGTGAACATTGCTTCGATCAAGTTCGGAACCAGTGTCGTCAGATCGTTATCCATCGACATCGCTTGCGCTGTTCCTTCGAACACGCGCTCGTTCGATCCGCGCTTGCCAATTTTCATCGCCAGCTGTGACGAATAGACGGTGTAGCTTTCGACATCATCGAACCGGTCGAACAGGAACGGGTCGTGGAAACCATACATGAACGCGCGGCGACCGAAGCCATAATAAGGGCGGCCCCACGGGCCAAAGCCGCCGTAGCCGAAGCCACCATAGCCTCCGAATCCGCTATAGCCGAAGCCCGAGCCGGGCACGCTGCGAATTTTCTCGCGGCCGCGATCAACGCCATAATCGAGGCTGACGATGAGATTGGCGGACGCCGCATCATTCGCGCGGGTATAGCCGAAGCTGTTTAGTCGCGCGGCGACCATGTTCGCGTAATTCTGGAACTCGAGCCC
>JANMPU010000004.1:0-42675 GCA_031369985.1 Sphingomonas sp. | reverse complement strand
CGCCAACCAATGCGTGACGGCAGGCGTTGATGGCGTCATCTGTGTGGACCTCCCGCCCGAAGAAGACGAACTCGCCGCCCCCTTGCGTGCCGCCGGAGTCGCGCCGATCCGCCTCGCCACCCCCACCACCGACGCGGCCCGCTTGCCGACCGTCCTCGATGGTGCAGAGGGCTTCCTCTACTACGTTTCGGTCGCGGGGATCACCGGCCTGCAACAAGCAGCGCAAACCAGCATCGAAAGCGCCGTCGCAAAGCTCAAAGCCGCGACCACTCTCCCCGTCGCCGTCGGCTTCGGCGTCCGCACGCCTGAACAAGCTGCGGCCATCGCGCAGGTCGCGGACGGTGTCGTCGTGGGCTCGGCCATCGTCGAAATTGTCGCTGAGCACGGTGCGGAGGCTCCGGCCCATGTCCAAGCCTATGTCCGCTCGCTTGCCGAAGCGGTCCACGCTAAGGAAAACGCATGAGCTGGCTCGACCGCGTCCGCAACAGTATTCCGTTCATCGCCAAGCGCGAGACGCCCGACAATCTGTGGGTCAAATGCCCCGGCTGCGGTCAGATGATCTTTGCGCGCGAATATGACGAGAATCTCAACGTCTGCCCGCAATGCAATCACCACGGCCGCATCGGGCCCAAGGCGCGGTTTGAGCAGATTTTCGACGAAACCTACACCGAACTCCCCACCCCGCGCGTCGCCGAAGACCCGCTGAAATTCCGCGATACCAAGAAATATACCGACCGCATCAAGGCCGCACGCACCGCGACCGGCGAACATGATGCGCTGATCAACGCACGCGGCAAGATCGGCGGGCGCAATGCCGTTGTCGGCGTGCAGGATTTCGCCTTCATGGGCGGATCAATGGGCGTCGGCGTGGGGGCAGCTTTCGTGGCCGGAGCCCGCGCCGCGATTGCCGACCGCGCGCCCTACATTATCTTCACTGCTGCGGGCGGTGCGCGGATGCAGGAAGGCATCATGTCACTGATGCAAATGCCGCGCACGACGGTCGCCATCGCCGAACTGCGCGAGGCGGGGCTGCCCTATATCGTCGTGATGACCGATCCGACGACCGGCGGCGTCACCGCAAGTTACGCCATGCTCGGCGACATCCAGATTGCCGAACCCGGCGCGTTGATCGGTTTTGCGGGACAGCGCGTGATCGAATCAACGATCCGCGAGAAGCTCCCCGAAGGATTCCAGCGCGCCGAATATCTGCTCGATCACGGCATGCTCGACATGGTCGTGCCGCGTGCCGAACTTCCCGCGACGCTCGGGATGCTGATCGGCTATCTGGTGGACAAGCGGAAAGCGGCATGAACAAATTGATTCCCCTCCACGCCTTCGTGGAGGGGCTAGGGGTGGTTCTTCTCTCGCAATTGCCGAAGAAGTGCCACCCCCAGCCCCTCCAGCAAGGGCTGGAGGGGAGTAACATCGGCACGTTCTGATGGCTGACCACGCCCGTTCGGATGACCCTGCCGTTCAGGCGCAGCTTGACCGCTTTGCACAGCTTTCGCCCGGTCGCGACATTCTCGGCCTCGAACGGATCGTCGCGTTACTGGCCACACTCGGCAATCCTCAGGACCGCCTGCCACCAGTGCTCCATGTCGCCGGCACCAACGGCAAGGGCTCGACCTGCGCCTTCCTCCGCGCAATCCTCGAAGCGGCAGGGAAGACCGTCCACGTCTACACCAGCCCGCACCTTGTCCGCTTCAACGAACGGATCCGCATCGCAGGCAAGCTGATCGACGACGAAGACCTTGCGCCCCTATTATCCGAAGTCCTCAACCGCGCCGAAGCCTATGCCATCGGTCCCAGTTTCTTCGAAGCAACCACCGCGGCGGCGTTGCTTGCGTTCAGCCGCACTGCGGCCGATTACTGCGTGATCGAAGTCGGCCTCGGCGGACGGCTCGATGCGACGAATGTGATCACGCCGCTGGTTTGTGGCATTGCTCAGGTTGGCATCGATCATCAGACCTTCCTTGGCGACACGCTGGCCGAGATCGCAGGCGAGAAGGCGGGAATTGCGAAGGCTGGCGTACCGATCATATGCCTTGCCCAGCCCCCCGAGGCGCTCACCGCGATTGAAACCGTCGCTGCGAAAGCTCAAGCGCCGCTGCTTCTTGAGGGGCGAGACTGGCAGATCAATCACACGCTCGAGCCGTCAATGCCCGGCGCGCATCAGGTGCGTAATGCCAACCTAGCGGCACAGATGGCCCAATCAATCGGAATTGATAATGATATAATTCAAAGGGGCATTCGCGACGCATATTGGCCCGCGCGCCTCCAAAAGTTAAACATCGGGCTTTTCGTTAGCGAAAAATCAGTATGGATCGATGGCGCGCACAACCCTGCTGCTGCCCTCGAACTCGCCAAAGCACTGGAAAGCGATCCCCGCCACCTGATCTTGGGCATTCTCGCCAACAAGGACGCCGACGGAATCATTGCGCCGCTCGCACCACACGCACTCAGCCTGACCTTTGTCGAAGTCCCCGACCATGCCAGCCACGATCCGGCGGCACTTGCCCAAAAATGGGGTGGACGGATTGCTGCCAATTTGCCCGAGGCATTGGCCAACCTCGACGACAACATCCTTATCGTCGGTTCGCTCTATCTGGCGGGCGTTGCGCTCAAACTAAACAACGAACTGCCCGACTAACGCTCACTCCACCGTCACCGACTTTGCCAAATTGCGCGGCTGATCAACATCGGTCCCCTTCACACAGGCGACGTGATAGGACAACAATTGCACCGGCACCGCATAAACGAGTGGCGCGATGAGCGGGTGAACTTTGGGCATTTCGATTGTTGCCATGCACCCCTCGCCTGCTTCGGCGATGCCCTCAGCGTCGGAAATCAGCACGACTTTCCCGCCGCGCGCCATCACTTCCTGCATATTGCTGACAGTCTTTTCGAAAAGCGGCCCGCTGGGCGCGATGACAATCACGGGGACGGCTTCGTCGATCAATGCGATGGGGCCATGTTTCATTTCACCCGCAGCGTAACCTTCGGCATGAATATAACTGATTTCCTTGAGCTTTAGTGCGCCTTCGAGCGCCATCGGATAATCCGGCCCACGCCCCAAATAGAGCACATCACGCGCAGGCGCGATCAGGGGCGCCATTGCGGCGATGTCTTCATCATGCGCCAGCGCGGCGTTGAGCGCGGCGGGTGCTTCGGTCAGGTGCCCGACAACAGCCATCTCTTCCTCACGCGACATCTTGCCCTTTACGACTGCCAGATGTGCCGCAAACGCCGCCAGAACGGCCAGCTGGCACGTAAACGCTTTGGTTGACGCCACTCCAATCTCTGGCCCCGCATGCGTGGGCAGCAACAAATCTGCCTCGCGCGCCATCGAACTCGTCGGCACATTGACGACAACGGCGATTTTCTGCCCCGCAGACTTGGCGTGGCGAAGTGCCGCCAGCGTATCAGCCGTTTCGCCCGATTGCGAGATGAACAGCGCAAGACCGCCCGCTTCCAGCACGGGATCACGATACCGAAACTCGGACGCCACATCGAGATCGACTGGCACGCGCGCGAAACTTTCAAACCAGTACTTTGCTACCATTCCCGCATAATAACTCGTGCCGCAGGCGACGATGGTGATGCGCTTGATGTCGGACAGATCGAAATCCATTTGCGGCAAAGCCACCTGCCGCTCCACGCCACGCAAATAACTGCGCAGCGTTTGCGCGACCACGGTCGGTTGCTCGAAAATCTCTTTCTGCATGAAATGGCGGTAATTGCCCTTTTCGATCGCGGCTGCAGACACGCCCGAGGTCGTCATCTCACGGGAAACGGCGTTGTTATCCTTGTCGAAAATCGACGCGCCATTGCGCGTGATGACCACCCAGTCACCTTCGTCGAGATAGGCGATCTTCTGCGTCAGTGGCGCAAGAGCGAGCGCGTCCGATCCCAAATAAGTTTCGCCGTCGCCATAACCCACGACCAAAGGCGACCCCAATCGCGCGCCTATGAGCATGTCAGGGTATGCCCGAAACGCGATTGCGAGCGCAAAAGCCCCGCGCAGCGTCGGCAATACTGCTTTCACCGCGTCTTCGGGCGACAACCCCGCCTCCACTTGCTCGGAAACGAGATGCGCTACGACTTCGGTATCGGTCTCGCTCTCAAACCGCCGCCCCCGTGCGGTGAGACAATCGCGCAACTGTTTGAAATTCTCGATAATACCATTGTGGACCAGTGCAACTTCGCCGGTCGCATGCGGATGGGCGTTGCTGGTCGTCGGCGCGCCATGTGTCGCCCAGCGCGTGTGGGCGATGCCGATGTTACCGGGCGCAGGATTGCCCGCCAGTTCTTTGACCAGATTGCCGAGCTTACCTTCCGCGCGGCGCCGCACAAGCTGCCCGCCCTCAACCGTGCAGACCCCGGCGGAGTCATACCCCCGATATTCCATTCGCTTCAGCCCATCGACCAGGCGGTCCGCAACAGGGTCTTTGCCAACAATGCCAATAATGCCGCACATTTATTTTGCTTCCCAATTTGCTTTGTAGGGGACCCTGATTCCAGGCATTTCTGCCGGAAAATCCTTCGTATTTCGAGTAACCAAGATTCGCCCGGTCACCTGCGCCGAAGCGAGGATGATCGCGTCAGGAGATTTCAAAGATTTTCGCTGGTGACGAAGCGCAGCCGCACGGCGGGCGATTTCTTCGTCGATCTCGCTCATTGCGAAGAGACGCAGGAATTCTTCTGTCTCAGTCGTGGCATCATCGGGCACGCCAGACATAACCTCGATCCATGTCATCCGGCTAATCCAAGCGCGGGTAACATTGCGCACTTCCGCCCATGCCGCCGGCCGATTGTGCAGCATGTCGATCAAAATGTTTGTATCGAAAAAGCGTTCGCTCACGCAGCTTTGTGTTTCTTTTTGGGCGGTGCAATGTCGCTGACATCGGGCCACTCCTCACGCAGCTGGCGCTCATATTCGAGGCCATCGACGGTCGAGCCGTGCCGTTCCCAAAGACCGAAATATTTTTCGAAGCCCTCTTTGCGACTTTCCTCAAGATAATTTGAAACCGCTTCGCGCAACACAGCCGCCCGCGATTTGCCCTCGCGCTTTGCGATTTCATCCAGCTTGCGAACATCGTCCGCCGGGACATCGACAAGAAATCTACCCATGATGATATATTGATATCATATCATGATATCATGTCAAGACTGATGATATAAGCGATTGAGTGCCTTTCCGCAGTCCGCAAAGCTATCGGCCACCCTTCCGACTTGCTTAATCGTCCATTCAAACCCGCAGTAAAAGAGTCGCTGCTCATCAGTGATGTTGGTCCCGGGCTTGGCGTGGATCAAGCGATTTCGTTCCGTCGTAACCAGATCAACGAATTGCTGGGCCACTTGCTGCCATTCGGCTTTCAACGAACCCTCCGCCATCTTTTGCGAAACGCTAAGCAGTTTGTAAGCGATCGTTCCCGCCATCGTTATCTGTGTGGGACGAAAGGCATCCGCTACATAGCCCGGTTCGCATTTTTGAATGCAATACACTGCATTCCATTCACAAAGGGCAAAGCAATAGAGGGCTTCACCCAACGCTGTAGCGTATTCGGGATCAAGAACGACACGTTCCCGCTCGCCGGTCACTTCCCCTCCTTCCGCTTCCGCATTGCTTCATGAAACCGGTCCGCCCAACCGGGTTTCACCAGTTGCTCGGCGCGGACCATGCGGAGTTCGCCGTCCATCACGTCGCGTGAAACCGCGCTCCCTGCGGCCACGATAGCGTCGCGGCCGATTTTCAACGGGGCAATCAGCGCGGTGTTCGAACCAATAAACGCCCCCTCGCCAATCTCCGTCTGATATTTGAAATAGCCATCATAATTGCAGGTGATCGACCCCGCGCCGATATTCGCGCCTGCGCCAATTGTGGCATCGCCGAGATAGGTCAGGTGGTTGGCCTTCGCTCCTTTGCCAAGATGCGCTTTTTTGGTTTCGACGAAATTGCCGATCTTGGCCTTTTCTTCAAGCACCGTGCCAGGGCGGAGGCGGGCAAACGGCCCGACTTCGCAGCCGCTCGCGATTATTGCGCCTTCGATGTGGCTGTTCGCGCGGATTTTCACATTGTCGGCCACCGTCACGCCCGGGCCGAAAAAGACATTGGGTTCAATCAGGACATCACGGCCAATCACCGTGTCCCACGCAAACCAGACTGTTTCGGGCACAATCAGCGTTGCCCCGTCGGCCATCGCGACCGCGCGCCGCGCTGCCTGCCACTGCGCTTCTATGCCCGCGAGTTCGGCGCGGCTGTTAATCCCCGCGACTTCGCCCGCGTCAGTTTCGATAACGACCACTCGACCACCCTCAGCCATCGCATTGGTCGCCACATCGGGCAGGTAATATTCGCCCGCTGCGTTGTCGTTGCCCACACTCTCAAGCAGCCGCCACATGTCACGGCTATGCGCAACAATGACTCCCGAATTACATAAATTTACCGAGCGTTCGCTGTCGCTTGCATCTTTATGTTCAACCATTTTCTGAATGTTGCCATCGGCGTCTACAATGATCCGACCATAAGCCGCAGTATCCTTCGGTCGAAACCCGAGCACTGCGACCATCGCGCCACCCTCGAGCGCCGCGCACAACCGCCGCACGGTTTCCGCGCGCAAGAGTGGCACGTCGCCGAAACATACCAGCACCAGCCCCTCAAACCCCGCCAACGCACCCTTAGCCTGAAGTGCAGCGTGCGCCGTCCCGAGCTGCGGGTCTTGCACCGCAACCGAGACGTTGCGCCCGGCCAGTGCGGCCTCCAGCTGCTCGCGCTTGTCGCCTGCCACCACGACCGTCGCGGTAAGGCTCAATTCGTCAAATCTGCCAAGCAGATGGAGTAGCATTGGGTGACTCGCAATGGGGTGCAACACCTTGTGCAAGTTGGATTTCATGCGAGTGCCTTTGCCCGCGGCAAGGACGATGGCGGCGACTGCTGTACTCATGCGCCCGCCCTACCCTTGCGCCATTTCACGAACAAGTGCCGGAGCAGCATCGGGAGCGGCATGCGGATCAAGTGCGAGCGGATATAGAAAGCGAAACGAAGCAGCTTATGCGTCTCGCGGCCCCACCCGTCGCGGGCAAGCAACCGACGGGCATGAAGGCCATCAATGACAACTGACGGGCGTTCGCCATCGAAAACGACTTTGATTAGTCGCACGGCGCGATCCACTTCGCGTGTCAGGCCATGAACCCGCGCTCGCTCGCGTAAATTCGGCATTGGAAACTCGTCAAGCAAACAACGAACATCCCACAAATTTCGCAATCCGCCCGCCAGATCGCCATCGGCCAGCAAATGCGCCGCAGCGTGAACCACCATATCCTCATTGCGCAGCACCCGCAGGCCGTTCTCGAGCAAGACGCTATCACCAATCAACGCCGCCGCATCCGGCTTGGGCCGTGCCGTCAGCGGCAGGATCATGTGGTGAATATCGATCATTGCGTCGCGGTCGCGGTGGATCATCGGCGGCAGTTCGTGCATCCATGTCCGATAATAATGATCGTCATAATTGTCGATTTTCAGCCATTCCCAACCCGCGTAAAGTATCGCCGCCTCAACCTCGTCCAACCGATCACGCGGCACCAAAATATCTAAATCACCGACCAACCGACCCCGTCCCGCCGCCAACCCCGCCGCGATAAAGGCGCTCCCCTTCAGCAGAACCACCGGCACATTCAGGGGTGCGAGCGCACGTCGGCACATCTCGACTTCCCACAAGGCCCGGACACGCCCCACTTCCGCGTTCAGCTTGGCATTACAGAGCACGGCCTGCGCGCACGGTGGAATGTCGAGTCCCTCCACCCGCCACGCCAGCGTCGCCGCCAACCGCTCGGCGCGCGCGGCGCAGAGCAATTCGGTCCATGCTGCCTCGTTCAAGCCCACTACCGATGCCGGATCAGCCAAAGCGCGCGCGAGTAGCCTCATAGCGACGCAACCAGATCGAGCGCCGACGCGGTATCCGGATAGTCAATCGCCTTGGCGGGCACCGTCGTGACCAAGCGCGACAACGCATCAAACCCCCGTTCGCCCATCGCGGTGTAATTCGTCGAAGCCTGCGTAAGGCGGACAAGCGCTTCCCCCGGCGGAACGTCGCGCACCGCGCTCTCAAATCCAAAACGTGGAAACAGGATCAGGTGCGGTGTTGCAGGTCGATCCATCGCCGCCAAAGCCGCTGCGTCGGGTCGCAAATGGCGGATGTCACCCTTAGGTGTTCCGATCAACCGTGGCCCAAAACGGTCATCGCGCAAGGCGGCCTCCATGACCGATATGCTGGTGTTTTTCAGGCTAACCGGTCGCGGAAATGGATGCATCATCCCCGTTTCGGGATCGATCAGGACAAACTCGTCCCCCATAAACCGCCAGCCATTCGCGCCCAGCAACGCCGACAGCGTCGATTTCCCCGATCCCGACTCTCCAGTCAGGATCAGCGCCTGACCATCTTTCTCCACACTTGCCGCGTGCAACAACAGAAACCGCCGCTCGCCGAGCGCAATTTGCAGGTTCATTCCCATTTCCGCCGCAAGCAACCCCTGCGCCAATGGCAAAGGCAATGCGTCGGGCAGTATATAATCACCCCGGATCGCGACGGATGGCCGTATGTATCGCCGCCACCAACGCTGCGGTTCAAGCCGCACTGTATAGTCGGGCACGCCGGCTAAAACCGGATACCCTGCATAAAGTGACGTCAAGGCGGCAATTGGCGCTGCCCAAGGCGACCCGACCCGGAACCTGATCGGCCCCACTTGAACGTCAAAACGATATTTCATCCTCGAGCAACCAGCCCCGTCGCGACGAGTTCATTAAGCCGTTCAATCAGAAGATTTAGTGTATCCTCAGTTGCGTCAAGTCCGACGCGGCGCGCCAAAGCTGCAACATCGCAAGCCCCTATACACAACGCAGACAACAATTCGGGCACGGGCTCCGCCACAACATGCGTCTGGCCACTCGGACGATGATAGATCGCCGTCAGGCTATCGAGCGGCACGATCCGCAACATCTCCGGCGGATCGGCATGATAAAGCATTCTTAAGGCGCTTAGGGTCGCGGCATTTGCAGCGAAGCGTAGCAGGTAAAGCCACTCTGCCCATGCTGGAGGCGGCGAACATAGTTCATATACGCTTGGCTGGCGGCCGGATCATGACCGGGTAGCGAACCACCGGCAAGCGCACGCTTCACATCCTGCCCGTTAAGCGGCAATGCAGGCCCTGAGAATGCCCCGGCCGTCCCTGGCGGCACCAGCGACCCATCAGCCGCAATCATATTGCCTGCCCGCGCGGGGTCCGGCACCGGAATTTGGCAATTGATGACTGACGCAGCGGTCTGCGCCAACGCGGGCCGAACGGTCAGCACCGCAGATGCCCCCAGCGCACCCAGCTGCAGCACACGCCGCCGGTTTGCGACACCCGTTTCTTCACTCATTTGTTCGGCCCCGTTTGTCATAAGCAACTCTATACGCAAAAAAATAAGCGCTGGCGATTGTGGATGGTTAATCGCTCTTACCGCCGTCACACAAGCCCGCTAAGCCATTAGCGTGTCCGATGCGAGCCCCACCCGTATCCTGATCGCGCTGCTGCTCATCGCGGCCTTGGCGCTGGGCGTGTATCAGGGCGGGGACGGTGGTGCGAAAACGCTCGCCGTCATCGCGGCGGGTCTCGGCACAATGGCCATTTTGTTGTTCATGAAAGAAGTACAAGCGCCTCAGGCACCCGCGCCGCTGCCGGTTGTTGAGCCCGAACCCGCTTTGCTTGCCGCAATTTCGGAACCGGTCATAATCACCAACGACAACCGGGTCCGTTTTGCCAATGACGCCGCGCTTGCCTTGCTCGGGCAGCATATCATTGGCGAGGATATCCGACTCGCCATCCGCCATCCCGCCGCGCCCGCCCAATTCGCACCTGACGCCGCCGATGGTAGCATCGAAATGATTGGGCTTGGCGGGCGAGACAAACATGTCGAGTTAAGCGTTGCAACGATTTCCCCCGGTAAACGCCTTGTCCACCTGATCGACCGCGGCGCTCGCCAAGCCGCCGAGCGCGCCCGCGTCGATTTCGTCGCCAATGCGAGCCACGAACTGCGCACCCCTCTTGCGGCCATTCTTGGCTTTATCGAGACGCTTGCCGACGACAATGCGGGGAGCGATCCCAAAGTACGCAGCCGCTTTCTTGATGTAATGGACAAGGAAGCACGCCGCATGCAGCGGCTCATCGACGATTTGATCTCGCTCAGCCGAATCGAATCGGAAAAACACATGCTTCCCGACGAAACGGTTTCACTGTCCGCCATTGTCCGGGAAACAGCGGGAGAGTTACGCGATCTCAATGTTGGTCAATCCGACCGAATCATCGTTGATGCGGGTCCGGACGAAGCTCGAATGACCGGCGACCGGACGCAATTATCACAAATTGTCCACAACCTTTCGGGGAATGCCATTAAATATGGTCGCCCCGGCGGCGCTGTTCGCATCGACGTTACGCAAGATGGCACGATGATCCGCCTTACAGTCACCGACGAGGGTGAAGGCATCGCACCTGAACACATCCCACGCCTCACGCAGCGCTTTTATCGAGTCGATTCGGGACGGAGCCGCACAATGGGCGGCACTGGATTGGGGCTCGCAATTGTCAAACATATTGTCGAGCGGCACCGCGGACGTCTGGAAATCACCAGCACGCTTGGCATTGGCACCACCGTGACCGTCAGTTTCCCTGCGGCACCCCAAAGTGCTGTCACATAACCGTCATCGAACTGAAACAGAACGCACGCCTAGTCGCTGCTAGGCGACTAAAATGCGGTTCGCCGCTTCGGACAGGGAGCTTACCCCAAATGATTCGTTTTTCAGCACTTTCGGTCGCCGCCGCATGCGTTGCCCTCTCGGCATGCGACAGCAGCAGTAATGGCGGCAGTAGCAGCGGCACGCGAGACCAAATCCGCGCTGTTGGCTCGTCCACCGTCTATCCCTTCGCCACTGCGGTCGCCGAGCAATTCGTCAACAAAAATGCGGGCACGAAGTCGCCAATCATTGAATCAACAGGTACAGGCGCAGGCTTCAAGCTGTTCTGCGGCGGTATAGGGACGGGGTTCCCCGACATCGCGAACGCATCGCGCGCGATCAAAAAATCGGAATATGAGGATTGCGTCAAAAACAAAGTCACTGACGTCGTCGAAATCCAGATCGGCCTAGACGGTATCGCGTTCGCTGAAGGCAAAGGTGGCCCCGAATTGAAGCTCACCCCGCGCGACGTTTACGCAGCCCTCGCCGCGAATCCCTTCGGCAAGTCGCAGACCGCCAAGACGTGGAAGGACGTGAACCCGTCACTCCCCGCTGTGCCGATCAAGGTCTATGGTCCGCCCTCGACCAGTGGCACCCGCGATGCGCTCGCCGAATTGATCCTGACCAAGGGCTGCGACAGCGATCCAGCGATGAAAGCGTTGAAGGACAAGGATAAGGACGCGCACAAGAAAATCTGCACCGGTGTACGTGAAGACGGCGCGTTCGTTGACGCAGGCGAAAATGATAATTTGATTGTGCAGAAACTGCTTGCTGATCCACAAGCGGTCGGCGTGTTCGGCTATTCCTTCCTCGAGGAAAATACCGAAACATTGCGTGGCAATCCGCTCAACGGGGTCATGCCGACCTATGCGACGATTTCGGACTTCTCCTATCCCGGTGCGCGCCCGCTTTACATCTATGTCAAGAGCGCACATCTTAAAGTAATCAAAGGTTTGCAGGGCTTTGTTGAGGAGTTTTCGAGCGCTTGGGGCCCCGATGGATACCTCAAAAAACGTGGCATGGTCATTGCGCCTGATGCGGTTCGCGCCGCCGCCGGGCAACAAGCCAAGGATATGAAGCCACTCGATCCCACGACGCTGAAGTAAGCGAAGTCGGGGGCGGACAAATGTCAACAACCACGGCTTTGCTGCTCGTTCTGGGGCTGGGCGTTATCGCTTGGCTTTCAGGGCGAGCGAAAGCTACGCGGTTTGCGTTTGCCGGGAGCGGTGGCGATACAACGCTCCGCCCCCATTCGCTGCCTGGCTATCATGGCTGGTTTGTCGCGATTGCCGCCGTTTTCCCGGCGTTATTGTTCCTCGCTATCTGGTCGGGCGTTACGCCGTCGCTGGTGACGCAACGGGTACTAGCCAGCGAAGCGGCGCAAACTCTGCCCGCCGAACCGATGCAACGCGCCGCGATCCTCGGCGAAGCGCGCGGCCTTGCCACCGGCCAAATCCAGAGCGCATTCAACCCACAAGCCGAAGCGCTAGCCCCCGTGTTCCGCGATGCGCGGCGCAGCATGGGTGGCATTGGCCTCGCACTCTCGCTTACTCTGGCTCTTTCGGCGGGTGCGTTCGCCTATACACGCCTGAATTTCGAATTCCGTGCCCGAACCCAAGTCGAGCGCGTGGTGATGCTAACGCTCCTCCTAGCCTCGCTGATCGCAATCCTCACAACTGCGGGCATCGTCATTTCGCTCGTGTTTGAGAGCTTCCGCTTCTTCTCGCTCGTCAACCCCGTCGATTTCTTGTTCAACACCCGCTGGAGCCTGCAAGCAGCTGCAGGCGGCGACACCAAGGCGCTGGGCGCGGTCCCGCTCTTTTGGGGTACAATCTTTATCGGCGCGATCATTGCGATGATTATTGCCATTCCCATCGGCCTGATGAGTGCAATTTACCTGACGCAATACGCCAAAGCATCGACGCGCAAATGGATGAAACCACTGCTCGAAATCCTCGCGGGCGTGCCCACGGTCGTTTACGGCTATTTCGCCGCTTTGACCGTCGCACCCGTGATCCGTCAGTTCGCGACTACCGTGGGCATTCCCGGGGCCAGCTCCGAAAGCGCACTCGCGGCAGGGCTTGTTATGGGCATTATGATCATTCCGTTCGTCTCCTCGATGGCCGACGACTCCATCGCGGCGGTCCCTCAATCCATGCGCGACGGCAGCTTGGCGATGGGCGCGACCACATCTGAAACAATCCGACGCGTCATTGTTCCCGCCGCCCTTCCCGGCATCGTCGGTGGCGTCCTCCTTGCCGTCAGCCGCGCGATTGGCGAGACGATGATCGTGGTGATGGCGGCTGGACTGGCTGCAAACCTGACCGCAAATCCCTTTGCCAGTGTCACCACAGTCACAACGCAAATTGTCCAGCTACTCACCGGCGACAGCGAATTTGACAGCGCCAAAACGCTCGCTGCGTTCGCGCTCGGCCTTGTCTTGTTTATTGTCACGCTGCTTCTCAACATCGTCGCGTTGCGCGTCGTCAAAAAATATCGCGAAGCCTATGACTGAACCATTTGCCCGCATCCCGACCGATTGGAAGTCCGCCGATATGCAGGCGCGGATTTCAAAGCGCTATCGCACTGAACGACTATTCCGCGGCATCGGACTTTTCGCGATCCTGCTGTCGGCCAGTTTCTTGGCCTTCCTCCTTTTCACCATGCTTTCAAATGGCGCGCGTGGATTTACCCAGACGCAGATAGCTGTGCCGTTTGACCTGCAAAAGCTAGGCATCGACGCCAATGCCGCTCGCGCGGGAGTCGGCCTAGTTGAAGTGCCTGCGATCGCTGCTGATGTCGCGTTCGGCAAAGGTGCAGGTGCCGCGCTTTCGGATAATGGCTGGCTTGCGTTGCGTGATGCCATCAATCGCGATCCTTCCGTCCTGACACGTGCCTCTAATATCAAAATTCCAGCTTCATCAGCCTTTGCCTTTGCTAAACGCGGCGAAGGGACAGCCGAAGCACGCGCGCTCTACGCCAAACTCGACGCGAGGGGCGCAGTCTCAACGGGCTTCAACAGCGCTTTCCTCAGCAACAGCGACGCGACCGACCCTGTTCAGGCGGGCATCTGGGGCGCTTTGAAAGGGTCGCTGCTGACGATGGCAATCACGCTGGCACTGGCTTTCCCCATCGGTGTGCTATCGGCGCTTTATCTTGAAGAATATGCCCCGCGAAACCGCTGGACCGACCTCATCGAAGTTTCGATCAACAATCTCGCGGCGGTCCCTTCAATCATATTCGGGCTTCTTGGCCTCGCCGTATTCCTCGCCATGTGGGGCATGCCGCGCTCGGCCCCACTCGTTGGCGGTATGACCCTTGCCCTCATGACCATGCCGGTCATTGTCATTGCCGGTCGCAACGCGATCAAAGCTGTGCCCCCCTCGATCCGCGACGCTGCCCTCGGCATTGGTGCGTCTCGCATTCAAGTCGTTTTCCACCACGTTCTCCCCCTCGCCCTCCCCGGCATCCTGACTGGGACGATCATCGGCATGGCCCGCGCACTCGGCGAAACCGCACCGCTACTGATGATCGGTATGCGCGCGTTCGTCGCGACGCCACCAGGCAGCGCAACCGATCCTGCAACGGTCCTCCCTGTCCAGATTTTCCTCTGGTCCGACGAAGTCAGCCGTGGCTTCATTGAAAAGACGAGCGCCGCCATCATTGTCCTCCTCGTTTTCCTCCTCACAATGAACGCCGTTGCGATTTATCTTCGCAACCGTTTCGAAACCCGCTGGTGACCCCGAACATGACTTCCAAAATGGCAAACTCAAAGATGACGGCTCGTGACGTCAATGTCTGGTATGGCCAGAAACAGGCCATCCACGGCGTGTCGATTGATGTTGATCAGGACAATGTGACGGCGTTCATCGGCCCGTCGGGCTGTGGCAAATCGACCTTCTTGCGCACCCTCAACCGTATGAACGACACTGTCGCGAGCGCGCGCTTCGAGGGTAAAATCACTCTCGACGGCGAAGATGTTTACGCCCCTTCAATGGACGTCGTCCAACTGCGCGCCCGCGTCGGCATGGTCTTTCAGAAGCCGAACCCATTCCCCAAATCGATTTACGAAAATGTCGCTTATGGTCCGCGCATTCACGGTCTCGCTTCGGCAAAGCCCGACATGGACCGCATTGTTGAAGAATCACTCCGCCGCGCCGGACTGTGGGACGAAGTAAAAGATCGCCTGACTGACAGCGGCACCGCGTTGTCGGGAGGGCAGCAGCAACGTCTCTGTATTGCCCGCGCCATCGCGGTTGATCCTGAAGTCATCCTGATGGATGAACCCTGTTCAGCGCTCGACCCAATTGCCACGGCCAAGATCGAAGAGCTGATCGGGGCGCTCCGCGGTCGCTATGCCATCGTCATCGTGACGCATAACATGCAACAAGCCGCCCGCGTTTCGCAACGCACTGCGTTTTTCCACCTGGGCACGCTGGTCGAATATGGCGTGACCTCCGACATTTTCACAAATCCGAAGCAAGAACGCACCAAAGACTATATCACCGGCCGCTACGGCTAAGGACAGACACATATGACCGATCACACAGTCAAGGCTTTCGACGACGAAATTGGCGAGCTGCGCGGCCATATCGCTGAAATGGGCGGTCGTGCCGAGGTCGCCATCACGTCCGCCATGCAAGCGCTGGTTAAACGCGATTTGGAATTAGCGCGCAAAGTCATCGCCGAAGACAAAGCCATCGACCGGCTTGAAACCGAAGTTGAAAAACTCGCTGTCCGGATTATCGCACTGCGGGCGCCAATGGCCGATGACCTGCGCGAAGTCATTGCCGCGCTGAAAATTGCCGCCGTCCTTGAACGCATCGGCGACTATGCAAAAAATATCGCAAAACGTGCAGGTGCTTTGGAGGGGCGGCGCAAGATAGAGCCGATCTCGCTTTTGCCCAGCATGGCACAGGTCGCGACCGAGATGGTCCACAACGTCCTCAATGCCTTTGCCGCGCGCGACGCCGCGCTCGCCGTCGAAGTCAACGAGCGCGACAAGGTCGTCGATGATTTCTACAATTCGATCTTTCGCACACTCGTCACCTACATGGTCGAAAATCCACAAAGTATCAGCAATGCCGCGCATCTGCTGTTCGTTGCAAAGAATCTCGAACGTGTCGGCGACCATGCCACTAACGTCGCGGAAATGGTCTATTTCGCCGCTACGGGCGAATACATGGCCGAACGAGAACGTTCCGACCCTTTTTCCGAAGATCAGGATGATTGATCATGACACGCGCAAAGATGCTTCTTGTTGAAGACGATGCTGCACTAGCTGAACTACTTGTCTACCATTTCAAACGCGAAAACTTTGACGTGTCGCACACGCCCGATGGCGAGGAAGCGCTGCTGTTAGCGCAGGAGACGCCGCCCGACATTGTCCTACTCGATTGGATGCTTGAAAACCTGTCAGGCATCGAAGTCTGCCGCCGCCTCCGCCGCATGCCCGAAACCGCCAATGTCCCGATCATCATGCTAACAGCACGCGGTGAAGAGGAGGACCGGGTGCGCGGGCTGGAGACCGGCGCGGACGATTATGTGACGAAGCCGTTCAGCCCGCGCGAACTGGTCGCTCGCGTTGGTGCGGTGCTGCGTCGTGTCCGTCCGGCCTTGGCGGGGGAATTGATGGCTTATGCGGACATCGAAATGGACACGGTCGGCCACAAAGTGAAACGGAGCGGTCAATTCATCCCGCTCGGCCCTACCGAGTTCCGTCTGTTGCGTCATTTCCTCGAACATCCCGCCCATGTTTTCTCGCGGGAGCGGTTGCTTGACAGTGTCTGGGGACAAGACAGCGACATCGAACCGCGCACGGTCGACGTTCACATCCGGCGACTGCGCAAGGCGATCAATGAAGGCGGACGGGCCGATATCATCCGCACGGTCCGTTCAGCGGGCTATGCGCTTGACGCCGAGGGTCGCCTTTAAGCGACAGGACGTTCTCTGGCCGCCGCAGCGCGAGAACCCGTGAGGCTGGTCCCGCGTTGCTCCTCTGTCCGCTAAACTAATGCGGACGGCATAGGAGTTCGCCATGAAGATTTTCGCCCTTTCCGCAGCGTTGATGCTCGGCGGTACCGTGTTTGCACAGACAACAACCCCGCCCGTCGAACCGGCCCCGCCAACGCCGCCGTCGGCTGAAGCCCCGCCGACTGGCGAGATGCCTGCGCCGCCGTCGGCTCCAGCGATGCCAACCACACCTGCTGCCCCAGCGACACCCGACGCAGCCGCGCCAGCGATGCCTGCACCGGAAGCAGCGGCCCCCGCTACGGCCCCAGCACCGCAAATGGCCCCGATGGCAGCAGCACCGCCTCCCCCACCTCAAGCCGAATATCCGCTCTGTTCGAAAACAGTGACTGACCAGTGCGTTCAAAGTTCAGCCCGCGAACGCGATACGAAACGCAAACGTCGTCGCGGCTGATCGTCGCCGGTTGACGTAAACGGATACCTTGGGCATCGAGCAGGGCTTGTTTCCTCCCGAAGCCCAAGGATTTCCGCATGACCATTTCGTTCGAAAACCGCGTTGCCATTGTCACTGGCGCGGGCGGCGGATTGGGCCGGGCTTATGCACTCGAATTGGCGAAGCGCGGCGCGAAAGTAGTGGTCAATGATTTGGGTGCCGCGCGCGATGGCACAGGTCATTCGGATGCCGCGCTGAAAGTTGTTGACGAAATCAAGGCGGCAGGCGGAACCGCGATGTCAAACGGCGGCAGCGTTACCGATTATGACCAGATGGTTGCGATGGTCGAAAAAACGAAGACTGATTGGGGCCGCGTCGATATCTTGATCAACAATGCTGGGATCCTTCGCGATAAGAGTTTCGCGAAGATGGCGCCCGAAGATTTCGACCTTGTCGTCAAAGTCCACCTGATCGGCAGCGCGAATGTCACAAAAGCGTGTTGGAACACAATGCGCGACCAAGCCTATGGCCGCATCCTGATGACCGCTTCGTCGACCGGCCTGTTCGGCAATTTCGGGCAGGCCAATTATGGCGCGGCCAAACTTGGTCTCGCGGGGCTGACCAAATCGCTTTATCTTGAAGGCGCGAAATATAATGTCCGCGTCAATACGATTGCGCCGGTCGCGGGCACGCGGATGACCGAAGACCTGTTCCCCGCCGACGCGTTCAAAGCGTTCGCTCCGGAAAACGTGGTGCCCGCTGCGCTGTATCTCGTCAGCGAAGATGCGCCGACGAACATGATTATCGGTGCAGGCGCGGGCGTGGTTCAGGCCGCTTATGTGACGCTCACCCCCGGCGCGCTCCTCCCCGCCGATGACCGTACGCCCGAAGCCGTCGCGCGGTTGTGGGATAAGATTACGGATCGGACGGGCGAGATTGTCCCGACATCGGGTGCTGAACAGTCGATGCTCATTGCGAAGACAATGATGGGTAGCTGAACGACGGATATCCAAAGGTTACACAAAAGTGACACTAAGGATCCTCTGTTTTCCGCCATTCCCTACAAGAATCCGGTAGGAAACGTGCTAAAGGGAGACCAACTTCATCAAGCGCCGCTCAACCGGCGCCAGCACTGGCCCTAATTCATGCCCGCGCTTGAGCACTACGCCCCCTTCGCCGATGAGCGCCCACATCCCCTGCCGAGCGCGCAACGCAGGACGTTTTTCGACCCTGATTTCGGGGCGCTCTGCCGTGCGCCTGAACGCGGCAAAGACCGCCGCATCACGGTCAAACCGCACGGCATAATCGCGCCAATGCCCCGCCGCGACCATACGGCCGTAAAGATCGAGAATGCGCGTCAATTCCAACCGGTCAAAGCCCACTTGTTCGGGCGCGCGGTTCGGAAAAGGGAGAACGCTCAAGCAGATTTCCGCTTGTTGTCAGCCTTCCCGTCACGCTCTTCCATCAACGTCGCCAGCTTGGTGCGCAGCGTTTCCATTTCGCATTTCAAGATTTCAAGCTGCTGCGTCGCCGGATCGAACCGCTCGCTGCACGGCGTTCCATAGGGCATGAAGCCCGACTTCGCTTCGATGAGTTGCGACCGTGCCGGAATGCCAACCATCGTTGCACCCTCGGCCACGTCCTTGGTCACAACGGAATTTGCACCGATCCTCGCGCGCGGGCCAACCGTAATCGGACCCAAAACTTGCGCGCCCGATCCAATGATCACGCCGTCCTGAATCGTCGGATGCCGCTTTCCTGCGATGCCATCAGCCGGATTGGTCCCGCCCAGCGTGACATTCTGATAAATCGTCACATCATTGCCGATCTCGGCGGTTTCACCGATCACGGTAAAGCCGTGATCAATAAAGAAATTCTGGCCAATTGTGGCACCAGGGTGAATATCAATTGCTGTGAACATCCGCGACAGATGGTTCACTAACCGCGCGACAAAAAATAGCTCTCCGCGATACAGCCAGTGCGCGAGTCGATGAAACATCAACGCCCAGACGCCCGGATAGGTCAGGATTTCCCAACGCGAGCGAGCGGCGGGGTCGCGCGCCTTAATCGAATCAAGATAGGCGATCAGCCCTGTAAACATCGCTGTTCTCCGTAAGCGCGACTGCAATTTAGGCATCAAGCCGCCCGATGCAACCCGTCGCTGAATAGCCTCGCTTTACCAAAGGCATAGCGAAATATCTTGTGCAGGCGGCGCGAGTAATGGCTAACTCTACCCATATGATCGACTTTGCCGCACTGGATTGGTCCGCTGTCCTGCCATTCATTGCGATTGGCTTTGGCGCGCAATTGATCGACGGCGCGCTCGGCATGGCATTTGGCGTGATCGCGACGACCGCGCTGCTCCTGCTCGGCATCCCGCCAGCGCTCGCAACCAGTTACGTTCATGTCATCAAAGCATTTACCGGCGGCGCGAGCGGCGTCAGCCACATGATCCACGGCAACGTCGATTGGAAACTGTTCGCGCGTCTCTCGGCTGGTGGTGTGGTCGGGGGTATCGGCGGCGCGCTGCTATTGTCGCATCTCCACATGAACGATGCCAATTTCGCGCGACCCTTTGTGTTTGGGTATCTCGTTCTAATCGGCTTGTTCATCCTGTGGCGGGGCATCGGTTATAAGATCGCCCGCGAACGCCGCGCGAGGGTTGTCGAGCCTGTTGCGCTGGTCGGCGGTTTTCTTGACGCGACTGGCGGTGGTGGCTGGGGCCCGGTCGTTACGTCCAACCTGCTGCTTCAAGGCAATAACCCGCGGATGACAGTAGGCACGGTCAACACTGCCGAATTTGTGCTCGCGGTTGCAGTATCGATAACTTATGTGCTGGCACTGGGTGTAAAGGACCTGACGGCTCCGGTGATAGGCCTGCTAATCGGGGGTGTTGCGGCGGCACCGCTTGGCTCGCTGCTGACAAGGCATATTCCGGCACGCACAATGATGATTCTTGTGGGTATATTGCTTACGACGATCAGTGTTTTTGGCTTGTATCGCGTGCTGGCTTAAATCCAACGAGCAGCAGCTTCTTCGTCAGCATTGCGCGCATCAACCCATTTCGTCTGGCCGTCGGCAAAGCGTTCCGACTTCCAGAACGGCGCATCGGTTTTGAGCCTGTCGATCAGATAGGCACAGCTTTCCAGCGCCGCCGCACGGTGCACCGATGCCGTGCCGACGAAAACGATCTGATCGCCGGGCGCAAGTTCGCCAACGCGGTGGATGATCGTGACAGCACCGAGCGACCAGCGGGCGACCGCACTGTCAGCAAGCGTTTTCAGCGCCTGCTCGGTCATCGACGGATAATGCTCCAGCGTCATCGACACCAACCCGTCGCCGCCGCGCACGACGCCAACAAACGTTGCAACGCCACCCGCGCCGTCGCTTGAGAGCCGCGCCGTTTCCGCGCCGACCTCGAAGTCTTCAGGACCAACGCGAACATGGTTCATCCGCCCGTAACCGGTGGGAAGAAAGCAATTTCGCTGGCCCCCAAAACTGGCGTGTCAAAGTCAGCCATCACTTGATCTACCGCCACGCGCAACCGGTCGCGCTCGGCCAAGATCGGGTATCGCGCGGCCAGCCAGTTGACGAGATCGGCAACCGTTCCAACACCTGCGGGTAAGTCGATCCGTTCTTCGCCAATACCGACGGCTTCACGGATCCGCGCGAAATAAAGGATGGCAACCACGCGCTTAGTCCATGTGCTTTATGCCGACACGCAAATAATCCCACCCCGTTACCAGCGTCAGCGCTGCTGCCGCCCAGAGCGAGCCGATGCCGACTTGCTTGATCCAGATCAAATCGGGCAGTGCCCCTGCCAAAATCAGCGCGCCGAGCGCTACGATTTGAAGGGTCGTCTTCCACTTGGCGAGTTGCGAAACCGGAATCGAAACCTGCAAACCCGCCAGAAATTCGCGCAATCCCGATACGGCAATCTCGCGGAGCAGGATGATAATCGCCGGGATAATGTTAAGTCCCTGAATCGACGCCGCTTCGTGCCGCGTGCCAACCAGCATCATGATGACCGCCGCCACCATGATCTTATCAGCAATCGGGTCAAGGAAAACGCCGAGCTTCGACACCTGACCATTGGCGCGCGCCAGATAGCCGTCGAAATAGTCGGTGATCCCCATCAGGCAGTAGAGCGCAAAGCCGAGCGCGTAGCCCAGCTCCCACCCCGGAAACCACAGCAGCGCGACGAGTAACGGCACCGTCACAATCCGCGACAAAGTTAGGATATTGGGTAAGCTCATCATAGGAAGCCCGCGTTATAGCGTTTGTTGGCGCGCGCAAAGCTGGCTATGGCGCGCGGCAGTAACAATTGGATAGGGATCGCTTTCACCTTGATGCAAAATACCACGCATTTGCTGAAGGCGCGGCGCTTTCTGCCCCTGTTTGTGACGCAATTCCTCGGCGCGATGAACGACAATTTGTTCAAGAACGCGATGGTCCTGTATGTCGTTTACAATGTCTATTCGGACCCGAAACAGGAAGAGCAGTTCAGTGGCTTGGCCAGCGCGCTGTTCATCATTCCCTTTTTCCTGCTCTCCGCTATCGCCGGACAGCTTGCCGATTCGAGCGACAAGGCAAAGATGGTGCGGATCGTAAAGACGGCGGAAGTCTTCATCATGCTGGTCGGCGCGGCGGGCTTGTTGATGGCGAATATTCCGATGATGCTCGCAGCGCTGATTGCGATGGGTGTGCATTCGTCATTTTTTGGCCCGATCAAATATGCGATTTTGCCGCAGCATCTCGAAGCAGACGAAGTGCTGGGCGGCACCGGACTGATCGAAGCTGGCACTTATATCGCGATCCTGTCGGGTACGATTTTGGCAGGATTTATTAGCGTTCAGGCGGCAGCAGCGGCGGTCATCATCATTGCTGTGGTCGGTTGGTTCACTGGTCGCATGGTCCCTGCAGCACCGCCTCTGGGCGGGCCGATCCCGATTGATTTCAATGTGGTCCGGTCGTCGTATCGCCTGATCACCGCAACAATGCGGATTCCGCGGCTGTTCCTCGCCATCCTGTCGATCAGCTTTTTCTGGGCAATCGGCACTGTGCTGTTCATCCAGTTCCCGCCGCTCGTAAAAAATGTGCTTACTGCCGATAAGGAAGTTGCGAGCCTGTTCCTCGGCATTTTCTCCGTCGGTGTGGCGGTCGGATCGATTATCATAAACCGGTTGCTGCGCAGCGAAGTGTCGGCGCGTTATTCGCCGGTATCGGTCATTGTGATGGGCCTGTTCATTATCGCATTTTACTTCATTGCGAAGAATTGGGTGCAGGATAATGCAGGCGGGTTGTACACCATCAACGAGTTTCTCGCGCACGGTGGCGCCATACCGCTCACGCTAACCTTGCTCGGCGTGGCGATTGCGGGCGGGATGTTCGTGGTGCCGCTTTATGCGTTCCTGACCACCACCGTGCCAAAGGACGAAACCGCACGAACGGTCGCCGCAAACAACATCGTCAATGCCGGGTGCATGGTGGCGGGGTCGGGCATGGCATTGGGGCTGAGCGCGATGGGCGTGTCGGCGGCGGACCAGTTTTTGTTGACGGCAGCGATGTGCGTTGTTTCCGCATGGCTTGCATGGAAATTGCACAAGGCTTGTTTGGCGGTCGCTGCCCGATAAAAATTCATGCGCCTGCATCGACGGGGCTGACCCGGGCGCTTCTGGGGGGTGAGTTCGCATGACGAAGCACCCGGACCAGAACCCCTGCCAATGCAGGCGCATCGGCATCAGAGGCGGCGAGCGCCCCCGAGACCGCATCCAAGGCTCTGCGGCCTGTGGAATCACTTTGCACGGGTGCCATCGACCGAACGTGTGACAATTCCGCCCGACCGACAAACCATGCCACCATCCTAACGCGTGTGGTCAGCGTTCCCTTCGATAGCGGGAACGGGCAGCGTGGGATCAACCGGCGCAGGCCGCAATTTTGCGCGACGTTCTTCAGCGCGGGCACGGATCACCGCATAGGCTTGCGGATTGGCTTGGCGAAACGCGCGGTGTTCGGCCCGTCGCGCCTGCAATGCGGCTTTCAAATCGGGTCGTGTTTCGAGAAAGGCTTTGCGCTCGCCATGCGGCAAGCGGCGCAATTCACGGACATCGGGATTGGCGCGGACGAAGTCTTTCTCCGCCTTTGCTGCTTGCCTGATGATCGGCACCAATTCGGGATTGGCGCGAATGAATTGACGCCGTTCCATCCGCCGTTCGCTGCGGCGTGCCATGGCGGCAGCTACACCGGGACGAATGCCATTGGTCGGCGCGATGCTCCCGGGATCGACGAGGCCGGGGTCGGCTGGCTTTGTTTCGATGACCGGCGGTTTGGGCACAAAGACGACACGCGGCGCGGGCTTCGGCTTCGCGACAACGGCCGGCTTTGGCTTGGGTTCAGGTGCCAGCATGGCCGTCAGCACCGGCACCCTAATCCCCGCCGCACCTAGCAATCCCGACGCAACCGCCGCCGCGCTAACCATCCCCGCCGCCACCGTTCCGATGACCACGCGCCGCGCCAATCGCCAACCACCGCGCCGGTCCCACGACACTGTGCGCGATGCCGGGGCGGTTGCCGACACCATCACGCGATCAGGAAAACCAGCACGCAGCGGTGGCGCATCGAACGCATCAAGCGCGGCGCGCAGATCGGGTGCGAAGTCTTCGCGGCTCATTGGTCTTCCCCTGCATCATCGCTGGTCAGCGCCCGCTTCAACGCAGCACGAGCGCGAAACAACAGCGATTCAAATCCTTTGACATTCATATCCAGCATCCCCGCCGCAACGGCATTGGGGTGATCCTCATAATAGGTCAGCACAATCGCCGCCCGTTGGTTGTCGGGCAGCGCGGCAATGGCCGAAACGACGCGCGCGCGTTGTTGTTCAGCCTCAATCATGTCGGGCGCGAGTGGTGTTTCGTCTGCGCGTTCCGGCACCACTTCATCACTTGAAAAGCGCCGCCGCCGCAGCCGGTCGAGGCATTGATTCATCGTCACCCGCGTCAGCCAAGCGGCAATGCCAGTGCCCCCGTCCTGCCACCGCCCGGCATGTTGCCAAAGGCGGGTCAGTGCTTCCTGCGCGACATCTTCCGCTTCCGCCGCATCACCCAGCATTCGGTAGGCGATCCGATAAAGAGTTGTCGCATGTGCATCGACCACCCGGCGAAACGCCGCCGCATCCCGACACAGCACGCGCGCCATCACGGCGTCGTCATCATCGACGCGGTCGGCTTCCCTTTCCGCAAGCATGGCACTTGCCAAACGCACTTCCTTTTCGAGTTCGATTCATAAACGAATGAGTGTCAAAAAACCTTCGCATAAGTGCGGATTTTTTTGTGGGCCATTGCGCGGGCGGCGGCGGCTCCCATATTTGAATGACAGGAGATGCCGATGACAACGTCCAAGCAGGTTGATTTTGATGCTCTCACCCGCACAATTGGTTTGGGCGGCAGCGACCCTGCATCGGTACGGCGGCGGATCGAAGCGATGGAAAAATTGCTCGAAGGGCTGTTCGTCATTCCGGGCACGAACCGGCGCTTTGGCCTCGACGTCATTTTCGACATCGTGCCCGTGGGGGGCAGTGTTATTGCCGCTGCGATGGGCAGCTGGTTGGCGTGGGAAGCGCGCAATCTTGGCATGCCGAAGCACGTGTACGTCCGCATGGCGGGCAATATCGGCGTTGATGCATTGCTTGGCGCGATTCCGTTTGTGGGCATCATTCCCGACTTTTTCTTCAAATCGAACACGCGCAATTTGCGGATCATCAAGAAGCATCTCGACAAACATCACCCCGGCACCGCAATCGTCGAGGGTTAACGGTCCCCGCGCCAAATCTTGAGCTTTGCCCCATCCGGCGCACCGCGAGGCCGGTCGCGACGACAAGGCTCAGGCCGGAAATCGCGCGAAAGGCAGATGCGCAATTCCTCAAACCAGTCGCCGCGCCGGTCCGTGATGACGACCATATGCGACGGCTGAATGCGCGGATTGAGCGCGGAGAGGATGCGCTTGAACCCGCCCACGTCAATATTGCGGCGCGAAAGAGCGTTCATATCGGGCGTGCGGACCGAGGCGAACAGCTTGCGCGAGGCGGCAAAATAATCAGCGGGATCGCGTGCGGCACAACTGCCATGCTTCGCCCATTGATGCGCCATCAGCCGGGACGAGGGCATCGTGCAAAATTGCGCGCGGAACGTATCGCGGTCGATGATGGTCGAGGCGCGGCACCAGCGGGGCGGCTGCGCTCCGCTCGGTCCTTCGGGCCATAGACCGTGGAGGATGAAGCCAAACTTGTTTGGGCCGCTGCATTGTTCGGAGGCGTCCCGCGGGCTGCCCCGGCAAAATTCGGGCGACCAGGACAGCGCCAACGTATAGCTCGCGACAATGCCGGGCACCGCCCGCTCGTTCGCCGGACGATCGGCTTGTAATTCATTCAGTCGTTCGGGAATGTTACAGCTCTGCGCCAACGCCACGCCCGGCAAAATACTACAGCAAAGCGAAATCCAGACCGATATCCGCCGCAGGGGAGCTTTGTGTGAGGCGACCGACGCTAACATAATTCACTCCTGTTTCGGCAATCGCGCGGATGGTGTCGAGGCGGACGCCGCCCGAGGCCTCGGTGACGGCGCGTTTGCCAATCAGCGCCACGGCTTCGCGCAAGCTCGGCGGGGCCATGTTGTCGAGCAGGATATGTGTCGCGCCCGCATCCAAGGCTTCGGTGATCTGATCAATCCGGTCGACTTCGACAATGATCTTGGCGATCCCCGCCGCGACCGCGCGCCGCGTGGCCTCGCCCACTGATCCGGCCACCGCGACATGATTGTCCTTGATCATCGCCGCATCATCCAAACGCATCCGGTGATTGGTCGCCCCGCCCATCCGCGTCGCGTATTTCTCCAACACGCGCAGGCCGGGAATGGTCTTGCGCGTGTCGAGAAGCGTGCAGCCAGTGCCCGCGATAGCGTCAACATAAGCGCGGGTCATCGTGGCAATGCCCGAGAGATGCTGGACGGTGTTGAGTGCCGACCGTTCCGCCGTGAGCAACGCGCGGGCATTGCCAGACAGGCGCATGAGGTCGGTTCTGGCGGGGACATGCTCGCCCTCCCCGACCAGCGTTTCGATTTCAACCGTGGGATCAAGCGACCGGAAAAAGGCTTCGGCAAGCGGCATCCCGGCAACAACAATCGCATCGCGGCTGTCCATCACTCCCGAGAAACGCGCATCCGCTGGGATAACGGCGGCGGCCGTGATGTCGCCATAATCGCCCAAATCCTCCGCCAGCGTGGCGGCAATGAAGGCGTCGAGATCGAAACGGTCGAGCGTGAACGTCAAGTCCGCGCCCCCAAATCCCCCTGCCCGACCGTGCTTCCCGCCATCTCGAGCATCCGATCGAGCGACTTCTTTGCCGCGAGACGCAATCCTTCCTCAATCTCGATCCGCGGCTGCAGGTCGCGAAGGGCTACATACAATTTCTCCATCGTGTTCAGCGCCATATAGGGGCAGATATTGCAGTTGCAGTTGCCGTCTGCGCCGGGGGCACCGATGAAGGTCTTTTCGGGCAGCGCTTTTTCCATCTGGTGCATGATGTGCGGTTCGGTCGCCACGATCAGCGTGTCGCCGGGGAAGTCCTTGGCGAAGGCCAAAATGCCACTGGTCGAGCCAACATAGTCCGCATGGTCGAGGATATGCGCGGGGCATTCGGGGTGCGCGGCAACGGGCGCGCCGGGGTGCTTGGCCTTGAGCTTCACCAGTTCGGTCTCGCTGAACGCTTCGTGCACGATGCACACACCAGGCCACAGCAGCATGTCGCGCCCAGTTTTCCGCGCGAGATAGCCGCCGAGATGCTTGTCGGGGCCGAAGATGATTTTCTGGTCCATCGGGATTTGCGACAGGATTTTATCCGCCGACGACGACGTGACAATGATGTCACTGAGCGCTTTCACTTCGGTCGAGCAGTTGATGTAGGTCAGCGCAATATGATCGGGATGCGCGCGGCGGAACGCGGCGAACTTATCGGGCGGGCATGAGTCCTCAAGCGAGCACCCGGCGTCCATATCAGGGAGGACAACAATCTTGTCGGGCGACAGGATTTTGGCGGTATCGGCCATGAACTTGACGCCGCAAAACGCAATGACATTGGCATTGGTCGCGGCGGCCTTGCGTGACAAATCAAGGCTGTCGCCGACGAAATCGGCAATGTCCTGAATCTCGGGCTTTTGATAATAATGCGCGAGGATGACGGCGTTGCGTTCCTTGCGCAGCCGGTTGATCTCGTCGCGGATGTCAACGCCCTTCAGGCTACCCGATTGAAGCGTCATTGGTTTTTATCTCCGTAAACTTCGTCAAGTGACCGCGTTTCATCCCACCGCTCGACATTAGGGCGGTTCCCGTCGGCGGGAAAGCGCACGGCGACTTCGGCCTTGCGGATGCCGGCGGCGGCAAGCGGTGCTTTCATCAGGCGGGTCAATTCGCTGCGGGCGTTCGCGCGGGCTTGGGCAAGCATGTCGGGGCTGGTCGCCTTGTCGCGCACGATGCGCGCCGCGCGGGTCGCCGATATGCGGCCCATTTTGTCAAAAGCATCGCGCGTGATGAAGACGCCGCGCCGCTCGACGGTCATCTTCGTCTCGTCGATATTCGGTGCCTGTGCGACGGGCTCGGGCGCGCGGATGGTGAGGACGCGGTCGCCCGCATTCCACATGAAATCCTTGAGCGACAGCGCCGACAAATCGACCATATAATCAACACTAAACGGCGCGCGCATGACGCTGTCTGATTGCAGCAGCCCGCCCAGCCGTGCATCGGCCGCCGTCGTCTGGACCTCACCGGTCAGCGTGCCGACTTTCAGCGCGCTTTGCTTGCCGAACGTCGCGGTCACGATTTTGGAGAGCGCAATCCGGTCCTGTCGCTCGACTGCATAGGGCATCTGCAACCGCGAATAGCCGAGCCAGCCGCCGAGGATGAGTAGCGCGACAAGCCCGATAACAAAATATTGCGACCGAGTCAGCGCCATATCCCCGCCGCTTCGCTCGCCAATCCCCGGTCGCGTAAGTCGATCAGATGCGCGAGCACCGAGCGCCCCGCCGCGCCATGAAGCCGCGCATCAATCCCCGCATACATTTTGGGCACCATCGCCGCGATATCGCCGACGCCTTCGCCCAGCAGTTTCAGGATTTGCCGCTCGCGCTGTTTACGATGCCCCGAAAGGCCGCGGACGAATTGCTGTGGCTTGGTCACCGGTTCGCCATGCGCGGGGTAATAAACCGCATCGCTCCGCACCATCAACTTGTCGAGACTGCGCATATAATCGGCCATGTCGCCGTCGGGTGGTGACACGACCGTCGTCGACCAGCCCATGACATGATCGCCAGTGAAGAGAGCGTTTTCCTCGATCAGGTGAAGGCATAAATGATTTGACGTGTGGCCGGGAGTCGCAACGGCTTCGAGGGTCCAGCCGGGACCAGTCAGCCGCTCACCATCCACCAGAACACAGTCGGGCGCATAAGTCCGGTCAAACGCCGCATCGGCACGCGGGCCATCGTCATCGAGACTGAGCGGGGCGCAGCCAATGATTTGCGCGCCAGTGGCGGCCTTCAGCGGTGCGGCGGCGGGTGAATGGTCGCGATGCGTATGTGTGCAGATGATCGCCGTGATGCGTTCACCCACGGTCGCGGCTAGGATACCGTCGATATGCGCAGGGTCCGCAGGGCCGGGATCAATCACCGCCACCTCGCCCGTGCCGACCACATAGGTCTGCGTCCCCGTATAGGTGAAGGCCGACGGATTGGGTGCAAGCACACGGCGGATAAGCGGTGTCAGCGTTTGTGCAATGTCTGTTCGCTGTTCGTCCATGTTGTGCGATGTGGCGGGTCAAACTGTCGGGCGCAAGGCCACGCGCATGATCATCGTTTCGCAATTTCGTCAAGTAACGCATCAATGCGCTGGACCAGATCAGCGCGTGCTGCTGGCCAAGCGTCGTTGACCGAAGGCAATGACGTCCAATCGCGCAGTTCGCGCCAATGCAGATTTTCGGGGATAGGCACAAATGTGACGATCATGTCGGCGACCCTCAGATCGCGCGGCGCCAGTTTCGCAAAGCCATCGTGCCGGGTATCGAGGTGATCAGCAACAAGCGCCTGCCTTAGCGGTGGCGAAACATGGTCCTCAATGCCTTTAAGGCCGCGAGAAAATGCGGTGACCTTAATCCCGCGTTCCCGCGCCCTCCTGCGGAAAGGCTCACGCGCGATCGCGCTTTTGGCTGTGCCAAATTCACAAATGAACAATATGCGGGGGAAGGGCTTGGTCGCGCCCGGCACAGCAAAGGCCGATAACCCAATCAGTAAAAGTCGGCGGTTGATCATAGTCATGGCGTTCCCCTCCTCAAAAAAGGGAGACGCGGTCATTGGGCGGATGCCTGACCGGGGAACCGCTTGCCCCGAAATCCTTTCCTATGCCGATGCCAAACGCGCGTCAAACAAGCCGCGATTGCTTTACGGCGGCCCCGATGAAACTCGCGAACAACGGATGCGGGTCGAAGGGTTTGCTCTTCAACTCGGGATGAAACTGCACGCCGACGAACCAGGGATGGTCAGGCCGCTCGACAATTTCGGGGAGCGTACCGTCGGGCGACATGCCGCTGAACACGAGGCCTCCTGCTTCCAGCCGCTCTTGGTATGCCGTGTTGACTTCCCAGCGGTGGCGGTGGCGCTCGCTGATTGTTGGGCTACCGTAAATCGATGCAACCACGCTGTTACCGTCGAGTTTCGCTTCATAGGCGCCGAGCCGCATCGTGCCGCCAAGATCGCCGCCTGCCTCGCGTTTCTGGATGCCTTCGGTCGACATCCATTCGGTGATGATGCCGACAACGGGTTCGTCAGTCGGGCCGAATTCGGTGGAGCTTGCCTTGGCAATCCCCGCCAGATTTCGTGCGCCCTCAATACAGGCCATCTGCATCCCGAAACAAATGCCGAAATAGGGCACGTTGCGTTCGCGGGCAAAGCGGATGCTGGCGATTTTGCCTTCCGCCCCGCGTTCGCCAAACGCACCGGGGACGAGGATGGCGTGCATCGGCTCGAGCTTGGCGGCGATGTCGCTGTCCGCGCCTTCGAACAATTCGGCGTCGATCCAGTGAATGTTGACCTTCACGCGGTTTGCGAGGCCGCCATGCACGAGCGCTTCATTGAGCGACTTATAGGCATCGGGCAGGCCGACATATTTACCGACCACGCCAATCGTAACTTCGCCTTCGACATTGCTTAGTCGGTCTTCGATATCGGACCAGCGCGAAAGGTCGGGATTGGCCGCGGGTTCAATGCCAAACGCACGAAGAACTTCTTCGTCGAGACCTTCGCCATGATATTGCAACGGGACGGCATAGATTGATTTCGCGTCAAGAGCTGGGATCACAGCTTCTTTACGGACGTTGCAAAACTGCGCGATTTTGGCGCGTTCGCTCAAGGGCAGCGGTTGTTCACATCGGCAAACGAGCACATCGGGTTGCACGCCCAATGCGGCAAGTTCGCGCACGCTATGCTGAGTGGGCTTGGTTTTCAGCTCGCCCGCCGCCGCTATGTAGGGGACCAACGTAACGTGGATTGAAACGCTATTCCCGCGGCCAAGGTCATTCCGCAATTGCCGAATCGCTTCGATAAAGGGCAGCGATTCAATGTCGCCCACGGTCCCGCCGATTTCACAGAGGACGAAATCAAGATCATCGATTTCGTTGATCGCAAACGCCTTAATTGCGTCCGTGACGTGCGGGATCACTTGCACGGTCGCGCCCAGATAATCGCCGCGCCGTTCGCGCTGAATGATCTGCTGGTAAATGCGTCCCGACGTCACATTGTCCGATTGCCGCGACGCGACGCCGGTGAAGCGTTCATAATGGCCGAGGTCGAGATCGGTCTCCGCGCCGTCATCGGTCACATAGACTTCGCCATGCTGATACGGGCTCATCGTGCCCGGATCTACATTCAGATAGGGATCGAATTTCCGGATACGCACACGGTATCCGCGCGCCTGCAAGAGCGCCGCCAACGACGCCGCCATCAGTCCTTTGCCAAGCGAGGAAACCACGCCGCCGGTAATAAAAATGAACCGCGCCATGGGAGGAGGGGCTTAGCGGCCCCATCGCGGGTTACGCAAGGCAGCGAATCGATGAAGCGCTGATTTAATTGCCCTTGAGATCGTCGGCGGTCGGCGCAGGCGTCGGGTTGTTCGACATGACCGGCACCGGGCGCGTCGGGACGACTTTCGGCGCGGCATTGGTCGTGGCTGGCGCAGGCTTAGGCGTCGTCACTTTCGGCACGGCAGGTGCGGGCTTGGGCGCTTCCGCCTTGGGGGCTGCCGCCATCGGAACCACGGGCTCGCTGGTCGTAGCAGGAACCAATGCCGTCGGGGCAGGCGCACCGGGCTGTGCCGCCGGGCCGCCCGACAGGGGAACTGCTGGCGTCGGCGCAACCGGCACCGGCTTTTTCGCAAGCGAGGTATCAATCGTCGTCGGTGCCGCGCGCTGTGTCGCGACCACTGCGAGCGCAATCGACAAACCAACAAAGCTCACTGCCAAAATCCCCGTTGCGCGCGTCAGAAAATTCGCCGCCCCGCGCGCCGACATGAGGCCGCTCGGGCTGCCCCCCATCCCCAAGCCACCACCTTCGGATTGCTGCATCAGGATGACACCCACCAACGTGGCGGCAATCAGTGCTTGGACAACGAGCAGGAACGTAAACATGGAGATACACGACTTTTCAAAATGTCTGGATTGCCGCGCGCATAGCCGAAGGGCGGCGACGGTTCAATGGCGTTGCTATTCAAAGACGTCCTGCAAATCCTCATCGGGCACCAAATGCGGCAAGGCCCGCGCACCGCGTACACCGTTGAGCAGGCCAAAGAAGATCATGAAGCTAACCACAGCATCAAAAGCACCGAAACTCAGCGTGCCGCTGAAGGTGATGGCCAATCGCTTCGCGACTTCGAGAATGAGAATAATGAGCAAAATCGCGCCGATCCGCGCGCCCTGCCCCATCGCGAACCGCTTAGCCCCGTAAAGCGCCAGACCGACCAGCACAGCGATGACGGCAATTTCGATCGGACTGACCAGCCCATTCTGGACACTTCCCAGCGCCACAGAGATAACGGAGGGAATGCCCAGCCATGCTGCCAGCCCGAGCGCACCATAACGCCCCATCCTCACTGCTTTGGTCGCGTCCCAGTGCGTGACAATTTCGGGCCACCAGCGCGACACGGCGCGTCAGACCGCAGCTTCAATGATCGGCACGAAATCCGCCGCGGTCAGGCTCGCCCCGCCAACCAGCGCGCCGTCGACATTGGCAACGTGCAGGAGTTCGGCGGCATTCGATGCCTTCACAGATCCACCGTAAAGAATCCGCACGCCATCGCCCACAATCGCCCGGATTTCACCGTGTATTTCGGCCACATCTTCAGCCGAGGGTGTGCGTCCTGTGCCGATTGCCCAGACGGGTTCATAAGCCACCACGGTTTTGTCCAAAATCCCCGGCAACGACCCCGCCAATTGCCGCTTCACAACCGCGATTGCATCCCCGGCATCGCGCTCGACCAACGTTTCACCGACGCAAACAATCGCGGTCATCCCCGCCGCAATAACGGCTTCGGCTTTCGCGCGGACATCGGCATCGGTTTCACCATTGTCCGTCCGCCGCTCGCTGTGGCCGACGATGCAATAGCTTGCCCCAGCCTCGACCAGCATATCCGCCGAGACACATCCGGTATACGCGCCCGACGCCTTGGCATGGCAATCCTGCCCGCCTACCGGCGCCCCACGACCGCCCGCTGCGGCGATCAGCGTGAACGGCGGACAAATCGCTACATCCACCGCCAAAGGCAGTGCCGCCGCCGCAATCGCGTCAATTTCGGCCAGCGCGGCCATGCTGCCGTTCATTTTCCAGTTTCCGGCGATGAGCTTGCGTGTCGTCATCCCCCCGCTCTATGGGGAGCGCAATCATTGCTCAAGGCCGGATTGCCACTCTCATGCTCTCATTCTTCCGCAAATTTGCAAAAAGCCCCATCGGGCTTGCCGTTTTTGGTATCATCATTATCGCGTTCGTCGTCACGCTCTATGACAGCAATTCGATGGGCGGCGGTGCAGGCAGCACGGGCGGAGCCATCGCCAAAGTTGGCAAGGTGTCAATCACAGAAACCGAAGCGCAGCGCCGCACACAAAATGCGCTCGAGGGGGCTCGGCAGGAAAGACCCGAACTCGATATGCCTGCCTTTGTGGCGCAGGGCGGGATCGACCAAGTCGTCGATTTTATCATAGATAGTCGCGCTTTCGAACAGTTTGCCGGCTCAGTAGGACTGGTCGCCAGCCGGCGCCTCGTTGATGGAAAAATTGCGAGTATCCCCGCCTTCAATGGCCCCAATGGTCAATTTGACCGCACGACTTATCTTGCCATTCTTGAACAGAGACGCATTCCCGAAAGCCAGCTGCGCAGCGATTTTGCAGGTGAGGCAGTGATCAACATGTTGCGATTATCCGTTGCGGGTGGCGCGCGGCCGCCGCTCAATCTTGTGACGCCTTATGCGTCGTTGCTGCTGGAAGTGCGGCAGGGGTTGGTCGCAACAGTCCCTTCGGCCAATTTTGCGTTGAATACGCCGTTAAGCGATGCCGAACTGACCGCTTATTTTCAGCGCAACGTGGCTAAATACACGGTGCCTGAACGCCGCTTGGTGAAGTTCGCCCGCTTTGACCGCACCCGTTTCGAAGGCAAAGTCGCGCCAACCGATGCCGAAGTCGCTGCCGCCTATAAGGCCGCTGCCGCCAAATATGCGGGCCGCGAAACGCGGAGCTTCACGCAAATCATTGTTTCGAAACAAACCGATGCCGACGCCGTGCTAACCAAGGTGCGCAGTGGCACGTCAATGGCGGATGCGGCAAAATCGCTGGGTCTCGAAGCACTGAGCGTCGCCACGACCGACAAACCTGCTTTCGAAAAACTAACCGGTGTCAAAGTAGCCGAAGCCGCCTTCGCTGCGTCCAAAGGCGGGTTTGCAGCTGTCAGCCAGTCGGGCCTTGGCTATCATATCGTGCGCGTTGACAATGTCGCGACCATTGCGGGTCGCCCGCTGGAGGCTGTGCGCGGCGAACTGGTCGCTGACTTGTCGAAAGTGAAAGTTGACGACGCAATGGCCGATTTCGATGCCAAGATTAACGATGAAATCACCGCGGGTGCGACGTTTGACGACATCGCGAAGAAATTCGGTCTGACCGCCGAAATCACGCCTGCGATCACCGCCTCTGGTGTTGCCCCCGAAGCGCCCGACTACAAATTCTTGGCCGATTATCAGCCATTACTCCGTGACGTATTCCAATCCGAAACCGGCGATGATCCGCAAGTCGCTTCAGTCGGCAACGGCACTGCTTATGTTCTGTATCACACGGACCGCGTGATCGCCGCCGCGCCCAAGCCGCTCGGCGATATCCGCAATCAAGTCATGGGCGATGCCCAGATTGAGCGTGCCGCACTTGCCGCAAAGCGTGTTGCTGACGCTGTGACGGCTGCCATCAACAAAGGCACGCCGTTTGCGCAAGCGCTGGCTGGCTCGGGCGCGAAACTCCCGGCGCCACGTCCTGCCGGTGCGCGCCGCCTCGACCTGATCCAGATGCGCGATCAAGTCCCGCCACCCATCGCCGCCCTTTTCGGTATGGCCGAAAAGCGCGCCAAAGTGATCGCCGCCCCGCAAGGCGCAGGCTGGTTCATCGTTTATCTCGACAAGATCGCCCCCGGCGATCCCACAGCAGCCGCACCCCTTATTGCGGGGTATCAGCAGCAATTGGCGGGTGCGATGGGCGATGAATATCTCCAGCAATTCGCGGCAGCGGTGAAAACCAGGGTCGGCGTGACGCGCAATGCCGGTGCGCTGGCCGCGTTCAAGAAATCGATGACCGGCGGCGCTGCGCGCTAGTGGACGCCGCCGCCGACGCGCTTGCTCAATCGCTGCTCGACGCGGGGAAACCTGCGCTCGTGTGGCGGCGGATGATTGCCGATACCGAGACGCCGGTGTCGGCGATGCTAAAGCTGTCGGACAGCGAGCGTGGCGATTTCATTCTTGAATCAGTCGAAGGCGGGGCGGTGCGAGGCCGCTACAGCCTCATCGGTCTGGCCCCCGATCTTGTCTTCCGCGCGGTCGGCCCATCAGCGGAAATCAACTGCCAATGGCTGACCAACCGCGATGTCTTTGCGCCACTCGAGGCGGACAGCCTCTCAGCCCTGCGCGCGCTGGTAGCGTCATGCCGGATAGACGTCCCCGAGGGGTTGCCGCCCGCGCTCGCCTGCCTCGTGGGTTATTTCGGATACGAGACGGTCGGCCTTATCGAAAAGCTCCCGCATCCGCTGGCCAATCCGCTCGGGCTACCCGACATGATGTTTGTCCGGCCCACCTTGATCCTCGTGTTCGACCGGCTGGCCGACATGCTCTATTTCGCTGCACCAGTCTGGCTGGGCGGGCAGATCGAGCCAGCAGTGGATCGCATCGAAGCTGCGATGGCCAAACTTGCTTCCTCTCTCCCTTCGGGGGAGAGAGCGGCTCGGTTCCAGCCGAGCGGAGAGAAGGCCGACCCAATGCCGGTTTTGGGCGATGGCCAATACGCATCTATGGTCGCCCGCGCCAAAGACTATATCGCCGCCGGGGACATTTTTCAGGTCGTCCTCGCCCAGCGGTTCACGATGCCCTTCCCGCTGCCGGCAATCGACCTTTACCGGGCTTTGCGGCGGATCAACCCATCGCCTTTTCTCTATCATCTTGACCTGCCGGGCTTTGCGTTAACGGGCTCGAGCCCCGAAATCCTTGTCCGCGCTCGCGATGGCGAAGTGACCATCCGCCCGATTGCAGGCACCCGCCCGCGCGGCAAAACCGCGATTGAAGACGCCGAAAACCGTGACTCGTTGTTGGCGGACCCTAAGGAACGCGCGGAGCATTTGATGCTGCTCGATCTGGGCCGCAACGACGTCGGCCGCGTCGCCACGGCGGGCAGCGTAACCGTCACCGACAGCTATAGCGTCGAATTTTACAGCCATGTCATGCACATCGTCTCGAACGTGGTCGGCCAGCTTGACCCCTCCAAAGACGCGCTCGACGCCCTGTTCGCAGGGTTCCCGGCGGGCACCGTCAGCGGCGCGCCGAAAGTCCGCGCTTGTGAAATCATCGCCGAACTCGAACCCGAAACGCGTGGGGCCTATGCGGGCGGCGTCGGCTATTTCAGCCCCGACGGCGGTATGGACAGCTGCATCGTCCTGCGCACTGCCATCGTGAAGGACGGCGTCATGCACATCCAGGCTGGTGCGGGAATCGTTGCCGACAGCGACCCCGCCTATGAACAACGAGAATGCGAAGCGAAGGCCGGTGCCCTGATCGCCGCTGCGCGCGAAGCCATCACCCGCGCGGGAGAAGCGGGTTTTGGGCAGTAATCAGCCCATTATGACCCGATTCCGACCCTCACCTTTCCCGCGATACAACAACTCGTCCGAACGCCGAAGCAAATCGGCCATGCCTTCACACTCGCCCAGAACCGTGACTCCTGCCGAAAACGACACCGCTCCAATCCGGTCTCCCGTGCTGGCAGCATAAAGCGGCAAATCGGCAAGCGCCGCGCGGCATTTGTCGACGTGGCCATGCGCGGCCTCGGCGGTCATGCCGGGAAACATCACCACAAATTCCTCTCCACCGAAGCGACCCACCGTCCCTTTGCGCGCGAAATGCTTCGTCATCAGCTGCGCCACAAAGCGCAGCACACGGTCGCCCGTCTCGTGGCCATGATGGTCATTCAACCGCTTGAAATGGTCGATGTCACAAAATGCCAGCGCCAGCGGTTCATTCCTCGCGTCGCAATCGACAATCGCCCGCTCCAGATCGCGTTTGAACGCCCGCCGGTTCGCAAGTTCGGTCAACGGATCGACATCGGCAAAATGCTGTGCCTCGGCCAAGTGCGCGCGCAGCCCTTCCAATTCGCACGTCGATTTGCGCAGTTCGGCTTCTGCTGCCCGCGTCCGCGCCACCATCGCAAGCGTCAAATCCATCACTGCCCCGGCATCAGGCGCACCGCCCGACACACTGCTTTCAAGCGCCGAGCGAAACTCGGCCGCATCCTCGCCCGATTGGCGCGCAATCCCGGAAAGGCCTGACATCTGGCTTTCCATATTATCGGCTATTTTTGCGAGCGCATCCGCCGTCACCGGCCCCGCATTTTCCGCAAAAATCCGATCGGCGGCGTCGAGGCTCAACACTCCCTTGCTGTCGATTTCGCCGCGGATCGCGTTGACAAGCGCCACGTTCTGCGCGGCGCGAAACTGGAACGCGAGATCATAATTGTCGGGCGTCGGATCGAGATGATTGCAAAACAAGAAGCTCCCGACTTCGCCGAAAACTCGCTCCTGCCAGCTTTTCGGCGATGCCGGTGATTGCGGCGTATCCCCATGCAGCCAGCGCCGAACACGGCCCTTAACTCCAAATTGCGATGGCTTGTGCTGATAAGTCATGGTTGGGATTAACGGTGCAATCGATTGATGCTTTAGGGAATTCCCTTCGCCGCCACTTTGCGCCAAAGACCCGCCATGATCCTCGTCATCGACAATTATGACAGCTTTACGTGGAACCTCGTCCATTATCTGATGGAATTGGGGGCCGAAGTCGAAGTGGTCCGCAACGACGCGATGAGCGTCGGGCAGGCGATGTCATCGGGTGCCGAAGCATTTCTCATCTCACCTGGCCCGAAAACGCCCAATGAAGCGGGCATCTCGCTCGATCTCGTCGCTGCTTGCGCGGATCAAGCCCGCCCACTCCTCGGTGTATGCCTCGGCCACCAAGCTATCGGCCAGCATTTCGGCGGCCAAGTCGTGCGCGGCGGCCTGATGCATGGCAAGACCTCGCCCGTCACCCATGACGGAAGCGGGCTGTTTGCAGACCTCCCGTCTCCATTCACCGCGACCCGCTATCACTCATTGATCGTCGAAAACCTGCCGGACGACCTCATCGTCAACGCCACTGCTCCCGACAGTAGCGTCATGGGCGTGCGTCACGCAACTCTCCCGATTCACGGCGTCCAGTTCCACCCCGAAAGTATCGCGACCGAACATGGCCATGCGATGCTCGCTAATTTCATGACGCTGGCGGGGATGCGGGTAAAAGTGCGCGCATGACAATAGACGACGCCGAAGCGCTCTTCGGCCAGATCCTCGACGGGGAAATGTCCGATGCGGAAATCACTGCAACCCTGATCGACATGGCCGACCTCGGCGAGACGGCCGAAGAGATCGCCGGGGCCGCCAAAGCCATGCGTGTGCGGATGATCCGCGTATCTGCCCCCGAAAATGCCATCGACGTCTGCGGCACGGGCGGCGACGGCAGCCACAGTCTTAACGTCTCAACGGCCGTCGCCATCGTCGTTGCGGCCTGCGATGTTCCAGTTGCAAAACATGGCAATAGAGCCGCTTCTTCAAAAGCAGGTGCAGCTGATACGCTGGAAGCTCTGGGTCTCAATCTCGACCGCGCATCCGAAACCGCCGAATCGACGCTCAACGATCTCGGCATCGCTTTCCTGTTCGCGCAAAAGCATCACCCCGCGCTCAAACCCGTTATGCCCATCCGTCGCGCAATCGGTCGGCGCACGATCTTCAACTTGCTCGGCCCTCTGTGCAATCCGGCGGGGGTGAAGCGGCAATTGGTCGGCATCGCCAATCCTGCGCTGCTCGAGGCATATACCGAAGCGCTCCGACTATTGGGCGCAAAAGACGCAATGGTTGTTGCAGGCGACGAACCACTCGACGAGCTATCGGTTTCGGGGCCGAGTACGGCATTTCGGCTTGGCAAACCCGCCGAACGCATCACCCCCGCCGACCTCGGCCTCCCGACGCACCCAACCGAAGCCCTCAAAGGCGGCGATGCGACCTACAACGCCGCCGCCCTCCGCCGCCTCCTCGACGGTGAAACCGGTGCCTATCGAGACGCGGTCCTCCTCAACAGCGCCGCCGCGCTCATCGTCGCCGGTGAAGCGCATGACTGGACGGGCGGCATCGATGAAGCCGCAGAAGCCATCGACAAAGGGTTGGCAAAGGCCTTGCTCGATTGCTGGATCAATTATTGATGGACAAACTCACCGAAATTTGCACGGCTAAGCGCCGCGAGGTTGCCGTGCGCAAAGCGGCCGGTCTTGGCGCATGGCCCGACACGGGGCCGTTACGCTTTTTCGAGGATGCTCTGCGCGCGAAGGCGAAAGATGGTTTCGCGCTCATTGCCGAAATCAAGAAAGCATCGCCGTCCAAAGGATTGATCCGCGTGGATTTCGATCCGCCCGCTCATGCCTCCGCGTATGAAGCAGGTGGGGCCGTGTGCCTCTCTGTCCTTACCGACGCGCCCTATTTCCACGGCCACGAAGATTATCTCGTTGCCGCGCGCGCCGCTTGCACCCTTCCCGTCCTACGCAAGGATTTCATGGTCGACCCGTGGCAATGCGCCGAAGCACGAGCTATGGGCGCGGATGCGATCCTCATCATTGTCGCCGCGCTCAATGATGCGCAGATGGTCGAGATCGAGGATGCCGCCCGCGCCGAAATGCTCGACGTCCTCGTCGAAGTGCATGACGAAGCCGAAATGGAACGCGCACTCACTCGCCTGAAATCGCAACTAATCGGTGTAAACAACCGTAATCTTAAGACTTTCGAAGTTCATCTTGGTACGACTGAACGCCTCGCAAAAATGGTGCCCGACGATGTACTCCTCGTCTGCGAAAGCGGGATTTCAACGCATGCCGACTGCCAACGCATAGCCAAATCAGGCATCCGTACTTTCCTCGTCGGCGAAAGCCTGATGCGCCAAGCCGATGTCGAAACCGCCACGCGCATGCTATTGACCGGCGCATGAGCAAACTCACCCATCTCGACGAAAGCGGTGCGGCGCATATGGTTGATGTCGGGGCCAAGGCCGTCACTGCGCGCGAAGCCATCGCAGAGGGCCGCATCACTATGTCCGCCGAAGCCCTCGCCGCGATCCGTGATGGCACCAGCAAGAAAGGCGATGTGCTCGCCGTCGCGCGCGTCGCCGGGATCATGGCTGCGAAGAAAACGAGCGACCTGATCCCGCTGTGCCACCCGATTGCCTTGTCGTCGGTCACGGTCGATTTCGAGATTGGAGACTATGCGATCAAGGCCCAAACCACCGCCCGCACAACTGGATCGACCGGCGTCGAAATGGAAGCATTATCAGCTGTTTCTATCGCACTCCTGACAATCTACGACATGGCAAAGGCGCTCGACAAAGCCATGGTCATTGACGGCGTCCGGCTGCTCGCCAAATCGGGTGGGCGCAGCGGTGACTGGCGAGCGTGATCAGCCCTGATGAAGCGCTGACTCGCCTCCTAGCGCTGGCCAAGCCCGTCCCCGAGATCGAGCAAGTCCCCCTCACCGACGCTACCCACCGCTGGGCCGCCGCCGACATCAAAGCCCTGCGGACCCAACCCGCCCGCGACCTATCCGCAATGGACGGCTATGCCATCCGCCACGCCGACATGCCCGGCCCCTGGCGCGTCATCGGTGAATCCGCTGCCGGAACCCCCTTCGCAGGCACTCTAAGCCAAGGCCAAGCCACCCGCATCTTCACCGGCGCGGCCGTCCCCTCGAGCGCAGACAGTATCATCATTCAGGAGGACATCACCCGCGCCGGCGGCACCATCACCCTGTCCGGCGAGGGCCCACCCGTCCCCGGCACGCATATCCGCCGTGAAGGCTCCGATTTCAAAGCGGGCAACGCCCTCATCGAAGCCGGAACCCGCCTCACCCCCGCCCGCATCGCTCTCGCCGCCATCGGCGGACATACCACGCTCCCCGTCCGCCACGCCATCACCGTCGCGATCATTTCCACCGGCGACGAGCTCGTCCCCATCGGCGCTGACCCTGGTAAGGATCGCCTCCCCGCCTCCAACGCCGTCATGCTCATGGCCCTCCTCAGCAATCTCCCCGTCGAGATCACCGACATCGGCATCATCCCCGACGACCAGCCCGCGCTCACCGCTGCCTTTGCCCGCGCGCGAAGTCATGACGTCATTGTCACCACGGGCGGTGCCTCGGTCGGCGATCACGACCTCGTCCGCCCCGCGCTCCTCGACGCAGGCGCGGCCATCGACTTCTGGAAAATCGCCATGCGCCCCGGCAAGCCGCTCATGGCGGGCACGTTGGACGACGCGATCATCCTCGGTCTCCCCGGCAATCCGGTCAGCGCCTTCGTCACTGCTACCCTATTCCTCAAACCGCTCGTCGCCCATTTGTCGGGCGCACGCGACCCCTCTCCACGCATCCAGAGCGCCACGCTCACCGCCCCCCTCCCCGCCGTCGGCATTCGTACCGATTATGTCCGCGCGTGCTGGCAAGACGGCGGCATCGAGCCCCTGACCGGCGACAGTGGCATGCTCGTCCCCCTCGCCGCCGCTGATGTGCTGATCGTCCGTCCGGCGGGCTCCGCAGCGCTCGACAAAGGCGCAACGGTGAATATCATTTCGCTCTCTTGACGTTCCTTTTTTGTTTGCCTAGAAGTTCCGCATTCGTTCCTCAATGCCGGAGCCGCACATGCTGACGCGCAAACAACATGAACTCATCTGCTTCATTCAGGATCGCCTAAGCGAAACGGGCATTTCGCCGTCGTTCGAGGAAATGAAGGAAGCGCTCGACCTCAAGTCAAAATCGGGGGTCCACCGCCTGATTTCCGCGCTCGAGGAACGCGAATTCATCCGCCGCCTGCCCAATCGCGCCCGTGCACTGGAAGTGATCCGCATGCCCGAACGCGAAGGTGGCAAAGTCGTGTCCATCGGGTCAAAGGCCCCCGCTGCCCCATCAATGCCCGCAGCCGCGAACAGCAACGACATCATCGAAATCCCGATGCACGGCCGCATCGCCGCCGGTTTGCCAATCGAAGCAATGGAGGGGCAATCGTCGCTTTCGGTCCCCGCCGCGCTGCTCGGCCCGGGCGAACATTATGCGCTCGAGGTGTCGGGCGATTCGATGGTCGAAGCCGGCATCCTCGACGGCGACTATGCCCTCATCCGCAAAACCGAAACCGCCCGCGACGGCGAAATCGTCGTGGCACTGGTCGACGATCACGAAGCGACGTTGAAATATTTCCGCAACATGGGCCGCGACGTGCGGCTCGATCCGGCCAATGCCGCGCATGAGCCGCAACTCTACAAGGCCGAGCAAGTTCGGGTGCAGGGACGTCTGGCGGGGTTGCTGCGGCGGTACTAGGCGAAGGGCAGCCTGCACGACCTTGGGGCAGAAATCGCGCAAGCCCGGACGGCGGTGCGCAGCAACCGACCAACGAAGCGGCTTTGCCGCTTCGGGTGTGGATGGTTTCCGCTTTGTTGGGGAATCCGGAATGGTAGCTTTTGGGTTCGGAAGATCGAAAGCAGTCACCCGTTGACATTTTCGTCGTTCGTCAGCTTCCACCCCGTAGCGGACATCAAGTCGTGCTGGTATCTGATGCTGATGATTACTGCGCTCG
>JANMPU010000034.1:0-80557 GCA_031369985.1 Sphingomonas sp. | reverse complement strand
GGCCTTTATGACAACCGCTATGTCCGCGAAAACGGCATCTGGAAAATCGCACGGCTCGGCTATTTCCCCTTTTGGCATGGCAGCTTTACCGATGGCTGGGGCAAGACGCCCATCGACTTCATTCCCGCGCCCACGAAGGATCAGTTGTTTCCCAAAGACCCGCTCGGCCCCGATTACCTGATCGAACCCGCCCCGCGCCTGTGGCCCGCGACCGACATCGTGGAATTCCCCTATCCGCATCCTGTGACCGGCAAGCCGATCATCTGCGACAACAGCCGCGCGCGTGAGGGGTTCAAGGATTGAAGGGGCAGGGCGTCCAACACACTCCGTTCGTGCTGAGCTTGTCGAAGCACTGTCCTTCTTTTCGGCCGTTGCAAAGGATGGACAGGCCTTCGACAAGCTCAGGCCGAACGGGTGAGGTGGGGGCATTTGAATTGAAATGAGTGACCTTGAATCCGTCATTGCAGAACGCGCCATCGAACGCCTCATCATCGACTATGCGGCGCACAATGACGCGGGCGATTGGGAGGCCGTCGCGGCGCTTTATGTGCCCGAAGGTCGGATGAGCCGCCCGACGGCCCCCGATGATTTTCTCGAAGGGCAGGCCGCGATCCTCGCCGCATTCAAATCGCGTCCACCGCGCACGACGCGACATATCTGCGCCAATATCCGCGTTTGGATCGAGGGTGACAGTGCGACGGCGGAAAGCCAAATCCTGCTGTTTACCGGCCATGAAGCGCCGAAAGTCGGCAGCTATCATGATCGCCTGACCCGGACACCCGACGGCTGGCGTTTCACCGAACGACGCGGCAGCTTGGACTTCGCTGCATGAGCACCGTACTCCCCGAGCTCGAAACGCAGATCAATTATCTGCTCCCAACCAGCACGATCAATCGTCGTTTCTGGGCACCCGGCGAGGAATATAACACCGGTGTCTATGCCCCCTATGACGTTACGATCCGCAACGCGCGGATGGCAGGGCCGTTCACGCTCGACGATCATGGTTTTGCGCTCGGGAACCACGCGACCGAGATCAGTGATTGGGATGTGCAATATGGCCCCGACAGCCCCTATGCAGCGCAAGTTTGCAAGGTCACCAAACGGTTGAGCGGGGCCGATTTCGTCATCCCGATGGGCGGCCAGATACGCACCGCCGGGCTGACCAGCGCCACCATGCAGCCGCCTGCTGCCGAAGCGCATGTCGACTTCACCACCAAGACCGCAAACAGGCTCGCCGAAATGCTGTACCGCAAGGCACGGCCCGACGGCGCAGGCTATGACCGTTTCATCTGCTTCAGCCTGTGGCGCGCCCTGTCGCCGCCGCCGCAGGACATGCCGCTCGCGCTGTGTGAAGGCGGCAGCGTCCGCGATGACGAGGGGACGCACAACACCAAAGTCGATGTCGACGTGATCCCGACCGGCGACGCCCTGTTCGCGCCAATCCCCGGCGAGGAAGACATGGTCGCCGCGACCATCTTCCGCCATTCGCCCGATCATCGCTGGTGGTATTTCCCCGACATGACCGCGGACGAAGTGATTTTCATCAAGTTCCACGACAGCGATCACACCCGCGCATGGCGCGCGCCGCACACCGCCTTTCGAGATACGAGCCGGCCGGATGCGGTCGAGCGGCGGAGTATTGAGTTTCGGGGGGTTGCGTATTTCACGAAGGACTAACCCCTCCCCTTCAGGGGAGGGGCGACTCGCTAGGGCGAGCGGGGGCGGGGCGTCGCAGAATGAGATCATCCTCGTTACGCATCCCCACCCCAACCCCTCCCCTGACGGGGAGGGGCTAGAAGGAAGAAAGCATGACCCTCTCCACCCTCACCACCCCCCACCTCGAATTCGCGTTCGAATGCCGCCTCATGTTCACCCGCGTGTTCAGCATCCCCCAAGTCCACAATGGCGGGTTCCGCAGCGCCGTGCTGGTCGATGAAGGCACATTTGAGGGGCCACGGATACGCGGCAAGGCTGTCCCCAATTCAGGCGGCGACTATGCCCATTTCCGCGATGATGACACGGCGGTGTTCGATGCCCGCTACCTGCTCGAAGTCGACGACGGCACGATCATCTACATGCAGAACCGCGGCTTCCTGTGGGGCCGCACCCCCGACGCGATGACCCGCCTGCGCGCCTGGGCCTTCGAAGGCGGCGACCCCGTGCCCCACGAAGATTACTACCTCCGCGCGCAACCGACGTTTGAAACACCCAAAGGCAAGCACGACTGGCTGACCCGGCATGTGTTTGTGGGGGTGGGCGAGCGGAAGCCGGATGGGAATTTGGTGCGGTATTATGCGGTGACCTAACCCCTCTCCCCTTGCGGGAGAGGGCGACTCGCGCCGCAGCGCGAGCGGAGTGAGGGGAGTAGGTGGCGGACTTAGTTTTCCATCCCCCGCAACACCCCAACATTCGCCTCGATCATCGCCCTTACGCCCCGCGCTTTCCGCCCCGTCAGCCGCTCGACATCGTCAGTGCACACCTCCAGAAACCCCTCGCGGATTGCCTGTCCGAACGTCACCATATCGTCCGAATTCCACGGGATTCCACTCACATTCTGGTCATCGACCGGACGGCGGGGGATGCCCATCGCGTCGAACATCGCATACATCGCGGCGTCGTCGACCGGCACATAAGCGACGGGGCGGCCGGTGATTTCGGCCATCATCGCCGCGCATTCGGCGAAGTCCTGAAGCTCGGGCCCGGTGATGTTGTAGGTTTGCCCCTCATGGCCCGCACCGCTTAGCACCGCGACCGCACAGGCTGCGCAATCGTCGCGCCAGACCATTGCTTCCTTGCCATACCCCGCATTGCTGACCCATTGGCCGCTGGCGATCACGCCCGGCCCCGCCATGACGATCATCGCATCGGCATAATGTGCGTCACGCAGCATCGTCCACTTGGCCCCGCTTGCCTTGATCAGGCGTTCGGTCTCGATATGGTCGTGGCGCACTTCGGCGGGGTTGGCGGGGTCGTCGATGCCGATGAAACTGGTGTAGACGATGTGCCGCACCCCCGCCGCAACCGCTGCATCCACCGCCGCCGCATGCTGCACAACGCGCGCGCCGACGCGGGTGCCCGAAATGAGCAGCATCTTGTCGGCACCTTGCACCGCTTCGGCCAGCGTGTCGGGCTTATCGTAATCACCATAGCGCACCGTGCAGCCTTGGCACACCCGATCCGCCAGCTTGTCGGGAGAGCGCGTGATCAGGATCAAATCCGCAGCGCGGCCCTGTTCGATCAGCCCATCGGTCGCGATGCGCCCGTAATTGCCCGACGCGCCGGTAATGACGATCCGACTCATGCGGCGGCGGCAAGCTGCGCGGCGCTGACCCACCAGCCATGCACCTGCGGCCGCTGGCGGCGCGGGATGGCGATTTTCGCAACCGGACCCGCCGCGACGTTGCCCGCCTCGATGATCCACGCGGCATGTTCGTAACTGTCCGGCCCCGTCTGATGATCGACAATGGCGATCAGCCAGCCGTCATGCCCCGGTTCTGACGACGGCACATGCACCGGCTCGTTGATCGAATGCGCGGGCGGCATCGTTAATGCTTGCGGCGGCCCCCCGCGCAAATCCCAGCGCAGCAGCATGTTAAACATCACGCCGACCGGCCCGCCAAACAGCGGCGGCCCCTGCATCTCCGGATTCATGGTCAGCATCCAGCCGCGACCATAGGGCCGCCCATGCTCGGCGGCGGGGATCACGGGAAAATCGCCCGGCGGGCCGATGACACTTTCGACCACGCCGCCATCGTTCGCGGCGTAGTCTATGGTCCAGCGCGTGAGGCCGCTCTTCGCCTCCCACGGCGGAATGTTGAGGCCCGTCACGCGCTGGATGAAGGGGAAACTGTTCACCGACGACAAGCACTGGTCGAACTGGATGCGCCCGCCCGCGTCCTCATGCGCGTTCATCATGTGATAGCAGAACACGCCCTTTGGCCCCTTGAACCAGCGCATTTCGGACACGTCGCCATAGCGCGGCATCACACCGACCCAGCTGTCGAGATCAAGATGGTGCGCCCAATGATCGCCCCCCGCTTTCAACCGTTCGAGGTCGGCAGTGGTCGGGTAAACGGGGAACAGCGAGTAATTTTCGGTGATCACGAAATCGTGCATCATCGCAGGGTAGGGCACGTCGAACCATTGTTCGCGCGACAGTTTGCCAGTCTTGTCCGCCATGCAGAAAGCAACTTTCGTCGAAGCGAGCCCGTCGCATTCATAGCCGAAGAAAAACATCTCACCCGTCACCGGATCGATGCGGACATGCGCGGTCATCGTTTCGGATTTGAGCGCCCCGTCGAAATCATAACTGCCAATCGTATCAAGCGTATGCGGATCGATGCGATAAGCGCGACCATCCTCCTTGGTCATCAGCAGCTTGCCCGCGTGCCAGACGGGCGTGGTGTTCGCGACCGCGCGGTCAATCCCTTCGACGCAGGGGTCATCAGTAAAGGGATTGCGGTACCGCCCGAACAAGGCTTTGCCCGCCGCGACCTCGGCCTTGTGCCGCACGGTCTGGACAAAGCGCATGTCGAAACTGGCCTTACCGCCCGAAATGCGCAGCGCGGAGATCATGCCATCGCCCGACAGTAGTGTGTCATCATCGAACATCGGCGCAAACGCGGGGTCGGGCGTGGCGCGGAAAAACGCACCTTCGACCTCGGCGGGGATAGTTCCCTCGACAGCCAAAGCGGTCAGCGAATATTCTGCGCCCACTGGCAGGTTCAGGTTCAGGAAATCTGCCGTTTGGGGAAAGCCACTCATTATCAACGATCCTACCATTTGTTAGCGTCTTGTTGCGAACAGTTGATGGGATTGCAAGCCTTAGAACCAATAGGCGATGGCGCGCATTTCGATGCTGGCGCGCGCGGGCGCATTGGCGGGGCTATCGGGATTGTCGAAAGCCACGTGGGGCACGCAATGCGCGACCCCTCTCCAGCTGTCATTCGTCTTGAAAATCAACGCCTCGCCCGCGTTCATGTCGGGAAACCAGTGCCAGCGATGCGCAGGGTTATGCGCAACAACAATCCCTTCAAACGACCAATGCGGCTTGTCGGGCTCGTCGAAAATTGCATCAGCGGGGATCAAATCAGCAGCGGCAACACTGCGCGCATCGCAAACCGCAAGCGGCACATCCTGCGGCGGCGGCGTGATGACGCGCCAGATGTTGTAATGGGCAAAACGGCGCATTGTCCTGCCTTCGGGGCACGACTGCTGTGCGAAATTCGCCGCAGTTGCATTGCTCGAATCCACATGGGCAAAGCGCGCAGGGCGTGAATTGTTGAGGCTCGCCGCACGCCCCGACCGTTCGCTGAAACGGAGAATGCCCGGCGCGTTTACCGCAACAAAGTTCGCGCCGGTTTGTGCAGCAATGAGTGCAGCAATTTCATCACGATGGATTGTCCATACGGCGTCACGATCCGTGAAATCGGACAGCGCACTTTGGTGCTCGACCAAAGCAAACCCCTCTACGTCAAGCAACGGGGAAACGCTGCGCCCGTCGATCAACGGCATGGACTGCGGCGCAATGTCGATCACATCAAGCGACGTGTCATTCGCATGATAACGCGGTCGCGCCACCCCCCGCCCCGAATAGGCAATGTCGGCAATCATCCGCCCGCCTCCAACATGGCATCGCTCCGCGCCAGCATCACCAGCCTCAGCCCTGCGGTTTGCGCCCGCGCGGTCGCTAAGCTGGTCGCAGTCGACACCGTGACCAACAACGGTGCCCCTGCAATCACCGCTTTTTCAACCAGTTCGTACGAACAGCGCGAGCTGAGCAGGAAGAACCCCGATGCCACCGCCCGCCCCTCGCGCGCCAACGCCCCGATGCACTTATCAAACGCGGTATGCCGCCCGACATCCTCGCGAACGGCAATGATGCTCCCATCGGGCGCACAAAAGGCGGCGGCATGCACCCCGCCGGTATTGGCGTTCAGCGGCTGATGCTTCGACAAATCCGCCAGCGCGGCAAAAATCGCCTGGTCAGAAACATCAAGCGTCGCAGAGATAAGGGGCAAAGGCCTGTTGACCTGTTCCAGATTTTCAAGCCCGCAAAGCCCGCAACTGCTTTCCGATACCCGCCGCCGCACCCGCTCGATCATCGGCGCAACCTGTGCCACCGAAATTCGAACATCGAGCAACCACCCGTCGGGCGTTTCGGACGCTTCAATACCCTCAATTTCGCCCGCCGCCCCGACGATCCTTTCGGACAAGGCAAAACCCGTCGCAAAATCCACGAGATCAATCGGGGTCGCCATCATCACCGCATAGCCAATGCCATTGAACGACACCGCAATTGGCGCTTCGACCGGCACTGTCCGCGTTGCCACCGACCGTCCGTCCCGCGCGATCCGCATCACGGAGACCGTCAGCGCCTCCATCAACAAATCCGCGCGACTGCCGCAGCCGCAACCTCAGACAAGCCTTCGCGATTGGCAAGGATCATCGCCTTCATCCGCGGGTCCCAATATTTCGCGATATGATCCGCCGTCGCCGCAACGGGATCATCATCGGTCGCCAGATTGGTGGCAATCTGGTTGGCCATATGGACCAATCGCTCAACCGAATTCATTCCGCTGGCACGCGGTCGATTCGCCGCGACCTTACCGCCTGCGCTTCATAATCCTCCTGCCAGTTGGTCGGACCGTTCGAGGGCGAAATCTGCACCGCAGTCACTTTATATTCGGGGCAGTTCGTCGCCCAATCCGAATAGTCAGTCGTCACCACATTGGCCTGCGTCGTTGCATGATGAAAGGTCGTGTAAACGACCCCTGGCGCAACCCGGTCCGTCACGGTCGCACGCAAACTCGTTTCGCCCGACCGGCTCGCGAGCTTCACCCAATCGCCCGACTTCAGCCCACGATCCTCGGCATCGACCGGATGGATTTCGAGCAAATCCTCCTCATGCCAAACAACATTGTCGGTCCGCCGCGTTTGTGCCCCGACATTATAATGGCTGAGGATGCGACCCGTCGTCAGCAACAACGGAAAACGTGGCCCCGTTTTCTCGTCGGTCGGGACATAATCGGTGACAACGAACTTGCCCTTCCCCCGCACGAACCCATCGACATGCATGATCGGCGATCCCTCGGGCGCAGAATCATTGACCGGCCATTGCAGTGAGCCTTGTTCGTCAAGTCGCGCAAACGACACACCCGCAAATGTGGGTGTCAGACGCGCAATCTCATCCATAATCTCGCTTGGGTGCGTATAATCCCAATCGAGCCCCATCGCCCGCGCCAACCCCTGAGTCACTTCCCAATCCTCAAGGCCATTCAGCGGCGTCATCACCCGCCGCACCGGTTGTATCCGCCGCTCAGCATTGGTGAACGTCCCGTTCTTTTCAAGAAACGTCGAACCGGGCAGGAAGATGTGCGCGTAATTGGCGGTTTCGTTCAAAAACAGGTCGTGGATAATCACGCATTCCATGGCCATCAGTCCCGCCGCGACATGCGCCGTGTTGGGATCGGACTGCAGGATATCCTCACCTTGCACGTAAAGCGCCTTGAACACCCCATCAGTCGCCGCATCAAGCATGTTGGGAATGCGCAAGCCTGGTTCGGGATCAAGCGAAACACCCCATTCGCCCTCAAACAACGCCCTCGTTTCACCATCCGAAATATGGCGATAGCCCGACAGCTCGTGCGGAAAGCTCCCCATGTCGCACGCACCCTGCACATTATTCTGGCCCCGCAGCGGGTTCACCCCCACCCCACGCCGCCCGATCATCCCGCACGCCATCGCGAGATTGGCAATCGCCATGACGGTTGATGACCCCTGCGAATGCTCGGTGACACCAAGCCCATAGTAAATCGCACTGTTGCCGCCACCGGCATAGAGCCGCGCAGCCCCGCGCACCGTTTCCGCCGACACGCCGGTGACCGCCGCCAGAAACTCGGGTGAGTTTCGTTCCAGCGCCACAAACGCGGCCCAATGCTGATACTCATCCCTGTTGCACCGTTCGCGAATAAACGCGTCGTCTACCAACCCCTCAGTCACGACAACATGTGCCAGCGCAGTCAGAACCGCGACATTGGTGCCGGGACGCAGCGGCAAATGATGCGCGGCCTCGATATGCGGCATCCGCACCAGATCAATCCGCCGCGGATCAACGACAATCAGCTTCGCGCCCGCCCTCAACCGCTTCTTCATGCGGCTCGCAAACACCGGATGCGCGTCGGTCGTATTCGCGCCGATGACCAGCATCACGTCGCAGTCCTCGACACTATCGAAATCCTGGGTCCCGGCACTTGTTCCGAACGTCGTCTTCAACCCATATCCCGTCGGCGAATGACACACCCGTGCGCAGGTATCGACATTATTGTTGCCGAAGCCCGCGCGAACCAGCTTCTGAACCAGAAATGTCTCTTCATTGGTGCACCGCGACGACGTGATCCCGCCGAGCGCATGCCGCCCATATTTGGCGCTTATCCGCTTCAACTCGGCGGCCGTATAGGCAAATGCCTCCGCCCACTCGACTTCGCGCCACGGATCATCAATCGACGCACGGATCATTGGCTTCAGGATGCGGTCCTGATGCTGCGCATAGCCCCAAGCAAACCGCCCCTTGACACAACTATGCCCGCGATTGGCCTTGCCGTTCTTTTCGGGCACCATCCGCACAATTTGCTCGCCGCGTGTCTCGGCGCGGAATGTGCAACCAACGCCGCAATAAGCGCAGGTGGTCACCGTCGAGCGTTCGGGCGTGCCTATCTCGACGACTTTCTTTTCGATCAACGTCGCCGTCGGACACGCCTGAACACACGCCCCGCACGACACGCATTCGGACCCTAGAAAATCATCCGACGCCATCCCCGCGCTGATCTTCGAATCCCACCCGCGCCCCTGTACTGTCAGCGCCAGAGTCCCCTGAACCTCGTCGCATGCCCGCACGCAGCGCGAACACGCTATGCATTTTGACGGATCGAAATCGAAATAGGGGTTCGAATGGTCTTTCGCCTGCCCCAGATGCGTCTCGATCACCGGATAGCGCACATCGCGCAAACCGACCGCTCCCGCCTGATCCTGCAACTCGCAATCGCCATTGGCGGCGCAGGTCAGGCAATCGAGCGGATGATCGGAGATGTACAGTTCCATCACGCCCTTACGCAGCTTGGCGAGCCGCGGCGTTTGCGTATGCACCACCATATTGGCTTCGACCGGCGTTGTGCAGCTTGCGGGCGTCCCCTTGCGGCCGTCGATTTCGACAAGACATAAGCGGCAGGAACCAAAGCTCTTCAGGTTATCGGTTGCGCAGAGCTTGGGGATCGACGTGCCGATTTCGGCGGCAGCGCGCATGATGCTGGTTCCCGCAGGCACGGTGACGGCGCGCCCGTCGATGGTGCAGCGCACTGTCTCGGTCCGGCGGCTCGCAGGTGTCCCGAAATCGGCTTGGCGTTCAAAGCTCATGCTGGCGTTCCATCGCTTCCAGGTCCTCACGCGAATTCACATTAGCAGGTATGGCATCCAACTTCACCGCCCGCGCGCCGATCCGTTCGGCAAAGGCGCGAACGGCAAGATTGCTGCCCTCGGACATCATCGCCTCAAGCGTCGATAGCGCCGCGACAGGCCACAGCCCAACAATAGGCTGCGCCTCCAAATAGGCAGGCGTGGGCGAAAGCCGACCGAGCAAATCATCGGGCAACCCCAACGTATCAACGCCGCACGTCAGCACAGCATCATAACCCTTCGCTCCCCGCAATGCTGCCGCCACACCGCCCAGCGGCCCAAGCCCTGCTGCGGGCCAATCGGTTATCCCATGCGGTGCACCAGCCACGATCACGGCGTCACACTGCCCCGCCAACGCCGCGACGGCCCGTTCCAGCAACGTCACCGCCCCCAGCAGTGCCAGTGCCTTGTCGCTCCCGAACCGCGAAGACTGCCCACCGGCGAGTACGGCACCAAGCACCCTCACCGGAAATCCTCCGGCCAATGCTTGATCGCAGAAAGCACCGGATAAGGCGTGAAGCCGCCCAATGCACACAACGACCCAAATTTCATCGTTTCGCAAAGGTCGTCGATCAGTGAGAAATGATCATCCGATTTTTCTCCGCCAATCACACGATCCATCACCTCAACCCCGCGCACACTGCCAATTCGACACGGCGTGCACTTGCCGCAACTCTCCGCTGCACAAAATTCGAACGCAAAACGCGCCTGTTTTGCCATATCTGCGCTGTCGTCGAATACCACGATTCCGCCATGGCCGATCAGCCCGTCGGCAGCGGCATAGGCTTCGTAATCGAACGGCAAATCAAACTGGTCGGGGTGAATATAGGCACCCAACGGCCCACCAACCTGAACCGCTTTCACCGGACGCCCCGACGCGGTCCCGCCGCCAATGTCGTATACCAGTTCGCGCAGACTGATTCCGAACGCCGTCTCATAAAGCCCGCCATGCTTGATATTGCCCGCCAACTGGATCGGCATCGTCCCTTTCGACCGTCCTATGCCGAACGCCGCATAGCCTTCCGCCCCATTGGCCATGATCCAGGGCACTGCAGCGAGCGTAAGGACATTGTTGATGACGGTTGGTTGCCCGAACAATCCTTCATGTGCGGGCAATGGCGGCTTGGCGCGCACTTCGCCACGCTTTCCTTCGATGCTGTTGAGCAACGACGTTTCCTCGCCGCAAACATAGGCCCCCGCGCCGACGCGGACCTCAATATCGAACGGCGCAACCAAATGCGCCGCCGCCCGAACCGCCGCCTCCATTTTTGCAATCGCATGCGGATATTCGGAGCGGATGTAGACAAAGCCCTTCCCCGCGCCCACCGCGAAGCCTACAATCGCGATGCCTTCAATGAGCATGAAAGGGTCGCCTTCCATAACCATGCGGTCGGCAAACGTGCCGCTGTCGCCCTCATCAGCATTACAGACGATATATTTCCGGTCGCCCCGCGCGTCGGCCACGGTCTTCGATTTGATCCCCGCCGGAAATCCCGCCCCGCCCCGCCCTCGAAGGCCAGAAGCTGTGATGGCATCGACGGTCGCCGCGGCACCAATCGCGCGCGCTTTGTTCAACCCGGCCCAATCACCATAATCATCGAGGCTCAACGGTCGCGTCTTCCCCGCACGCGCAAAGGTCAGCCGCTGTTGACTGTTGATGAAGGGATGCTCGGCAATCGCACCAATCGACTTGTCGCTCGTCCCCGCCAAAACATCGGCCACATCGCCGGGCGTCAGCGGCCCAAACCCAACCCCCTCCATCTCAGCCAACGGTTCGAGCCAGTGCATCCCCCAACTCGACACGCGTTCAACAGTGCAGCCCGCCGCCGCAAAAGCCGCCACCACATCATCCGCCCCGCATGCCAACGCCGAAACATCATCGGAAATGCGAACCTTCATGCCGCCACCAACGCTACCAACGCTACCAACGCATCAGCATCAAGCCGCGCTCTAACCGAGCCATCGGGCAACAACGCCGCCGGACCCACGCTGCACAGCCCGAGACAATAAACCGTCTCAATCCGACCTTTCACCTCGGCGGACAGCCCTTCGTAAAGCGCCTCCACACCCCGCGCCTGACAAGCCTCTGCCCGGCACAATTTTACGGGCAGAACCGCGGCCGGCACATCGCGGAAATCGTGATAAAAACTGACTACCCCATGCACTTCGGCGCGGGTCAGGTTCAGCGCGAGGGCAATCTCGACAATCGCCACTTCGGACACATGCCCGAACGCCGCCTGCACATCATGCAGTATCGGAAGCAAAGGCCCTTCGCGCCCAGCATGTGCGGCCACGATGTCGGCGATGGTCGTTATGTCGCTCACGCTCACGTCTTAAGGTCACCACCCGACCCGCACCAGTGATAAAATGTAAGCAATACTTACATTCTATTGAGTGCCCCCGCCGACTGCGATATGCCTGAGCTTCGACAAGGAGAAACCATGGCCGCTCAGCACCGCGCCGAAGAAGACACTGTTGCCGTGGACGTGCGCGACCGCATTGCCTGGGTCCGTTTCAACCGCCCCGAAAAGCGCAACTGCATGTCGCCCAAGCTCAACCGCCAGATGCTGCGCGTGATCGAGGAGCTCGAGTATCGCGACGATGTCGGCGTTCTCGTCCTCTCGGGCGAAGGTGAAGCATGGTCCGCGGGCATGGATTTGCAGGAGTATTTCCGTGAAAGCGAAGCTGAGGGCCTCGGCTCGATCCGCAAGGCACAGCGCGAAGCCTATCGCTGGTGGGAACGGCTGCGCTGGTATGAAAAGCCAACAATCGCGATGGTCAATGGCTGGTGTTTCGGCGGCGGCTATGGCCCGCTGTTCGCCTGCGACATTGCGGTCGCCGCCGAGGACGCGCAGTTTGGCCTTTCCGAAATCAATTGGGGCATTTTACCCGGTGGCGGGGCATCGAAAGTCGCGGTTGACCTGATGCCGCTGCGCAAGGCGCTGTATCACGCAATGATGGGCGAAAATTTGACCGCCAAACAGGCCGAAGCGCAAGGGCTCATCACCGAAGCTGTGCCCGCCGATCAGCTTCACCCCCGCGTCACTGCCATCGCCGAAGCGTTGCTCAAGAAGGATGGCAATGCTCTCCGCGCGACCAAATGGGCGATCCGACGGATGACCGAAATGACCTATGACAATGCCGAGGATTACCTGATCCGCGCGCAGGAAGCCTTGCACAGCTTTGGCGGCGTCGAGGCGCGCAAGGAAGCAACGCGTCAGTTCCTCGATGAAAAGAGCTTCAAACCCGGCCTCGGCACCTTCAATACCGGTAAGATCGACCGATGACGCAACTCGACCCGATCGCCACTTATGCGCGGGCGATGCGCGATCATCTGGCGGTGGTTGATCTCGCGAGTGAACGGCGATGGACCTATGGTGCGTTGCATGTTGCGGCAGACCGGCAGGCAGCTTGGATCGTAGACGAGTTTGGACCTGCGAGCGGCGAGCGGATTGCCACGCTGTCAAAGAACAATGCCGAAATGGTCATCTTACAACTCGCGACCATCCGCGCAGGGGCGGTTTTTATGCCGCTCAACTGGCGACTGGCCGTGGCGGAACTGGAAGCGCTGGTTGCCGATGCGACGCCGGTCCTGTTGTTCGCACAGAGCGGGTTCACGGTGCCTTCAAATGTGAACCGCATTGTCGACATCGCCGAGATGCTCCGCCTTGGCAGCGAAGGGGCTTCCCCGCCCCCGACCGCCCGTCGCCCGTTCGATGCACTCGCAACCTTGCTCTACACCTCAGGCACGAGCGGACGGCCCAAAGGCGTGATGCTGTCGGAAGAGAACAACTTCTGGGGCTGCACAAATCTTATCCACGGTAATGCCGTCAATCCGACAAGCACATTCCTGTGTGACATGCCGCTGTTCCACACGGCGGGGTTATCAGCAGCGACGCGAACGCCGTTGCTGGCGGGCGGGACGGTGTTGATCTCCGAAGGGTTTGACCCCGAACTGACACTCGCACGGATGACCGACCCCGCGCTTTGTGTGACGCATTATTTCTCGGTCCCGCAAATGGCGGCGACGCTTTGGAACCGTCCCGAATTCGATCCTGCCAAACTCCAGAAGATCGTGGCCTGGGCCATCGGCGGCGCGCCCAATCCCAAAGCACAAAGCGAACGTTTCATCGGCGCTGGCATCCACATTTCCGAAGGGTTCGGCATGTCGGAGACGGGGAGTAACTTTGCCATCCCTCCCTTCGACCTCAATGAAATGCTGCGCAAAGCGGGCAGTTGCGGCCTCCCGCTGATGACGGTTCAGACCAAAATCATCGACGATGACGGCGACGAAGTCCCAACCGGCGAGCAGGGCGAACTCCTTGTCCGCGGCCCCAGTGTCGCCGGCGGCTATTGGCAACAACCCGGACTCACCGCCAAAGCCTTTGCCGATGGCTGGTTCCACACCGGCGACGCCGCAATGCAGGACGACGAAGGCTATTTCACCATCGTCGACCGCAAGAAGGATATGTATATTTCTGGCGGCGAAAACGTCTATCCGGCCGAAGTCGAAGCCGCGCTCGCTGAACTGCCAGAGATTGGCGAATGCGCCGTCGTCGGCGTGCCCGATGAGCGCTGGGGCGAAGTGGGCCGCGCCTATGTCATTCCCGTCGCGGGCAGCAGCATTTCACCCAACCAAATTATTGCCCATTGCGCCGCGCGGCTTGCCAAATTCAAAGTGCCCAAGACCGCCGTCATAACCGATACCATCCCGCGAACTGGATCGGGCAAAGTCCAGAAACACATATTAAAAGCGCGGGCAATCGAAGAACTCGAAAGCGTCTAATCTGCCGCGCGTTCCTTCAGGAACCAGAGCGCAAAGGCACCCAGCACCGACCCCGCGCCCATTATGATCGACACAGTTTGCAAGCCAATCCCGCCTTGCAGGAAATAGCCCGCCAGCACAGGCGCCAATGCCGCGCCGCCACGGCCGACGCCAATCGCGAAGCCGGTCCCTGTCGCGCGGACATGCGTTGGGAAGACTTTTGCGAACAGCAAGTAAAGCCCCGCAATTGCGCCGTTCGTGAAAAAGCCTGTGATCGCCACAACCATCGTCAACGCCGTCAGGTCACTCGATCCGCTGCCGAACCAGACAATCCCGCAGAACGATACGACCATCATCACCATCGTCAGTGGCTTTAGCCCGACCCTGAGCGCAATCAGCCCGAACACAGCGCCGCCAAGCGCGCCACCGAGGTTCGCATAAGCCAGAACCCCCGCCGCTGCACGCGGCTCAAAGCCCATATCAACCACCAGCTTCGGCACCCATTTGATGATGTAATAGAAACTCGTGATGTGCGCGAAGTAAGCAAATGTGATGAGCAATGTCGTCCCGATCAGCGCCGGTTTGAATATGTCGCCAATCGCCTGCTTGGCTTCCTCGGCACTGAACACCGGAAGCGCTTCAACCACATTGTGCCCGAACCGCGCCAACGTGCGGTTGATCTTGTCGAGCGCGCCCACTGGCCGTTTGCGTTCCAGAAACGCCACTGATTCCGGCACGAAAAAAAACACCAAAGGAATGAAAATCGCGGTCGCAATCGCGCCGAATGCAAACACATCGCGCCATGTCCCATCGGCCAGCAGCACTTGGACGACTTTCCCGCCGAAAAAGCCCCCAATCGGATAGCCGATCACCATCAATGCCATGGCCAGATTGCGCCAGCGCAGATTTGAAAATTCGGCCGCTGCCGCATTGATCGCGGCCAGCATCCCGCCGATTCCGAGCCCCGTCAGCAACCGCCACGCCAGCAACTCAGTTAGGCTATCCGCATGCCCCGCGAACCACATGCCAATCGCCATCGCGACGAGGCAGCCAAGAATTGTCGGTCGTCGCCCGATCTTGTCGGCTAATCCGCCCAGAAATACCGATCCGACTGCCATGCCGATCAACTCCATCGACAAGACCCAGCCGAGTGTGGATTGACCGAAGCCCCATTCCTTTGCGATGCCGGGCGAAGCAAAGCTGATCGACAAAACGTCAAAGCCATCAAGCGCGTTGAGGCAAACGGTAATAGCGACAACCAACCATTGCCACGGCGCCATCGGGCTGTTGTCGATAATCGCCTTTGGACTTTGCCCCATCACACTCCCCTACCGCGCTTAATCGTGAATACGCGTCAGCATTTCGATCAACGTCGCCACTTCCTTGTCGGTGAACCGCGCCTTCAGCCATTTCTCATGGTCTGAAATCGCCTGTTTCGCGACAACCAGCGCCTTCTGCCCTTTCGTCGTCAGGTTGAGTGTCTGCTTACGCCCGTCGGACATTGACTTGCCACGCTTCAAATAGTCGCGCTCCTCAAGCCGGTTGACGATGGCCATCGTTGTCGCGCGGTCCATCCGCATCCGCTGCGCTAGATCGGTCTGGGCAATGTCGGGATGATCATCAATCAGCCACAGGACCGACACCTGTTTCTGCGTAAGGTCGAGATGCGTGAAACTTTCGGTGAAGTGCCTGTAAACCGCGCCATGCGCCAAACGGATGTGAAAACCGACGATGTTGCGGATTTCGCCGATATCATCATCGCCATCGACATGCGGCGTCGTTGGCACCAATATTTCTTTTGGTCTTGTCATCCGATCCCCTTGGCCCGATTGTTAGCATCACATACAATCTTCGTCGAGGGCTCAGACATGGCGAATTTTCCACAGACGATCAACTTCACGGGTTTCAATGCGCCGAGCCGGATTGAGGCGGACATTGCCGACCTTGTGCATGAAGGCGTGATCCCGTCCGAACTCAACGGTGCCTTTTTCCGCGTCCAGCCTGACCCGCAATTCCCGCCGCGCCAGGCCGATGATATTTCGTTTAACGGCGACGGGATGATCACGCGTTTTCATATCCATGACGGCCAATGCGATTTCCGCCAGCGCTGGGCGAAGACCGACAAGTGGAAGCTGGAGAACGAGGCGGGAAAAGCCCTGTTCGGCGCCTATCGCAATCCGCTAACTGATGATCCGGCGGTCGAAGGCGAAGTGCGCGGAACCGCAAATACAAATGCGTTTCTGTATGGCGGCAAGTTGTGGGCACTAAAGGAAGATTCGCCCGCATTGCTCATGGATCCGGCAACCATGGAAACCGACGGCTTCACCCGGTTTCAGGGGCGGATGCGCGGCCAGACCTTCACGGCGCATCCGAAGGTTGATTCGAAGACCGGCAATATGATCGCGTTCGGCTATGCCGCGTCGGGGCTGTGTTCGGACGATGTTGCGTTTTACGAGATCAGTCCCGACGGCGAACTGCTTACCGAATTCTGGTTCAAAGCACCCTACTATTGCATGATGCATGACTTTGCGATCACTGAAGATTATGCAGTGTTCAACGTGATGCCGTCGATCGGATCATGGGATCGCCTCGAAAAAGGGCTGCCGCATTTCGGGTTCGACACTACTCTGCCCGTTTATCTCGGCGTGCTCTCCCGAAAGAGCGGCGACATTCGATGGTTCAAGACCGGCAACAGCTTCAACAGCCATGTGATGAACGCGTTTCAGGAGGGTTCGAAGGTGCATTTCGACATCCCGGTCGCAAAGAACAATATGTTTCCCTTCTTCCCTGACATTCACGGCGCGCCGTTTAACGGAATGGAGGCAATGAGTTACCTCACGCGCTGGACCGTCGATATGGCCAGCAATTCGGATGCGTTCGAAAGTGAAGTGCGCCTGACCGACACAGCGGCAGAGTTTCCCCGCATCGATGACCGGTTCGCCGGACAACCCTATCGCTACGGCTGGATGCTCGAAATGGACATGCGCCGCCCGGTTGAACTGAGAGGTGGCAGCGCGGGCGGACTTCTCATGAACTGCCTATTCCTGAAGGATCACGTGACCGGCGCAGAGCAACATTGGTGGGGCGGGCCGGTGTCGTCGCTTCAGGAACCTTGCTTCATTCCGCGATCCAAAACCGCGCCCGAAGGTGACGGCTGGATCGTGCAAATCGCGAATCGGTTGGAGGAGCATCGCAGCGACCTCCTCCTGTTCGACGCGCTCGAAATCGAAAAAGGCCCGATTGCGACGATCAACATCCCCATCCGCATGCGCTTTGGCCTGCACGGCAATTGGGCAGACGCCGCTGATATTGGATTGGCGGCATGATTGACCGTCGCACCACGTTAACCGGCCTTATTGGCACCGCTGCCATCGCCCTCATCGGTCCTGCCAAAGGAGCAAAATCAACCATGATCAAACCTGGCGTTGAGTTCGTCTATGAAGCGGTCGGCAATCTGGGCGCACCCGTGCCCATCGGCAAAACTCCCGACGGCGCGCGCCGCATCATCCCCATTTTCGAAGGCGGACGGGTCGAAGGGCCGCTGATCAAGGGGCAATTGATGGGCAATGCGGCCGATTGGCAGCTGATCCGTGACGATGGCGTCACAGTGGTCGACGCCATGTATGCGATCAAAACCGACGACGGCGCGATCATTCAGATCCGCAATCGCGGCCTGCGCCACGGCCCGCCCGACGTCATGAAGCGATTGGCGGCGGGCGAAACGGTCGACCCCGCAGACTATTACTTTCGCACCGTCCCCGAATTCATTGCGCCGGTCGGCAAATATGACTGGATGAACCGCAGCATCTTCCTCTGCTCGGGCGCGCGCTATGCGTCGAGCATCAAGCTCTGGGTGTGGCGGGTGACTTAGGTCGCCCGCACCGCCAACGCATCCTCGTCCTGCTGCGCCCGCATTGCGATGATCAACATCAGCACGACAATCGGGATAGCAGCCGCGTTGATGCAGAGCATCGCAAAGCGCAAATCGCCGGTCGCGTCGGATATCATCCCGACCACATACGGCCCGCAGCCAAGGCCGATGATCGTCATCACTAGCAAATAGGTGCTGGTTGTAATCCCGCGCATCCTCGGCAGCACTTGGTCATACATGATCGCATAAAGTGGCGGCAGCCAGCCGGTCAGGACAAAGCTGTAAAACACAAAGCGTAGATAGAAACTGCCCGCATCGGGTGCATGATAAACCCAGAAGGACATGATCGGCGAAACGCCCATCGCAAAAAGCGCGACCCACGCCCGCCCCGCCCCCGGGAAACGCAGATTGAGCCGGTCCGACAACGGCCCCCACAACAAAGGCCCGAGTATCCCCATTGTCGCCGCGACCAACCCGAATTGCAGCGCCGCCTCCGCCATCGTAAGGCCATATTGCTTGATCAAGAAACTGGGATTGAACGCCATCATCCCGTAATTGATGATGCTTTGCAGCGTCCCGACTGCCATGGCCAACAACAACGTCGGCGACTTCATAATGACGCGATGCGCTTGGGCATCGGTCACTTTCATATTCTGGATGAAGTTGACCAGCACGAAGAGACCAAAGCCGATCACCAGCCATTGCATCGTGTGCGGGCTGACCTTGACTGCACCGAAATCGAGCGGCGGACGCGGCGAGATTTGCTTAGTGATCATAATGAGGACGGTCATCGCCGCGACGATCCCGGAGAGCCAAAGCAGATTGTCGCGCCAGACGGTGCCAGCCACACCGAACCGTCTAAGGCTCAGCCAATTGAATCCCGGCAACACCGCGCCCAGCACTTGCGCACTCGCCCGGAACGGCGCGGGGTCGGGGGCTGTGGGAATGCCGTCCATCGCACCGCGTTCGGGTTCACGTAAGAACCAAAGCAAGACCGAAAGAATGAATCCCGGTGCCGCCGCAACGAGCAGCGCAAACTGCCATCCGCGAAGTCCCGCATTGGCGTAAGCCCTGTTCCACCAATCCGCCGTCAGCCCGCCGAGGATAAGCGAACCACCAATTCCAACCGCAATTGCCGACGCGAGGACTGCCATGACAAAGCCGCGCCGCTGCTTCGGCCAATAATCATAGATCAGGCTGGTCCCGGCAGGCTGCGTCGCTGCTTCGCCAATGCCCACCCCCAGCCGCGACAGCGCCAGCATCGAAAAGCTCGACGCCAGCCCGCCCAAAGCAGTCGCTGCAGACCAAAAGCCAATGCTGATTGCCAGCAACTTCGTCCGCGTCCAACCATCGGCAAGCCGCCCGATCGGAAGCGAGAAGAGCGCATAGAACAGCGCAAATACGGTCCCGAATAGCAGCCCCATTTCGGCATCGCCAATCTTCAAATCCGCTTTGATTGCCGGTCCCAAAATCGCAAGAATTTGCCGGTCGAGCAGGCTCATCGCATTGGTCAGGGCAACGAGCAGCAGGGCATAGCGCGCGCCCTTCACAGGCCGAACCAGCGTTCGGCATTGGTCTGAAAAAACTTCTTTTTCTGCGCGTCCGTGATGCCCAGATTGTCCATCGCGCGGACTTCGTCGGCGACATATTCGTACGGATAATCCATTGCATACATCACCCGATCTTCGCCCATCACGTCGATCATCAGCTTGATTGCAGGTTCGAACGGCAGGCCACTGCATGTGCCCAGAAAATTGTGGCGCATATAATGGAACAGATCATGGTTGAGCGGCCTCAACCGTTCATAACGCTGCGACCGGATGCCTGCCTTGTGCATGAAATCAGTGCGATAGAGCCAGTAGGGCAAGGCTTCACACCCATGCCCCGCAATGATTTGTAAATCGGGATAGCGGTCAAAAATCCCGGTCGTGACGAGGCGGAGCAGATGATAGCTGGTCTCAACCGCGAACCCGAACACTGCGCCGTCAAGGCCAGCGTCAATCATCCCGCCCATCATGCTGTCGGGCAGCGTCGCCGGATGAATGTAAAGCGGCTGACCTAAATCGGCGAGCGCACGGAAAATGGGGTCGAACTGTGCGTCGTCAAGATAAGCACCTTGGGTATGCGAGTTGATCTGGACGCCTTTGAAACCAAGGTCGCGTGCGCCGCGCCGGATTTCGTCCGCCGACCATAACGGATCCTGCGGTGCCACTGCTGTCATCCCGATGAAACGGTCGGGATAGGCGGCGCAGCGTTCGGCGAGATAATCATTGGCGCGCGACGCAATGCCCTTGGCTTTCGCCACATCAATCATCGGCTGTACGCCGGGCGACGTCAACGCGAGAACAGCTTTATCGATCCCCATTTGGTCCATATGCGCGATCCGCTGCTCACCCAGATCGAGCAGCCGATCAATAATCTGCGTTGCGCGTTCGGAAGGACTGGTTGCGTAAAAGCCCCACAGCGAGACCATGCCCTTATCCGCCGTCCCGTCGCGGACCATGCGAAGGAAAACATCAATCTGCTCGCGCGTCGCAAACGCTTCCTCGGTTGCGATACGCAGGTATCCGCGATCCCCGCCGGTGTTGAGGTCGTGGGTCACTCTAATTCTTCCCTGAACGAAGATTCAGGGGAGGATTTGATCGCCCTACCCCTCATGTACCGTCTTCAATACCATGCACGCCATCACCCCCTCCGGCCCGTCCTCATGCCCGTGCCCCGACCATTTTACCCCGCCGAAGGGCGTATCCGGCCCGCCCAGCATCGTCGTGTTGACGCAGAACATGCCTGTTTCGATTTCACGGGCGAGGCGTTTCTGGCGCTTGGCGTCATTGGTCCAAGAATAAGCGGCAAGGCCATAAGGAAGCCGGTTGGCTTCGGCGATCATATCTTCCTCGCGCGCAAACGGATTGAGGATCGCGACTGGCCCGAACGGTTCCTCGTTCATGATTTCAGCCTCCAGCGGCACGTCCGCCAGCAACGACGGCATATAAAAATAGCCCTGATTCCCGATCCGTTCGCCACCGGTCAGCAGCTTGCCGCCACGCGAGACAGCATCACCGATCATCCGCTCCATCGCATCGGGGCGGCGCGGGTTCGCCATCGGTCCCATCTGCACGCCATCTTCGGCACCATTGCCAACCTTTAGCGCCTTGGCGCGCGCGACAAAGCCGTCGCGGAAGCGGTCGAACACGCCGTCCTGCACGATGAAACGCGTCGGCGAAACGCAAACCTGGCCGGCATTGCGAAACTTTGCGGGCACCATCGTGTCGAGCACCTGATCCACATCGACATCGTCAAACACCAGCACGGGGCCATGCCCGCCCAACTCCATCGTCGTGCGCTTCATGTCCTCGGCGGCGAGTTTCATCAGGTGCTTGCCGACCACCGTTGAGCCGGTGAAGCTCAGCTTGCGGATGACGGGCGATCCCAGCAAGTGCCGCGAAACCTCATCAGGCGCACCAAACACCGCCTGCGCCACTTCCTTCGGCAATCCCGCATCGAGCAGACATTGCAGCACCGCCAACGCACTCGCAGGGGCTTCTTCCGCCGCTTTCAGGATCACCGAACATCCCGCCGCAATTGGCGCGCCCAGCTTACGCCCGGGGTTACCGATCGGGAAATTCCACGGCGCAAAGGCCGCAACCGGGCCGACGGGCTCATACGTGACCGTCGAGCGCATGCCCGACGGCCGCACCAATTGCCGACCGTAAACGCGCATCGCCTCGCCTGCGTAGAAGTTGAACAGACCGACATTCATCATCACTTCGATGCGCGTTTCGGCGAGCGTCTTGCCTTGCTCCATCGTTGCGATGCGCGCGATGTCCTCCTGCCGCTCGACCATCAAGCGTGCAGCCCCTGACAGGACGGTGGCGCGTTGCTGCGGCGTCGAGTCACGCCAGATGCGAAACCCCTTTGCTGCGGTCTCAAGCGCCCGGTCGAGGTCCGCCGCATTAGCAAGCGGCAATTCACCGATGACGTCCTCGGTGGCCGGATTCACAACCTGGTGCGTCCGGCGATCCCCGGCAAAAACCTTTTCGCCGTCAATAATCATGTGAAGCGCAGGATAGTCCGTCATAAGCCGACAGCCGCCAGTCGTGCGACTTCGTCCCGGTACGGACGGATCGCGCGGAACATCAGAAACGCGGCCATCGGCAAAATTGTGCAAGCGGTGATCAGGATCGCATTGCCCAAATCACCCGTCACCTTGTCCGACACAGCGCCGATGAACCAGCTCCCCATGGCTCCGAAAAACGTGAACATGAATAGATAAAAGGCCGTAATCTGCCCCCGCATGTCATTGGGCGCGACCCGCTGGATCGCGGCATTTTGCGGGACGGCACCGGCAATCCCGAAAAAAGCTGCGCAACCAAATGCGACGCAGGACCAGAATGGGTCGCGCACCAGCAATGCAATAATGATCACTGCCGTCGTGCCGCAGAAGCAGAAGAATGCGGCGCGGATGTTTGCGTCGCTATGGCGCTTGGCAAGCCATTCGACGAACACGCCACCCGCCACCAATCCGGCAAGTGACGCAAACAGCGCCGTCGTCCCGACAACATCGCCGATCTGCGCCGCATCCCAACCGAATTCACGCATCAGATAGGGGGTCCGCCAGAACAAAATGCCGAACACCTCAACTGCACTCAGGGCCAGCGCCCCGAACATCGGGTAATAAACCCTGCCGCCTGCATGGATAGCCCGCGCCGCATCAAACCCCATGAAGGTGATGACCTTGCGCAGCAAACCGCCGTCTGTGGGAATGTGCACGCTGTCAGGCCGCGGTGCCAGTCGGGTCGGTTCGCGCACCGACAAGAACAGCAGCGAAGCAATCAGCGACGGGATTGCCAGATACATCATCACCCATTGCCAGTTGTAAACGGTCAGACCCAAAATCGTGCTGTGGTCCCACCCCGTCGATGCGCGCACCAATCGCCCGCCGAGGATTGGGCCAAGCGTTGTCCCGCCGATGAAACCGAACTGCAACAGCGCGAACGCGCGCGTGAGTTTCTGCGGTGGAAAGGCATCGGCCAGCAGCGAATAGGATGCTGGTGCGTGCGCGGATCCGCCTGCCGCCAGAAACACGCGACTCCCCACAAATTGACCGAACGACTGCGCAACCCCACTGAGCGCAATCAGCACGCCGGTAATCCCTGCACTCGCCGCCAGCACGAATTTGCGCGGATAAATGTCCGCCAGCCGCCCCAGCGGAATGCCAACGAAGAAATAGCAGATGATTGTCGCGGGGCCAGCAAGGAACCCCAGCTGCGTATCGGTCAGCCCGAAATCTTTCTTAATGCTTTCGGCCAGCATCCCGAACACGACAGCATCAAAAAACGACATAAAGGTCGCCAGCACAATGGCAAACAGCGCCCAATAAGCCGCACCCGATGATGGCCACACCCGCGCGGCGCCCGCGGCTGTAGTCGGCGCATCGGGTAAAACGGCGCTCACTCCGGCCATCCCTGTCCTCCTTTTCGCCCGGCTCTTTTCATGGGCAAATTTGTATGTAACAAATACAATCTGCTTTGTGCGGACTTGTCCAGCGCTTTGTGGTGGGAGGATGCGAAAAGTGCAAAACCTGAATGGTAAAACAGCTTTCATCACCGGCGGAGCAAGCGGGATCGGACTTGGCATTGCAAAAGCGTTGCTGAGCGCAGGTATGAATGTCGTCATTGCCGACATCCGCGACGATCATCTGAGCGCGGCAACCACCGAACTAAACGGCGGCGACCACGTGCTCGCCGTCAAGCTCGACGTCACCGACCGCGCCGATTACGCCCGCGCCGCCGATGCCGCCGAAGCAAAGTTCGGCAAGGTCCACGTCCTGATCAACAATGCTGGCGTCGCTGTCGTCGGCCCAACCGAACTTGCGACCTTCGCCGATTGGGACTGGGTGATGGGCGTCAACGTGAATGGCGCAATCAACGGCGTCGTCACGCTCCTCCCGCGCATCCTTGCGCATGGCGAAGGCGGGCACATCGTCAACACCTGTTCGATGTCAGGGCTCGTCCCCGTCGGTGGCACGACAATCTATTCGACGGGCAAGGCCGCGCTTGTCACGATGATGGAATGTATGCGCCCCGAACTCGAACCACGCGGCGTCATCTGTTCGGCATTCTGCCCCGGTGCTGTCCAGTCAAACATTGCGGAAGCTGGAAAAACCCGCCCCGCCGATCTGGCCGATTCGGGCTATGCCGAGGCGGACAAGCGCCGCCAAAATGGCGGGAACCTGTTCCATCTTTACCAGACCAAAGAAGAAGTCGGCGAACGCGTCCTGCGCGGTATCCTCAACGACGAACTCTATATCCTGACGCACAGCGAATTTCTGGGCGGCGTCACCGACCGCGCGAATGCCATGATCGCCTCGGTCCCCGCGTACCTGCCCGAAAACCCCGATTACAAGGCAACCTTCGGCATGCTGTTCAACTCGCCGATCTGGGCCGCTGAAATTGCGCGTCAACAAGGTCTGAAACCATGATCGAATTCGCGGGCCGCACTGCTTTTGTCACCGGCGGCGCAAACGGCATCGGCATTGGCGTTGTCCGCGCACTACTCGCCGAGGGCTGCAAAGTCGCCATTGCCGACATCCGCGAGGATCATATCGAGCGCGCGCTCAAATCGCTCGACAATCAGATGGTTATGGGCGTCCAAGTCAACGTCGCCTCGCGCGAAGAAATGGCGGGCGCAGCTGACAAGGTCGAAGCCAATTTCGGCCCTGTAACGCTCCTCTTCAACAATGCAGGGGTGAACCTGTTTCAACCAATAGAGGAGTCGAGCTGGTCCGATTGGGACTGGCTGATAGGCGTCAATCTGCATGGCCCGATCAACGGCTGCATGACCTTTGCGCCAAGGATGATCGCACATGGCAAGGGCGGTTATATCGTCAACACCGCGTCGATGGCAGGCTGGCTCGCGAGCGGATCGCCGGGCATCTATAACACCACAAAATTCGCGGTGCGCGGGCTGAGCGAAAGCCTGCGCTACAGCCTCGCCAAACATGGCATTGGCGTTTCGTGCGTTTGCCCCGGGCTCGTGAAAAGCTATATCTACGCCAGCGACGACATCCGCCCCGCCGCTTTGATGGATGGTGCCAAGCCCATCAACACCGAAAATGTCGAACGCCTTGCGGGCATGCACGATGTCGGCATGGAACCCGATGTCATCGGCGCGCGCATCCTTCAGGGCATGCGCGAGAACCAAGCCTATATCTTCCCGATGCCCGACCACCGCGAGGAATTGGCAGAGTATTTTCAGGAAGTCCTCGGCGACTATCGCGACTATCCACAAGATCCCGGCTACGACCAGCGCGTCACCATCGAAGCGTTCCGCCGCAAAGCCTATAAAGAGGCGCGCGACGCGGCTAGAATGGCGACATGAAAGTCCAAGCGCTTGATCATATAAACATCATTACGGCTGACCTCGACGGAACAGCCCGCTTCTATGCCGATCTGCTCAACCTCGAACGGCACGATGGGCCGCCGCCTCTAACGCCCGTCAATGCCCAATGGATGTATGACGGCGAAGGCCGCGCGATCATTCATATCAACAGCCTCGATTGCCCGCGCACTTATGACCGCGACGTGATGCCGGGGCCGACGGGGTCGATCCACCATATCGCGCTGCGATGCGAAGGCTATGATGGGATGGCGGCACGATTGGACGCGCGCAGTGCAGACTATCAACTGAATCTGGTTGAAAGCATCGGACTCCGCCAAATATTTACGATGGACCCGAACGGGGTTTTGCTCGAACTTAATTTCTTCGGAGATTAGACTGGCGCTCATAGGCAGCGATCCATTCGACCGTCTTTACCAACCCACCAAACGGATAGAAATGAAGCCGCACTGGCCCATGTTGGAGACCTAACTGCGCCGCAAACGCATCGACCAGTCGATCCGGCCCCGCCGACCCCAGCAAGTTGGTGATCGACACGCCATATTTCTTCATCACCGCCGTTGACGCCCCTACCCCGCAACGCGTGGCGAAGCGTAGCAGAGCCTTGATGCTGGCGGGGCCGGGAATGCCGATACGCACGGGCGTGTCGATCCCCCGCGCGCGCAATTCGATCAGCCAATCGAGCACGCGGTCGGGATCGAAACCGAACTGTGTCACAATCAACGCCGCCATCCCGCGCCGGTCAATCTCGGCAACTTTCGCGTCGAGCACCGCCCAGCATTGCGCGGGCGTCATCACCGGATGCCCCGCGGGATGCCCGCCAATACCAATCGCTTTGACCCCCGCCCGTTCGAATGCGCCGGTTTTTAGCAAAGCCATCGTATCGCCATACGGCCCCTGCGGTACCGGCGGATCACCCGCGACGATAAAGCACCGCCGCACCCCCGCCGCTTGAACGACGTCGCGCAAATAGCCTTCGAAATCATCCTCGGACAATATTCGACGTGCCGAAAAATGCGGCATCGGTTCAAACCCAAGTTCGCGCACCGCCACCGTCGCCGTCAGACGCGCCGCCGGGTCTTCACCGGGCAGAAATGTGACCGACAGCGGCGATTCTGGCGCGATCAATGGTGCCGCATCCTGCAACGAGGCCACATCCTTCGCCGTCATTTCCAATGAATAACCGTCGGTAATCCGCAACGGCACATGCGCCCAATTGGGGTGGATCAGCGGTTTCGGGTTCACGGCCCCGTCCGCCAGCCTTCCTTGTAAGTCTCGCGCGCCACGCGGCTATAGGGGACGGGGCTGACCACCGCACGCACTTCAATCTGCTTGTGCCGTTCGACCGTGGTTTTCTTCGTGCCGCCGTCCTCTTCACCCCAAACCACGCGGAGTTCGGTGCCGACCTCGACGCCAGAATCCACAATAGCCAAACTCAGCGCCTGCTTCTCGTTATAGCTGTATCCGGTGAACATCGACACGCCGACCATGCGCCCGCCCGCATCGACCACACGGTCATAATTTGACGACGCATAATTTGCGAGCGGCACGTCGAAGAACTTATACTGCTCGCCGTCAGGATCGAACAAAGATGCCTGAATTTTCGCCATATCCTGCGGGTTCCATGCCAGCGTCACTTTCTGCCGCTGGTCAACGGGGTTAAGCGGCTCCAGCACTTCTCGCCCGTGGAAATCATGGTCGAACTTGACGAACGGGCCGTATCCCAGCTCCCACGGATTGAGATAATAATCCTCGATATTGTCCGACACGAACGACCCACCAATCGAACCCGTCGCCTCATAACTGTCCACACCCAGCCAAGCGCGATACCCCGCCAGTTTATCGCCCGTGTAAATCGCGGGCAGCGGCGACGGAATCCATCCCGATTCCAATGTGTTCGATGGATAAGCGCGGCTCCCGCAGGGCACAATGCCGAACTCTTTTCCCGCTTCAAGAATCGCCGCGCGCGCTTCTTCCTGCTCTTCGTATGGCCCCCAAATCTCAAGCCCCGGCGCGCCAGACATGCCATGTTTCAGTGTGCGGATTGTCCGCCCCGATATATTCATCGTCGACATGTTGAAGAACTTCAGCTGCTCAAGCGGCCCTCCATGGAGCCTCTCGATGATCGCCCAAGCGCTCGGTCCCTGTATCTGGAAGCGCCAAACCGAGCGCGTGACCGGCTTGCCCATCGGGCGCATCGGCGACCGGTCGTCGAGTTCGAGCGCGACATCATAGCCCCCAGTTGCCGCATGATAACGCAGCCAGTTCGACGCCGGCGCACGACCGACATAGCAAAACTCTTGCTCGGCCAACCAGAAGATGATCCCGTCGCCGATCACATGACCATAAGGCGTTGTCGGCACATATTGCTTCGCTTTGTTGACCGCCCACCCCTTGGTCGAATTGATCATCGTATCGCTGAGCAGCTTCAGCGCATCTTTGCCGCGGATATACAGATTGACCATGTGGTGCGACTGGTCGAACAGGACGGCGCTATGTTGCCATGCCCATTGCTCATCGCGCCAATTGTGGAATTCAGGCGCAACCACCGGATACACATAGGCACCAAGCTGCGAATTGCGCAGCATCGCCACTGTGTTCCCGGCACCATCCAAAACATCTTGTAGGCTGCCCGCGGCCATCATCCCATCTCCGTCACGATTTTCTAGTGGCAGATGCTAGCAAAATTCGTATGTAACACAAACAATAATTTGAACGAGGACATGCGATGCCTGGCTCCGCTTATGTGATGACGCTGGCTTGCCCAGACCAACCCGCGCTGGTCGCGGGGGTAGCGCATCTGCTCGCTGAAAATGGTGGCAACATTCTCGACTCACAGCAGTATAATGACAAAGAACGCGACCGCTTCTTCATGCGCGTCGTCTTCGAAATGCTGGGCGGCGGATCGACCGACACCTTGTCTTCAGCATTCGGCGATTACGCGATGGGCCATGCCATGGACTGGTCACTCCGCCCCATCGGCGCACGACGCAAAGTGTTGCTGCTTGTTTCGAAATTCGATCATTGCCTCGGCGATCTTCTCTATCGCCACCGCATAGGCGAACTCGCGATGGATGTCGTGGGGATCATCTGCAACCACCCGCATGAGGTGCTGAAGATTTCGCTGATCGGGGACATTCCGTTCCACCACCTGCCAGTAGCGCCCGACACCAAACCCGCACAAGAAGAACGCATCAAACGAATTGTCGATGAATCAGAAACCGAACTCGTCGTCTTGGCGCGCTACATGCAAATCCTATCCGACGACATGGCCACATTCCTCTCCGGCCGCTGCATCAACATCCACCATAGCTTCCTGCCCGGTTTCAAGGGTGCCAAGCCCTATCATCAGGCGCATGCCCGCGGCGTCAAAATGATCGGTGCGACGGCGCATTATGTCACGGGCGACCTCGACGAAGGACCGATCATCCATCAGGATGTCGAACTGATCAGCCACGCCGACAGCCCCGACGATCTGGTCCGCAAAGGCCGCGACATCGAACGCCGCGTTCTCGCGCAAGCGGTTCATTGGCATCTTCAGGACCGCGTTTTCTTAAGTGGCAACAAGACGGTGGTGTTTAGGGATTAACGCACTTCCCCGGTCCAAGTTCTCAAGGCCGGATTGGTATGGTCGGGCATCTGCAAGCCCGCCCGCACCCCCGACCGCGCTTCCATCCGTTCACGCCAGTCGATCAGGCGGGGATAATTCGCCGCGACTTCGAGTTCGGGGAACATCCGCTCGACCATCATCCCGCACATCGAATAGAAATTGGCGTCGGCAGATGTGAACATATCGCCCGCCAGCCACATATTGCCCGCCAGATGCGCTTCGATTTTTGCGCACGCATAAACAATCTTGTCAGTCGCATTCTGCAACTCCGCCTCGCTGAACCCCGAGCGCGCCGTCATCCATTTCTTGCGCTGATCGGGCAGTGGAATGCGCTCCATCAACTTCTCGAATTCGCCCCCTTCGATCCCGCGCGCGATCACGCCAACCATCCGGTGCCAGCCATGCATCGAGACATGGTTCATGACGTGCTCGTCAACAAACTTGTTCCAATATCGCATCCGCGCCTTGCCCGCCGGGTCGGACGGGCGCAGCGGTGTCGCGTCTGGAAACGCGTCCTCCAAATATTCATTGATGACAGTCGTGTGCGTGATCATGACACCGTCATGGTCAAGCACCGGCACTTGCCCATCGGGATTGATCTTCACGAACCATTCCGAATGCTGCTCGAACGTGTGCAGATTCACATAATGGCTCTCGAAATCGAGACCCTTTTCCTTTAGGCAAATCACCGACTTCAGCGAGTTCGCGGCGGGCTCGGCGTGATAGTATTTTAGGGTCATAATCGTGTCCTTCAAAGAGGAATAGGCCTACTTGCACCCCTGCCATAGACGGATCACACCAGCCCCAGCACCCGCGCCGCATTGTCCTTCATGATCCCCGGCATAACTTCATCCTTGAAGCCCACTGACTTCGCCGCCTCGATCCATTTGGCCGGATGGATCAACGGAAAATCGCTCCCGAACATCATCTTCTTTTTCAGCTGCCCGTTGGCATATTGAATGATCTGCGGCGCGAAATATTTGGGGCTCCACCCGCTCAAATCGATGAACACATTATCCTTGTGCAGCGCCATCGACAGGCTTTCATCAACCCAAGGCCAGCTGGGATGCGCGAGGATGATTTTCATATCGGGAAAGTCGACGGCAACATCGTCGATCAGCATCGGCTGACCCCATTTCAGCCGCACCCCGCCGCCGCCGCGCATCCCCGTGCCCATCCCCGAATGGCCAGTATGGAAAATCGCAGGCAGCTTATATTCGGAAATGACTTCGTAGATCGGATAGGCGACGCGGTCCGCGGGGTGGATATCCTGCATGATTCCGTGGAACTTGAACCCCTTGACCCCGTAATTCTCGATCAGGTCGCGGGCTTCGCGCGCTCCCATTTTGCCCTTGTGTGGATCGATTGAGGCAAACGCGATGCAGATGTCGTCATTCTTCGCGGCGATCTCGGCAATCTCGTAATTGGACACACGCTTGGCCCCGATCCCGCTTTCGCAATCGACCGTGAACATGCAGAACGCGATCTGTTGCTCGCGGTAAATCTCGATGATCTCGGGCATTTTCGGCCGTTCGCGTGGCGCTTTGAAATAGGCGCTGGCCGCATCGAAAAACTTGCCCATGACCGGGTCTTCGGGGTCGTGGCACGACACTTCGGCGTGCACATGCACGTCGATGGCCTTGATGGCGTCAAGATTGATGGGCATTCGAAGTCCTAAAGCTGAATGATAACCGTTTTGGTCTCGAGATAGGCCTCAATTCCGGCCTGACCCTGCTCGCGACCGATGCCCGATTCCTTGTAGCCGCCAAAGGGGAGCGCGGTGTCGATGACCGCATGGCAATTGCCCCACACCGTCCCCGACTTAATCTTCGACGCGAGCTTGTGCATGGTCGCGACGTCGCGCGTCCAAATGCCTGCGCCTAAGCCATAGCAAGTATCGTTAGCCGCCTTCGCCACTTCGTCGAGATCATCAAAGCGTTGCGCCACCAAAACAGGTCCGAAAATCTCTTCACGCACCACACTCATCTGTGCATTCACATCCACGAGGATTGTCGGATTGACAAAATAACCATCGCCCGACGGCGCATCGCCGCCAACCGCAACCGACGCGCCATCGCGCTTGCCCGCTTCGATATAGCCCATAACCTTGTCATGTTGTTCCTTGCTGATGATTGCGCCCATATGGCCCTCGGGATCAAGCGAGGGACGCGGCGCCCAGAATGCCGATGCTTCAGCCATCCCCTCGATCACCTGATCAAAAATCGAACGGTGTGCAAACAGCCGCGACCCCGCGACGCAGACTTGCCCTGCATTAAAGAAGATCGCGCCCGCCGCGCCCGGCGCGACTTCGGCGACGTTGACATCGGGCATGATGACGACCGGCGACTTGCCGCCCAGTTCGAGCGTGACCCGCTTCATGCTGTCGGTCGCGTTGCGATTGATGATCTTGCCGACTTCGGTCGAGCCGGTGAACGCGACCTTGTCGACATCGGGATGCTTGACCATCCGGTCGCCCGCGGTGTGGCCATTGCCGGTAATCACATTGACCACGCCCGCCGGGAACCCCGCTTCGGCAATCAAATCAGCCAAGCGCAACGCCGTCAACGACGTCTGTTCAGCAGGCTTCAAAACAATTGTGCATCCCGCCGCCAGCGCTGGCGCAATCTTCAAACACGCCATCAAAAGCGGGAAATTCCACGGCACAATCTGCGCGCAAACGCCAACTGGCTCTTTCACAGTGTAACTGAAAACCGTGTGGTTCGGCATCGTGTAAGGCTGCGTCGTGTTGCCCGACACTTTCGATGCCCAGCCCGCCATGAAACGAATCTGGCTGATCGCGCCGGGAATATCGACCGCACCCGCCATCCCTTTCGGCTTGCCGTTGTCGATGGCCTCCAACTCAGCCAACTCGTCGGCATGGGCTTCGAGCAGATCGGCCAAGCGGATCATTGTCCGCTCGCGCTGCATCGGCGAAAGCCCCGACCAGCGGCCATCATCAAACGCCGCCTTTGCCGCCGCAACCGCGCGGTCCACATCCTTGTCCGATGCATCGGCAATCCGCGTGATCTCCTTGCCGGTCGACGGATCCTCAACGGCAATTGTTGAGTCATGCGACGACGCCACCCACTCGTTATTGATGAACAGCATTGGCTTGCGCGCGAGCATCGATTTGGCGGCATCGGAGTAAGGAAGTTGCTGCATTTTGATCGGGGTCATGTCGTTCATCGGAAAAATCCTCTTGGGTTTATCGGCTAGCGGTTTTGATGGGTTTCGCGGCAGCAAGTTCGAGGGCTTTGTCCTCGTTCGCGCGCTTGATGACATAATGGCGGATGCTCTCTATCTGCGCGCTGTTCAGCACTTTGGACCAGCCAATCATCCCATTGGCTTTGAGCGCGCCGTCATGGACAATCATCTGCCAGTTCTTTGCATCGGCAATCACGCCGCTACGCCGCAAATCGGGCAGCACCGTGCTGCCATAAGCGGCATCACCGTGGCAAACGCCACAATATCGCGCATAATGTTTGCCGCCCTCGACAATCTGAACGGTCGTGCCCTTCACCACCGGCGGATCGAGCGGCATTTTGGCAAGCGAAGGCATTGGCGGCAATTTCGCAGTGCCGCCGATCTTGAAGACCAGCAAGCGCGATATGTTGCGCACTGGCCCCGAAATCTCGGCGAGCATCCCGGCGGGTGACAAGGCCCATGACCCACCCCATCCGGCAAGCACCGCGACATATTGCTCGCCCCTGATGCTGTAAGTCACAGGTGGCGCAACAATACCAGTCTGCGCGGGCGTGGACCATAGCTTGGTGCCGTTCGCCGCGTCGAACGCCGCGAAATCACCAACGGCACTCCCCTGAAAGACCAACCCGCCGCCAGTAGCAAGGACGCCGCCATTATTCGGCCCCTTATACTGCACCCGCCAGCGTTCTTTCTGTGCGATGGGATCCCACGCGATCAGCGCGCCTTTCGTCCCCGCAATCGCACCCGCCCGCACAGCGGGAACCGGCGGCATTGAACCGGCCGCGAAATCAACGCCCGTGTTGTAGCTGACGTCCGACTTTTTCCAGTTCGCTTCGGGGATGTAGGGAAACGCTGCTTCGATTGCTGGTATGAAGACAAGGCTGGTTTTCGGATCGAACGCCATCGGGTGCCAGTTATGGCCGCCCGCCGGCCCCGGCATCGATACAAAGGGGACGCCGGTCTTGTCATATCGAGATGCCGGATTCTCGATGGGACGACCAGTCTTCATGTCGATCCCGGTCGCCCAATTGACCGGCACAAAATTCTTCGCCGAAATCAGCTTCCCGGTCGCACGGTCGAGCACATAGAAGAACCCGTTCTTCGGCGCCTGCATCAACACTTTGCGCGGCTTCCCGTCGATGTTGAGGTCGGCAAGCATAATGTGCTGCGTCGCGGTGTAATCCCAAGTCTCGCCCGGCGTCGTCTGGTAATGCCAGACATATTCCCCCGTCTTGGGCCGGATCGCGACGATTGACGAGATGTATAGATTGTCGCCCCCGCCCGGCGAGCGATAGGCTTGGTTCCACGGCGACCCATTGCCGACGCCGATGTAAAGCAGGTCAAGCTCGGGGTCATAGGCCATCGCGTCCCACACGGTCCCGCCGCCGCCCTGCGACCAATATTCGCCTTTCCACGTGGCTTCGGCGGCTTTCAGATGCTTGGCTTCGTTCGCGCCGGGTTTGTCGGGCACCGTGTAGAAACGCCACAATTCCTTGCCATCCGCCGCGTCATACGCCGTGACATAGCCCCGCACGCCCAGTTCCGCGCCCCCGTTGCCGATGATGACTTTGCCATCAATCACACGCGGTGCGCCGGTGATTGTGTAGGGCTTCGACTGGTCGACAGTGACTTTCGACCAGACTTCTTTGCCGGTCGCACGATCCAACGCGATCAACCGCCCGTCAAGCGTCCCGAAAAACAACCTATCGCCCCATGCCGCGAGGCCACGGTTGACAACATCACAGCACGCGTTGACTGCCGCTTCGCCCGGAACCTTCGGGTCATATTCCCACGCCAGCTTGCCCGTGGCGCCGTCATAGGCCTTTACCTTTGACCACGCCGTCGTGATATAGATCATACCGTCGATGACAATCGGCGTCGCTTCCTGCCCGCGCGCCGTGTCCATGTCAGCAAACCAAGCGAGGCCCAGATTTTTTACATTGCCCGCATTGACCTGATCCAGCGGCGAAAAGCGTTGTTCGTCATAGGTCCGGCCATAGCTGATCCAGTTTGCAGTATTCGCGCCCGCGTTCAGCAGCGCCGCCGCGTCAATCCCACCGCTTTCCATCGCCGGTTTGCAGCTGACCAACGCCAATACGCCCAGCGCGACACCCAATGACTTCCGCATCTTACTCTCCATCCCGCCGGTTATCCCCAGCGATTGATTTCCGGTCCCGGTGCCCAAGATTGTGCCGGATCGCCCCCGCTCGCAAGTGATAATGCACGCGCAACCGAGGGCCGCGCCTTCACCCGCGCCAGCCACGCCGCCAGCTTCGGCCGGTCAGCAAAAGCATCGGGAACCACATCGACCATCCCCGCCAACCAGCCATAGGTTTCAAAGTCGGCGATGCTCAAATCACCCATCAACCAATCACGTCCATCGGCCAGTTGATCCTCAACCAGTTGCGCCGCATCGCGAACCTTGGTCTCGCTGTCCGCCGTCGCCGCCTCGGGAAAATCACCCGCCGCAATCTGCGCCCAGCGCGCCCGCAAATCCTCACTCACAATCGTTGGGAGTTCACCAATCTTCGCATAGGCCTTGCACGCCAAATACGCTGCCGCCGGCGCACAACGCTCGGTAATGCGTCGGCACCACATCAGCATCTGCCAATGCGCATAGGCATCCTTTGGTTGAAGCACACCCGAACCAATTTCGTCCAGAAACTGGGCAATAAACACGCTTTCGGTCATCGCCTCGCCATCGATAACCAGAACTGGCCCTTCGCCTTCGACACTCATGTCGCGCGCCACCGGCTCGCTCAGCCCCGGCAACCCGTGCCGGTCCCCCGCCACCAAATCAATCCGCCGCAACTCGGCTTCAACGCCTGATTCAAACAACGCCGTTAGCACGGCCAGCGAAGGCCCGTTCGGCTCGCCATGATACAGGATCATGACGAAATCCCCTTGGCGATGCCTTCGGACTCATCCTGTGGCGGAATGTAATCCTGTTCCAATATCTCGACGCGAGCGGCCATTGGCGTCCGCCCTAGCTTCCAGCATTCGCGCGTCGCCGGTCGCCGGTAGATCGCGCGCAGCCAGCGCATGATGTTCGGCGTCACGTCATCATTCGCCAAATGCGGCTGCGACAAGGGCATCGCATAAGCCAGATTGAACCCGTTCACATCCGCCAGTGAATACCCATCGCTTGCCAGCCATTCGCGCTTGCTCAATTCGGCCTCGAGCATCTGGATACCAACGCCAATCCGCCGCCCGCTTTCAGCCATCTCGTCGTCGGTGAACAAGCCATAGATCGCCTTGCGCCACGCGATCTGCCGTTCGGGCAGCGGGATGCGGTTGATCGCTTCCTCCAACTTCGCTTCGCCATGCGATTTCAGCGCATTTGGCCCCACGAAAAACTTCCACCCGAACATGCTAAACGACGGCGCCAGCCACTGGTCCATGAACTTCATCCACCAGCGGATGCGCCAGCGGTCACGCGCATTTTCAGGCATCAACGCTGGCCCCGCAAACGCCTCGTTTACATATTCCATGATCGCCGTGCTCTCGACGAGCATTTGATCTCCGTGCGTCATCGCCGGGATCGTCCCTTGCGGATTGATCATGAGGTATTCGGGCTTGTGCTGGTCGAATTGCAGCATGTCGAGATAGCGGCTCTCGAACACCACGCCCTTTTCCATGAGCGCGAGCATGGGCTTGCCCGAATTGGCATTGGGTTCCCAATGATAGAGGACCACGTCCACGCCACCGCTCTCCGATTATTTTGTACGTTAGACATACAATTTACACGCCCCTCGTCAAGCGCGAAGGCATGGACAGCGCGGCTCCTGCTTTCTATCCGCCTGACCAGAAAAGGAACCGTCCGAATGACTCTGCGCCGCGCCGCCATTGTTTCGCCCGTCCGCACGCCCGTGGGCAAGTTTTTGGGCTCGCTTGCCTCAATGAGCGCAGGCAACCTCGGTGCCGTCATCATCCGCGCGCTCGTTGATCGCACCGGCATTGACCCCGAACGCATCGATGATGTCGTCTTCGCGCAAGGCTATTCGAATGGAGAGGCACCTTGCATCGCCCGCTGGTCGCTGCTGGCGGCGGGCCTGCCCATCAGTGTACCGGGCTACCAGCTCGACCGTCGATGCGGTTCAGGCCTTCAAGCCATCATTGACGCCGCGATGATGGTGCAAACCGGCGCAGCGGATGTGGTCATCGCGGGTGGCGTCGAGAGCATGTCGAATGTCGAGCATTACACAACCGACGTCCGGCGCGGCACGAAGATGGGATCGATGACACTCCACGACCGCCTCTCGCGCGGGCGCGTCATGTCGCAGCCCATCGAACGCTTCGGGGTCATTAGCGGCATGATTGAGACGGCGGAAAACCTCGCCAGAGACTATGCAATCACCCGCGAACAAGCCGACGCCTATGCCGTCCGGAGCCATCAACGCGCTGCCGCCGCATGGGAAAAAGGACTGTTCGATGACGAAATCGTACCCGTTCCCGTGCCACAAAAGCGCGGTGATCCGGTGATGTTCGCGCATGACGAAGGCTATCGGACTGATGCCAGCATGGAAACATTGGGCGCACTCACGCCCATCGAGGGTGGCGTTGTAACCGCAGGCAATGCGAGCCAGCAAAATGATGCCGCCGCCGCCTGCCTGATAGTGGCGGAAGACAAGCTGGATGAACTCGGCCTCGAACCCATTGCCTGGTTCCACAGCTGGGCAGCGGCGGGCTGCGACCCATCGCGCATGGGCATTGGTCCCGTTCCCGCTGTCCAACGCCTGTTTGCGCGCAGCGGTCTCGGCTGGAATGACATTGACCTGATCGAACTCAATGAAGCCTTTGCCCCGCAAGTGCTGGCTGTCCTGAAAGGCTGGGGCTGGAGCGAGGATGACAGCCGCCATGACATCCTCAACGTCAACGGATCGGGCATCTCGCTGGGTCATCCCATTGGCGCGACAGGGGGTCGAATTTTGGCGAACCTCACGCATGAACTTGTCCGCAGACAAGGTCGTTACGGCCTCGAAACAATGTGCATTGGCGGGGGTCAGGGGATTGCCGCGATCATCGAACGCGCCTGACTCTACTCAGCTGTAGGGTCTTCCTCGGGCGGCGGGCCGCGATCAATATCGGGCTCATCGACGTTGACGACATCCGCTGCCGGACGCGCCGACCGACCATTGGCCATCCAGCGCTTTGAGCTCTTATCTGTCTGCGCGCTCTTGGGTCCAAAGATCGGATCGAACAGGCCAATGCGCCACAGTTGCGCACCACCCACGACCACAAGTGCAAGCAGCGAGAGGATAAACAGCGTCACGGGTTGAAGCCAGAATCGCGCTCCGGTCATTGGACGACCGTCGTCGCTGGCGGTATAGCGCCCGCCACGCGGCATACCGAATTCATCGGCAAGCCGGGTGTAATGCTCCGTCGGATCGGGCGTCAGGTCGCGACCGCGCTGCGGTGATCGTTTCCGCATTGCGCGGGATTAGCGGGAAAATCGCAATAAATGCTTAATGATGCGCCTTACTTGAGCAGCACCAATTCCTCCGCCATCGACGGGTGCAGCGCCACTGTGTCGTCAAATTGTGCCTTGGTCAGACCCGCTTTCACTGCGACCGCTGCGGCCTGCAAAATCTCTGCTGAATCCGGTCCGATCATGTGCAGCCCAACGACGACATCGTTTGAGGCGTCAACCACCATCTTGTAAAGCGACCGCTCATGCCGCCCGGCGAGCACATTCTTCATCGGCCGGAAATCGGATGTATAGGCCCGCACCGTCCCGAGCTTATTGCGTGCTTCCGCTTCGGTCATCCCAACGGCGGCAATCGGCGGGTGGCTGAACACGGCTGTCGGCACATTGGCATAATCAACCCGCGTGGGTTTCCCGCCAAAGAACGTGTCGGCAAAGGCCTGCCCCTCGCGGATCGCCACGGGGGTCAGCTGAATGCGGTCGGTCACATCACCCACGGCAAAGATGCTCTGCACGTTTGAACGATTGTCGGCATCCACCTTCACCGCGCCATTGTCCGTTTGCTCGACGCCCAACGCTTCCAAACCAAGCCCACTGACGTTCGGCACCCGACCGACCGCGAACAAGACCGCATCAACGACAAAGGGGTCATTCGCCTTCAACTTCACCAGCAAACTGCCCTCCGCCTGCTTCTCGATGCTTTCAAACGGCGCATTGAATTTGAAATCAATGCCTTTCGTCATCGAAATCTGGAGCAGCCGATCCCGGATTTGCGCGTCATAACCACGCAGAATCTGATCCCCGCGATTGACGATAGTCACCTTTGACCCAAAGCTATTGAAAATCCCGGCAAATTCATTGGCGATATAGCCGCCGCCCGCAATCAACACGCGCTTGGGCAGGCTTTCCAGATGGAAAACCTCATTCGACGTCATCGCATGTTCCGCCCCCGGAAAGTTCAACCGCACCGGCCACCCGCCCGTCGCGATCAGGATTTTCTCGGCTGTTACCTCACGACCGCTCGCCAGCTTCACAGAATGCGGTCCCGTCAGCACTGCGCGTTCGCGGACCACTTCGACTTTGTGGTTTGACAGCGTCTCGCCGTAAATTCCCTCGAGTCGGTCAACCTCGGCGAGAACATTGTCGCGCAACGTCGCCCAATCGAAATCGCAATCAGGCACATTCCAGCCGAAACGCCGCGCATCCGACAAATCCTCGGCAAAATGCGCACCATAAACGAGCAGCTTTTTGGGCACGCAGCCCCGGATGACGCAGGTGCCGCCAACGCGGTACTCCTCCGCAATTGCCACCCGCGCGCCATGCGCCGCCGACACGCGCGACGCCCGCACGCCGCCCGACCCCGCACCAATCACGAACAGGTCATAGTCAAATTTGGTCATTGGGCACCCCGGATTGCAATCATCATCATGTTGTCATTTGGCGATTGGCGGACACTTATTCCACCCAGCCCCGCGCACCACTTGCCCCGGCTTCGCGCCGGTATGCTCACCATCCTTCAGCACCTGAACCCCGTTCACGAACACATGTCGCATGCCAACTGAATATCTTTTCGAGTTCGCATAGGTTGCGGTGTCGGCAATTTTGGCCGGGTCAAAAATCGCGAGGTCGGCCTGATACCCCACCTTCAACAACCCGCGATCCTTCAGGCCGAGATTGCTCGCCGGAAACCCCGACAAACGACGCACCGCCTCTGCTAAGTTCGCCGTTTTCCCGTCGCGTGCATATTTGCCCAGGAACCTCGCAAACGTCCCATAAGCCCGCGGGTGCGAGGCGGAGAGCAGGAACGCCCCTTCGGGCGCTTCGCTCGCTTCGTCCGACCCAAAGCTAATCCACGGCAGCGCCGTTTGTTTGGCAACATTGGCTTCGTCCATCAGGAAATAAGCCGTGCCGACGCGGCTGCCGTCCTCGATCACCAGATCAATGATCGTATCTTCGGGCGATGTGCCACGCATCGCCGCCACCTCGGCAAGCGTCTTGCCCGTCAGCGGCTTCAGCTTGGGGTTTTTGAACGAGAGGAACAGCAATTTCTCGGGACTGCCCGCGCTATAATACAGATTCTCCCAGCCATTTCCCTTGACCTTCATCTCGGCAATCACTTTGGCGCGCACCGCCGGATCCTTCAGCCGCGCGAACCACGCTTCATCGCCGCCTGCCTGAACCCAAGTCGGCATCGCGGCATCAAGTCCCGTCGCCCCGGCTGTATAAGTATACATATTGGCGGTGATCTTCAGCCCTGCCTTGCGCGCCGCCTCTACGCGCTCAATCACCAGCGGCAGCTTGCCCCAATTGTCCTTGCCCGCCGCTTTCAGATGATAGATTTCGGCGCGCGCGCCCGACGCCCGCGAAATCGCAATCAGCTCGTCAACCGCTTCGACCAAGCGGTCCCCCTCACTCCGCATATGGCTAATATAGCCGCCGCCGCATGGTGCCCCGGCCTTCGTCAGCGCGATCAGTTCGGGCGTTTCGGCAAAGCTGGCGGGTGCATAGATCAAGCTGGACCCAACCCCGAACGCCCCTTCATTCATCGCCGCGCGCACAAGCGCCTGCATTCGCTTCAACTGCTCGGGCGTCGGGTCAATATCGCCTTCGCCAAGTTCGTGGATACGCACCGTCGTCGCGCCGACATAGCTCGCGATGTTCGGCGAAATGCCCTTCGCTGTCAGCATGTCGAGATATTCGCCGAGCGTCGTCCAAGTGATATCGAACTTAATGTCGCTCTGCGCCTTGATCGCGTCGGCCTTCATCTTCGGCGTCACCGGCCCCATCGACCAGCCTTCGCCAAACACCTCCATTGTCACGCCCTGTTTGATGTCGCTCATGCTGCGTCCATCAACAATCAGCGATTCGGTCGCCCAGCTGAGCATGTTGATAAAGCCCGGCGCAACCGCGAGCCCCGTCGCATCGACTGTCGTTTTCGCTCCGCCTTTAATCCGCCCCGCAACGACAACGATTTTGCCGCCCTTGATCGCCACTGACCCGTTATAAGGCTTGCCGCCCGACCCGTCGTAAATCGTGCCCCCGCTGATGATGACATCATAAACGGGCTCCGCAGCAGGCGCGGCGCTCGCCAGCAACATCGCCACTGCACCGGCTATTCCAAGTCGACGGATCATCTCACTCTCCCTGTTCAAATGCCCTCTTCATCAGCGCGCGGGTCGACGGATCAAAGGCAGCAAGCGCCGCCGGGTCGTCCAGCTTCTTCGCCATATCCTTGCCCAGCTCGACACCGAATTGGTCGAACGGATTGAGGCCGAGCAGAACCGCATTCACAAACGTCCGATGCTCGTAAAAAGCAATCAGCGCGCCCATTGTGCGCGGGTCGAGATCGTCGAGCAGGATTGTCGTTGACGGACGATCCCCCGGATAGTTGCGATTGCCATCCTCGGCCGCGCGCCCCGCCATTAACGCTGCCCCTTGAGCAAAGCAGTTCGATAGCAATTGGCGGTGATGTTCGGGGTCGAGTACGTCGCCCGCTTCGATGCTCGCAACGAACTCGACCGGCACAATCCGGGTCCCCTGATGCAGCAACTGGAACACCGCATGTTGCGCGTCAGTCCCCACGCCGCCCCATGTGATCGCCGCGCTTTGCCGACCCAGCGGCGTGCCGTTCGGCGTCACCGATTTGCCATTCGATTCCATTTCAAGTTGCTGCAAATAGCTGGGCAGCAGCCGCAACCGCTCGTCATAAGCAAACACCGCGCGCGTTTCGCAGCCCCAGCGTTGTGCATAAAGCTGGTCCACAAACGCTGCGAGGACGGGCATGTTTTCGTGGAAAGCAGCAAGCCGGAAATGGCGGTCCATCTCGGCTGCGCCCTCCAGCAACTCCTCAAAGTCACCCCACCCCAGCGCCAGCGCTGCCGGAAAGCCAATTGAGGACCAAAGCGAATAACGCCCACCGACTGCTTCATTAAAGGGGAGAACCCGCGTTTCATCAACGCCCCATGCGACCGCTGCCTCGGGATTGGCGGTCAGCGCGATAACGTGACCCATCGGGTCGGCAACACCATCTTCTTCCATCCACTGCAAAACCGAAGCGGCGTTGAGCATTGTCTCGGTCGTCGTGAATGTTTTTGAGGCAATGACGAGCAACGTCGCCGACGGATCAAACCGCGCGAACGCTTCCTCCAACGCGCACCCATCAACATTCGACACAATCGTCACGTCATAACGCCCTGCATCGCGGCCCAGCGCATCGACAATCAAATCCGGCCCCAGCGCTGATCCACCAATCCCGACGTGGAGGATATGGCGCACTGGACCCATGGCATCCGCTTCGATGGCGTCGATCAGCGCGCGCATCCGGCTGTGCAGCACCCGCGCACTTGCAACACTCTCTGGGCTTCCTTCACCACGTTCGGCCGTGTGTTCGGCAGCGCGGGCTTCGCTCGGGTTGACGATCCGCCCTGCGAACAAGTCGTCACGTTTGGCCACCAGCCCTGCCGCACCGGCCAATGTTTCAAACATGGCCAGCGCCGCCGCCGACAAATGCGTCTTCGAAAAATCGAACAACATCCCCGATTGCGTATGCGAAAAGCGCTCTAGACGATCGGGTTCGCCCGCAAACAAACCCTTGATCGGCGTTTTGGGCAGCGCTTCGATGGCGGTCCAGTCGGTCATTGATATCCCTTCGAATCAGGTCCGCGTGCTTGACGCTTTCGTGTCCGCGCCGCAATGCGCGAACCAATGACCGATAGCATCACCGAAAACCCGCCCAAAGCGAAGTCAGAAACGCGCGACTTCATGGAATTCCTGCTCAAGCTCGGGATTTTCGTGTTCATCCTGCGCAGCTTCATCTTCGCACCGTTCAGCATCCCCAGCGAGTCAATGGTCCCGCGCCTGCTCACCGGCGACTATCTGGTCGTGACGAAGTGGAATTATGGCTATTCGAAATACAGCTTCCCCTGGTCGCTGCCGCTGATCCCCGGCCCCAAGCGCTTGTTTGAATCCTTGCCCGAACGCGGCGATGTCATCGTCTTCAAGAAACCGCCCGAAAACGATGTGGACTATATCAAGCGTGTGGTCGGCTTGCCCGGCGATTTTGTGCAGATGAAAGGCGGCCAGATGTTCATCAACGGCACACCCGTAGAAAAGAAACGCGTCGCCGATTTCCTCCTCGACGAAACGCCAAACACCCAATGCTATTCGGCGCAATTCATCGAAGTGAAAAGCGATGGCGGTCGCCGTTGCCGATACCCGCAATTTCGCGAGACGCTGCCGGGTGGACGCAGCTACAATGTCCTTGATCTTGGCCCCATCGCTGCCGATGACACACAAGTTTACACCGTGCCGCAGGGGCAAATCCTGACGTTCGGCGACAATCGCGACAATTCATCCGACAGCCGCTTCGAAGCGGGTGGCTTCGGCTATGTCTCGATGGAAAATGTCGTCGGCAAGGCGCAGTTCACTGTCTTCTCGACTGACGGCTCGGCCAGCTGGGTCTTGCCGTGGACGTGGTTCTCCGCCGCCCGCTGGAACCGCATCGGGGAAGGCTTCTGACAGCGCTGTCCAACTGGCTCACTGCGTCGCTAGGTCAGCTCCCTCGCGACCTCGCTCTGTACGAACGCGCCCTGACCCACGGCAGCGCTGGGAGCGAAAGTTACCAGCGGCTCGAATTTCTCGGTGACCGGGTGCTGGGTCTCACCATCGCCCGCTGGCTCTACGCCGCCTACCCGCATGAACCCGAAGGCGAATTGTCGAAGCGCTTGAACAGCCTCGTCACCGGCGTCGTTTGTGCCCGCATTGCCCGCGACATGGGCGTGTCAGCGCATCTGAAACTCGGCAAACAAGCCCGCGACGACGGTGCCTTCGACAGCGACAATATCCTCGGCGACGTCACCGAAGCGCTGATCGGCGCAGTGTATCTCGATCACGGTGCCGACGCCGCCGAAGCCTTCATCCGCAAGCATTGGGCGGCTTTGGTGGAGGGGCATGCCGACGCCCCCCGCCACCCCAAATCCGCCCTTCAGGAATGGGCCGCCGCTAACAACCGCCGCGCGCCCGTCTACACCGTCACCGACCGCAGCGGCCCCCACCACGCCCCGCGCTTCACCGTGACTGTGAGCTTGGGCAGTGCGGGGGAAGCGTCGGCGGAGGGCACATCGAAACAGGAGGCGGAGACGGCGGCTGCTTCTGCTTTATTGGAACAACTCAAATGAAATGCGGCCTTGTTGCCATCCTCGGCGCTCCGAACGCGGGCAAATCCACCCTCGTCAACGCGCTCGTTGGCCAGAAAGTCGCGATTGTCAGCCCCAAGGCCCAGACGACCCGCGTCCGCCTGATGGGCATTGCGATACAGGACGAGACGCAGATCCTCCTCGTCGACACGCCCGGCATTTTCGAAGGGAAACGCCGCTTCGACCGCGCCATGGTCCAGGCGGCGTGGGGCGGAACGCAGGACGCCGACATGATCGTCCTGCTGATCGACGCCAAGGGCGGTCTTGGCCCCAAAGTCGAGGGCATCCTGAAAGGCTTGGAGTCACGCCCCGAACCCAAGCTCCTTGTCCTCAACAAGGTAGACATCGCCGACCACGGCAAAATGCTGCGCCACATCACGGTCCTGACCGAACGACTGACCTTCACCGACACGCTCATCATCAGCGCCACCACCGGCGATGGCGTGGCGGATCTCAAAACCCGCCTTGCCGCCGCCATGCCCGAAGGACCGTGGCACTTCCCCGCCGACCAGATCAGCGACGCGACCGACCGAGTCATGGCCGCCGAAATCACCCGCGAACAAATCTTCCTGCAGCTTTATCAGGAACTCCCCCAAGCCTGCGCCGTCGAAACCGAAAAATATGAGGAACGCCCCGACGGCTCGGTCGAAATCCACCAGCAAATCCTCGTCGCCCGCGACAGCCAGCGCGCGATTGTGCTCGGCAAAGGCGGCGCGCGCTTGAAGGAAATCGGCAGCAAGGCACGCGCGGAACTGGCGGGCATGCTCGCGACCAAAGTGCACCTCTACCTGCACGTCAAAGTCTCACCCAAATGGGACGAAAACCGCGAGGTTTATCGCGATATTGGGCTCGATTGGGTGGAGTGATCTGATGGCGGGGCACGTGATCGACATTGAAAAGTTGCCCGCACTTTATCCAACGGCTCATTTGATGAGCGAATTTTGGGATGCTCTTGGGCGAGCGGTTGCCACATTTGGTTACTTGGAGGAGGTTCTCGGCAAAGCGATTTTCGCGTTCACGGCGACACGCCTTTACGATGACGAAGTTGTGCTAATGGCTGAGTTCGAAAAATGGAATTCAGTGCTGGAAAGAGCGCTGTCGGACCAGCTTGGAGGTTTGATTGACTCCTACCAAAAGGCCGCGAGCAACCATGACAAGAGGGTTCCCGCTGATTTCCTGACCAAGCTGGCTGACGGTCTGAGATAAGCAGCAAAATGGCGAAACGTGCTTTGTCACGGGTCTTGGTGGATGCCCGATGAGGCGGGTCGTTCTGTGCCGCTCTTCGTGACCAAGAAAATGGAAATATTTGAAACGCCAATAGACGTTGCGTTCCTGAGAAACATTCAGCGCGCCGTCGCCGAATTTTCTTGTGATGTGATAAACACCGTGACATCGCAGGGTCTGCAATTTCCGGGTTCAAAAGGCCCCGGCAAGCCGGTTCGTCCATAGAGCGGTAAGTCTTCGAACGACGCGCAACCCCAACCCATATGCTAACCAAATCGGACACCTAACAGGAAGGTCAGAAACCTATGCAGAAAGCGCCGCACGCTATTATGGAGGTCATGATGGAACGGTCTCAACCCCTGCACTGGATGCTTATTGGCGCGACAATCCCCTTGGTGGCCGCTAGTTGCGCAGCAGCAACCAAGGAAAAATCCGTGAAACCTTCGCAAGCTCAAGCTGAACCCGAAAGCGTAGGTGTGGCAACACAAGAAGCCGATGGCACAATCGTGCTGATGCTGCGCGCGACAGGGCCGGACGCGATTGGTGACGCGCAATTCCGCTATCCGCCATCCCATCCGCAATATGCGATGATCAAGGCGCATGTTGGCCTAATCCCACCGGGTAAATCAGTCAGCGTCCGTCCGTTCCCGCAATAACCGACTCAACCAACGTCGGCACCAACATCCCCGCCGGACCCAACCTCGTTTCGTGGAACATCGCTGACCCCGCCGAGCGCTCCAGATTGAGTTCGAGCGTGCCCGCCCCTGCCCCGCGCGCCGCCTCGACAAAACCCGCAGCCGGATACACCGCGCCTGATGTCCCAATCGACACAAACAAATCGCAGTCACGGATCGCCGCGTTGATCTCGTCCATGCGGTAGGGCATCTCGCCAAAGAACACGATGTCGGGCCGCAGCGTCAGATTGTCGCACGCCCCGCACGCGGTTCCCGGCGGCAACCGCCCCGCCCACGCCCCGCGATCCCCGCACGAAGCGCACAAAGCCGATAACAATTCGCCATGCATATGGATCAGCCGGTTCGCCCCTGCCCGCTCGTGCAGATCATCGACATTCTGTGTGACGATCAGCAACCCGCCCGCCCATTCAGCATCGAGCCGTGCCAGCGCCCGGTGCGCGGCGTTGGGCTCAACACCCGCCAACGCCGCCCGGCGATCATCGTAAAAGCGGTGCACAAGTTCCGGATCATTCGCCAGCGCCTCGGGCGTGCAGACATCCTCGACCCGGTGTCCTTCCCACAATCCGTCGGGCCCGCGAAAGGTGGCAAGGCCACTCTCGGCCGAAATCCCCGCGCCGGTCAGGACAACGATGTTGTGGATGTCACGCATTTGCCGCTTTCCTACACGGCATTTTTGCGGGTAGCGATATGGGCCATGAAAACGACCATACCACTGCCGCAAAGAGTCACTGTGCCAACATTGTGCGAAGTCGTTTTTATGTTGGACACTAGTGAGAACTTCGAGAACTTCACACCCCTCCATAGTGTCAACTTTGTCAACTTCGGGAGTGCGAAATGACCCGAATCGCGATCTTCGGCGGCGCGGGGCGCATGGGCCAAGCCATTGCACTGGCTGCGGAAAATGCCGGTTGCACGCATGGCGGCGTCGACGTCGGTGGTGATGCGGCGGCACTTGCCAAACTCAGCGATGTGATCGTCGATTTCTCTGCGCCCGGTGCCCTCGGCGCGCACCTTGCGGCGGGACGGTTGACCAAAACCCCGATCCTCATCGGCACCACGGGCCTCGATGGATCACACCAATCGATGATCGACGATGCCGCGAAAGACATAGCGATCATCCAGGCCGCGAATACCTCACTCGGCGTTAACCTCCTTGCGGCCCTCGTCGCGCAAGCAGCGGCGCGGCTTGGCGATGATTGGGACATCGACATCCTCGAAATGCACCATCGCTACAAAGTTGATGCGCCGTCGGGCACCGCACTTCTCCTCGGTCAGGCCGCCGCAAACGGACGCGGCAAAAGCCTTCCCGAAGTCAGCCGCTTCGACCGCGACGGCCTGCGCGATGTTGGCAGCATTGGCTTTGCGACGTTGCGCGGTGGCTCGGTCGCAGGCGACCATATGGTCGTCCTTGCCAGCGACGGCGAACGCATCGAACTTGGCCACCGCGCAGAGGACCGCGGCATCTTCGCACGCGGGGCCGTGAAGGCGGCGTGCTGGCTGATCGGAAAACCGGCGGGTCGCTATACGATGGCGGATGTATTGGGGCTGTGAAAAAAACCGACATTTTCGAATTCTACCGCCGCCTCGCCGAAGCCAATTCCGCGCCCGAAACCGAGCTGGCTTATGGCAACATCTACCAGCTGCTGATCGCGGTCGTTCTCTCCGCACAAGCCACAGATGTCGGTGTTAACAAAGCGACAAAAGCGCTATTCGAACAAGTCGACGACCCCCAATCCATGCTAGACCTCGGCCACGAGACCGTCCGCGACCACATCCGCACCATTGGCCTGTTCAACAACAAGGCAAAGAACGTCATCGCGCTCTCGCAAATCCTCGTTGACCAGCATGGCGGCAATGTCCCCATCGACCGCGACCTGCTCGAAACCCTCCCCGGTGTTGGGCGCAAGACTGCCAATGTTGTCCTCAATGTCGCATTGGGTGCGGAGACTTTCCCCGTCGACACCCACGTCTTCCGCGTGTCCAACCGAACTGGCCTCGCCAAAGGCAAAACGCCGGTGGCAATCGAGAAAATCCTCGAACGCCAGACCCCCGCGCCCTTCCGTGTTCAGGCGCATCATTGGCTGATCCTCCACGGCCGCTACCTGTGCAAAGCACGCACCCCCGAATGCTGGCGCTGCCCCGTTACTGATCTCTGCACGTTCAGGTTCAAGACAGCCGACCCGGCGCACGCTCCTGCAAACAATCGAAAAGGAGCATCCCATGCGTAAACTCGTCATCGCTGCCCTTTTGCTCGGCACCGCGGGCAGTGCGGCCATCGCCCGTGACCGCAACACGCCGCCCGAGGCCACACCCGTTGGCAAAGCCCTCGACTGCGTTCCTCTGCGCAACATCCGCAGTACCCGCGTTTATGGCGACAGCACCATCGATTTCGACATGGGCGGCGGCCGCGTTTACCGCAATACCTTGCCGCATAGCTGCCCCAGCCTCGGCTTCGAAGAGCGCTTCGCCTACAAAACCTCGCTCAGCCAGCTGTGTTCGGTGGACATCATCACCGTGCTGCAATCCCCCGGCATCGTCCCCGGCCCCAGTTGCGGCCTTGGCAAGTTTCAACCGGTGAAATTAGCGTCCTCAAAGTAAGGGTGGCGAAGCGGGGCATCGGTTGCTAAGGCAATGTCTAAGCACTCGTAGCTCAGCTGGATAGAGCACTGCCCTCCGAAGGCAGGGGCCGGGGGTTCGAATCCCTCCGAGTGCGCCAGTTTCCCGCTAACCTCGCCGTCCTATTGCTTTGCCGATGAGGAAAACCCCGCCGACGCCAACGCCACCGGCGGCGGCCATTAGGAGGTAGGGCGGGCTGTTGTCATTGGTCACGGGCGCATTTCCCGTGTCGGCGCCGGCGAGCCGGGTATCGCCCTTGCCCGCCACGGCCCCCGTTTTCCGCGCAGGCACAAAACCTTCGTCGGTGAGCGTCATGGTGTTCAGGTCGAGGCCCATGCCCTTTGCCCCCTGCCGGATTGCGGCGCGCGCCTTGGCAAGCATGGCGGGATTGGATTTATACTCGTCAATCGCCCCCTGAATCATTGCGGCCTGAACAAGGAGGGCTTCGGCAAGTTCCTGTTTCCCGGCATCGTTGGCAGCGACGAACTCGGGCGTGGCAGCAAGGGCGTTGGCGGCTTGGCGCTTGACCATTGCCATTTGCCCGGCGGAGGGATCGTCATTGCGGCCCTGCGCTCCGTTCCACGCGCTGGTCCACCACATCGCATAGGCATCAGCGACATTGTTGGCGCGCATGCCATAAGTTTGCTGCATCAGTCGGTCCATTTCGGCAATGATGTCAGTCGAGGCGAACAGGGCGGACATTTGGGCGGCACCAGCGGGGCTGGACGCACGGGTCTTCTCGACGAATTTTTCGAGGTTATCACGCGTGCGGGCGGGGGAGGCCATGAAGGCGGTATTAACAGATGCCCGTGTCGCCTGCGCCCGGGATTTCACACTAGTGGCCCCAGCCCGCGTCGTTGCGTTTTCGGTAATTTGATTGAGAGCGGAGGAGTTAAGCGCCGTCGCCATCACTAAGTTTTGTTGATTCATGGCCGTCAGTCCGCTGTAGTCATACCCGGTCCACGATTGCGATAGGGTAGGAGCAGAAGCAATCAAACTCAGGGCGGCAACCAGTGTTCTGATACGTACCATGTCAAACCCCTTCACGAAAAAAGGGGAGCGCCATCGACGCTCCCCCCACTTTTTGGACGATATTCTAATCAGCTTTTGCGTGCAAGCGTCGACTGAGCTTCGCCAGCTGACTTCAGCGCGTTGTTAACGGCATTCGACAACGAACTCATCTCTTGCCCAAGGCCACTCAGAACGCTGCTCAACGTCTGAATTTTGGAATTGCGAGCGGTCAGCGCGTCGACGTTTTTCGGGTCAATTTTGGTATTGCCCTCATCGTTGATTGCCTTCGCTACCTTCATCATGTCGTCTTGCTTCTTATCCATCACTTGGCCCATCGCAGCCGCAAATGCCACCAAGAAGCCACCTGAAATGTTGAGGCTCGCAAGTGTTGCGGCCGCATCACCCCCACCTTCGGAAACGCCAGTTTGGCGTTCTCTTTCAGCGCGCGCACGCTCTGCCTGATTGCGGATTCCATCAACACCCATCTGAGTGATAACGTCGGCGATTGAAGTTGCCTGTCGCGTCATCGCACCCTGTTCGACAGCCGAAGCACCAGCTTCCGCGGCAAACCCGCCGACCGTTTCTGCAACACTACGGTTACCGACTGCCGACAATCCGGACGCCTGACCAAACGCCTGCTGAGCCATTGCGATCATTGCTGGCGGCAGGCCCAGTCTTTGACCAATCTGCTGAATGACCTGTTGTGCGATTGAGCTGATGAGCGCTTTACCGATAATGGAAGCCCAGCCTGCGGGACCCATTGCAAGCTGCATGAGCGTTGCTGGATTAAGAAGTGCGCGTCCGATTGAACTGAAGATGCTCATGATCCATTCCTTCCTATTGAAACTGTCGGGGTGGCCGGAAGGACCGCCCTCGGACATCTTTCTGACAGAAGGTCTTGAGTCGCGAACTCCACGAGCCTTTGGTTTGAATAAACGATTCAATAGTTTAGGACGTTGCTGTCACACTAGGAGCGTCGCCCTGAACTTGTTTCAGGGTCCATTTTCCAACGAACACCGTCGGTTGCGTGCCGCGATGGATGCTGAAACGAGTTCAGCAAGACGATTTGAGCGCGGATCGGCACAAAACTAAACGAATCGTTTAGGTAAACTAAACGATTCGTGGAGTTCGCGACTCAATTCCTTCTGCCAGAACAATGAATGTAGGGCGGTCCTTCCGGCCACCCCGACAGTTTTTCGACGAAGGAGATTAGTCATGAATATCGGTGGATTGTTCAAATCACTCATTAACCCGGCCACGCTGATGCAGCTCGCGATGGGACCAGCTGGTTGGGCTTCAATCGCTGCAAAGATGGTTCTCACTGCGGTCGCCAAAGAGGTGATTATGCAGATTGGTCAAAAACTCGGACTTCCTCCAGCAGTTATTAGCATGGCGCAAGAAGCGTTTTCGGCTGCAACAGGCAGCGCTGGTGGCCCCGACACGGGCCGTGCTGCTCTTGACCAGCTTGGACGTGCGTTCAATTTCTCACCAGCGCAGATGGGTCAGGCCTCACGCGCCGTTGACACCGCTCGAGACGGTATGCGGGCTATCCTTGAAGGGCAAATGCGTCGTGCGGGTAGCTCTACCGAGGACGCTGAGGGCGATGAAGGTGGCAGCGTGCTGATGAAGATCGCTCGTGCTCTCGGCAAGATTATGGACGATAAGATGAATTTGATGGCTAAAAAAGGCGTCGAATTGGGCAATTTGGGTGAGAATGGCGCACTGAAAAAGGATGGTAGTTTCAACGCCGAAGGTCAGTCCAAATATGGTAAGGTGACTGGCGAGATGCAGGCTCTTGGTCAGGAATTGAGCATCGTTTCACAGGCCTTGGCCAATACCCTCAAGTCCATCGGCGAAGCATCGTCAACAATCGCCCGCAAAGGCTAATGCAGTTGCCATTTGGCAGAAACTATGGGAGCGTCCCGCAAGGGGCGCTCCTTTTTCGTTGGAGGCAACAGTGCATATTCTTAAGTCTACCTCATTCCTCGCTGCTCTCACGGTAGCAATCCCGGCGTCGTCCCAAATGCCAATGATGCCAGCATTTAATGGTGCCATCGTGAATGGCCCGGGTATGATGGCCATGGGCATGCAAGCGAGTGGCGGCGGATCGCAAATCTGCGGTCGCGCGTATAGCAACGATCTGGAAAAGGCTGAACTGCTTCGACGCGAAGCTTCGGGGCAATGTTCCGCCTCATCCCTGCCAATGCGACAATTTGCGCCGCAGTTATTCACAAGCTCAACAAGGCCAAGCATGGCGGCGAGCGCGGCAACTGAACGTGGGCTAAAATTTGCGCCTTCGCTCATATTGCGAAAAGCTAACCTCGCCAGTTTCGTTGCTAAATCGCGCGCCTCTGATCCCGCTGGTTCGGCACAGATGGCACAGCTATTTGCATCGACAGACCCTATCGTTGCGCTCGGTCGCGACCTCCAGCCCTATGGCCTGCGCACGGACAATGTCGCTGATGCCTACACGGTTTATTGGGTTCAGGCGTGGCAAGCCGCCAATGGCGATACCAGCGACCCAAGCCGCGCGACGATGCAAGCAGTGAAACGCCAATCGGCCAGCGCGCTTGCAGCTACGTCCGAATTCGCCGCCGCGACCGACGCCACCAAACAGGAAATGGCCGAAGCCATGATGGTGCAAGCGATGCTGATCTCCGCGTCAGTCGATGTGTACAAAGACGATCCCAACATGATGCGGCAATTGGGAGCCGCGGTACGCAAAGGTGCGAAGGCATCGGGTCTTGATCTCGATGCGATGACGCTCACCGACGAAGGCTTTGTGCCTGCGCGGAAAACGGGGGCCGTGGCGGGCAAGGGCGATACCCGGCTCGCCGGCGCCAACACGGGAAACGCGCCCGTGACCAATGACAACAGCCCGCCCTACCTCCTGATGGCCGCCGCCGGTGGCGTTGGCGTCGGCGGAGTTTTCCTCATCGGCAAAGCAATAGGACGGCGAGGTTAGTCCGTTGACATAAACAGCAACCCTGCAAGGCTGTTCAACTCGCGCACGCCGTCCAGTTGCAGTTTGCGGATCGCATTGGCCATGTGCGTGCGCACGGTCGCTTCGGTCATGTCGAGCAATGTTGCTATGTCCGCATTCGCCCGTCCCCAACCAAGGAAACGAAGGACCGCAGCTTCGTTGCGCGTCAAATGCTGGAGCGTTTCGATGTGATGATCAGGCACACGCGGCGCCGATACGCTAAATTCGCCAATTACGATATCGCGGCGTTGCGGGGCGCTGGCCACTTCGGACGCGCGCAGCATATTGACGAGGCGCGCGAGCTCGGCGGGATCGGTGACCCCTTCACCGGGGAGCGCACCGGTCGGTTGCGACACAGAGCGCGTGGATGCCGCCGTGGTCGCGCCGGTCGCGAGGCCAAACAACCGGGGATCGTCGGTCGCGCTCATGGCTGGCTACCCGGGGGTGTCACTGTCCCGACCCGATCTAGGATCCCGCCCGATATCCCCTCACGGCTGCCCAGATCACCGATTACGGCATCGGCAAGCAGCGGCAGGCACATGATCAAAATAAGCGCCGCAGCGACCGACTTGATCGGCAACGCAAGCGCGAACACATTGAATTGCTGGGCAAAGCGATTGAGAAAACCCATTGACGCATCAATGACATAAAGCACTGTGATGACGGGCGCGGCAAACAGGAACGCGAGCGTAAACAGCCGCCCGAACTCGCCTTCGAAATATTGCACGGCTTGCAGGTTGAGCGTGACCCCGCCCGGTCCCATCGGCCAAACCGCATAGCTTCCCATCACTGCGCCGACGAGCAATGTCAGCCCGCCCGCACTGACGAACACCACTTGCGCGAACCGACCGAGCAGGATGCCGGTCAGTGATGTGGTGACGCCGCTCAAGGGATCGACCAACTGGCCAATCGTCGCGCCGACTTTGGTGTCAATGATCTCGCCCGCCGCCGCCATTGCCCAGAGCATCGTGCCAAAAAACAAGCCAATGATGCCGCCAGCTGCCGCTTCCTTGAGCAGCATGGTTGCCCATGCCATGGCGGACAAATTGGCGGGCGCAAAATTGGGCTGCATCGATAGGGCGACGAGGCCGAAGGTCACGATGATACTGTTGCGCACCGTCGGCGGCATGACTTCGGTCGAGAACAAAGGTACAAAGACAAAGGCGAACGCAAAACGTGCCGACGCGGTGCCGACGGTCAGCAACTGGTCGAGCCAGGGGATCGTAACGAACAAAGGCACGCCCCCGACTTCGTTCATTTAACCATCCCGGGAAAGCCGGAGAAAATTGCGTCGGTATAGGAATAGAGCGCGCCGGCCATCAAGCTGGACGTCACGAAAATGCTGACCACAATGGCAAAGAATTTGAGCGTATATTGCAGCGTCTGTTCCTGAAGCTGCGTCGCGGCCTGAATGATCGCGACCAGCAAACCGACAACCGACGCCGCAATGATCGGCGGCGCGGACAGCAGCAGGACAAGCCACAAGGCCTGCGTGGTAAGGCCGACAAGGTCGCTAGACATAACTGAGTACCAACCCGTGCGTCAGCTTCACCCAGCCGTCGACAAGAACAAACAACAATATCTTGAACGGCAACGATATCGTCACCGGGGAGAGCATCATCATGCCCATCGCCAGCAATATGTTCGAGATCACCATGTCGATAACGAGGAAGGGAAGAAAGATGAGAAAACCGATCTGAAACGCCATCTTCAATTCCTTCACGACGAAGGCGGGGATGACGATGACGAAGTCGCTTTCCTTCAGGCTGGCGACAGCTGTCGGATCGCCGATGCGCGCTTGAGTGCGGAGGAAGAAAGCGCGTTCGCGGGGATCGCTATGCTTCATCAAAAAGGCGCGGAGTGGCTCCTTCGCGCGGTCAGCGGTGCCGAAAATGTCGCCGGTACTGGACAGGGGATTTGTGCCGGGCCGTGCATCACCCGCCATTGTCGCGGTCGATGGCCCCTCAATCGCGGCGGCGGCTTGCATCTTTTCGATGGTCGGATACATGACAAACACCGAGAGGATGAGTGCGAGGCCATTGAGCACGATGTTCGGCGGCACTTGTTGCAGGCCGAGCGCGTTGCGGACGAGGCTGAGCACCACCGCGATCTTGGTAAAGCTGGTGACCATGACGGCGAAGAACGGCGCGAGCGCGAGCAGGACGACGGTGATGAGCGCCGAACCGGGGGTGAATTGCGAGAGGTCCATCAGTCGTCCTCCGCCGTTGTAACTGGGTCGCTGATATCAGCGCGATCCTCGATCAGGACCGCAAAGCGGTCACCCAATTGAACGAGTTCACCGCACGCCAAAAGTCGATCCGCGACGCGGAGTTCGACAGGTATTCCTTCGGTCAACGGCCCCAGTGGCAGCGTCGTCCCCGGCACCAACGCAGACAGGCTGCCTGCGCTTGTCATCCGGTCGGGGAACTTAATGGTCAGCGGAACCATGAAATCTGAGGCGAGCGTATCGTCGGGCATAAAGTCTCCGGTCTGGCCAAGCGAAAACTGGCCGGTGGAAAAGTCGAACGCACCCGTCATTGCGGGCAGATGCGCGGTCTGAAGCGTTGCCATAGCGGATTGCGGAACGAGCAGGAGATCACCCGACGAAAGGTCGCTTGCTTCGGCCACTGTCAAGCGTGGGCCGGTCATTAAAAGCGCGACAATGACGGGCATGTGTGGCGTTGAGGGCGGCAGGGTTTCCGCTAATGCGACCCAGTCGGCGCGGCGGGTGTGATCACGAGGAATGACCAGAGTCAGGCTAAAATCTTCGCGCCTCACGTTGATGCCAATCGCGGCAGAGCCTACGCTGCCCATGCCCGTCGCATCCAGCGAGAGGCCAAGCGCTGCTTCGATATCGACCAGCATGGGATCAATCGCATCAAGCGCCGCCGCCGCTTCGGTCACGCGGGCCGTCGATACGATTGGCGCATTCCCGTTTATCGATTGGATCGCAAACGCAACGCCCCCTTCGGTAATGAACAAGCCATTCTCGGGCGCGTCCACCAATCGCACCGTCGTCCCACCCGCGCGCAGCAACACGCAAATTGCCGCGCCCAGCGCCGCGTCCTCGGGATCAATCCGGCGCAATGCGGTCAGTCCATCAATGCCGACATGCGCGTTCATGCAGGTGCGCCGGGTCGCGGCGGGAAGTCGGGTGTCTGCCCTTCAGGCCAGCGCGCGAGCAAAGTGATCGCTCCTGCCGTCACGCCGAGCAGCATTATTTCGCCGCCCACTTCAATCATCGCGACCCGCTCACGTTGGCCCAACGGCATCGATCGGACAAAGCGGATATTGTGCCCCTCGGCTGCCGCTTCACTTGTCCCCAATTGCCGGTCTTGCAATTTTTTGAGCAGCCAAATGACGCCCCAAGCCAGCCCCAGCACAAAGGCCAGCGCAATCACCACTGCCAGAATTGAGGAGAGGACCGTTCCGATACCCATAGATTTTCCCTGTTAGGTCGATGCCGTTTCGAGACGCGCCAGCAACGGCCGCGCCGCATCCATATCATGATCCATCGGAGCGTCACCGCCCCGTGCCTTTTTGGCCCATAATATGATCGCAGCAATCGCGTCGAACATATCCTGTGGCACGATTTCGCCAATCTCGCCGCGCGCCCACAATGTCCGCGCGGTCGCGATATTACGGATGATCGGGATACCCGCCGCGACCGCTTCGGCACGCATGGCGGCGGCGAGTTCGCCTGCGCCTTTCGCGGCGATCACGGGCACCGGCGTTTTGTCCTCGTCATAATCAAGCGCGATCGCGATATGGGTCGGGTTGACCAGCAATGCCGCCGATCCGCGTGTTGCGCCCAACGTATTCTGGTTTGCCCATTCCTGGTGCATTTCGCGGCGCTGCGATTTGACCATCGGGTCGCCTTCGTCGTCCTTATATTCTTGCTTGATGTCGCGACGGCTCATCATCATTTTCTTGATAAAACTATGTTTGGAATAAACCCAGTCCGCGACTGCGACAAACAGGAAGACGCCGACCACCATCGCAAAGAGTTTGATCGTCAGCCGATATGTCAGATCGAGCGAAGCCGACGCCGCTGCGGGGCCGGTGTCGGCAACCGGCGACCAGCTGGCAAGACGGATAAGCTGCCCTGACTCGCTGATCGCGGCACGCATGACAAAATAAGCAATGATCATGATCAACCCGACTTTGACCAACGTCTTGACCAGTTCAAACAAACCGTCTTTGCCAAACATCCGCTTCAGCCCCTCCATCGGGTTGAGCTTATCGAGACCGAATTTCATTTTCTCGGTCGTGAACATTGGGCCGACCTGAACAAATTCGGCAAACGTCGCAATGACCGCGACGGGCACCAACGTCATCAGCGAAATACGCATAAGCGTGATGAGTGCGTCCCAGCCGATGGTCGCAGCAGCCTTTTCAAACGGCATCGTCGTTGCAACTGCCAGCGTATCAGTCGCCAGCCGAGCCAATTCGGTCGCAGCAAATCCGGCGACAAACGCAAACAAAATAAGCCATGCCGCCGTTAGCAGACCCGCGCCAAGATCCTTTGATTTAGCAATATCGCCTTTTTTGCGTGCATCACGCAATTTTTTGGGCGTCGGCAACTCGCTCTTGTCGGCACCGTCATTTTTGTCGGCCATGCGTTACATGCGTCCTTACCCAGTATCGCGCAACATCGCATCGATTGTCTGGATAACAATAGATGCACAGTTGCTGGTAGCCCGAGCATGGCCACGACAGTCCTTTTACTTACCGGCGCAAATAAGGGCGACGGTTGTATTTATAACGCGTCTCTCCCGGTGGGGCGTGGGATCGAATCGATGGAGACAGGATGGACTTTTTGTGGAGCAAGTCAATTGAAACCGACATGATGTTGCTGCTTACACTCATGTAATTACGCCGTTTTTTGGGTTTTTTTGATTGAGGGTCCGGTTCACGATGGACGGCGATTCGCGAGAGTATCGAACCGATTCGTGCAACTTACATTCAAGTAAATAGGATAATCGACAGGGATGGCCGTGATGTAAATTCGTGAAAATCAGCGTTAAATTAGAGTTAACAAAAATAGTCCGCACAAGTAGCTTGTAATTGTAACATTTCGCCTGCACCTTTGATGTTGCGATGACGGAACGAGCATGACCGTCGGCGCAGGGTGGGGCATCGATTTCGGGGGCGGCGGATATTTTTCCGGCGCGCAACAGGAGCGGTGCAGATGAAGGGTGGCGTAACGATCGGACTGCTGGCCGTTACCAGTTTCTATGCGGCAGCTGCGAGCGCCAAAGACAAGCCATTTCCCATGCCGCCCTGCCCGATTGAAGGGCAGCTCCGAGTGGCGGGATCGAGTTCGTTGGCGGGCTTTCAAATGCTGGACAACTGCACGGCGGACAAAGTGATCGTCGCCCCGGCAAGCGTTCGCGACTACACCGAACCGCGCGACATTCGCATCACGCCCGACGATGAGCCCCGGGCGCGGCGCATCATGGCGGGGATCGACGGCGGCAACGTCATTCGCATCGTGCCCAAGTCGCAAGAATTTGTGCCAGTCACTTATTCAGAGGCGGTAAGCGGAGCGGGTGATCCCGGTTCGGGCGCCATCTTGTCGATGCGCCCGATCAGTTATTCGACGCCTTATGACGATATGATTGCGCGTGTCGCCGAACGGCACCGGATTGATCCACTATTGCTGCACGCGGTCATCAAACAAGAGTCATCTTACAAAGTTCAGGCAACCAGCCACGCAGGGGCACGCGGTTTGATGCAATTGATGCCCGCGACCGCACGGATGCTCGGCATTGGCGCTGCTTCAATTGCAAACCCGGAAAGCAACGTCGATGGCGGCGCGCGGCTGCTTCGGCGACTGCACGCGCGATACAATGATTTTCCGCTAGCACTTGCCGCTTATAACGCGGGCGAAGGCGCAGTGGCAAAATATGGCAACCGCATTCCGCCTTATGCCGAAACGCAGCAATATGTGCAGAAAGTGCTGGGCAATTATCAGCGCTTGCTGTCCGAACAGAATCTGGCGGGCCGCTGATTTTGGCACGGACGCTTCCCTTCGCAAAGTTCCGCGCGCTGCCGGTGCGTGGTGCCGACGTCATGCTGGTCGGCGTGATCGTGGCAGTGGTCATGCTCATGATCATCCCGATGCCGCCGTTCGTGCTCGACGTGTTGATCGCTATCAACATGACAATCGGCATCTTGCTGCTGCTCAGTGCCGTCTACGTTGTGAAGCCGCTTGATTTCTCGACTTTCCCCACAGTGCTGCTCATCTCCACGCTGTTCCGGCTCGCGATCAGCGTATCGACGACGCGGATGATCCTCGGCACCGCAGAGGGCGGCATGATCATCCAACAATTTGGTGAAATGGTTGCAGGCGGCAACATCGTCGTCGGCCTCGTCGTGTTTCTGATCATCACTGTGGTGCAGTTCATTGTGGTCGCCAAAGGCGCTGAACGTGTGGCGGAAGTCGCCGCACGCTTCAGCCTCGACGCCATGCCCGGCAAGCAATTGTCGATCGACAGCGACCTTCGTTCGGGTATCTTGACCAAGGACGAGGCCCGCGAAAAGCGCAACACTTTGGAAATGGAAAGCAAGCTCCACGGCAGCCTCGACGGGGCCATGAAGTTTGTGAAGGGCGATGCGATTGCGTCCATCGTCATCGTCCTGATCTGTCTGCTTGGCGGTCTTGCGACGGGGATGATGCACCATGGCATGTCGGTTAGTCAGGCGGCCGCAACCTTTTCGATCTTGACCATCGGCGAAGGTCTGGTCGCGCAAATCCCCGCGCTGTTCTCTGCGATGGCTGCTGGCTTGCTTGTCACGCGCACCACCGACGAAGCGCGCGACCGCGATTTGGGTCCGGCAATCGCACGCCAGATTTCCGGGAAGCCTCACGTTTTGATGATTGCTGGCGGTCTCGCCGTCCTGCTGGGCCTTGTCCCGGGCTTTCCGACATTCGTTTTCCTCGCCATCGCTGCTGTCCTGATCGGAGCCGGAGTGATCAACCATCCGACATCGGGCCGCTGGGTGCGCGAAAGAACCGGTTTTGCGGTTGCTGACCAGACGGCAATTCCGGGCGAGACAACGATACAGTCGGCCGCCCTGCCCTCGCTCGATCCCATTCGCCTGACGGTCGGCATGTCCGCGACGTCGCTACAGTTTGCCGCTCTGACCGAACAGGTACGCAAAGGTATCGCATCTCTTCAGGAACGCAGTGGCGTTGCCGTCCCTGCGCTTCGCATTGTTGCTGACGAAACGGGTAACATTCCTGCCAATGGATGGTCCCTGTTGGCGCATGACGCGCCCATCGGCAGTGGCGTCATCGAAGGCGACGATATTGCGACGCGCCTTTCCAATTATGTCGAGCACCTTCTGGGTCGCAACCTGGGGCTCTTCCTTGGCCTGCAAGAGGTCACTGACCAGCTGAACGCGCTGGGCGAAACACATCCCGAAGTCGTGAAAGAAGCTGTGCGTGCCGTGCCCACGGGAAAAATCGCCGAAACGCTGCGGCTGCTGGTCGATGAATCAGTGCCCTTGCGCAATTTCCGCGATGCCATCGAAGCAATTGGCGACATTGGCCAGTATGAACGCGAAGCCATTCCGATGGCCGAACGTGCGCGCGTCATGATGCGCCGTCATTTGATCGCGCCGATTTGCGAAAATGGCCGCCTGCGCGTGTTGATGGTCGGCAGCAATCTCGAAGAAATCATTCGCCACACCCTGACCCCGGTCGATGGACAGATGCGCCTCGCCATCAACCCGCACCAGATGCGCGCGCTGATCGCGCTTCTGTCCGAAGAAGTCGAAGCTAGCGGCGCACGCGCGATTTTGACCGCGCAGGATTTGCGTCGTCCGCTTCGCCTTTTGATTGCCGCCGACTTGTTCGACGTCCCAGTCATCAGTTTCAACGAACTTAACCCGTCGGTTCCGCTTGATATTGTTGGCGAGCTTAACAGCGCGCCCGAGAGCCTGACCGACCAGGTGCAAAGGGAGTTTGCCGAGTGACCCGTTTGGTACGCCTATTCTTTTGTACGGTCTTGATTTTCGCGCCGGTCGCGGTGATGGCCGCTGCGCCGCCCTTCCCCGCTAAAACGATCACCATCACTGCGCGCAGCCAGTCGGTGGCGAACGTCGTGAACGATTTGTTTGGGCAAGCGGGCCTGCGCGTCAAAGTCAGCTCCGCCGTCAACGCCAAAATGAACGGCACCTTCACAGCGACCCCTGCCGAAATTTGGATGCAATTGTCGCGCGCTTTCAATCTGGTTGCCTATTATGACGGCGCTGTTGTCCGCGTTTACGCCGCCAGCGAAATCCAGACGCGCAGCTTCGCAACCGCATCCCCCGCCACCGTCGTGAATGATGCGAAGCGGATGCAGATTGCCGATGCATCAAACATCCTCGTCGCATCGACCGGATCTGTAAGCGCAACAGGGGTTCCGACCTTCCTCGACCGCGTTGAAAAACTGGCGGGATCGGTCCGGACGGCGGCAGTCAATGCGCCGCCTGTCGTCACTGCAACCGTGCCAGTCGTACGCAATACAACGCCAGCGTCAGCGACTGTCATTTCGCCGATGCTTGCCGGACCGGCAGCTTTGCAAACCGTCCGTTCGCAAGTCATCGCGCAAGCCAGCTCGCGCAATCCTTACGAAGTCCGTATCTTCTATCTCCGCTACGCGCGCGCCGATGACACGATCCAAAAGAGCTTTGACCGCACCGACGTAACGCCTGGCGTTGGCTCTATCCTGCGCGGCATCATGGGCGATGGCCGTCCTTCGGAAACGGTATCGACCAGCGGCAATTTCGATATCGCGCGGCAATCGCTGCCTCGCCTGCTGGGACGCGGCTTGGGATCGGTGCCACCGGATGCGTCGCAACAGGATTATGACGATGCACAGGTGGGAGGCGCTAGCCCCCAAGCGCGCGCCGTCAGCATCCGCGACGTGAATGGACCGCGTGTTGAAGTCGATTCAACCAACAACGCCGTCATTGTCCGCGACCGCCCTGAATCAATGTCGGTTTATGAAGACATCATTCGCGGCCTCGACGTCGAACCGCGCGGGATTGAAATTGAAGCGACAATCCTTGAACTTGATGTCACGCGACTCAAGGAACTCGGCATCAATTTCAGCCTTCAGAACGGCGATCTCAATGCGCTATTCGGTGGGCAACAGAGCAATCCGACGCAAGGGTTTTCGGCCGGCAACATCGGTGCGAACATATTGACGGGTGCGCTTGCGGGGTTTGCGGTGCGGATCACCGCGCTGGAGAAATCGGGTGCGTTACGCGTCATCTCGCGCCCGAGGATGAGTACGCTCAACAACATCCCGGTCATTTTCAACAATCAGGTCACTTATTATGCGCGCGTCGCGGGTGACCGGCAGGTGGACCTGTTCCCGATCACGGCGGGCCTTATCATGCGCGTCAACCCGTCGGTGCTTTATGACGGCGGAGAGCTGCGCACACGTCTTGCCATCGACATCGTGGACGGTTCCCCCAGCGGTCTCATTGTCGATGGCATCCCGGCAGTGAAGCAATCGAGCATCAACACCAATGCCGTCGTCAAACAGGGCGAAAGCCTGATGATTGGCGGCATGACGATCGACACCGAATATGACTATAAATCGAAAGTGCCAGTCCTGGGCGACATTCCTGTTATTGGCCAGCTGGCGCGGAAACGGAGCAAAGGCGGATCGCATTTCGAACGCCTGTTCCTGATCACGGCGCGCATTCTCTCACAGGGCAAGAGCGCAACACCGACATCCGCCCAACAGCAGCCACGGGTCATCCCGCTCGAGCAGCTACAGGGGGGCGGCAGCCGCCGCTATAAAGAGGGGGGTTCGCGGTGAACGCTCCCTTCCCGTCACCGCTGATGGTCGGGCATTTGGTCCTGCGTGTACTGGCCGGTCGGTCGAAAGGCGCGGAACACCGCCTGCCCCTCGGTAAATATATCCGCATCGGCCATGCGTTCGACCATGATGTCGTGTTGCGTGATGCCTCCACAAGGGGGCTGTCGCTTGAGCTTCATTTGGGTGCCGACATCGCGACAATCCGCGTTGTCGCGGGCGAAGTGGCCTTGTTGGGGCGGCCCGTTGCGGCAGCCGAGGAAGCCAGCCTCCCCGCGTTCGTGCCGTTGACGCTTGGCAACTTCACAATTGCGATTGGAGAAGCCGAGTCGGATCGTTGGGCCGAAGTCGAGCGGCTTTCAACAATGATTACCCCTGCTTCGGCCGAACTGTCCGCTGCTGCGCCCCAAGCGGCGCTGGTCGAACGCCTGACGACTCGGCTGTATCCGTTGCGCGAGGCGATGGCAGGTGATCATAACTGGCCGCTCTACGGTTTGCTGGCGGGTGGCCTCCTGTTGCTCGCCATTGCTGGCGGCCCGGCGACGCGCTGGATCGGCGGACAGTTTAACGGCATTGAAAACAACAAAACGATCCTCGCCGGTCAAGGGTTTGGTGCCCTGACCATATCCGACGGCGCGACGGGGCAAGGGCCAGTCATCACCGGCGTGGTCAAGGATGACACCGAACTCGCCCGCCTCCGCACCCTCGTCGCCGCGCGCATTGGCGGCGCTAGCATTGACGTCGACACGATGCAGGGCATGGCCGCCGCCGCAACTGACATGTTGCGCGCACAGGGGATCGACGCCGACGCCAAGCCGATGCGCGGCAACAGTTTGCTGGTCACGACTGAATTCCTTCCCACGGACCGGCAGGACGAGTTAATCAAGCTCATCCGTCGCGACTTGCCCGGCATTACCCGCGTCGCGTTCGCCACGCAAAACAGCCGCGGCGACCGCGACCTTCAATATTTCTTTTCAGGGTCCGCCTTCGGCCTTGCCTCGTTCGTCGATGGCACGCCCGGCTACATTGTGACTGCCGACGGCACGCACTGGTTCGCTGGATCGCAAGTGCCGACGGGGCACAAAATCATTGCCATCGGCAATGGCCGTGCCAGTTTCGAGCGCGACGGACGCGTCGAGGAACTGGTTCTGGGCGCACCGACCCCACCGGCGCCCGCGACGACATCACAATCACCAACACCAATTAACAGTGAGACTAAGGAAAGGACGACTTCATGACCGATTCCATTTCAAACAACGCCCTGGGCAACATCGCCGCCGCGCCGAGCATGGGCGATTTCGATACCAAATCGAAAAACTGGTTCGAAGCCTTCGCCGGCGCGTGGGGCAAAGCGCTCGACAAGCAAGCCGACGTCATCGTCACACAGTCAGAGCAGCTGTCACAGGGTGGCGACAAACCGTCGGACATTACCAAGCTGAGCGCAGAATCAATGCGCCTGAGCTTCCTCTCGCAAAGCTCGCACACCTCGCTCGACAGCGTATCGAAAGCGCTTGAAACAATGGCGCGGAAAGGCTGAATATGGCAATCGATCCCGTCAGCGCGGTCGCCGCGCAATCGTCGGGCGCCAAAATTGGGGGCGCAAGAGTGGTCGAACTGGCCCCCGCAGGTGGTGCAGGCGCGCCCACACCACAGCTTGAGGCACGGTTCCACCAATCGCTTTCGCGCGTCGGCGGGATTGAGGCTCTCACGCCTACGGGTAGCGTCCCGGCGCCAATCAAAGGGCTGTTCGGGGCGCTTGATCAGGTCAATATTCAGGCCAAATCAGTGTCCGAATATGCAGCGACGGCAGAAGCGAGCGGCGGGCAGCTAACCCCCGGCGAGATCGTCCAGCTGACGATGAAATGCCAGGAATTCATGTTTCAGGCGCAGCTGACTTCGAACATCGCCAACCGCAGCTCGGACGGCGTCCAGCAATTGTTCAAGCAGCAATGATAGGTCGGCCTGTTCTCGCTTGGGTGGCCTTGCCCGCTATGCTGTTGCTCGCTGGCTGTGGGCAGCAGGAAGTTTACGGCAAGCTGACCGAGACCAGCGCGAATGAGATGATTGCCGTGCTGTCGCAAAGCGGCATCAAAGCATCGAAAATCGCGGGCGAGAAAGACAATTGGAGCATCGCCGTCGACTCTAACGATTTTGCCCGCGCGGTCGAAACGCTGCGCGCGCAAGGTTTGCCAAGCGAGAATTATGACTCGCTCGGCACGGTGTTCAAAAAAGAAGGCTTTACGTCGACCCCGCTTGAGGAACGCGCGCGGCTGATTTACGGCCTCAGTCAGGAGCTTAGCCGGACAATCAGCGAGATTGATGGCGTGGTTCAGGCGCGCGTCCACCTGACCATGCCCGAGGCCGATCCGTTGTCGCGCGAAGCCAAGCCATCAGCGGCGTCGGTATTCGTCAAATACCGCACTGGCTTTGATCTGCGCAGCCAGACAGGGGCGATCAAGGCGCTGGTCACGAATGGTATTGATGGCCTGACTTATGACCGCGTCTCGGTCGTCATGGTGCCTGCGCAGGCATTGCCCGCGACGGCCGCAGCATCGAGCAGTATCGAGATGGGCACGTTGGCGCGCGTCGCAGCGGGCATTGGCGCGCTAGTGCTGCTGCTGATTGCAGGCCGAGCACTGTGGCGCGCGCGGCGGCGGAGTGGTTTACCAGCATCGCTGACACCCAAGGGATGAGCGAGCGTACTGCCCGCCGTGCCGCGCAACTCGACGCGCTTGGCATGGCCGACACGCGTGGAGGCCGGTTTACAAACCGGATGGCAGGCGTTGCAGGGCCAAACTTCGCGGACCTCGCCGCAGTCCCGCGTTGGCTGATGCTGGCTGATGATGCGCAGGTTCCGGTCGCGATGGCGGCGGGACTTTTGCGGCACAAAGGTGCGCTCAACCGCGAACTTTCGGGGAAAAAGCTGGCGGCGCTGGCCGATGTCGTTGGTGAAGACTTGTTTGATGCGGTGGCGGCTTTGCCCGTCCACGAAGCGGACGAATGCAACGCGCTTCCCACCCCCGAAACGCTGGCTGCCGAAGGGTGGTCGATCCTGCATCGCGGCCTCCCCGCGCCGTTCGCAATGCGCTTCCCCAATGCTGCCAACGATACCGAAGCCCGCACGCTGGCCGAAACCGCGTTCGATCTGGTGCAACGCCCGTGAGCTTCCACCTCGCTTACGCCGATGACGGTGCCTTACTCGACAGCAGCCGCCCCGTCGTTAAAGCGCATCAGCGAACTGCCTTTGCTGATGCCGTTGCAGTGCTGGCCGAAACAAAACATCTCCGCGACCGCGCTCTTGCCGAGGCCGAAATCGCCCGCGATAACGGTCACCGCGTAGGTCTCGACGAAGCAATAGCAGAAGCGCGCCACGCCGTTGCGGCGGGTCTCGCCGATTTTGCCGCCGCCATTGAGGCGCACGCCGAAACGCGTCGCTCCGACATTGCCGAAGCAGCTTTCGCCGCCGCCCGTGCGATTGTTGGGGAACTAGAAGAGAGCGAAACAATGCGCCGCGTTGTTGACCGCACATTGGCTCGGCTTGATACCGAAACGCCCGTGACCATTGATGTCGCGCCCGCACTTGCCGGTGATTTGCGCGCGCATCTCGCCGCACTCACTCATGTGAGCATCACCCAAAACCCTGATCTTGGCCCGACCGATTGCCACATCATGACCGCCTCGGGCCGGATTATCGCTAGCCTGTCGGTCCAATTTGATGCGCTCGCCACGCGCTGGGGATTAAACGATGCGGACCGATAGCCTTTCGCTCCTCCGCGCGCTTGATGCCGCACCGATGTTTGAACAGCGCGGGCGGATTGTCGGCGCGCTGGGTACGACATTGCGCGTGACGGGGGTGCGCGCTCGGATCGGCGAGAATTGCGAGATTATCGATCCTGAAAGCGATTTTCGCTTGTGGGCCGAAGTCATTGGCTTATCCGACGGCGATGCGATCTTGACACCGTTGGGCGACATTCGCGGGCTCAGCCTAGCGAGCGACGTCATCCTGCGCAGTGGTGAGGACCGGACGCCGTTTGGGATGCATATGCTCGGCCGCGTCCTTGATGCGCGATTGCAACCGCTTGATGAACTCGGTCCCGTTCGCCGCACGCCGGATCGCCCAATTCATGCAAACGCGCCGAACCCTATGGAACGCGCCATCGTCGATACCGCGATGGAAACCGGCATCCGCGCGATTGATGGCCTGATGACCATTGGCATCGGCCAGCGCGTCGGCATTTTCGCGAGTGCTGGCGGCGGCAAGAGCACGTTGCTTGCCAACCTCGCCCGGCAGTCGAAAGCCGATGCAATCGTCATCGCTATGATCGGCGAGCGCGGCCGCGAAGTGCGCGAGTTTGTCGAGGATACATTGGGGCCAGAGGGTCTTGCGCGTTCGGTCGTGATCGTCGCTACATCGGACCGCCCCGCAATGGAGCGTGTCCGTGCGGCACATGTCGCAACTGCCATTGCGGAGGGGCTGCGCGAGGAAGGCAAGCATGTCCTCCTCCTGATGGACAGCGTCACGCGCTTTGCCCGTGCCCTGCGCGAGATCGGCTTGGCAGCGGGCGAACCAGCCGTGCGGCGCGGCTTTCCGCCGTCGGTGTTCGCCGAATTGCCGCGTCTGTTCGAACGGTCAGGATCGTCGGCGCAGGGTGCAATTACGGGCATTTACACTGTTCTGCTTGAGGAAGAGGAAGGCGACCCGATTGGCGAGGAAGTCCGTTCGCTGCTCGACGGGCATATCCACTTGTCGCGCAAACTGGCCGCAAAAGGGCATTATCCCGCCATCGACGTGCTGGGCAGCCTGTCGCGCTTGTTCCCCAAGCTCGCCAGCGCACCACAACAGCGAGCTGCGGAATCGTTCCGGTCGATGCTGGCCAAGCTCGACGAGATCGACTTGCTTGTCCAGATGGGCGAGTATCAGTCGGGGCGCGATGCGCTCGCCGACCGTGCGCTCGATGACCGCGACGCGATGAATTCTTTCCTTCGGCAGGCAAACGACGACACGACGCCGATCAGCCATAGCGTCGCGCGGCTGCGCAGCTTTGGAGATGATGATGGCGGATAAGACGGGCATCATCCGTCTTACGCGGGTGGCGCATGTGCGTGGGTTGCGCTTGACCCGCGCATCAGAGGACGCGCGATTGGCGCATGAGGCCGCAGCTTCGGTGCTGGATACGGCGCAGCAGGCGCTTGCGCGGCAGGAAGCGCTGGTCGATGAAGCGCGCGGCATGTTTGTGGCGGACCCGGCATGCGGGCAAGCGAAGCTGTGGCTTGAGCATAGTAAAGCGCAAATGGGCAGTCGCGCCGACGCGGTCATTGAAGCCGAAGAAGAGGTCGAAGTGGCCGTGGAGGCGCGAGCAGTGGCAGTGCGAGCGGTGGCACGGCATCAGGTACGGACAGACCGGATCGCGGCCCATCACGCGGGCTTGCTTCGGGCCGAAGCACGGATGGCTGAGATGCGGGCGGAGCTTGAGGCACCAGCGGCGCGGGCAGTGCGCCCATGATGAAGGACAATATGCCCATGACTGCCAAACCGGTTGCGATGGCCAAGGCAAAATTGGCGAACATCGCGCATAGCGATGTCGGGCAGGCCAAGCAGAAATTTCAAGACGCTTTATTAAAAAACGAACGTAAGTTTATTAAATTAGACGATAAAAAGCTGGAGGATCAAGTTTCAGGGATGTCGGCCTTTGCGACTGGCGCGCTCGTTGGTTCCGCCACGGTTCAAGCGCCCGCAACGGTCGCGCCGGACTTGCAGATGGCTGCGTATATAGAGCGGATTGCCGCCGCAATTGCCGAAGTTGCAGCAGGCGGGGCAAAAGCGGAAGTGCAGTTGACGTTGCCCAAAGGTGTAACCGCAATTGATGGCGCGATCATTGGCCGCAATGAAGCGGGTGCACTGCACATCATGCTGACCAGCCCGACCGCGATTGCGCCTGCGCAAGCGGCCATGCTGCAAGCGTCCTTGCAGGACCGGTTGCGGCAACGCGATGTCCGCGTGGGTAAGGTTTCGCTTCAAAAAGTCGACCGGCGCGGCGCTTAGCCGCTCATTTCCAACACGCGCTTTTCGGCGCTACGGATGGAACCCCGCGTTGCAGCGGCCGTTTCATCAGCATGACGCGCCCAGGCCCGGCGAACGTCAGCGGCACGGGCAACATCAGAGGGCTCTTGCCTTCGCAACTCGGAATTTAGTGTCTGCGAGCTCCACGACATCAGCGAACTAATCGCACCCCATGACAGAAACCGCATGATAAGTGCCTGAAATTCTTCAAGGCTCAACAAGTTGCTGCCCGGTCCAAATTCGCCACCGGCCAACGTCGCGCGCAGCATTTCGGGTGTCACCGCAATCCCCGCTTCAGTCGCCCAGCCGATCAGGGTGTTGGTGGGTGGTGGTGTGGGCGTCAATGGCTGAGGTGGTACGGGCTCTGCCGCCACCGGCGGTAGCAGTGCGGGTTCAACTGTCAGTGGCGGCGTTATTGGCACTGGCACTGGCTTTGGCAGGTCGGCAGCGGGCGCGGTTTGAATCAGCACAAGGCCATCGCGCGTATCGCTATCAACGCTGTCGCCCGTCCGGCTCTGTGTGACGTTCAAATCGCCACCGCTCATTTGCGAAACGCCCGACACGACCACCGCGCTGTCACCGCGCGTCACGGTCAAGCGGTCGAGATGAAATACATTCGCCGAATTCGCTTCGGGCAAAGTTTCCATCGTAATTTTGGTGCCGTTCATAAGCACGAGGCTCGTCGTACCAGCAAAACTGCCCAGCGCATTGCCATTTAAGGCCAGCTGCGCCGCGCCAGTGACTTGGACGTTCTCCCTCCCCGCTGCATCTGCAACAGTAAAAGCAGACTGCCTTTCGTCGATCCACATCGAATAGCCATCGTTGAGGTCGAACGCGACGCGACCCGCCGACTGGTTCAAGACTTTGAACCCGCCGATGCCGCTGACCAAGGGCTTCGAATATGTTACCCCTCCGTCGACCGTGAAATCCTCAACAGGTTCCCGCGCCAATCGCATAGTCGGTGACGTCCCCACGCCGCTGATCATTGCCCCCTCCCCTTCATCGTATCGGCCCTCGCAATCGTGCGACAGCGTCGTCGATGGCCGTGATCGCGCGGTCAACGTCGGATCCGGTGCTGCGCGGGCCGTCAGCACTGGCGGCAATTGCACCCTGAAGTTTTTCAAGCGAGCGGCTCTCGGGGCGGGCCGCAACCAGCGATGCCCCTTCCTGAACAAAGTCATGCAGCGCGCGAGCAACGCGTCCTTTGTCAGCGGGGACGCCGCCCAGCGCATCACTAAGCTCGGCAGCCATATCCTCCACGCCATAAGCGTCATTCGCGCTGCCGCCCATATAGCGGTCGCGCGGATCGACTTCGGCAAGGCCGAATTCCTGAGTCATCGCTTGCGCTACGCGACCCGCCACTGCCGTCATTGCCGACGCTGCCGCCCCCGCAGGTCCACCCTTCGCTGCGCCAACACCGCGCAGCGAAACAGGGTCACGACGACCAATATTGACGGGCGGGATCATGTCCGAGTCGGCTCCAAACGCATTGTTACAGTTGCGTGATAACGCATTTTGAAACGCCGCGCTCTCAACGAATCGTTTAGGTGGGTTATGGGCGCGCTCGTTCGAAAACCCGAGAAGGCCCATCGAAATTGCGCGCAAAAGGTGCCAGTCTGTGAAAGCGCTGTATCTAAACGATTCGTTTAGGGCGTGGTAACCGGTGCCCTATCATAGCGGCAGCACCTTGGGGGCATGTGATGGCGGGTTTGGGCGCAACGATTTTATTGTCTTTTGCAGCAGCGGCGGCCCCGCCATCGGACAGTTGCATGGCGCGTGCGGGCAGTTTGACCGGCGAAGGGTCAACGCTGCCGATGTCAGTGCCGGGTGATACGCTTAAAAAATCATATGCGATGGAAAAGCTGCGCAAAAAAGCGAAGGACGGTCGCACCATCGTTATCGAAGGCGGCGATTTCACCGACTATGATTTCCGCAAAGCCAAGCTGAGCAATATCTGTTTCCGTGGCGTCAAGCTGACCAACACCGATTGGACCGGCGCGAACATTACCGGCATCGGCTTTATCGACAGCGATTTGTCGGGAGCGACGTTTACGGGTGCTGTCCTGCGCGGCGCGTTGTTCCGCACGACGACGCTGGCCAATGTCGATGCGACAGCGGCAGATTTCAGCGAAGGGCGGCTCGACGGCGGGTGGAACGCAAGCATCAAGAATTTCAAAATCGACCTCGCCAAATTCAACAGTTTCAAATTTATCTGCGGCACACGCGCTGTCGATGGTTGCCCGTTCGACCGACAGGGAATCAGCGCGCGCAATACCGATTTTTCAGGCGTGCTGTTTAGCGGTTTTGCCTTGTGGGGTGCGAATGTCAGCGGCGCGATTTTCGACGGAGCCGACATGAATGTCGATGATGTTGGCCAGATTGTCGGTGGTGCCGTGCCCAATGTCGTTAATGTCCGCCATGGCAATATGTCGACACTGGTTGATGGTCCGGTAGCGATGGCGCTGGCCGGCGCATTGGCAACAGCGAATACCGTTGCGAACCAGTGCTCCAGTCCGCAGGGGGCGCTTCAAATCGCGTTCTGCGAGGACAAGAGTGGCACGCTGCGCGCATTTGATTCAGACATTGTCCGCTTGGCGGCATCGGGCGCGCCCGAAAAGAAAAAGACGATGGTGGCGTTTGAGCGCGGGCGCGACCTGTGCCTTGCCGGACCGGCTACCACGAAAACGACTTGCTTGACCACGGTATACCGTACGCGGCGCAACAGTTTGCTGGCGACAACGGCACCGATGACGTGGATGAAACGTGCAGGGCGCATCCTGTTTGCGCGCAATGACTTGGCGCTGACATCTGGTGCAACATTGCAACCATCATGGCCGGGCATTGCACAAGTGCTGGTCCGATTGTCGCCGTCGTTCATGCTAGCGCGGGTTGAAGGATCGAAACGGGTCGCTGTGCGTGGCGCGTCAATCGGCGCGTCGGATGCTGCCTGTTCGCTGGACGTGGCGGCAAACCCCGCCAGCGCGGGCAACTTCACAGTTCCTGTCACATTGCCCGGATTATCGCGCAAGACACCAGGGCCCAACGGCGTCGAAATCGTCGTGACGTCGCCCAGCAAAAAACGTCCCGTCCCGACGCCCGTCTTTCGCGTGGTTGGTGAACAGGCAATCCTGCTTCAGGCGCAGGATGATGGGACGGCCCCGGTCCGTGTGGCCATATGCAATGGGGCAGCGATGTTTGGCGCGATGAAGCGATTGCCGATTGATGAAATGACGTTCGAATCGCTTTGGGCTTCGATGAAGCCGGTGATCCCTGGGCCCGTCGTTACGGCGTCTTCATCCGTGCCAGTGCCTGTGGCGACGGGACCATCCCGACCTTAGTCATTGCCGGAGTCGGCCATTGACTCGACAGCATCATGCGCTTGACCGTGTCGCGGTCAGGCGGGGGCCAAGGGAGATTGGCGGCCTTTGCCTGATCCTGCGCCAGCGCGACCAAGCGTTCGCGCGCGGCATTGAAATTGGGCTTGTCGAAAATGATCGGCGGCTTCAGCAGGTTGTGGACCGCCATGCTGCCATCCTCCATCACGGTCCACAGGCTCGCGCCCTTTTGCACGAGCAATTCGGCGATTTCGGTCTGTTCGGTGCCCACGGCGTCGCTGACCCGGTCATTGCCGAATTCATCGGTGTAGCGCGGGTCGGCCCCGTGGCGCAGCAAAGTCATCACCCCACCTATATGCGAGAAGACCATGATTTCCTTGAGCGCGTCCTGTCCCCCGGGCAGTTTTTGCGGATCGGGGGATGCGCCGAGCGTCAGCAACTGTTCGGCAAGATCCGGCGTGTCCGCAAGCAGCGCCAGCGACAGCGCACCGCCGGGTTTTGCACCGTTGGGCGACATGCCTGCCTCGATTAGCATATCCACCGCCTTTGCGTCGCAGCGGGCAACGGCAAAGGTCAGCAAATCGCCATATTGGCCATCGGGAAAGCGATCCATGCGCGGATCATGCGTCACAATGGTTGTCAGCAAGCGGGGATCGCGGGCCAGCATCGCGCGGGCATCTTCATTCCGCCCGTCGAGGATTGCCTCGGCAACCGCGCGGCCCGACCCGCCATTGGTCAGATTAGCCAGAGCCTTATTACGGTCAGGCAGGACGACTGCCGCGCGTTTGGTATAACAAGCCCGATCCTGTGCGATGCTGCATCCTCCGCTTATCAGGGCAAGCAACACCGACGCCAGTCGGAGCGCGTGGCGATTAAACGTCGCGCTTCTAGCGTCGGCCAAGGCTGCTGAGCACCCAATCCATGCCATGTCTTGCCACGGGATTGTCGCCATACCAAGCCGTCCCGTTCGGGCGAACGGCCGTGAGCGGGATACGCATGCCATAGGCTTCGGGGGCGTCAACGATATTGCGGCCAAGTGCGCCGCCGAAAATCTGTCCAATGACGCGGTCGCCACCATCCTGAATAGCGGACAGAACTTCGCCGCGGACATAAAAGGCCTGCACTTCGGCAGCGCGACCAATGCCCGCCGCGCTGCGGGTTCGGTTGGCGGCAGTGATTGTTGCGTCGCTGAGTCCCGCCGCGTTAAATGTCGCCGCGTCGCGTCCGCTGGCAATCGAGGCCGCCGAAGCCAGTCCACCGCCGAGCGAATGGCCGGTGACCGTTACCTGCGCTTCGGGATGTTTGCCGAGTTGTACCGCGATATTTAGTGCGCGCTGATAATGATCTGATGACAGGCCAACCCCTTGGCGGAAATTCGCCTGCCAATCGCTGGCACTGGTCGATCCACGGAAAGCAACGACGAACTGCGTGCTTTCGTTTGCGCCTTTGACATAGATGCGCGCGCGGAAACTGCTTTGCGCGGAGACCAAATCCTGCGGCTTGAGACTAAGCGTTGCAAGGTCGCTTTGTGTGGCGACGCGGTAACCAGCAGGCGGCGTCGCAACGTCATTGTAAACATCCGCCGCCATCGCCGCGAGTTCGCGCGTAGCGGGGGTTGAGGCAGGCGCGACGGCGTTGGTTTGCGGTACTGTCGCGATAATCGGCTGCGGCTGTGCCCAGATCAGCGCTTCTCGATGAGGAATGCTGGTGGGTGACGCGCTGACATCACGCAGGCGCGAGAAAACATCGGGCGCAGCGATGCTGCCCGAACCCCGAATTCCGACCCTTAACGCCTCAATCATCGGCGTATTTATCCCCAATAGCTGGCACACAACGCCACCAGTATTTGCGATAAATGGCACAGATCAACGCGCCTGTATCTAAACGATTCGTTTAGGCAAACTAAACGATTTGCTGAGTTTCAGACGCGCCAAACCCTGACACATTCCGGATACGAAACATGAGTCGAAGGAGTATGTCATGACTGCTATTGCCGCCGCTGGGCCGAACCCATTTGCCGCCAATTTCGGCGCAATGGACGCCGCAAATTTCGTGATGGCCGCAGGCATCATGGGCAGTTTCATGAACCCGCTTGGTGCAGGGCCACTCGCATTCGGGATGCTTCCCGACTTTTTCAATATTCGCTGCGGGACGCCGATGGGTGGCGGGTGCTTTCCAACCATCCCCGAACCGCGCGCCAATTGGACCGTGCAGACAACGGGGCAGAGCACAGCAAATATCGATCTGGGGGATGGTTACAAGTTGCAGATTGACGAGCGCAACAGCCAGATGACGATCCTGAACACCGCGACCGGCCAGTCAACGCGCATCTGGGGCGACCCGCACGTCGAAGTAAACGGGCAGCAGAAGTTCGATTTCTGGGGCACGACGACATTCACGCTGGCGAATGGCACCAAGCTGACGATCAACACCGAGCAGTGGAACGGTAATCCCAATGCCTATGTCGCTAGCCAAGTGGTCATCACCAAAGGCGACAATGCAATCATCGTCGACGGCATTAGCCAGAACAAGATCGGCGATTTGTCGATCAGCATGTCGGGCAATGGCCGTGCAATTGATGCCGCGCACCGCGACGGCTTTACCATCCATGAAGGCGGCGGCAGCTGGCAGACCGGATGCGGGCGCACGGTGACCCAAGCTGAAGCGAATGTGACCGCCATCGGCGGCATGTACGGGCCGGGCAGCGATATGCCTTCACTTGGCGAGGTCGGGAATTACCTCGGTGCGTTCCTGCTATTTGGTGTGATGACGAGCCTGCTACGGATTGACCCGATCAGCGCGCGTGAACCCCGCGCCGACAACCGGGGGCATCTTTTTCGACACATGCATCTGGCCTGATTGCCTCGACCTGCCACGGCTTGACTGCCGGTTTGACGCCTGTGAACGGCGGTGCCGGGAGATGTCAGTGGTATTATAATGGTATTGCATCTGACTTTACAGCGCGTTATCGGCGCTCCCGACTCAATTAAAACAAATTTGGGCAGGGAGTTTGAACATGCGCGCATCGGGTCTGTTTACCACATCGGCGATTTTTGCACTGGCAGCGGCGACGCTGACCGTTCCGGTTAATGCGCAGGAGGCGGCCCCGGCTGCCGACGATAGCGGTGAAGCGATCATCGTGACGGGCACGCGTATCCGCAGCGCCGGGATTACGTCAACGTCACCGATCAGTGCTCTTCAGGGCGAGCAAATCCAGTTGCAACGCGCCGTCACGATCGAGGATTTCTCGGTCAAAGTGCCACAGCTTGCGGGCGGGGTGAATTCGACGTCAGTGGGTAGCGATGCGTTTGGCGCGCAGACGCTCGACCTGCGCAATCTGGGGCAGAACCGGACGCTGGTTCTGGTCAACGGCACGCGCGCCCTGCCCTTCAGTTTTCGTAATGCGGTCGATGTGAACTCGATCCCTGCCCCGCTCCTGAAGCGTGTTGATGTCCTCACAGGTGGTGCCGCGGCGGTTTATGGCGCGGATGCGGTCGCGGGTGTCGTCAACTTCATCATCAACGATGATTATGAAGGCATACAGGGCAACATCAATTACCGCGCAGTCGCGGGTGGTGCGTCGCAAAAGAGCGCGCATCTGCTGGGCGGAATCAAGCTCGGTGATCGCGGTAGTGTGGTCGGCTATTTAGAATATACCAAGCGTGATGCGTTGCTCGCGGGCAACCGGGCATTTGCGCGGGCCGGTGTCGCCACCTTGCCGATTGGCGGCAATTTCACCGATGTCGCGAGCGGGCGGACGTTCTCTTATGATGCGACCGGCGCGTTCACACTGACGCCGCAGACGACCGATTACACGCCGACGTTCCTGTTGTCGCAGCCGCTTGAGCGGATCAATGCGGACTTGTTCTTCAAATATGAATTGTTTGACGCGGTCGAGGCTTATGGCCGGATCATGTATTCAGGCGTGAAGACGCGCGGTGGCACGCGATCGGGGCAGAACCCGGCGACAACGGGCGCGGCAGGGGTGAACGTCCAGATTTCAGCGACCAACCCCTTCCTCGATCCGCAAGCGCGCGCGCTGCTGACCTTCGTGAACGGTTCTGCCAATGTGACCGTGCGCCGTTCGCTCGGTGAAGTCGGCGCGACATTTGCCGAGAACAAGCGCCAGAATATTCAGGCGCAGATCGGTTTGCGCGGTGACATCACGCCCGCAATCCGCTGGGACGCTTATTATCAATATGGCCGGTCGAAAGAAGACATCACGGTCAAGAATGACGGGATCAAGGCGAACTTTGCTGGTCTGGCCAACACAACCGATATCTTCGGACCCGGCGGCAATTTCACCAGCGTCCTGAAAGATTTTGATTTCGGTGACCGGGTGCGGACGCAGCAAGTGGCGTCGGCCTATATCGCCGGTGACACGAGCGATTTTTTCAAAGGCTGGGCTGGCCCCATCGGCTTTACGCTGGGCGTCGAGAATCGCCGCGAGACCGGACGCTTTGCTTATGGGTCGGACCTTGCAACCTCGTTCAATCAGGGCGCTGAGTCAGCACCACCGATCCCGCCTTTCGTGAAGGTCAACGAAGTATTCGGCGAATTGGTGATCCCGCTGCTTGCCGATCTGCCGCTGATCCAGAAGCTCAGCGTCGAAGGGGCATACCGGAAGTCATGGTATTCGAAATCGGTTGGGCTCAACCGTAATTACGATACCAACAAGATTGGTCTGAACTGGATCGTCAGCGACGACCTCCGCCTCCGTGGCACGCGACAGACAGTCATTCGTGATCCAAATATTGGCGAGTTTGCCAACCCTGTGTTCTCGATTCCGTTCGCAAACCTGCGCACTGTTGCCCGCCTGTTCCCGCGCTATGCCGGTGACCCGTGCGTCGGGGCCACCAATGCCGCGACGATCACGCAGTGCACGGCCAAGGGATATAAAGGCACCTATGACTCGAACCTTCCGGCCAACCTGACTGGTGGCTACTTCTTTGGCGGCAATGCCAATATTCAGGCGGAGCGCGGCACAACCTACACGGCCGGCGGTGTGTTTACGCCAAAGAGCGTGCCGGGCCTCGTCCTGTCGGTTGACTGGTACAAGATCGACATTCGCGATGCCGTGGGCCAGATTCAGCCAATCGATGCGCTGACCAGCTGCTACATCACTGATCCGAACGTCAACAATCCGCTTTGTAACGCAGTCACTCGTGACGCCGTGACCGGACGGATCAAGGATGCCTTCGTCGATGACCGCAACCTGGCCTTCATCAAGCAGCAGGGTATCGACGTCGAATATCGGTATAGCTTCGATGTGCCGTTTAATTTGCCGGGCCGTAAATGGGCGCTGGGGTATCAAGGCAGTTTTGTCACGAAATACTCGATCCAGCGCAACGCCGTGCTGGCACCGGTCAACTGCAAAGCCGCCTATGGCGCGCGCTGTTCGTCGGACCTCGTGACGCTCGTTGCGCCCAGCTATCGCCACCGCGCGACATTTACATGGGACAGCGAACCGTTGACTGTCCAGTTCGGCTGGAAACGGATTGGCGCCGTGCGCGACTCCACCGTCGGCAGCACAGGGAGCATCGGCAATTTCGATTATTACGACCTGAACCTTGCCATCCGTCCGCCCATCGATGGGCTGACCCTGACCGTCGGCATCGACAATCTGTTCGGAAAGAAGCCACCGTTGCCGGTCAATCCCGGCGCGTTCAACACCTTCCCTGACACTTATGACGTGCTGGGGCGGACGTTCGGATTTTCGCTTACGCTTAAACGATAAAGCGTGGATAGGTCCGGCGCATGACGCCGATCCAGTTCACCGCACTCGATTGGGGGATCGTCGCCGGATATGTGGCGATCCTCGCAATCGCGGGCTGGCTGACCACCCGGCGGCAGATGGCGACGTCGGATGATTATTTCCTGGCAAGCCATCATGCACCAACATGGCTGGTCGCGGTGTCGGTGCTGTCGACGGTGCAGTCGGCCGCGACCTTCCTTGGCGTGCCCGACAATAGTTTTCGGGGGAATTACACATATCTGAGCAGCACGATTGGCGCGCTCATCGCGGCCTATTTCGTCGCGCATGTCCTGATCCCGCGTTTCTATGCGATGGGGGCGACGACGGTGTATGAATTGCTCGAAGAGCGGTTCGATGTGGTGGCGCGGCGCGCGGCAGGCGTGACCTATCTCGTCGGGCGCATTCTGGCGAGTGGTGCACGACTTTACCTCGCGGCGATTGCGGTTTCGATGATCATGTTTCTGGACGTGCAGCCGCACCAGATTGCGATTGCGTCGTTCGTACTCCTTATCTTCGGCCTTGTCTTCACGTTCATGGGCGGGCTGAATTCCGTGATCTGGAGCGATTTGGTGCAGGTCGTGCTGTATGTCGGCGCGGCGATTATGGTTCTGGTGTTCTTGCTCATGAAAATCCCCGCGCCAATTTCCGCGATCATCGATGGGTTGCAGCATGGCCCCGGCGGCGTCGACAAGATGCAGCTGATCGATACGAGTTTCAGCCTGACCACGCCCTTTTCGATCTTTGCCGTAATGACCGGCCTGACACTGATGAATATCGGCAATTCGGGGCTGGATCAGGATACGACGCAGCGGGTGCTGGCGTGCGAAAATGCCAAGGATGGCGCGCGCGCGCTGACCGCATCCGTGTGGGCGTCGATCCCGGTGATCTTCTTGTTTTTGCTCATCGGGTCGTTGCTGCATGTCTTTTACGAGCGCCCCGACTTGATGGCGTCGAGCGGCGGCGCGGTCGCCAAGACATTTCAGGGCGAAAAAATAACGGTGTTCATGTATTTCATCCTGAGCGAAATTCCGCCGGGCCTGCGCGGGCTGGTGACAGTGGGCGTCATTGCGGCGGCGGCGATCAATTCGGGACTGATTTCAATGTCTGCCGTGCTGATCAATGATTTCTATCGCCCGTGGCGCGAGCGCGGTGGCGCGGTGGTGGGCGAAACGCATTTTGTAGCGGCAGGGCGTTTTGCGACCGTGGTGCTGGGGCTCGCACTCTTTGCGATGTCGATTCTGTGCTATTATTGGCAGCGCTATAGCAGCTTGCCGTTGCTTGATTTCGTGCTCGGTGTGATGGCGTTCGCCTATTCGGGATTGCTTGGCGTCTATTTCACGGCAGTGTTCACAAAGCGGGGATCGTCGACATCAGTGATTGCCGCGTTGATTGCCGGGTTTGTCACAATCCTGATGTTTCAGGGCTTTGTTGTTGAGGCGCTGGGCCTGCCAGCGGTCATCAAGACCATAGCGTTCCCGTGGCAGCTTTGCCTTGGCACGACCATCGCCATCCTTGTCTGTATGACGGGTAACCAGCAACGCACGGAGGCAGGCAATGGCGGGCACTGAAACCCCCGATCCGCGTTTTGCCGACATTGATCGCTGGCCAACAGTCGATGCGGTGACGGCGATGCTTGACGGCCAGACCGACGCGATTGCCGCCATCCGGTCGCAAACCAGGGCGATAGCGGCAGCAGCGGACGCGGCCGCGGTGGTGCTGAAATCGGGCGGTCGGATTGCTTATGCCGGAGCGGGTACATCAGGGCGGGTTGCCGTGCAGGATGGCGTTGAGCTGGGACCGACTTTTGGCTGGCCCGAAGCGCGGCTCGTCTATCTGATGGCAGGCGGCATGGATGCGCTCGCCCATAGTGCGGAGGGTGCGGAAGATGATGCCGATGCCGCGCGCGCTGGCGTTGCGACGCACAAGATAAGCAAGGGCGATGTCCTCATCGGTATCGCGGCCAGCGGGCGGACGCGCTTTACAATAGGTGCAGTAGAAGCGGCGCGGACGGCAGGCGCACTGACAATTTCGATTGCGAACAATGCTGGTACGCCACTGCTGAACGCCGCCGACCACGCAATTGTTGCCGCGACAGGCAGCGAGATCATTGCGGGATCGACGCGAATGAAAGCGGGGACAGCGCAGAAAGCGATCCTCAACATATTGTCCACTGCGATCATGCTGCGGCTGGGCCGCGTCTATCGCGGACTGATGGTCGATATGGTCATCTCGAATGAAAAGCTGCTCCACCGCGCGCAGGGGATGGTTCGTACAATTACTGATTGCCCCGAAGATGTGGCGATCCACGCGGTTGAAGCGGCAGGGCATGACATAAAGGCGGCGGTCCTGATCGCGCTCGGCCACACCGCCGATAGCGCAAAGGCGTTGCTCGCGTTGCATGATGGCATCTTGCGCGATGCACTTGACGCGGGAACAATGTCCGAATGACGTCCGCCGCGCTTGCCATGCCTTCAGGTCACGCACCGCTTTATATGCAGCTGGCCGCGACCCTGCGCGCACAGATTTTGAAAGGCGAGATTGCAACAGGCGAAGCGCTCCCTTCCGAACGTGATCTTTGCGCGATCACTGGCGCGTCGCGGGTCACGGTGCGCAAGGCAACCGAATTGCTGATTGAGGAAGGCTTGCTCTCGCGACGGCAGGGATCAGGGACGTTTGTAACGCCGCGTATTCAGGCCCCCGGTTCGTTCCTAACCAGCTTCAGCGAAGACGCCTCGGCGCGCGGTGATGCCGCGGATACGCGATGGATCAGCAAGAGCATCGACATGGCGACCGATGAGGAAATTCGCCTGCTTGATCTGGCACGCGGGGCGAAAGTTGCCCGGCTGAACCGTGTCCGGCTAGCAAGCGGCGAAGCCTTAGCGGTCGAAAATGCGGTCGTCCCCGCCGACATGATTCCAGACATCGCGGTCATGGGGCCGTCGCTTTACAAAGCGCTCGCCGAACGCGGGAACCGGCCGATGACGGGGCAACAGAAAATCCGTGCAGGACTTGCCGGGCCTGCCGAGGCAGAATTGCTTGCCATCCCCGAAGGCAGCGAAATCTTGCGCATCGAACGCCTGACGCGCCGTGCAGACGGTCGTCCGGTTGAACTCACCCGGTCCGCCTATCGCGGCGAACG
>JANMPU010000028.1:0-28524 GCA_031369985.1 Sphingomonas sp. | reverse complement strand
TCAGCACGCCCTTCAAACTCATCACGCGCGGTGTCCGGTCGGCCCCCAGCACATTGAGATTGAGCGGGATTTTGACTTCGAGTTCCGACAGCCTGAACAGGCTTTCCATCAGCACATGGGGGTCAACCGCCCGGCTGCGCGGCTCAATGACGATGCGGATCGCTTCGTCGCTCTCGTCGCGGACATCAGCGAAAATCGGCAGTTTCTTGTCATTGACCAGCGCGGCGAGCGCTTCGATCAACTTGCCTTTTTGCACGCCATACGGAATCTCGGAAACCACCGCGACCCACGTCCCGCGCCCCAGATCCTCGACCGCCCATTTCGACCTTACCCGAAACGACCCGCGCCCCGTCGCATAAGCCTGCGCAATTGCCGCAGGCGGATCAACGATCAGTCCCCCCGTCGGCAAATCCGGCCCGCGCACATATTCGAGCAACGAAACATCATCCGCCTCAGGCTGATCGATCAAGTGGATCGCCGCATCAATCACTTCGGCGGCGTTGTGTGGCGGAATGTTCGTTGCCATTCCCACTGCAATCCCGCTTGCGCCATTGGCGAGCAGGTTCGGGAACAGCCCCGGCATGATTTCGGGCTCTTCGTCCTCGCCATTATAGGTCGGGCGGTAATCGACCGTGCCGTCATCGAGCCCCGCCATCAGATCGATGGCAACCGCCGTCAGCCGCGCCTCGGTGTAGCGATAGGCCGCCGCATTATCGCCGTCGACATTGCCGAAATTGCCCTGTCCGTCGACCAGCGGATAGCGCAGCGAAAATGTCTGGGCGAGGCGGACCATTGCGTCATAAACCGACTGGTCGCCGTGCGGATGATATTTGCCGATGACATCGCCAACGACGCGCGCGCATTTTTTGTACCCGCTCGCCGGATCGAGTTTCAGTAACCGCATTGCCCACAGCAGGCGACGGTGAACAGGCTTCAATCCATCGCGCAAATCGGGCAGCGACCGCGCCGTAATCGTCGACATCGCATAAACGAGGTACCGGTCCGACAGTGCACTATCGAACGGCGCATCGACAATGTGGTCAAACGGGTCAGTCAAATCAGTGGCCATAGTCGTCGCCTAGCAGCGAAGATTCACGGATGCGAGAGGCCAGAAAAGCAAAAGGCCGGACCATCTTCGGATGGTCCGGCCCAAAGAAGCCAACTGGTGCGACCCGTTTGGCGGGGGATATGTCGGGGCACCAACATATTCCCGGAAACAGGCTGACCGGTTTTGGGGGAAAACCGATCAGCATTTGCGGCGAACGAAAAACGGAAATTTCTCGGTCGCTGCAATTCTGATGACAAAGGTATGACCTTGTTCACTGAGTCGCCCTATACGGACCTTTGGCCGTAGGAATCCGCAGCCGCCGTATTACGAACGGCACGACCATATGTGGCACTGTGAGCACAGACAGTGTGACGAAGACTGTCATCACCAATGACTCAGATAGCGACATCGCGGTCGCATTTGCGAATATAATCGCTGCAATCCCAAGAGCAGCCAACGTCATCGGTAAGACGACCCGCAGCGATTTTTTATCATGCTTCCACCCCAATTGTGCCAGTCCCGCCGAAAACTGTCCCGGTGAATGCATCAGGCAAAAGAATAGCGCGAAGCCAATGAGCGGCGGCAGAAACAGCATTGCTGCAACGGCAAACCCCGCCGACACAGCCATTTGCCGGTGACCGTCAAACCAGAGCGACAAAACGCCGACGACCGCGACCGCCAGCGTTACCGGCGCGAGGAGAATGGCGACATCGGTCGCAATGACTGACGAACCACCGGCAATAACGACAAAAAGCGGCTCGACATCAGCACGATGCAAGATAACGGGTGCCAGCACTATCGCCGTGGCTGTTCCATGCGCCAAGAATGGCGGCAATCGACCCGCCCAATCCTCGGCAAAATGCGCAATCGACAGCGCAAAGAAAACCAGAAGCGCCACGCCCGAGTGAACTTGCCACACCGCGTACATCGCCGCCGCCAGCCCGAGATAGAGCAGGACGACTCCGACGTTTTGCAACGCCGTTTCCGACTTGCCGATCAACGCTAAATCAAGAGTCCCGTGCGGCAATCCGAACAAGAGCAGGGCTGCGCAAATTGCCATCGTGACCACCGGCGCTTCGAAAGAAACCCCGATTGACACGGCCAAAAAACTAATCGCTGTAAGCCCCCAGTGCACCATAACACTCAATGACAATCGGTCGGATGGCACAGGGGACCATCCGACCGACGCTATGCCCAAAGGTGCGACCCGGCGGGCAAAAATCATATCAGCTTGCCGTCGCAGGCGTGCCATATTCGGCTGCCGACTTGCGAACCGCGATGATATAAATCAACACGCCGACACCGGCCTTCGCAATAATATCCGCGATTGTGTAACCGACCTGAACGCCGGTCGTGACCAACCCGCCGCTGAGACTCGTATACGGTATCATATAGACGATGGGATAAAAGCCCCACGATGCAAAGGTCAGCAAACGAGCGCTCTTGACGAGTTCGCGCACATTTTCGGGCTGGCGCTCGATCGACTCGCCAAGGCCCTTGAACAGTTGAAACATAACATAGGCAAAGGGAATGGCGGACAACGTCCCCCAGATTGCGCGCGTCGTGTTGTCAGTCGCGATTTCGCCCGGGTACCCAAGCACGACCATGAGGGCCGCTGCGGCGCCGAGCTTGACTGACTTCGACATGGTCTCATCTTGCGAAAGCCGCATCACGAGCACCAGCTCGATCAACAACAAGGGCACAGTCAGGAGCCAGTCAACATAGCGATAGGCGTCATTGAACGCGACGTTAGTGGCCGTAACAACGCCGTCGGCGACGCCATAAGCGGCGTTCCAGCTCTCAAAAATGCGGAAGTAATGATAGGCGGCAATCGCGCACACCAGCCCCGAAATCGTCAATGCTGTTTTATAGGCTGGACCGACCTGTGATCGTCCGAACCACAAAAACAACGTGGCCGCTGCCATCGTTGCAAATGTGAAAGAAAACGCGTTGTAGACCAGCGAAAACTGGCCCGCTGTCAGTTCATTCATCAATGTCTCCATTACACGGCAAGTGCGACCCGCCGTGCCTTGTTCAAACCACCCGCGGCCCAACATAGAGCCAAAATTTGCTGGCCGGACGAGGGGGGAGTATCCGGCCAGCATTTGGCGCAGCGGAATGAAGGGAGTCACCGCTGCGATGGCTGCCAAATGGGCTCTCGGTGGAGCCTCCACCATACAGACTTTCGCCTACGGGCTTTCGTCTACGGACCAAATACCGTAGCAAAATGCTACTGAATTACAGGCCAGCCTCGACGGCAACGCGAATGGCGTCGGCAATATTTGTGGTATTCAATTTATTCAGCAACAACGACCGGTGCATTTTCACCGTTTTTTCGCTCAGCGATAGCTGCCACGCAATTTGTTTGGTCCGGTGCCCGCCCGCAATTTGCCCCAATATCTCGCGTTGTCGCGGCGACAGCGTTTTGACCATGGCCACGGCGTGCGCATGGCGGCTCGATGACGGCCCTACCGCGTCTTGCTGAAGCTCGACCTGTGACCCCAGAAAATATTCAAGCTCACCATCGGCATCAAACACCGGTGCCACGACCACGGCATTACGGAACGGCGTTCCGTCGCGCTTGTAATTCAGTATTTCAACGAGGACCGGATGCTTTTCCCGGATGCCTGTCGTGATCCGCTCGGTCAGCCAGGGTTCGGTCGCTGGTCCGGCGAGGAATTTACAATTGCGTCCGATGATTTCCTCGACCGGATAACCGGTCAGCGCAATGAACGCATCGTTGACGGCAACAATTGGATTTTGCGGGAGACGCGGGTCGCTGATCACCGACGCAATCGGACTGTTGCGGATGGACGCAACAAGACTATCGCCATCCTTATCCAGATCATAGTCGATCATAGGCGTCCATTCCCCACGGCGCAAAGATAGGCGCTTGTGCCGCCAAATCCAACCGCCGATCACGGCAGCGATGAAATGGTGTATTTACACGATGAAACGAATAACATATCTATGCGATAGGATAACAAGGAGAAGGATGATGCATCGCTCGTTTGTTCTGGTTCCGATTGCGCTAACGCTTGTGCTGGCCGGGTGCGGCAAAGCGGCTGAAAAACAGCCGTCCGATCTCCGCACGATGGATGTGAAAGAAGAAGCGGCAGCCGACGCCGCCAGCCCCGGCATTGCCGTTTCCTCAGCGCCGGGCGTGGCCTTCAACTACCGCTATGCCTTCCGCGTCCCCAATGCGAAAATCAGCGCGGTTCAGGAAGAACATGCGCAAGCGTGCGAAAAACTCGGGCTCGACCGCTGCCGCATCACGGGCATGCGTTACCGTCTGGTCAGCAATGACGAAGTTTCCGCCATGCTTGCCTTCAAGCTCGATCCCACGCTCGCCCGCGACTTCGGCAAGCAAGGCATTGCTGCTGTTACCAAAGCCGAGGGAATGCTGGTGGACAGCGAGATCACAGGAACCGATGCGGGTGCAGTGATCGAAGGGGCGAACCGCGCGTCGGCCGGACTGCGCGATGAATTGGCCAAAGTCGAAGAACAGTTGAAACGCACAGGCCTATCGACGGGCGAACGCACCGAGCTGACGCAACAAGCGGCGTCCCTGCGCGAACAAATCCGCAGCGCCTCCGCCACCCGCACTGAAGCGCGCGAAAGCCTCGCCACCACACCCATGGTTTTCGACTATGGCTCGGGCGACGTCATTCCGGGTTTCGACGGCGCATCGCCCATCCGCGAGGCGTTTCGCACCGCAGTCTCGTCCTTCACAACAATGCTGGGCTTTGCGATCATCGCCATTGGCGCCATCTTGCCGTGGGCATTGCTCGGCGCGCTCGGATGGTGGGCCTATCGTCGTTTCCGCAAACCGCCGACGCCAGCCGCCTAACCCGCCACGCCAAGCTGCGCTCCAACCTAAGCAGTTGCACGCTCGCTAAAAATGCCCGCGCGGTCGCCTTCGGCTGCGCGGGCCATTTCGCCGAGCAACCAATCGCGGAAGGCGCGGATTTTGGGGGTGCCGCGCTTATGCTCGGGATAGACCAGCCACACGCTCCCCGCGTCGAACGCGACATTGTCGAGCACCGGCACCAGTTGCCCCGCATCAATCTCGCGCCGCCACAAAGCAGGGTTCAGGACCGCGACACCTTGTCCCGATAGCGCCGCCTGCCCCTCCATAATTTGTGAATCGAGCCGCACCGCATTGGGCAACGCATTTTCGGGCGGTCGTCCGCCCGTGCATTCGCGCCAGATCGTCCACCAGCTGTCATCGGGGCTGATCCGGCTGAGCCCCAACACATCGTCCGCCGTCAAGACCGTCGGGACGCTTGCCAGATAGGCCGGACTGGCCAGCGCCATGATCGGCATCCGCATCAAAAAATGTGCTTTCAGCCCCGGCCAGTCGCCCGCCCCACCCCGGATCGCCGCATCGACATCATCGCGCGCGAAATCCACAAGCGTGTTCGATGTATGCAGCCGCACGGCAAGCTCGGGATGCGCAGTCTGAAACGCGCCAATCCGCGGGGCCAGCCAGTTCGGGCCGAATGTCATCGCACAGCTGACCGTGAGCACCGCATCATCATCGCGCCGCGCCATTGCAAAGGCATCATCAAGGCTGTCAAACGCTCCCGACACCAGCGGCGCAATCCGCCGACCGATCGGCGTCAACGTCACGCGCCGGTTTGCGCGCACGAACAGGGCAACACCGAGCCGCTCCTCGATCAACTTGATCTGATAACTAACCGCTGCCTGCGTCATCCCCAGCTCATCCGCCGCGACCGTGAAATTCACATGCCGTGCCGCGCATTCAAACACCCGGACGGCAGACAAAGGAGGAATTTTGCGCATCTCTAATAATAAGGCACGCTTATGAATTAAATACAACCCTTTGTTGGCGCGACCCGCCATTTTGCCACAGACCATATGGACAAACTTCAGAAGGGATCAGGTCATGCGTGACGAAATGGACAGCCGTCTCTGGGTCGAACATCATGAAGCGTTCAGCGCTGGAATCGACGCCCTTATCGATAAGGTGAAAGCGGTCTTCAACACCCTCCACCGCCAGCAATATTGCCGCCCGTGGGCGAAGTCAGAAGAAGAGTGCGGCGCCTAAGGGTGGATCGGAATGGTGCCCGGGGACGGGATCGAACCGCCGACACTGCGATTTTCAGTCGCATGCTCTACCAACTGAGCTACCCGGGCCTTCCTCACGAAGAGGCGAAGCGCGCTCTTATGCGGGCACTGCGCGGCTGTCCAGCCTTCACATGCGGGTAACGCGGACACTCTGGTTGCGAAACATCGCGCTGCCGAAGACCGTCATGAAGGCGATGTCGGTCGCGTCGCGGCCGACGGCAATGCGGACAATATCGTAAGGGGTGGCCATACCCGTGGCATCGACCAGATGCCATGAACCTTCCAGCCACACTTCGACCACTGCATGGAAATCGGGAGGGGTCACGTCGGGCGCATAGGCCGAAACGACGCGCGCCGGAATGGCCGCAGCCCGCGCAAAGCTCGCCAGCAAATGTGCGTAATCGCGGCACACGCCCTGTCGCTGGATAAAAGTGTCCGACGCGCTGGTGTCGCCATTCGACGCGCCCGAGACATAAGCGATGTGCCCGCCGATCCAGTCGCGCATTGCCGCGATCTTTTCGCCACCGCTCAGGCCACCGAACTCGCTTTCGACCAACGCCTCGAACTTGTCGCTTTCGCAATAACGACTTGGGAGGAGGTAGGGGACAACCGCCGCGGGTAAGTCGCGAGGATCGGCAGCGGACAGGCCATCAAGCCGCGTGACGGCGCGGTCGATCTCAACGATCGCACTATAATGCGCATGAAACTGCCCGACGCCGGCGGCCCAAGTGCGCTGGCCGACGGCTTCATTGCCTTCGACAGGGCGGAGCCGCTCTGGGGAGGACACCGTCAGTTTGTCGCCGATGATCCGCTGGTCGGGCATTTGCGCGACTTCAATCTGCAACAGCACGTCGTGCGGTTCAGGCAGGTCATAATCGAGCACCACATCGATTTCGATGCGCATGGGAATCGGCCCTTTTCTAAACGCGAAACTCGACTATGCGCTGAATTTCGGCACTGGGGAAATGATGAGCGGATTTCTCACTAAAGCGATGCGTAACCTTTGCATCGGATTGTTGTTCCTGACCGTCGGGCTGTGCAGCTTGCTGGTCATTCTCCCTCCTTTCCTCGACCGCATTTATTATGGCGGACCCGCGAGCAGCCATTTCGATGGTGCGCGCTTTTTCAATCCCGGTATCGAGAATACGATGGCCCCACCGACGGGGGGCAGCCGCGGCAATTTCATTGTCCGGCTTCTCCTGCAAAATGATGGTCGCCCGCCTTGGCCCGATAGCGTGCCAGTGACGCAAGGCTATGGCGCCGCTGAAGCAACGCCCTGCCCCGTGACCAACCCGCGCATCGCCGAAAACTGGAAGCGTTGCGTCGACAAGGTCGATCCAACCCGCATGTTCGTGACGTGGATCGGCCATGCCACTGTCCTGATCCAAGCCGACGGCATCAATATCCTGACCGACCCGATTTACAGTGATCGCGCGGGGCCGTTTGGCGTGGGGCCGAAGCGAGTCGCCAACCCCGGTATCGCCTTTGACGACCTGCCGAAGATCGACCTCGTGGTCGTCAGCCACAATCATTATGACCATATGGACGTGGCAACGCTCAAAAAGCTCTATGATCGCGACAAGCCGTTGGTTGTGACCAGCCTGGGCAATGACGCGATCCTGAAAAAAGCGGGTATTCCCGCGACCGCCCGCGACTGGAACAAACGCGTACCGGTAAAGCCCGGGATCGACGTTATCGTCACGCGCAACCATCATTGGAGCAGCCGCTGGGGCAGCGACCGCAACCGCGCGCTTTGGTCGAGCTTCGTCTTCGTGCTCCCCGGCGGCAATGTCATGTTTTCGGGCGATACCGGATTTGGCGACGGACAATGGCCGGTTGAGGCCGCGAAATATGGACAAATCCGCCTCGCGCTCATCCCGATTGGCGCATTCCGCTTTGTGCCCGGGCAAATGGGCACGGGCAGCCATGTCGGCCCCATTGATGCTGCCGAAGTGTTCGTCCGGTCAAAAGCGCGCACGGCCATCCCAATTCATTGGGGCACATTCCGGCTAAGTTACGAAGCCTATGACACGCCGCCAAAGCTGCTCGCTTCCGTCAACCAGTGCCGCAATATCCGTGATTTCAATCCCGTAGCGATTGGTAAGTCGGTCGAAATTCCGGCGTTGACCGCGCCTGTCCTTGCATTGCCGCCACCATGGCCACTCGATCCCAAATGTCTCGATACCGACGCAGTGCGGGCGCTCAAGTGAAGCTGCTCTTTGTCTATAATGCCAATGCCGGGATCGCGGCGGGCATCATGGATAGCATCCACAAAACACTCTCGCCCGCGACCTATCCCTGCGACCTCTGCGCGATTACCTATGGCGCGTTCAGCATGAACCCAGCGTGGAAAGCGTGGTTGAAAGCGCAATCGTTCGAAAGCGTGTTTTATCATCGCCCCGATTTCCGGGCGGCCTTTCCCGATGTCAGGGTCGATTTGCCGGTTGTTCTGATCGAGCGCAACGGCGGCATTGAAACGCTCGTTGCGGCAACTGAGTTTAAGAATGCGTGGAGCGTTGAGGCGTTGATTACCCTGATCGAATCACGCCTGCCCTAACGCACCGAACCAATTTCGCCGTTGCATTGTGCTCCGGACTAGATCCGGGGTTTTGCGAGAATTGGCGCGAACTAGTCGCAAAGCTCCGACTCATGCCCGGAGCACTGGGTTTCACGTCACACAACCTAACTTAACGCGCGAGCATCGGCCCCAAAGGTTGGCCGCCAAAGATGTGCACATGCAGATGCGGGACTTCCTGATGCCCGTGGCCACCGATATTGCTGAGCAGGCGGTAACCCGGCGCGGGGAGCCCGGCTTCGCGCGCGACATGGCCAACGGCGCGGATGAAACCGGCAATTTCCGCGTCGGACGCTCTGGCGGTGAAATCATCCAAGCTGACATAAGCGCCTTTTGGAATAACAAGGATATGCACCGGCGCTTGCGGATTGATGTCGTGGAACGCGAGGGCAGACTCGTCCTCATAAACCGTCCGATTGGGAATCTCGCCGCGCAGGATGCGGGCAAAAATGTTGCCGTCATTATAAGGGAGCGTCGCATCAATCGGCATGATTATTCCTTTCGCGCGGCCTTTTCGGCGATGCCAGACTGCCCCTCGCGGCGCGCCACTTCGGCTTCGACATCGGCGAGAGTGACGCCTTTTGAGGCCAGCAGGATAAGCAAGTGGAACAAGACGTCAGCCGCCTCGGCGGTCAGCGCCGCTTTGTCGTCGGAAAGCGACGCAATCACGGTTTCAACCGCTTCTTCACCGAATTTGCGGGCCATGTGCGCGACGCCCGCCGCGTTGAGCTTTGCGACATAGGATGATGCGGGATCAGCATCGCGGCGCGCGGCGATGGCAGCTTCGAGGGTGCGGAGTGTTTCGGTCACGCCGTCGTTAAGCGGGCGATGGGCGCTTACGTCAAGCGCTGTCGTTATCGTCGTCGCGTGGTAGTGCCTTGCCCTTGCTGCGCCCGATGATCAGGCCAGCGACGGCGAGCGAGAACAGCATGATGTCAGTCGGCTCGGGAATTTTAATGCTCGATTGCGCAAGCGCAGGCGTACTCGCAGCAAGCAAAATCAAAAAGATGAACCCCCGTTCCATAATTTTTCCATCGCACATCCCGCGCCCGAGTCGCTACGACATAGTAACGACCTTGATTACCATAATGGGACAGTCAGCACGATTTCCGTACAGGAATGCCCATAGCCGCCAATGCTCGGTGCGCGTCGCCGATGCTCGCTTCGCCGAAATGAAAGATTGATGCCGCGAGGACAGCGCTGGCGTGGCCTTCACGCACGCCTTCGATCAGGTGGCCGAGGTTGCCCACGCCGCCGCTCGCGATGACAGGGATGTCGACGGCATCGGATATGGCGCGGGTAAGGGCCAGATCATATCCGTCGCGCGTGCCGTCGCGGTCCATTGATGTGACGAGCAATTCGCCCGCCCCGAGTCGTGCAAGGTTCAGTGCGTGCTCGACCGCGTCGATGCCGGTGGCGGTGCGTCCACCGTGGGTGAAGACTTCCCAATGGTTGTCCACACGGCGGGCATCGACTGACCCGACGACGCACTGGCTGCCGAAGCGTGCCGCGATGTCCGCGACCAGTTCTGGCCGCGCGACGGCGGCGCTGTTGACCGCGACCTTGTCCGCACCGGCCAGCAGTAGCGCGCGGGCATCATCGGCACTGCGCACCCCGCCGCCGACGGTCAGCGGCATGAAGCAGACTTCGGCGGTGCGGCGGACAACGTCGATAATCGTGTCGCGTCCCTCATGACTGGCACCGATGTCGAGGAAGCAAAGCTCATCCGCCCCCGCCGCGTCATAGGCGCGCGCGGCTTCGACCGGGTCGCCCGCATCGCGCAGATCGACGAAGTTGACCCCTTTGACGACGCGGCCATTGGACACGTCGAGGCAGGGAATGACGCGGATACGGACGGTCACGCCGCAGCGACTGCCAGCGCAGTCGCCAGATCAAGCCGCCCATCATAAAGCGCGCGTCCGGTAATCACGCCTTCGATGCCGTCCTTGGCGTGGATTGCGAGCATGCGGATGTCGCCGACATTCTTGACGCCACCGCTGGCGATGACCGGCAAACTCTGCGCGCGAGCAAGGTCGACAGTCGCTTCGACATTGCAGCCGGTGAGCAAGCCATCGCGGCCGACGTCGGTGAACAGCAGCGCCGCGACGCCCGCATCCTCGAACCGGCGCGCCATATCGAGCACCGAGACGTCGGACACATCGGCCCACCCCTCGGTCGCGATGAAGCCATCACGCGCATCGACGCCGACGACAACGCCGCCAGGAAACGCCTTGGCAGCATCGCGGACGAGTTGCGGGTCTTTGAGGGCGGCGGTCCCGATAACGATCCGCGACACGCCGCGTTCGAACCAGCCTTCGACGGCCGCCATCGTCCGGATGCCGCCGCCGACCTGAACATGGCCGGGAAAGACCTCGACGATGCGCGCCACCGCATCGGCGTTCACCGCATGCCCTGCAAACGCACCGTCCAAGTCGACGACATGGACATACTCGGCGCCGGCATCGGCAAACAGCATAGCCTGCGCCGCCGGGTCATCGCCATAAACCGTCGCGCGGTCCATATCCCCCTCGGCAAGACGGACAACTTGGCCACCCTTCAGGTCAATAGCGGGGAAGACGATCAAGGCCGCCATTTGAGGAACCTCTTCATCGTTTCGATGCCGTAACTCTGGCTCTTTTCAGGGTGAAACTGTACCCCGAGCATATTGTCGCGGCCAATGGCGGCGACGCGGGTGCCGCCATGATCAGTTGTCGCGAGGACATGCTCGCCCGCAAACGCATAGCCGTGCAGGAAATAGGCTTCGCCCGCTTCGATCACCGAATGCGCGGCAGTGGGCGCAACATCGTTCCAGCCCATATGCGGGATTTTCAGGTTCGGCGCAGCGGACATTGCGGATACATGCCCCCGAATCCAGCCGAGCCCCGGCGTCACGCCATGTTCGCGGCCTTCATCAGCCATCAATTGCATGCCAACACAGATGCCAAGGAAGGGACGGCCTTTCTCGATGACTGCTTCGTTCAGCGCCTCAACCATCCCCGGAATCGCCGACAATGCGCCCATGCAATGCGCGAATGCGCCAACGCCAGGGAGGACAATGCGTTTACCCGCCAAAACTTCGGCTGAGTCAGCGGTCACGGCAATGTCACTCGCCCCCGCCGCCTTCAACGCATTCAAAACTGACTGAAGATTGCCCGCGCCATAATCAATCAGCGCAACACCACTCACAAAACGCCCTTGGTCGAGGGGATCGAGTCCGCCTTGCGCGGATCAATCTCGACCGCTTGCCGCAAGGCCCGCGCCAGCGCTTTGTAGCAGCTTTCGACAATATGGTGGTTGTTCTGACCATAGAGACATTCGACATGCAGCGTGAGGCCCGCGGTCTGCGAAAAGCTGTGAAACCAATGTTCGATAAGCTCAGTATCCCATTCGCCCAGCCGCTGGGTCGTGAACCCCGCCTTCCACACGAAATAGGGTCGCCCCGAAATGTCGAGCGCCACACGAGTCAGCGTCTCGTCCATGGGTGCATAAGCCGAACCATAGCGCACAATCCCGCGCTTATCCCCGAGCGCTTTGGCAATCGCTTCGCCAATCGCAAGGCCCGTATCCTCGGTCGTATGATGCTGGTCGATATGCAGATCGCCAACCGCTTTCACATCGAGATCGATCAGCGAATGGCGCGACAATTGTTCAAGCATATGATTGAGGAAACCAATCCCCGTGCTGACCGAATAGACGCCGGTGCCGTCGAGATTGACGGCGACGTTGATCGAGGTTTCGTTCGTCTTGCGGTGAACCGTGCCTGTGCGCATGGTCAACGCCTATAGCTTCGTCGCGCGGCTGTGCAACGCGTCTTGACCGCGCAAGCGCAGACGCTACGGATTACGGCGATGGAAGATACCGCACCCGACAGCCTGATTCCCTATGACGACATCGTTCAGGAGGCACTGCGTGCTGTTGTCGGTCGCGTGCTGGGCCAAGTGCCGCATGATGGTGCGCTGCCCGGTGATCATCATTTCTATGTAACGTTCAAGACGCAAGCACCCGGTGTTGACATCCCCGCGCATTTGATCGCGCGTTTTCCCGACGAAATGACGGTGGTGCTCCAGAATAAATTCTGGGATTTGAAAGTGCATGATGAAGCGTTTGAAGTCGGGTTGAGCTTTAACGCGATCCCCGCGCGCTTGTTCATTCCGTTTTCGGCAATCACGGGCTTTGTGGACCCGGCGGTCAATTTCGCGCTGCAATTTCAGGTCGATGTCGAAGGGACTGAGCCTGCGCTTCATGAGGTTGCCGGCAATGACGCGCCGTTCGAACCCGTTGAAGACGGGTCGAACGTCGTGGCGGTGGATTTCAAGCGGAAAAAGTGACCGCGACCCGCGCCGAGACCGATAGTTTCGGCCCCATACAAGTCCCGGCGAGCGCCTATTGGGGGGCGCAGACGCAGCGGAGCATCCAAAATTTCCCTTTTGGTGACCGCGAGCGGATGCCAGTTGAGATTGTTCACGCGCTTGCCATCGTGAAGCAAGCCGCAGCGCAAGTGAACCGTGCGCACGGGCTGGATGCGAAACTGGCCGATGCCATTGAGATGGCGGCGGCGGCTGTCGCAGCGGGCAAGTATGACGACCAGTTCCCGTTGGTCATCTGGCAAACCGGTAGCGGCACGCAGACCAACATGAACGTCAACGAGGTGATCGCGGGGATCGCCAATGAAGCGATGACGGGCACGCGCGGCGGGAAATCGCCGGTGCATCCCAATGATCATGTCAATATGAGCCAATCGTCGAATGACAGTTTTCCGACTGCATTGCACGTGGCCACGGTGCTGGCGGCGATGCAAAAGCTCGTGCCCGCGTTGATGCGGCTTGAGGATGCGTTGCTGGCGAAGACCAAGGCGTGGGACGACATCGTCAAGATCGGGCGGACGCATATGCAGGATGCGACGCCGATGACGCTGGGGCAGGAGTTTTCAGGATATTATGCGCAAATCCGCGCTGCGCACATCCGGACGATGCCGCTGGTCGAACATGCTGTGGTGCGGCTGGCGCAGGGCGGGACAGCAGTTGGCACGGGTCTGAATGCGCCCGATGGTTTCGGCGAGGCGATGGCGCGTGAGATTAGTGCGATTACGGGGTTGGCGTTCGAGACAGCACCGAACAAGTTCGAGGCACTGGCGTCAAACGACACGCTGGTCGATCTGTCAGGGCGGCTAAACAGCCTTGCCGTCGCCCTCACCAAGATCGCCAACGACATCCGCTTGCTCGGCTCCGGGCCGCGCGCGGGGATTGGGGAGCTGACCCTCCCCGAAAACGAACCCGGCAGCTCAATCATGCCCGGCAAGGTCAACCCGACACAGTGCGAAATGATGACGATGGTTTGCGCGCAAGTTATCGGCAATCATATGGCCATCACCATCGGCGGAATGCAGGGGCATCTCGAACTCAACGTCTTCAAGCCGCTGATCGGCGCGAATATATTGCGCTCGATTGATCTGCTGTCGACCGCAATGACCAGCTTTGCCGAACGCTGCATCGACGGGCTTGAGCCCAATCGCGAACGGATCGCCGAACTGGTTGACCGTTCACTGATGCTCGTCACCGCACTCGCGCCCGAAATCGGCTATGACAATGCCGCCAAGATCGCGAAACACGCGCATGCGGAGGGGCTGACCCTGCGCGAGGCGGCGCTGGCGCTGGGACTGGTCGATGCCGCGACATTTGACCGGGTGGTGCGGCCCGAAATGATGGTTTGAGCGCTTGATGCAAAAGTGCCAAAAATACGCTGGTAACTTCGCAAACTTCAAAGGGTTCGGGTGTCGCGTGTGAAGTTAAGCGTTGGAAATCGGGGGCAGTGGCGGCGGCTCGAAGTTGACAAAGTTGACACTGCTTTTCTACGCAGCCCTACGCTCCGGACTCGTCCCAGAGCTTTGCGACGGGGGTCAGCACGAAATTTCGCAAAGCTCCGGATCAAACCCCGAGCACGTAAAATGCTCGAACACTAACCGGAATATGCAAATTTCAAAGAGTCTGCGGGGGATGGCAGATCAGCAGCGTGTAGGACAGAGGAGTTTCGCTAGCCCCTGTCAACGCGGGTTACAAAAATGAAATTTTAACCCAAACCCCGCTCCTTCCTTAATGCCTGATTGCTTGGCCGACATAGCCTTCCATAATCATTGCAATGGCATCGGGATTTAGATCGATTTTATTGCCAGTCCCTTTTGGAAGCATTGCCTCAACCATCGCGCGCGCCGGATTGTCTCGACCTTCTGTTAACGCCATTTCGACAAGGGCGCTGGTGACATTGGCACCTGGTATTTTCGCGGCACCCAGAACATCATTCAAAAATGCTGCAATCAGTTTCGCTTGTTCTGCTTTGTTATCGGCAACTTCTTCAAATCCTGCTGAGATTGCACCCGCCAAATATCCGAAGGCCCTGCCGCGCTGCTCGGCAAATGCCGTTAACTTCCCATCAGGCGTCACGCTCGATTTCAAAATTTCTAACGTATTTTTCCCGTCCGGCCCCTCGTCAGAGAGAAATGCTGTCATCTGCTTCTCGAGTGTCTTTTTGCCGTCTTTTACGTCGGAGATCATCACTTGCGCATATTCCCGCAAGGCTGTTCCCAAGACATAATCACTGCCCTGCGAAAGCGTCGTAATCACGCCGACCTCATCACTATTGATCACATTTGCGATCGCCTTCGCATTTTCAACGTCAAAGAATTGAGGGACGCGAACGTCATTCTTTACAAAATTGGCATGATTGAACAGCAAACTCGATGAAATCACAAAATTTGCTTTCACGTCAGCGGCTGCGACGCTCCCACGGCCGCCTTGATAAGAAAAGCTACCGTTCAGGCTCGCCACAACATTCGAAAGTTCCGACGTTAAATTTTCTAATTTGATATTCTCAACCCTCTTGGTCACTGAATTATACTGCATTCCAGCAGCCGCCTGCACGACCGAATCAAAGGCTTTGTCATCTTGCGATGCATTGGGAGAAATAGCCTTCATCGCGATCGCAAAATTGGGATCAGTATTCGGCTTTTGCCATTCCGACATAACCCTTGCGATCGCCCGCGCTTCTGGATCTACGAGAAATGTTGTCCCGGCGGCATTCCAACCTGTTCCATTAAATTGCGTCTGGTCAGACGCCAAGGGCGCAAGTGCCGCCACATAAGCCGCTTTGTCGAGGGGCAGAGCGTGCGTTGAGACCGCCTTCGAAAGCTCTTCAACGCTACGAAGGCTGACTTCTGGTGAATCCGCTTTTGCAAATGCTTGCTCAACTTTGGCGAGTTGGTCTCCAGTCAACTTCTTGGCAATATTGGCAAAGAACGCTCGTTGTTTGTCAAGCGAGATACCGCCACCAAAAGTGCCGCTATCGACCATTTCATGGGCAAATTTGTCGAGCGTTTTTGGATCTTTGATGAGTTCGTCAAACAGCGCGCGCGTATCGGTGGTGTCCAGATTTTTGAAGGACTCGATCGCAGAATTGACTGTCGCTGCATCACCAGCAACAGCCGCACTGCCAATTTTTTGAAACGGCGTCGGCGGCGGGCAAGGTGACATTGCGTAGGGCGACGAACCGCCCCCATCGTTAACAGCGTTAACCATGGAAATCTCTTGTGCCAATTGACATAACCAGTCAGATCGAACGTGCTCAATCAACGAATCGTTTAGAAACAAACAAAGAACATCAATCAGCTTTATATTTGCGCTGGTCGTATGTGCACGTTGACCTCGACCGCGTCATGATGCGTGCGTGCAATTCTAAACGGGAATGGCCGACATGTTGTGCGCGCGTAAGCCATACCCCATCGCCACATCACTCCGCGCATACATCGCGCCATACCGCGCCATAATGTCCTTCGAATGCACGAACCCCGCTTTTTCGTACAAATGAATCGCGGCCTCGCATTGATGATTGGTGAGGAGGAAGAGTTCTTTCACTTTGGGCATCGCCGCGGCGCGCGCCAGCACCGCGGCCAAGAGGAACGCCCCCGCTTTGCGGCCGCGCGCGGTTTCGAGGACGCCCATTTTGGTGAGTTCCCACGCGCCGCCCCCTGCTGGCATCAGGGCGCAAGCGCCGACGATCCCCAGCCCGTCGGCCTCCACAAACAGGATCGTCCCGCCCGGGGCGATGATGAAGTGGTCGGGATTTTCGAGGACATCGCGGTCATGCGGTTCGAGCGCGAACATCGATGTGATCCATTCGACATTGATGTCGTGGAAGTCTCGCGCAAGGTCGGGGCGGTAGTCGATGATGCGAAGGCCAGTCATCGCGCTGTATTTGCACAAAGAAAACGCCCCGTCATGCTTGAACATGACGAAGTCTTTTCGTTATATCCGACTGCGTCCAAAGCGCTTCCGGAGCACATCATTTTCTCAGCTACGCTGCCATTGCCTCTACAACCCAATCCCTGAACACCCGTACCGGGCGCATTTCCAGCGCGCGCGGGCGACAGACGAACCAGTAGCTGTACGGGCTTTCGACATCGGCATCGAACAGCTTCACGAGGCGATCATCGTGCGAATCGTTGAAATGGCTTTCGTGCATGAACGCGACGCCAAGCCCCTGCGCTGCCGCGTCAAGCATCAGCTGCCCCGAATCATAATGATCGACCGTGGCGGGTTCGAGGTGAGGGATGCCCATTGCGTTGCGCCATTCCTCGAACGTGTCGGGCATATCGCGGTGGATGATGACGGTCAGCTCGCGCAACTGTTCGGGTCGCGTGATCGCGCCGGGGCCGTTTTTGATATGCTTGGCGGAAATCGCAAACACTTTGTTCCGGTCAAGCCGGTCCGAATGCAGCGCCGCATCGGGCTCGCGCGACAGAATGATTGCGGCATCAATACCGTCGCCCAAGCGCGTGGCGGCATGCGGTGCGGTGTCTAGGTCGAGATGCAATTGCGGGTGTGCCGCGCGCAATTCGGCGAGATGCGGCATTAGTCGCTGCGTCGCAAAGAGGGGCAGCACGCCCAGCCGAAGGCGCATGACATCGCCGTCACTCGACACCGTTTCGAGCGCATCGGACAGCTGATCAATCGCAGGGGCAATAAGTGCAATCAGGCGTTCCCCAGCGGGGGTCAGCGCCATCGCCTGATGCCGCCGCTCAAATAAATCGCGCCCGACAAAGCGTTCAAGTGATTGAATCCGGCGGCTAAGCGCCGGTGATGACAGCGCCAATTCCTCCGCCGCAGCCTTGACCGAGCCCGTGCGCGCAACCGCGACGAACGCTTCAACACCCGACAAGGACGGTAATCGCCGCATTCATCTCCCCTTATTGTGCAGTGCGAGCCAAGGCTTGCAGCGGTTCGATGTCACAAAGATGACTATTTTACGTCCAAATTCAAGATGCATTTTTTGCAAGCGCGATTTTTCTTTTCGCACTTGCAGCATTTCATGCCGCACTGCACAAAGACGGTGCCTTTCAGGCATCCTCTCCTATAAACTTTACAAGGCCGGTCCCTCGTGGACCGGCCATTTTTTATGTGTCGCGAGGGATAGCACGCCAGACATAGGCTGCGAGCACCGTGCAAGCGAACGCCGTAACCAGATAGGGCAGCGGCCACCAGATTTCATAAAGTCCCACACCAAGCGATGGACCGATCACAAAGACCAAGCCGTTCACGGCAGTGGTCCGGCCCGCAACTGCGCCCTGAAGTTCGGGGCCGACCGCAAGCGATCCGCCCGCTGTCCAGCCGGGGCGTGCAAAGCCAAATCCCGCGCACGCGACCGCAAACGCCATTGATATGCCATAAAGCGAGTCGGCAACTGCGGTCATTGCACAGCCGAGCGCGGCGAGGAGAAGCCCGACAAGCACCAACGCACGCGGTTTCATATTGAGTTGCGGGATGACGCCCCATTGCACCAACAACGCCGCTGCTGCGCCCGCCGTCAGGACAATGCCGATGGTTTGTTGCGACAGGACCGTTGTGGGATCGAGCGTCAGCCGGTCGATGACAAGGAACGCAATCGCCTGTCCCACCATTGCCTGCGCATGGCCCATGACAAGGCCAACAAGCATCCATGGCCAGATGCGCGCATCCGTGAGTTTGATCCCGGCATCCGAAGGCTCGGCCGTGGCGGCCGTGACGCTCGCACCCGTCAGGTTGCCGCCGATGGAGGGATAGCTGGTCGGGGCGCCCCGCGCGTCGGCATTCCCCACATCCTTGGGCAAACGCCACCAGACGATGGCCAAAACAACAAAGCCGGTGGCAGAAAAGAAATAGGCTGGCCCCGCAAGGCCGACGCCCGGGAGCACGAAATAGCTTGCGAGGGCTGGACCCAAGATTGTGCCCAACCCGAACGCAGAGGCAAGCAGAGTGAGCGCCTTCGTCCGCTGCTCGCGCGTTGTCCGCGTCGCGAGAATGGCTTGCGCAGCGGGCGGCGCGGCACTTCCAAAAAATCCGTAAATCATCCTTGCGGCAATAAAACCGAGGATGGTCATGACGGGCGTGATCGCACCGTGAATCCCCGCCGTCAGAAAGAACGCGCAGAGCATCACCGACACGCAAAAGCCGGCGAGACCCGTCAGCACCATTGCCCGCCGCCCTGTCCGGTCCGACCGCTTGGCCCAGACCGGCGCGGCCAAGGCCCACAACAACGCCGAGGCCGAAAACGCCAGTGCAATCACGCTGTCGGCAATCCCCAATGACCGGCCAATCGCAGGCATGACAGATTGCAGCGCGGTATTGCCCGCGCCAATCACCAGCATGACCATGAACAACATCGAAAATTCGGGCGGGATGCGCTCGCGCGACGTCGCTTTCAATTCCAGAACCGTTCACGGAACCACTTGGTCACGATGTTCTTTTGTCCGGCGGTTACGGGCAGGCTTTCATGAAACGCCTGCGGATTGGGCACGCCTTTTCGGTCTATATTGTTCCACGCGAGCAACATTGCCTTGCGCGGGGTTACTTTCAAGCCCGCCGCACTGAACCATGTTTCGCCGCCGCTTGTCGGTTCGTCGAGATAAATCATCGCAGTCCAGCTGCGCTGCCCGCCGCGTTTCTTTTCCACCTCCCAATAGGATTCGCTGAGGTGGAAATAGTCGTGGTGCCCTTTGAACTGCTGTCCGACGGCATAGCGTTGTCCTTGCAGCGTTTCGCCCTGCCGCTCTTTCATGCCCATCAATTCGCAGATTCGTTGGTCGAGGCCCTGAACAAAGGGATGCCAGCGATCAAGATCGCAGCTTTCCGAGGTGCGGAAATCGGGATCATCGGTCGGCGAGAGCAGACCCGACGGTTTGCGGTCGGCATCAATCATGGCGACCAGCCCGCCGCATTCCTCGGGCGTCAGGAAATTCTGAAAGACGTAAAGATCAATCCCCTGCCCCGCGACCGACTGGACATGCGGATTGCGGATAAGGCGCGCAGCCGTGCTACGTCCAATTTCGGCAAGGCGATTGAGAGCCATTTGCCCCGCTAACAAAAAAGGTCCGGCGCGAGAAGCTACGCCGGACCTGAATTTTGCTTACCAGAAGAAGTTGTTGATGACGTCGACGATATACCCATCGCGCGTATCGACGAGCAAAACGTCGTCATAGTAGCGCACCCATTGGTAGGGCCAATCGGCTTGCGGCAAGCGATAACGCCCCGGATCGCTGATCCGGTAGCGTGACCCGAACAGAACGGATTCAAGGTAAAAGCCGATCCCGAACTGCTGATACCGATAGCCATAGCCATAGGGCGAGGAATAGCGCGGCAGGCGAAAAGTGTTGCGGTTGCTGTAACGATAAGTCTGCCAATCATAGCGCCGATCATTGCGCCATCCGTGATTCCAGTCGCGGTTGTTGCTCCAATTGCGATCATTGTTCCAATGGCCGCCGTTGTTCCAACCCTGATTATTGTTCCAGCGCCGGTTATCATTCCCACGATTGTCCCGAACCCCATTGCGGTGCCAGTCATAGCGGCGGTCAACAACGCCGTTATTGTTCCCGTCCCAGCGGCCATCGACGCGACCATTATTGTTGCGATCCCAATCGCGGTTGTTGCGGATACCATCGCCGTCACGGTCACGGTCGCGCCAGTTCGGGCGACCATCGCGATCACGGTCACCACCGCGCCAGTTGCCGTTCGCCTGCACGGGATCCTGTCGAATAACGGGCGGCGTGGGTGGCGTGCCCCTCACTTCGTCAACCCGACGTTGCCAATCACCGCGCCACCCGCGATTTTCAACGGCAGGCGCAGCAGGTGCGGCCATCACTGGTGCAGACATGACCGGGGTTTCACGCCGTTGTCGGTCTTCGCTACCCCCTTCATTACTGCCGCCTTCAACCCGCTGACGCACCCAATCACGGCGCGGCTCGGGTTCAGCAGACTGCGGTTCTTGCGGCATGCGTTCTACACGCTCGACAGCTCCGCGCATCCCTTCGTTACCGGCATCGCGCCCGCGCCACCCCGCGCCATTGCCTTCACCACCGCGACGGTCACGGCGATCCTCCTGATCGGTCGCTGCTGTCTGAACCACGGCGGCCTGCGTCTGCGTTTCAACGGCAACGGTCGCTTCGACCTCTTGCGCGAGCACGGGCACTGAAAATGAACTAGCCAACAGGACGGCAAGCAAATGGCGGTGACGCATCGTCAAAGTCCCCAAGGGGCCATGCTGCAAAAGCGCAACCGGTGCCCATAATTCATGCTGTGCCGAATCGGCGCTGACCGGTTCCTGAATTGCGCTGTCAGCTTCTAGAAAGGAAGCGCGCGCGACCGGCTTTCCTTTACGTACACCTTTCGCTATGGCGCGGCGACTTTTTACACCCTCTGACACAAGAAAAGGGCTGCATGGCCAAGGAAGAATTGATCGAAATGCGCGGGCAAGTGATGGAATTGCTGCCCAATGCCATGTTCCGCGTGAAGCTGGAAAACAATCATGAAGTGCTCGGCCACACGGCCGGCAAGATGCGCAAGAACCGTATCCGCGTCCTCGTGGGCGACGAAGTGTTGTGTGAAATGACTCCCTATGACCTGACCAAGGGCCGGATTACCTACCGGTTTAAGTAGGGTTCGCGCGTTGTCGAAACCGCGCCTCATCCTCGCCTCCGCCAGCCCGCGACGGCTTGAGTTGCTCGCACGGATTGGGGCGGTGCCCGATGCCGTCGATCCTGCTGATATTGATGAAACAGTGCACCCCGGCGAATTGCCCCACCTGCACGTTACCCGCCTCGCCGCCGAAAAAGCCGCCACTGTCGCCGTGCGGCATCCCGATGCCGTAGTGCTGGCCGCTGATACGGTGGTTGCAGTGGGCCGCCGCATCCTGCCCAAAACCGAGGATGAAGCGGCGACGCGCGCCTGCCTGTCGCTGATGTCGGGGCGGCGGCACCGAGTTTTGACCGCTGTGACCTTGATTGCGGCAGGCGGCGCGCGGCATCGCCTGTCGACCACCATTGTCACGTTCAAACCACTCACCGTGCGAGAGATCGACGCTTATGTCGAAAGTGGCGAATGGCGCGGCAAAGCAGGCGGTTATGCAATCCAAGGGCGCGCGGAAGCGTTCGTGCGCTTCCTGTCGGGGAGCCATTCGGGCGTCGTCGGCCTGCCGCTGTTTGAGACACGCGCGCTGTTGCTAAGCGCGGGCCTAATCCTTGGCTGAATGGCTTTACGAAACCGGGATCGGCGAAAACCGCGCGATCCTGATCCAGGATGACTGCATCATCGAAGCGCGGATTGAGTGGCCGGGGTTGCGCGTCGGCACGGTGGCCGAAGCGCGCCTGACTCGCATTCTAGTCCCCGGGCGGCGCGGCATCGCAACAATCGACAGCGGCGAAGAAGTGCTGGTCGAACCCCTCGACCGCACGACCAAGGGCGGGGTCCTCAAAGTGGAAATTGTCCGTGATGCGATCCCTGAACCGGGCGCCGTGAAGCGCGCAAAGGGGCGGATCACCGATGCGCCGTGGGGTAAAGGCGCAGATTTAGCGACTCAAATCGGTACGCACCACCGGATCGATCTGCGCGATCGGGACCTATTCGAGGATGCGGGCTGGTCCGAATTGCTTGAGCAAGCTGCGAACGGAGTCGTGCCGTTTATCGATGGTACCGTACGGATCAGCCTAACCCCGGCGATGACATTGATTGACGTCGATGGGACTTTGCCACCGCTTCCGCTCGCAATCGCCGGGGCAAAAGCGGCGGGACGAGCGATCCGCCGGTTCGGCATAGCTGGCAATATCGGCATCGACTTACCCACCGTAGGGGGGAAAGCGGGCCGGGCCGCTATCGCAGAAGCGTTCGACACCGAGTTGCCGCAACCATATGAGCGCACCGCAGTGAACGGCTTCGGCTTTTTACAGCTTATCCGTCCGCGTGCGCGCACATCGATCCTCGAGCGTGCCCAGTTTGACGCGCCTCGATTTGCGGCGGTCGCACTGATCCGCCGTATCCAACGCGCGAGGATTATAGGTGCCGCACAAGTAACTGCGCCTGCAAATGTGATCGATATATTCCACAATAATCCGCACTGGCTTCAACAAGTTGAGCGGCAAAATGGCGGCCCGGTTTCGCTACGTGTTGACCGAAATACATCCATTATGGGTATGTAGTTCGTCCGAATCGGTTGACTCATTGCTTTGCAGTAAAGAACACTTCATCTTTTGGCATTGCGGGGGCGCATGTCTTGGATGGTTGGTTCGTCTTTGCTGCCCATGAATTGATGCTTTTTGCTGTTGTCGGCTTTTTGATCGGCGGCATTGACGACCTGTTGATCGACATGATCTGGATGGTCCGCAGCCTTTGGCGCCGTTTCTTTGTTTACACCAGACATGACCGCGTCGACGTCCGCACTTTGGCGGTACCCGATAAGTCGGGTCGCATGATCATCTTCATTCCGGCGTGGGATGAAGCAAATGTGATTGGGCGGATGTTGGCGCACGCGCTGGCGACGGTGAACCATCATGATTACCGGATTTACGTCGGGTGCTATCCGAACGACCCCGACACGATTGAAACCGTTAGAGCGGTGGGATCGCCACTGGTTCGCTTGGTCGTAGGGGACCATGTAGGGCCAACGACAAAAGCGGATTGTCTGAACACATTATGGGCAGCGTTACAGGCGCACGAGGCTGCTGAAAACTTCGTCGCCAAGGCCATCATCCTCCACGATGCGGAAGACATCATTCATTCCGCCGAATTGCGCGTGTTCGATACGTTGGTTGAACGGTTCGACCTCGTCCAGCTCCCCGTTCTCCCGCTTCCAGATGCGGCGTCGCGCTGGATCGGCGGGCATTATTGCGATGAATTTGCCGAAGCGCATGGCAAGACGATGGTTGTGCGCGAGGCGCTGGGTGCCGCGATCCCGGCGGCGGGCGTGGGCTGTGCCTTTTCGCGCGACTTGTTGATGCGAGTGGCGACGGAGCGCGGCGGCGAGCCCTTTGATCGCGACAGTTTAACCGAAGATTATGAGATCGGCCTGCGCTTGTCGGCTTATCGCGGTCGTGGGGCTTTTGTGCGTCTTCCAGGGGCGGGGCATCGGGGCATGGTGGGCGTCCGTGCGCATTTTCCCGCGACACTGGAGACCGCCGTGCGCCAGAAATCGCGCTGGATCACCGGCATTGCACTTGCGGGATGGGACCGGTTGGGGTGGCGCGGCGGTGCGGCCGAAATCTGGATGCGGTTGCATGATCGGCGGGCCTTGCTCGCCGCCGTCGTGCTGGTTGCGGGCTATGCGGCATTGATCCTTACGAGCGTGTTGTGGATCGCATATCAGGTGATTGGGACCCGCCCCTTTATGCCAACGCCGCTGCTCGGCCAGTTGCTATCACTCAGCGGCGCACTTCTCCTCTGGCGGCTCGCGATGCGCGCTTTCTTTGTCACCCACGCATATGGCTGGCGCGAGGGACTTCGCGCCATTCCCCGTGCCATCATCGGCAATGTCATTGCGATTATGGCGGCGCGGCGAGCCTTGTGGCTTTATCTGACCATGCGGCGCGACGGCGTGGTGCGGTGGGACAAGACGCGCCATGCGTTGCCCGACTTCATGCCAGCCGAATGACGAGGGTCAGCCACCCGCTGCGCGCGCTGGGTGTAGTGCTGGGCGGGTGGACAGCGGCGCGCGTTGTGGCACTATGGCCAGCGGCGACATCCGCTGTAATGCCCGCGATTGATGTGGCAAAGGCTGACCCCGCCCCTGCGCCCGCGATTGCCATCCCACTATCCGACAACGTGCCGCTTTTCGCCGAACGCCGGCTTACCAGCCCCCGGTTGCGGGCGCTTGCGAAAGTTCGGCTTGCCACCGCGCAGGCTATGCCAACTACCATCGCCGCTACGCCAGTAGCGATGGCATCAGCAGTAGGCCCTCCTGCGTTCCTAACTGCCGCACCTTCCGACTCCCCACAAGTTTCAACCCCCATTGCCCCCGGCCTGCCCATTGCCGCATCCCCGCCCCAACGCTGGTCCGGCTCGGCATGGGCACTCATGCGCGGGGACAGTGCGGCGTCGCTTGCGTCGGGCGGGCAGTTGGGGGGCAGCCAGATTGGCATGCGGCTGTTCTTCACGCCCGGCCCCGAAATGCTGGCAATCACGGCACGGGTAAGTGCGCCGCTCAACCAACCCAACGGACGCGAAGCCGCGATTGGCCTCGCGCTGAGGGGCCGCAATATCGGCCTGATCGCCGAACAACGCTTTTCGCTCGACAAGGGCGGGCGCGATGCTCCGGCGATTTTCGCTTATGGTGGGGTGTCGGACGTGAAACTCGGTCATGGCGTCAAACTGGACGGCTACGCCCAAGCGGGCGTGGTCGGGATCAAAAACCCCGCCGCTTTCATCGACGGTGCCGTTCGCATCGAACGCCCCGTCTTCATCACCGAAAAAGGCAGCCTGAGCATCGGCGCAGGCGCATGGGGCGGCGCGCAACCCGGTCCGGCACGGCTCGACATCGGCCCGCAAGTTGTCGCGCGAATGACCATGGGCGAAACCAACCTCCGCGTCTCCGCCGAATGGCGACAACGTATTGCGGGCGATGCGGCGCCCGCCTCGGGCCCCGCCGTCACGGTCGGTTTTGACTTTTAGACTTTGTATTGTGCTCCGGACTAGATCCGGAGCCCGGCGAGACCACGTGCTGACCAAGTCGCAAAGCTCCGGGTCAAGCCCGGAGTACTGGGTCAAATTTGAAAATCTGCGCTTTAGGGGTGCGTTCAGCCGCGCGGGACGCTAGGCAGTTTTCAGACGCATGGACATCTATCTTCCAATTGCGAACCTGTCGGTCAACGCGCTGGTCATCATCCTGTTGGGGGGTGGCGTTGGATTATTGTCGGGGATGTTCGGCGTTGGCGGCGGGTTCCTCACGACGCCGCTCCTGATCTTCTACGGGATCCCGCCCACAGTTGCCGCCGCATCCGCCGCAACGCAAGTCACTGGGGCCAGCGTTTCGGGCGCACTCGCGCATTACCGGCGCGGCGGGGTAGACATTCAAATGGGCGCGGTCCTTGTTGCGGGCGGCATATTGGGCGCGATTGCCGGGGCGGGCCTCTTCAACCTGCTTACCAATTGGGGGCAAATCGATACGATCATTGCGATCCTCTATGTGGGCTTGCTCGGTAGCATCGGCACGTTGATGATGCGCGAGGCATGGGCAAGCGTCACAGCGAAGCTGCGCGGCGAAACCTTGCCGCCAAGCAAGCGCCGCCATCATCCGCTGGTTGCGTCGCTCCCCCTGCGCTGGCGCTTCTATGCGTCGGGGCTTTATATTTCGCCTCTCGCGCCACTGTTGCTGGGGTTTGTGACGGGGATTTTGACGGTGCTTCTGGGGGTCGGCGGCGGGTTTATCATGGTGCCTGCGATGCTGTATCTACTCGGCATGGCAACGCGCGTCGTGGTCGGCACGTCCCTGTTTCAAATCCTGTTCGTCACTGCGGCAACAACGATGGTCCATGCGCTGACGACGCAAGCCGTGGACATCGTTCTTGCTGCCCTCCTGCTATTGGGCAGCGTCATCGGTGCCCAAGTCGGGGCGCGGCTCGCGACCAAATTCGCGCCCGATTATCTGCGGCTGTTCCTCGCGGCCATTGTTATTGGCGTCGCGATCCGCATGGCGCTGGGCCTCGGCTGGCAGCCTGACGAAATCTACACGGTGCAATTCATATGAAGCGCCTGTTTGCCACCGTTGCGCTCCTGTTTCTCACCGCCGCAGAGGAGCCGCTGCTCGTTCCCGACGTGTCGCAGCGCGAGGTTGAGATCGCTTATTCCTTCACCGGCGCGGAGCTGCTCTTGTTCGGTGCCATCGTCTATCCTGGCGGGCGTGTGCCCGACGGGCGGACCGATGTTGCCGTGGTGCTGAAAGGGCCGCCGCAGTCGATCCTTGTCCGTGAAAAGCAAAAGCTCGCGGGCCTCATTTGGGCCAATGTGTCGAGCGCACGTTTTCGCTCCGCCCCGACATTCTATGCAATTGCGTCATCGCGCCCGCTCGACAAGCTGGTCGATGAACGGACGGCGGCGATTTACGAACTTGGCCTCGGCAATATCCACCTCTCACCCGCCAGCGGCAGCGGGCCGACCGAGGCGCAACGCTTTGAAACCGGCTTTGTCGATCTGCGCGCACGCGGGCAATTGTTTGTTGACCGCCCCGGCGCGGTCGAGATTACGAAAGGCGTCCTCTACCGCGCCCGCCTCCGCATTCCTGCGCGCGTGCCCGTCGGGCGCTACACGGCGGAAACCTTCCTGATCCGCGATGGCAAAATCATTGCGGCGGCGACACGCGATGTTGATATTCGCAAGTCGGGGTTTGAACGGTTCGTCGCGAACTCGGCAGTCAAATATCCATTTATCTATGGGTTGATCGCGGTGGCTTTGTCGGTGGGCTTTGGTTGGGGCGCAGGCGCTTTGTTCCGGCGGCTTTAGAGACTCAGAATATGCGCCGCGCGTAACCGCCAATTCTCCGCCAGCACCGGCATCTCCGCCAAAGCCCGCACGGCATCCTTCTCCATCCGCCCCTCCCCAGCGATCAACAACCCTATCACGCGCCGCACATTCCATTCGGGAAGCGGGCGTTCGAGCAGCACCAGATCATCCCCCGCCGCCACTGCGCCTTCCTGTATCACCCGGTAATACCAGCCGCATTTCCGCGTCTGGACCATCGCGGCGACCATATTGCGGCTCGATAGCCGATGCGCCTGTTTCCAGCAGGGTTGCCGCCCCTGCGCAATTTCAACGATCGCACTGCCCAACCGGTATCGATCACCGATACAGGCAATTTCCTCGGTCAGGCCCACCGTCGAGATGTTCTCGCCAAACGCACCCGCTTGTTTCAGCACCGGAAACGCACCCAGCGCCGTCCGCCAATGCGCATAATGATCAAACGGATAATGGTGGATTGCTTTGTCGGGGCCGCCATGGACACTCAAATCCGCCTGCGCATCGCCCTCGATCCCCAGCCAATGCACCGCGCGCGGCCCCTCAACCGCCGACTTTTCAATCGCGCTCGCCTCGCCATCAGCAAAGGGGCGAACACTACCGGTCAGCACTGATTCGACGCGAAACACCATATGTTGCAGTCCCGTTGCTCGCTTCATCCCGATGATTGCGCGGCTCATCGTGAGTCCGCGCGCCTGGCTATTCCCTCTTAACCATTCCCCCGCCACCAAAAGGATCAGGGATTGCAAGGGGTAAAGTGCATGCGGAATTTCGCAACCAGCTTTGGCTTGGCTGCTGCTATGATGTCAGGGTCTGCTGCCACCCCCGCTCAGGCGCAATATTGGCAGTGCGTCCCCTATGCCCGTCAAATCAGTGGCGTCGACATCCGCGGCAATGCACATACTTGGTGGGGTCAGGCCGACGGTCGTTATGCCCGTGGTGATACTCCGAAAGAAGGCGCAGTCATGGCATTCCGGTCGAGCCGCGCGATGCCGCTGGGTCATGTTGCCGTCGTC